>NZ_JAOBTQ010000001.1:6605833-7206364 GCF_033366695.1 Streptomyces sp. SCL15-4
GGCGGCCGCCGTGCCCGCTGTGCAGCCTCCCGCTCGATCCGGAAGGACACGTATGTCCGCGCCAGAACGGATACCGCCGCGGAGCGTGACGGCCGATCCGAACCCGGCCGAGCTGCTCGCGCACGGTGAGCTGACCGTACGCGGGCGGATCCGCGAGGCGTCCAACGCGGCCCTGTTCTGCACGGTCGCCCTCGACGGCCGCCAGGCCTCCTGCGTGTACAAGCCGGTCGCCGGGGAGCGCCCCTTGTGGGACTTCCCCGACGGCACCCTGGCCGGCCGCGAGGTGGCCGCCTACGAGGTCTCCGAGGCGACCGGCTGGGGGCTGGTGCCGCCCACCGTGCTGCGCGAGGGGCCGTACGGCGAGGGCATGTGCCAGCTGTGGATCGACGTCCACGCGGAGGCCGAGCTGCTCGCCCTGGTCGACGGCGAGGAGCCGGAGCCGGGCTGGAAGGCGGTCGGGCTCGCCGACGTCGGCGAGGGCCGCACCGCGCTGCTGGTGCACGCCGACGACGAGCGGCTGCGCCGGCTCGCCGTCCTGGACGCGGTCATCAACAACGCCGACCGCAAGGGCGGCCATCTGCTGCCCACCGCCGACGGCCGGCTCTACGGCATCGACCACGGCGTCACCTTCAACGTCGAGAACAAACTGCGCACCCTGCTGTGGGGCTGGGCCGGCGAACCCCTCCCGGACCAGGCCGTCGGCGTCCTCAAGAGGCTGCGGGACGCCCTGGACGGCCCGCTGGGCGCGCGGCTGGCCGCACTGATCACGGCGGCCGAGATCGACGCCACGCGCGCGCGGGTCGACGCGCTGCTCGCCTCCGGCCGGCACCCGGAGCCCGGCGGCGACTGGCCGGCCATCCCCTGGCCACCCGTGTAGACCCGTCCGGCACCCGGGCGCGTCCGGCCTCCCAGCACATCCGGCGCCGATGTTCAAGAACGCCGAACCGGTCATCCGGCCCGATCCCGTTCGTATACGCGGCCGGGTGCCGGTTAGGCTCATGTACATGCATGCCTGGCCCGCTTCCGAGGTCCCCGCCCTGCCTGGTCAGGGCCGCGACCTGAGGATCCACGACACCGCGACCGGCGGTCTGGTCACCCTCGACCCCGGTCCCGTCGCCCGTCTGTACGTCTGCGGCATCACGCCGTACGACGCGACCCACATGGGTCACGCGGCGACCTACAACGCGTTCGACCTCGTCCAGCGCGTGTGGCTCGACACCAAGCGGCAGGTTCACTACGTCCAGAACGTCACCGACGTCGACGATCCGCTGCTGGAGCGGGCCGTGCGGGACGACCTCGACTGGACCGCCCTCGCCGAGCGCGAGACGGCCCTCTTCCGCGAGGACATGACCGCCCTGCGAATGCTCCCGCCCCGGCACTACATAGGCGCGGTCGAGGCCATACCCGGCATCGTCCCGCTCGTGGAGCGGCTGCGCGACCTCGGCGCGGCGTACGAACTGGACGGCGACATCTACTTCTCCGTCGAGTCCGACCCGGACTTCGGCAAGGTCTCGCACCTGGACGCCGCCGCCATGCGGCTGCTGTCGGCCGAACGCGGCGGCGACCCGGACCGCCCGGGCAAGAAGAACCCGCTGGACCCGATGCTGTGGATGGCGGCCCGCGAGGGCGAGCCCAGCTGGGACGGCGCCTCGCTCGGCCCGGGCCGGCCCGGCTGGCACATCGAGTGCGTGGCCATCGCCCTGGACCACCTCGGCATGGGCTTCGACGTCCAGGGCGGCGGCTCGGACCTCGCCTTCCCGCACCACGAGATGGGCGCCTCGCACGCCCAGGTGCTCACCGGCGAGTTCCCGATGGCCAAGGCGTACGTCCACGCCGGCATGGTCGCCCTGGACGGCGAGAAGATGTCCAAGTCCAAGGGCAACCTCGTCTTCGTCTCGCGGCTGCGCCGCGACGGCGTCGACCCGGCCGCGATCCGCCTCGCCCTGCTGGCCCACCACTACCGGGCCGACTGGGAGTGGACCGACCAGGTCCTCCAGGACGCCGTGGCCCGCCTCGGGCGCTGGCGCGCGGCGGTCTCCCGCCCCGACGGCCCCTCCGCCGACGCCCTGGTCGAGGAGATCCGCGAGGCCCTCTCCCACGACCTGGACGCCCCCACGGCCCTCGCGGCCGTGGACCGCTGGGCGGCCCGGCAGGAGGAAGAGGGGGGCACGGACACGGGCGCACCCGGCCTGGTCACCAGGGCGGTGGACGCTCTGCTGGGCGTGGCCCTGTAAACACCCCGAGCAGAGCAGCCTCGGCGCGACGGTCCAACGCGGCAGTCGCTCGAACGGAAGAAGAGGGGCGGTTCCCGTGAAAGGGAACCGCCCCTCTTCCGTGCCGGTCCTCAGTCCTCCGGACCGTCCTCGTCCTCCTCCTTGCCCCCGCCGCCGGAGGCGGGCGGCCTGGGCTTCCCGCCCGGAGGGCCCACGTCCCGGCGCCGCAGATACCGCTCGAACTCCCGGGCGATCGCCTCGCCGGACGCCTCCGGCAGCTCCGCGGTGTCCCGCGCCTCCTCCAGCGTCTGGACGTACTCGGCGACCTCGCTGTCCTCGGCCGCCAGCTGGTCCACGCCCACCTGCCAGGCCCGCGCGTCCTCCGGCAGCTCACCCTGCGGGATCCGCAGGTCCAGCAGATCCTCCAGGCGGTTGAGCAGCGCCAGCGTGGCCTTCGGGTTCGGCGGCTGGGAGACGTAGTGCGGCACGGCCGCCCACAGCGAGACCGCCGGGACGCCCGCGTGCGTGCACGCCTCCTGGAGGACGCCGACGATGCCCGTCGGACCCTCGTACTTGGTCTCCTCCAGGTCCATGCGGCGGGCCAGGTCAGGGTCGGACGTGACCCCGCTGACCGGGACCGGCCGCGTGTGCGGGGTGTCACCGAGCAGGGCACCCAGGACGACCACCAGTTCCACGCCCAGCTCGTGTGCGAAGCCGAGCAGTTCGTTGCAGAACGAACGCCACCGCATGGACGGCTCGATGCCGCGGACCAGCACCAGATCGCGCGGCTTGTCGCCGCCGACCCGGACCACCGACAACCTGGTCGTCGGCCACGTGATCTTGCGCACACCGCCGTCCATGAACACCGTGGGACGGTTCACCTGGAAGTCGTAGTAGTCCTCGGCGTCGAGCGCCGCGAACACCTCGCCCTTCCATTCGCGTTCCAGATGCGCGACCGCCGTGGAGGCGGCGTCGCCGGCATCGTTCCAGCCCTCGAACGCGGCCACCATGACTGGGTCGATCAGCTCGGGAACCCCCTCCAGCTCGATCACCCAGTGCCTCCTTCCGACGTGCCCTCGCTTGACCCACCAACCTTACGGCGTCCCGCGGGGGCGCCCGCAGCCCCCTTGCACGGGGGAGTGAACGGATCACTGCCCCGTTCGCCGCCGTGGGACACGCGCGCGGCACGGACTCACAGCGTGGAGCGCAGCCACTGCTCCACGCTCGCGATGTGCACGGTCGCCCAGGACCGCGCCGCCTCCGCGTCCCGGTCGCGCAGCGCGCCCAGGATCGCCCGGTGTTCGCGCAGGGTGCGGCCGACCGCGTCCTCCTGGGTGAGACCCCGCCAGATCCGGGCCCGCGTGGTGGGCCCGGACAGCCCGTCGAGCAGCGAGCACAGCACGGAGTTCCCGGCGCGGCGCACGATGCTCCGGTGGAACTCCAGGTCCGCCGCGACCAGTTCCTCCACCGACGGCGCCTCGCCCAGGGCGTCCAGCCCGGCCGACAGCGCGTCCAGTTCCGCCTCGCCGATCCGGAAGGCCGCCATCGCCGTCGCGGCCGGCTCCAGGATCCGGCGCACCGCGAGGAACTCCAGCACCGTGTCGTCGCGGTGGAAGTCCACGACGAAGCTCAGGGCCTCGAGCAGCAGTTGTGGATCGAGACTGCTGACGTAGGTTCCGTCGCCCTGCCGCACGTCGAGGATGCGGATCAGCGACAGCGCCCGTACGGCCTCCCGCAGCGAGTTGCGCGAGAGCCCCAGCCCGGCGGCCAGCTCGCTCTCCCTGGGCAGCCGGTCGCCCGGGCGCAGCGCACCGGAGACGATCATGTCCTTGATCTTCTCGATCGCCTCGTCGGTGACTGCCATCAACCGGCCTCCCGTCGCCCGGACATCGGATGTCCCGGCACATTATGCGGGCGCGCGAAGGGGACGCCCGCCCGCGGGCGGCGGCGCCCCCTTCCTGCGCGGTCCTTGCGGTACCGGCCTACTTCTCGTCCAGGACCTCCTGGACCTTCGTCCGGACCTCGTCCGTGGCCAGGCCCCGGATGGTCAGCGTGGTGCGGCGGCGCAGCACGTCGTCCGCCGTCTCGGCCCACTCGTGGTCACGGGCCCAGACCACCTGCGCCCAGATCTCGGGGGCGTCGGGGTGGACCCGCTCGCCCAGCTCCGGGTTCTCGTTCGCCAGACGGGCGATGTCGAAGGCCAGGGAGCCGTAGTGGGTGGCCAGGTGCCTGGCGGTGTCGGCGGCCATGCGCGGGCCGGGCGCCGGGCCGTCGGACAGCAGCCGGTGGGCGACCGCGCGCGGGTTGGCGACACCGGGCAGCGGCAGCTTCTTCGGCAGCGAGGAGATCGGCTCGAAGTCGTCACCGAGCGGGTGGCCCGGCAGCGCCTCCAGCTTCTTCATGATGGTGCGGCCGATGTGGCGGAACGTCGTCCACTTGCCGCCGGCGACGGACAGCATGCCGCCCCTGCCCTCGGTGACCACGGTCTCCCGCTTGGCCTTGGCGGTGTCCCCGGGGCCGCCCGGCAGCACCCGCAGACCGGCGAACGCGTAGGTGATCAGGTCGCGCCGGAGCTGCTGGTCCCGGACGGAGAACGCGGCCTCGTCCAGGATCTGGGCTATGTCCTTGTCGTTGACGGACACGTCCGCCGGGTCGCCCTCGTACTCCTCGTCGGTGGTGCCGAGCAGCAGCATGTCCTCCCAGGGGAGGGCGAAGGTGATGCGGTACTTGTCGATGGGCGTGGCGAGCGCGGCCTTCCACGGAGAGGTGCGCTTCAGGACCAGGTGCGCGCCCTTGGACAGGCGGATGGACGGCGCCGCGTTCGGGTCCTCCATCCTGCGCAGGTGGTCGACCCACGGGCCGGTCGCGTTCAGCACCAGACGGGCGCTGACGCCGAACTCCTCGCCGGACAGGCGGTCCTTCAGCTCCGCGCCGGTCACCCGGCCCCGGGTGAAGCGCAGCCCGGTGACCTCGGCGTGGTTCAGGACGACCGCGCCCGCCTCGACGGCCGCGCGGACCGTCATCAGCGCCATGCGCGCGTCGTTCATCTGGTCGTCGCCGTACACGGCCACGGCCTTGAGGTTCTCGGTGCGCAGCTCGGGCACGTCCTGCGCCGCCTTGGCCGGCGACAGCAGGTGGCCGACGCCGTCGCCGAACGCCGACAGCGCGGAGTAGGCGAAGACACCCGCGCCGAGCTTGGCCGCGCCGTGCGGGCCGCCCTTGTACACGGGGAGGTAGAAGGTGAGCGGGTTCGCCAGGTGAGGGGCCACCTGGCGGGAGACCGCACGGCGCTCGAAGTGGTTCTCCGCCACCAGCTTCACCGCGCCCGTCTGCAGGTAGCGCAGACCGCCGTGGAGCAGCTTGGAGGAGGCGGAGGAGGTGGCACCGGCGAAGTCGCCGGCGTCGACCAGCGCCACCCTGAGCCCGGACTGCGCGGCGTGCCAGGCGGTGGAGATGCCCAGGATGCCGCCGCCGATCACAAGAAGGTCGTACGACGCCTTGGCGAGCTGCTCCCTGGTCTCGGCCCGGCTCGGGTTCGAGCCGGAGGCCGGGTGCGTCCCCAGGGCAGGTACGGACTGCAGGGTGGACTGACTGGTCATGTGGGGTACTTACTCCTCGTCAGAGCTGACTGAGCCGGTCGGACCGCTCAGCTCTCGTCCTCGAGCCAGCCCATGGTCCGGTCGACGGCCTTGAGCCAGTTCTTGTACTCACGGGCGCGGGTCTCCGCGTCCATGCGGGGGGTCCACTCGGCGGCCCGGCGCCAGTTGGCGCGCAGGTCGTCGGTGCTGGACCAGAAGCCGACGGCGAGACCGGCGGCGTAGGCGGCGCCGAGGCAGGTGGTCTCGGCGACCATCGGCCGCACCACCGGTGCGTCCAGGACGTCGGCCAGGGTCTGCATCAGCAGGTTGTTGGCGGTCATGCCGCCGTCGACCTTGAGGGTCACCAGCTCGTCGCCGGAGTCCTTCACCATGGCGTCGGCGATCTCCCGCGTCTGCCAGGCGGTGGCCTCAAGGACGGCGCGCGCGAGGTGCGCCTTGGTGACGTACCGGGTCAGGCCGGCGATCACCCCGCGCGCGTCGGAGCGCCAGTGCGGGGCGAACAGGCCGGAGAAGGCCGGCACGAAGTAGGCGCCGCCGTTGTCCTCGACCGAGAGCGCGAGCGTCTCGATCTCGGCGGCGGTGGAGATCAGGCCCATCTGGTCGCGCATCCACTGCACCAGCGAGCCGGTGACGGCGATCGAGCCCTCCAGGGCGTACACGGTCGGCTGGTCGCCGATCTTGTAGCCGACGGTGGTGAGCAGACCGGCGTAGGAGTTGATGATCTTCTCGCCGGTGTTCATCACCATGAAGGTGCCGGTGCCGTAGGTCGACTTGGTCTCGCCCTCGGAGAAACAGCACTGGCCGAACAGGGCCGCCTGCTGGTCGCCGAGCGCGGAGGCGACCGGGATGCCGCCGAGCAGCTCGCCCAGCCGGCCGCCGGTGATCTCGCCGTAGACCTCGGCGGAGGAACGGATCTCGGGCAGGATCTGCTCCGGCACGCCGATGGACTCGCAGATCTTGTCGTCCCACCGCATCGTGTGCAGGTTCATCAGCAGGGTGCGGGAGGCGTTGGTGACGTCGGTGACGTGCCGGCCGCCGTCGACACCGCCGGTCAGGTTCCAGATGACCCAGGTGTCCATGGTGCCGAAGAGGATGTCGCCGGCCTCGGCGCGCTCGCGCAGGCCCTCGACGTTGTCGAGCAGCCAGCGGGCCTTGGGCCCGGCGAAGTACGACGCGAGCGGCAGGCCGGTCTCCCGGCGGAAGCGGTCCTGGCCGACGTTGCGGCCCAGCTCCCGGCACAGGGCGTCGGTGCGGGTGTCCTGCCAGACGATGGCGTTGTGGACGGGCTCACCGGTGTTCTTGTCCCACAGCACGGTGGTCTCGCGCTGGTTGGTGATGCCGATGGCCTTGATGTCGTCCCGGGTGATGCCGGCCTTGGCGATGGCACCGGCGACGACCTCCTGGACGTTGGTCCAGATCTCGTTCGCGTCGTGCTCGACCCAGCCCGGCTTGGGGAAGATCTGCTCGTGTTCCTTCTGGTCGACGGCGACGATCCGGCCGTCCCGGTCGAAGACGATGCAGCGGGAGGAGGTCGTGCCCTGGTCGATCGCCGCGATGAAGGGGCCTGCGGTGTGGGCGTCGGTCACTGTGTGCTCCTGGAAGTCCGTGGTGAGGGGGCTGTGCGTACGGCGTGTGCGCGAAGACTCGGTGCTTTCCGCACGCTTCCTAGGCGAAGGCGAGGTTGTAGACGCCTGCTGCGATCGCGCCGCCGGCCAGCGGGCCGACCACCGGGATCCAGGCGTAGGACCAGTCGGAACCGCCCTTGTTGGGCAGCGGCAGCAGGGCGTGCACGATGCGCGGGCCCAGGTCGCGGGCCGGGTTGATCGCATAGCCCGTCGGACCGCCCAGCGACAGACCGATCGACACCACCACGAGCGCCGTGATCAGACCGCCGAGGACGCCGAGGCCGTTGCCCTGGTCGTTCAGGCCCTGGGTGAGGATGGCGAGGACCAGCACGAAGGTGCCGATGATCTCCGTGGCGAGGTTCTGCGCCACGTTGCGGATCTCCGGACCGGTGGAGAAGATCCCGAGGACCGGTCCGGCCCCCTTCTCCTGGGCCTCGACGGCCTTGGCCGAGGTGGCCTGCGCGCCCGGACCGCCGACGATCTCCTTGTCGGTCAGGTGGGCGAGGAACTGGCCGTAGTAGGTGACCCAGACCAGGACCGCGCCGATGAGGGCGCCCAGCAGCTGGCCGGCGAAGTAGGTCGGAACGTTGCTCCAGTGGCCGTCCTTGATGGCCAGGGCGACGGTGAGGGCCGGGTTGAGGTGCGCGCCGGACAGCGGTCCGGAGAGGTACGCGGCCGTCATGACGGCGAAGCCCCACCCGAAGGCGATGGCGAGCCAGCCGGCGTTACGGGCCTTGGAGGCCTTCAGCGTGACGGCGGCGCAGACACCGCCGCCGAGCAGGATGAGTATGGCGGTACCGATGGTCTCGCCGATGAAGATGTCGGAGCTGGACACCCGCGACTCCTTTGTCCTTCGTCCAGGGGTAGCCGAACCCCGGGTCCCTCCGGTGGTTCTGGCGCCCTCGTGGGTGAGAGCGATGCCGGCCCTTGGCGTTGTCACACTCTAGCGCGTATTGCCGGTAGGTGTTCGACAATGCCGACCGATGGACGGGAGTCTCGCTTCGGCGTTACGCGTGCGTCAAGAGTTCTTCTATCCAAAACAGGATCGTTATTGATCGCTGCGGGTTATCGACCTTCGTGGCTGGACGTACGATATCGAGATTTTTGTCCGTTTTAGGGTAGGTCGGCAGCCGGAACGCCGCCCGGCGCTCCGGCTGTTTTCCGTCGTCCTGTCACTCGTCCCGGCCACGACCCGCCGCGGTGCCTGCGGAGGTGCGCGGGGCGCTGCCCGCGGGGCGCCTGCCGCGCTTGCCTGCCGGATGCGACGCCTGCCGGCGGCGCCTCAGAACCGCCCGGCGCCCAGGTCCCGGGAGACCGCGCGGGCACAGTCCCGCACCGCCGCGATCAGCTCCGGACGCAGCTCGCCCTCCCGGCACAGCCGTTCCACCGCGCCGGTGATCCCGACCGCGCCCACCGGCATGCGGCGCCGGTCGTGGATCGGCGCGGCGATCGACGCCACGCCCTCCCAGGTCTCCTCCACGTCGGCCGCGTAGCCCCGCGCGCGCGTGAGGTCGAGAAGGCGCTCGAAGCCGGCGGCGTCGCACACCGTACGGTCGGTGAACGGCTTCCGCTCGGCCTCCAGCGCCTCGCTGTGCGCCACCGGGTCGTACGCGGAGAGCACCTTGCCCAGCGCCGTGGAGTGCAACGGCTGCATGACCCCGATCTCCAGCACCTGGCGGCTGTCGTCGGGCCGGAAGACGTGGTGCACGATCAGCACCCCCTGCTGGTGCAGCACCCCCAGGTGCACGCTCTCCCCGCTGGAGCGGGCCAGGTCGTCCGTCCACACCAGGGCCCGCGCGCGCAACTCGTGCACATCGAGATAGGTGGTGCCCAGGCGCAGCAGCTCCGCGCCCAGCTGATAGCGGCCGGAGGTGTCGTCCTGCTCCACGAACCCCTCCTGCTGGAGAGTGCGCAGGATGCCGTGGGCGGTGCCCTTGGCGAGGCCCAGCGACGAGGCGATGTCCGACAGCCCCAGCCGCCGCTCGCCGCCCGCGAGCAGCCGCAGCATCGCCGCCGCCCGTTCGAGCGACTGGATGTTCCGTGCCATCGCCGTCCTGCCTCCGTCCCCTTCGACTGCGTACACAGCAGTCACCGTTCGGCAATGCCGAACACTACCGGTCCATGCCGACCTCCCGCTAATGGTCGGACGGCACCTGTTACATCACACGAGGTCCAGGCGTCGCACCAAGGCCACGCACGTCCGTCTCGTGGACGTGGTGCCCATCCAAGCCCACTCCCGGTTACCCTGACGCCGTGCGGCAAGCCCCGCCCGTCGGGGGAAGCTGCATAGCCGACAGCCGTCGCATCCCAGGGAGCCCTTACATGGCCTCGTCGCCAACGTCCCCTTCCGCCGACAGCCGGGCCCGTGTGTCCGCGCTCCGTGAGGCGCTCGCCACTCGTGTGGTGGTCGCCGATGGAGCCATGGGCACGATGCTCCAGGCCCAGGAGCCCACTCTTGAGGACTTCGAGAACCTCGAGGGCTGCAACGAGATCCTGAACGTCACCCGTCCCGACATCGTCCGTTCCGTGCACGAGGCGTACTTCGCCGTGGGTGTGGACTGCGTGGAGACCAACACCTTCGGGGCGAACCATTCCGCGCTCGGTGAGTACGACATCGCCGGGCGGGTGCACGAGCTGTCGGAGGCGGGTGCCCGGGTGGCGCGTGAGACCGCCGACGCGTTCACCGCGCGGGACGGCCGGCCGCGCTGGGTGCTGGGCTCCATGGGCCCGGGCACCAAGCTGCCCACCCTCGGCCACGCCCCCTACACCACCTTGCGCGATGCCTACCAGCGCAACGCCGAGGGCCTGCTCGCGGGCGGTGCCGACGCGCTGCTGGTGGAGACCACGCAGGATCTCCTCCAGACCAAGGCGGCCGTCCTGGGTGCCCGGCGCGGTCTGCAAGCCCTGGGCCTGGATCTGCCGGTGATCGTGTCCGTGACGGTGGAGACCACCGGCACGATGCTGCTGGGGTCGGAGATCGGTGCGGCGCTGACCGCGCTGGAGCCGCTGGGTATCGACATGATCGGGCTGAACTGTGCCACCGGTCCGGCGGAGATGAGCGAGCACCTGCGCTACCTGGCCCGCAACGCGCGTGTCCCGTTGTCCTGCATGCCCAACGCGGGCCTGCCGGTCCTGGGCAAGGACGGCGCGCATTATCCGCTGTCGGCGCCGGAGCTGGCCGACGCGCAGGAGACCTTCGTGCGCGAGTACGGCCTTTCCCTCGTCGGCGGCTGCTGCGGCACCACCCCGGAGCATCTGCGCCGGGTCGTGGAGCGTGTGCGGGGTCTGACGCCGCCGGAGCGTGATCCGCGTCCCGAGGCCGGTGCCGCTTCCCTGTACCAGTCGGTGCCGTTCCGTCAGGACACCTCCTACCTGGCCATCGGCGAGCGCACCAATGCCAACGGGTCGAAGAAGTTCCGTGAGGCGATGCTGGAGGGCCGCTGGGAGGACTGTGTGGAGCTGGCGCGGGAGCAGATCCGCGAGGGCGCGCACATGCTGGATCTGTGTGTGGATTACGTGGGCCGTGACGGTGTGGCGGACATGGAGGAGCTGGCGGGCCGTTTCGCGACCGCTTCCACGCTGCCGGTCGTGCTGGACTCCACCGAGGTGGAGGTGATCCGGGCGGGCCTGGAACGGCTGGGCGGCCGTGCGGTGATCAACTCGGTGAACTACGAGGACGGCGACGGGGCGGACTCGCGGTTCGCCCGGGTCGCCGGGCTGGCGCGGGAGCACGGTGCGGCGCTGATCGCGCTGACCATCGACGAGGAGGGCCAGGCCCGCACCCCGCAGAAGAAGGTCGCAATCGCCGAGCGGCTGATCGCGGACCTGACGGGGAACTGGGGCATCCGCGAGGAGGACATCCTCATCGACACCCTCACCTTCACGATCTGCACGGGCCAGGAGGAGTCCCGCAAGGACGGTGTCGCCACGATCGAGGCGATCCGCGAGCTGAAGCGGCGGCATCCGGCGGTGCAGACCACGCTGGGCTTGTCGAACATCTCCTTCGGCCTGAACCCGGCCGCGCGGATCCTGCTGAACTCGGTGTTTTTGGACGAGTGCGTGAAGGCGGGACTGGACTCGGCGATCGTGCACGCGAGCAAGATCCTGCCGATCGCCCGGTTCAGCGAGGAGGAGGTCACCACCGCCCTCGATCTGATCTACGACCGCCGCTCGGAGGGCTATGACCCGCTGCAGAAGCTGATGCGGCTGTTCGAGGGTGCCACGGCGAAGTCGCTGAAGGCGGGCAAGGCCGAGGAACTGGCGGCGCTGCCGCTGCGGGAGCGGCTCAAGCGGCGGATCATCGACGGTGAGCGCAACGGCCTGGAGGCCGACCTCGACGCGGCGCTCGAGGACCGGCCGGCGCTGGACATCGTCAACGACACCCTGCTGGACGGCATGAAGGTCGTCGGTGAGCTGTTCGGCTCCGGGCAGATGCAGCTGCCGTTCGTGCTGCAGTCGGCGGAGGTGATGAAGAGCGCGGTGGCCTATCTGGAGCCGCACATGGAGAAGTCGGACGCCGAGGGCAAGGGCACGATCGTGCTGGCCACCGTGCGCGGGGACGTGCACGACATCGGCAAGAACCTGGTCGACATCATCCTGTCCAACAACGGCTACAACGTGGTCAACCTCGGGATCAAGCAGCCGGTCTCGGCGATCCTGGAGGCCGCCGAGGAACACCGCGCGGACGTCATCGGCATGTCCGGCCTGCTGGTGAAATCCACCGTGATCATGAAGGAGAACCTCCAGGAACTCAACCAGCGCAACCTGGCCGCCCGCTTCCCCGTCATCCTCGGCGGCGCCGCACTGACCCGCGCCTACGTCGAACAGGACCTGCACGAAATCTACGACGGCGAGGTCCGCTACGCCCGCGACGCCTTCGAGGGCCTGCACCTGATGGACGCCCTCATCGGCGTCAAACGCGGCGTCCCCGGCGCGAAACTCCCCGAACTACGCCCCCGCCGGGTCCGCGCCACGGCCGTCGTCGAAGCCGAGGAGAGCCCGCGGCAGGGCGCCGTCCGCTCCGACGTCGCCACCGACAACCCGGTACCGGAGCCTCCCTTCTGGGGATCTCGCGTGAGCAAGGGCATCCAGCTGAAGGAGTACGCGAGCTGGCTGGACGAAGGCGCGCTGTTCAAGGGCCAGTGGGGGCTGAAGCAGGCCCGCACCGGGCAGGGCCCGAGCTATGAGGAACTGGTGGAGAGCGAGGGCCGGCCCCGGCTGCGGGGCCTGCTGGACCGCCTCCAGAGCGAGAGCCTCCTCGAAGCGGCCGTGGTCTACGGCTACTTCCCGTGCGTGTCCAAGGACGACGACCTGATCATCCTGGACGAGCACGGCAACGAACGCACCCGCTTCACCTTCCCGCGCCAGCGCCGGGGCCGGCGGCTGTGTCTGGCCGACTTCTTCCGCCCCCAGGAGTCCGGCGAGAGGGACGTCGTCGGTTTCCAGGTCGTCACCGTCGGCTCGCGCATCGGCGAGGAGACCGCGAAACTGTTCCAGGCCAACGCCTACCGCGACTACCTCGAACTGCACGGCCTGTCCGTGCAGCTGGCGGAGGCACTGGCGGAGTACTGGCACGCGCGGGTACGGGCCGAACTCGGCTTCGCCGGCGAGGACCCCGCCGGCATCGAGGACATGTTCGCCCTGAAATACCGCGGCGCCCGGTTCTCCCTCGGCTACGGCGCCTGTCCCGACCTGGAGGACCGCGCCAAGATCGCCGCCCTCCTCCAGCCCGAACGCATCGGCGTCCACCTCTCCGAGGAATTCCAGCTCCACCCCGAACAGTCCACCGACGCCATCGTGATCCACCACCCCGAAGCGAAGTACTTCAACGCACGGTGAGGCACGTCTCACTCGGCACACTGATCGGATAAGTCGTAGACTGGTCGGTCCACCGCAGGCCGGTTCCCCGCCGGGGAACCGGCCTGGCCGTCCCTCAAGGAGGTGCGCCCGGATGACCAGTACGGTCCCCGCGCCAGGAACCCGTACGGCCGAAGGATCCGCCCTGCAGGCGGTGCTGCTCGACATGGACGGCACCCTGGTGGACACCGAAGGCTTCTGGTGGGACGTCGAGGTGGAGGTCTTCGCCTCCCTCGGGCACACCCTGGACGACACCTGGCGCCATGTCGTGGTCGGCGGTCCCATGACCCGCAGCGCCGGCTTCCTCATCGAGGCGACCGGCGCCGACATCGGCCTCGCCGAACTCACCGTGCTGCTCAACGAGGGCTTCGAGAGCCGGATCGACCGGGCGCTGCCGCTGATGCCGGGCGCCGCCCGGCTGCTCGCCGAACTGCACCGGCACGAGGTCCCCACCGCCCTGGTCTCCGCCTCCCACCGGCGCATCATCGACCGCGTGCTGTCCGTCCTCGGCCCGCACCACTTCGCCCTGTCCATCGCCGGCGACGAGGTCTCCCGCACCAAGCCCTTCCCGGACCCGTATCTGCTCGCCGCCGCCGGACTCGGCGCGGAACCCGCCCGCTGCGCCGTGGTCGAGGACACCGCGACCGGGGTCGCCGCGGCCGAGGCCGCGGGCTGCCGGGTGGTCGCCGTCCCCTCCGTCGCCCCCATCGGCCCGGCCCTGGGACGCACCGTCGTCTCCTCGCTGGAAGAGATCGACCTGGCATTTCTGCGCGGCATGATGACGGCAGCGCGCTAGCCCTTCACCCCAGGTGTTCCCCGCCCGCGGAACCCGGCGAGCGCGAAGCGCGCCGACCGCCCGGACACAATTCCCGGGAACGTACACCCGGACGGAATGCGCCCGGCGCCGTCCGGCCGAATTCAATCGCCCGGCACCACCGCCGCAAGTGTGACGTTCGACACTCCAAAGGGTCTCGACAACGTTGACCACACGTGCTGACCGGCCCCGGTCGAGCGGTCCGGGCGGGACCTTGTGTCCCGATTGATGGGAAGCTGCACTAATCCTGCCGCTGTCGGGTTTTCGGTGTGTCCGCGACCGGCTCCCCTGCGTGATGACGGGTCAACTCACGCGGCCGTGAACCCCCCTGCGGGTGCGGACTAATCTCATCGCGAGAACACCGCCGAGAACCCCCGTGATCCCTCGCACCACCCCTGCATGCGGGATACACGGACCCCGAACAGCTCTGGAGAAACTCCCGCATGAACCGCAAGACTTTGGTGCTGCCGGCGGTGGCCGGCCTGCTCACCCCGGTTCTCGCCGCGTGCGGCGGATCCGACAGCGGGAGCAAGAGCGGTGACGCCATCGTCGTCGGTACCACGGACCAGTTCACGGCCACCCAGGCGGCCCCCGCGCCCCTCGACCCGGCCTACGCCTACGACGTCGGCACCTGGAACATCCTGCGCCAGTCCGTGCAGACCCTGATGGCGCAGCCCAAGGGCGAGGGCGAGCCCGTCCCGGACGCCGCCGAGAGCTGCTCCTTCACCGACAGCGGCAGCGAGCGCTACGCCTGCAAGCTGCGCGAGGGCCTGAAGTTCGCGAGCGGCGACCCGGTGACCGCCGAGGACGTGAAGTACTCCATCGAGCGTGCGCTGCGCATCGACGCCGACAGCGGTGTGTCCGCCCTGCTGAACACCATCGACACCATCGAGACGCAGGGCGACCGTGACGTCGTCTTCCACCTGAAGACCGCCGACGCCACCTTCCCCTACAAGCTGTCCACTCCGGTCGCGGGCATCATCAACCCGAAGGACTACCCGAAGGACAAGCTCCGCGAGGGCTTCGAGATCGACGGTTCCGGCCCGTACACCTTCAAGGCCGACGTCAAGGACGACGCCATCGCGACGGCCACCTTCACCAAGAACCCTTCGTACAAGGGCAATGTGACGGTGAACAACAGCCAGGTCGAGCTGCGCTCCTTCGCCGATGCCGACGCCATGGGCGACGCGATCGACAAGGGTGACATCGACGTCATGACCCGCACCATGTCGCCCGCGCAGATCCAGAAGCTGGACACCGGCGACGACGGCAAGGTCGACCTGGTCGACATGCCCGGCCTGGAAATCCGCTACCTGGCCTTCAACACCGACGCCACCAGCGTCAAGTCCAAGGCCGTACGCCAGGCCATGGCCCAGCTCATCAACCGCGGCGAACTGGTCTCCAAGGTCTACGGCACCCAGGCCGAGCCGCTGTACTCGATGGTCCCGGCCACCGTCACCGGCCACTCCAACTCGTTCTTCAACAAGTACGGCAACCCCAGCGTCGCCAAGGCCAAGGACCTGCTCGAGAAGGCCGGCATCTCCACCCCGGTGAAGCTGACCCTGCACTACACCACCGACCACTACGGTTCGGCCACCAAGCAGGAGTTCGAGATCCTGCAGAAGCAGCTCAACGACAGCGGCCTGTTCGACGCCACCATCGAGGGCCACCCCTGGAAGACCTTCCGGCCCGCCGAGCAGAAGGGTGCGTACGACGTCTACGGCATGGGCTGGTTCCCCGACTTCCCCGACGCCGACAACTTCCTCGCGCCCTTCCTGGACAAGGACAACTTCCTCGGCTCGCCGTACAACAACAACACCGTCCAGCGCTCGCTGATCCCGCAGTCCCGCCGTGAGGCCGACCGGCTCGGCGCTTCCAAGAGCCTGACCGAGATCCAGGACCGCGTCGCCGACGACGTTCCGATCCTGCCGCTGTGGCAGGGCAAGCAGTACGTCGCCGCGCGCGACGACATCACGGGCGCCGCCTACGCCCTCAACTCCTCCTCGACGCTTCAGCTGTGGGAGCTCGGCCGCGGCGTGAGCGGCTGACGGCTCCCGACACCCGGGGCCGCGGAGCACGCGGCCCCGAGGCCCGGGACCAGGGACGGACGGACCCGGGCTGACGAACCGACGACAAGGCACTTCGAGTGAACCTGCGCAACCAGTGGCCGGTCCTGCCCCTCGCGGCGGGGCTGGCCTCCGGCCTGTTGACCGGCTGCGGATCCGAGACCGGTGACTCCGGGGGCACCGGCGCCTCCGTGGTGGTGGGGATGTCCGACGACGTCCTCGCCACGGACCCGGCGGCCGGCTACGACCCCGGCTCATGGCTGTTGTTCAACAACGTCTTCCAGTCGCTGCTCGGCTTCCCCAAGGGCGCGACCGAACCCGAGCCCGAACTGGCGAAGCAGTGCGGCTTCACCGACACCCGGGCCATGGTCTACAAGTGCGAGCTGAAGGACGGCCTGAAGTTCAGCAACGGTGACGACCTCACCTCCGCGGACGTGAAGTTCTCCTTCGACCGCATGCTGAAGATCGACGACCCGGCCGGTCCCGCCCTGATGTTCCCGATGCTCGACAAAGTCGAGACACCGGACGCCCGGACGGCCGTCTTCCACCTGAAGGTGCCCGACGCCACCTTCCCCAGCAAGATCGCCTCCGGCGCCGGCTCCATCGTGGACCACCGCCAGTACGACGCGAACGCCCTGCGCACCGACCACCAGGCGGTCGGCTCCGGCCCCTACAAGCTGGACTCCTTCGACAAGGACCAGGCCGTCTTCTCCGTGAACGGCAACTACCAGGGCACCGCCAAGATCAACAACTCCGGCGTCACCCTGAAGTTCTTCCACGGCGACCGCACCGCGCTGAAGGACTCCCTCCTCGACGGCGGCGTCGACATCGCCTACCGAGGCCTGACCGCCACCGACATCGCCCAGCTCGACCAGCAGGACGACAGCAAGGGCGTCGAGGTCATCGAGGGCACCAGCGCCGAGGTGCAGCACCTGGTCTTCAACATGAAGGACCCGGTGGCCGGCAAGCTCGGCGTCCGCAAGGCCATCGCCTACCTCATCGACCGCGACGCCCTGATCAAGGACGTCTACCAGGGCACCGCCACCCCGCTGTACTCGATCGTCCCGGCCGGTGTCGCGGGCCACAACACCGCCTTCTTCGACACCTACGGCGCCCGCCCCTCCCAGGCCAAGGCCGCCGCCGCGCTGCGGGCCGACAACATCACCGGCAAGGTGAAGCTCACCCTGTGGTCCACGCCGTCCCGCTACGGCCCCGCCACCGACGAGGAGCTGAAGGCCATCGCCGAACAGCTCAACGCCAGCGGCCTCTTCGACGCCGACGTCAAGTCCGTCGCCTTCGACCAGTACGAGAAGGACATCGCCGCCGGCAAGTACGGCGTGTACGTGAAGGGCTGGGTGCCGGACTACCCGGACGCCGACAACTTCACCGCCCCCTTCTTCGGCAAGGGCAACGTGCTGGACAACCACTACGACAACCGCGCCATCACCGGCTCCCTGCTGCCCGGCACCGCCGCTCAGAGCGACCGCTCGGCCACCGACAAGGACTTCGGCAGGCTCCAGGACATCGTCGCCGACGAGCTGCCCGTCCTGCCGGTCTGGCAGGCCAAGCAGTACGCGGTCGTCCACGACGGCGTCTACGGCCTGGAGTACTGCCTGGACGCCTCCACGGTGTTCCGGTTCTGGGAACTCAGCAAGAGCAGCTGACACCCCACACGACGAGGGCGCCCCGCTCCAGCAGGAGAGGGGCGCCCTTCAGTCGTTTCCGCCGGCATTTCCGTCGTCCGCCGGCTCTTCCGGCGTCTACTGCGCGCCGGGGCGCACCAGTCCGCTCTCGTACGCGTACACCGCCGCCTGCACGCGGTCCCGGAGCCCCAGCTTGGTCAGCACATGACCCACATGCGTCTTCACCGTCGTCTCACTGACGAACAGGTCCGCCGCGATCTCCGCGTTGGACAGCCCGCGCGCCACCAGCTTCAGCACCTCCACCTCACGGTCCGTGAGCGTGTGCAGGGTGTCCGGCACCGGCTCCTCACCGGACGGCAGATGCGTCGCGTACTTGTCCAGCAGCCGCCGGGTGATGCTCGGCGCGAGCATCGCCTCGCCGTTCGCCACCACCCGGATCGCCTGCACCAGCTCGTTGGCGGGCGCGTCCTTCAGCAGGAAGCCGCTCGCCCCGGCGCGCAGCGCCTCCACCACGTACTCGTCCAGGTCGAACGTGGTCAGCACCAGCACCTTGGCCGGACCGTCCCGGCCGGGCCCGGTGATCTGCCGGGTGGCCTCCACCCCGTCCATCCGCGGCATCCGGATGTCCATGAGCACCACATCCGGCTGCAGCGCTCGCACCTGGTCGAGGGCCTGGAGACCGTCACCGGCCTCGCCGACGACCGCGATGTCCTGCTCGGCCTCCAGGATCATCCGGAAACCCGTACGCAGCAGGGGCTGGTCGTCGACCAGTAGGACACGGATGGCCACCTGACACTCCTTCGCTAGTCCGGGCCCATTCTGCCCTGCCCCCGTTTCCCGCTTCACCCCGCCCGGGACCCCGCCGCGCGGACCGGCAGCGGATAGGGCGGGGGAGTGCCGCCGAACTCCGGGCAGTGCGCCCGGTGGTCGCACCAGCCGCACAGCTTGGTCGGCCGGGGCCGCCAGTCCCCGCTCTCCGTCGCCTGCCTGATGGCCTCCCACAGCGCGTGCAGCCTGCGCTCCACCCGCTCCAGATCGGCCGGCACCGGGTCGTACGTCAGCACGTCCCCGCTGCCGAGATACACCAGCTGGAGCCGGCGCGGCACGACGCCCTTCAGCCGCCAGACGACCAGGGCGTAGAACTTCATCTGGAAGAGCGCGCCCTCGGCGTACTCCGGGCGCGGGGCCTTGCCCGTCTTGTAGTCGACGATCCGCACCTCGCCGGTCGGCGCCACGTCCACCCGGTCGATGATTCCGCGCAGCCGCAGCCCCGAGTCCAGCTCGGTCTCCACGAACAGCTCCCGTTCGGCCGGCTCCAGCCGCGTGGGGTCCTCCAGCGTGAACCAGCGCTCCACCAGCCGCTCCGCCTCGGCGAGCCAGCCGGCCAGCCGCTCGCCGTCCGGATCGTCGGCGAACAGCTCGGTCAGCTCCGGCCGGCTCTCCCGCAGCCGTTCCCACTGCCCCGGGACCAGCGCCTTCGCCCGCGGCGCGGTCCGCTCCCCGGCGGGCGCGTCGAACAGCCGCTCCAGCACGGCGTGCACCAGCGTGCCCCGGGTCGCCGCCTCGCTCGGCTTCTCCGGCAGCCGGTCGATCACCCGGAACCGGTACAGCAGCGGACACTGCATGAAGTCGCCGGCCCGGGACGGCGACAGCGAGACCGGCGCGGCGGCGCTCCGCCCCCCGGCGGCCCCGCCCGGGCCACCACTCGCCGCGGGGCCGGCCCCGGCCCCGTCTCCCGCGTCCGACGTCACTGCCTCGTCGATGCTGCTGTCCATGTCCCAGACCATACGGCCCACCACTGACAGTGACCCAGTCGCGGCCCCCGCCACGGGGCGTCCGCCAGGCGAACACAAGGGGTGCCGGGGCGGAACGCGCCACCACGGGCGCATACCATCGACCAGAGACCTTCCGTCCGGCAGGTGCGGAAGACGCTTCGAACGAGGGGACACCGTGGACGTGAGCGGCGGGAGCGGGCAGCCGCGGTCCGGCAACGACAGGCCGGCGGCCGGGGCCTCCGCGGATCCTACGACCCCGGCGGCCGGACCCACCGATCCCCCGGGGAACACGTTCGACGACGACCGGACCGAGCACGAGGCCGAGAGCCGGCCCGGGACGACGGCGGAGGAGAAGGCGGAACACGGGGCGGAGAACACGGCCGGGGAAGAGGCCGAGGACTCCGCCCCGACCACAGCCCGCCCGACCCCGCCGCCCGCCCCGGCACCGACCGCCGACGCGAACGGCACGCCCACCGAAGACGGCCGATCCGACGCCGACGCCGAGGCCACGCACCGCCGGCCCGCCGGCCCCGGCACGGACGCCTCCGGCTCCCGGCCCGCCGGACACGGCACACCCCCCGCCGCGCACACCCCGACCGAGCCGCCCCAGAGCCCCGCCGCATCACAGCAGAGCCCCGCCGAGCCGTCGTCCCCGGTTCCCGCCGAGCAGCACCCGGCCCCGGCCCGCCCCGACCAGCGCGCCCCCGGCCCCGGCACCGGCCCCCACGCCGCCCCCGACCAGCACCGCCCGTTCGCCCACTCCGGCATCGCCAAGGGCCGGCCGCCCGGGCCGCGACCCAAGGAGCCCGGTCCCGGCGGAGGCATCCTCATGGGCCGGCCCTTCGGCGTGCCCGTCTACGTCGCGCCGAGCTGGTTCCTCGTCGCCGCCCTGATCACCTGGGTCTTCGGCGGACAGCTCGACCGCGTGCTGCCCGAGCTGGGCGCCGCCCGCTACCTGGTCTCCCTCTTCTTCGCGGTCGCCTTCTACGCCTCCGTACTGGTCCACGAACTGGCCCACACGGTCGCCGCGATCCGCTTCAAGCTCCCGGTCCGCCGCATCCAGCTGCAGTTCTTCGGCGGCGTCTCGGAGATCGAGAAGGAGGCCGAGACCCCGGGCCGGGAGTTCGTGCTCGCCTTCGTCGGCCCGCTGCTGTCCCTGGTGCTGGCCGGCGTCTTCTACCTCGCCATGAAACCGGTCGAGCCCGGCACCGTACCGGGCGTCCTGCTGGCCGGGCTGATGATCTCCAACCTCATCGTGGCCATCTTCAACTTCCTCCCGGGCCTGCCCCTGGACGGCGGCCGCATGCTCCGCGCCGTCGTCTGGAAACTCACCGGCAAGCCGATGAGCGGCACCGTCGCCGCCGCCTGGGTGGGCCGCGCCCTCGCCGTCTCCGTCCTGATCGGCCTGCCGCTGCTGAACTCCTCCGGCAGCCTCGGCGGCGGCGGAGAGGAGGTCGGCGGCATGGACACCGTCACCGACGCCCTGCTCGCCGCCATCCTCGCCGCGATCATCTGGACCGGCGCCGGCAACAGCCTGCGCATGGCCCGGCTGCGCGAACACCTCCCCGAACTGCGCGCCCGCACCCTCACCCGGCGCGCCGTACCCGTCGAGAACGACACCCCGCTCTCCGAGGCGCTGCGCCGCGCAAACGCCGCCGGTGCCCGCGCCCTGGTCGTGGTCGACCCCGACGGCACCCCGCTCTCCCTCGTCCGCGAGGCCGCCATCGTCGGCGTACCCGAGCACCGCCGCCCCTGGGTCGCCGTCAGCGGCCTCGCCCAGGACCTGACCGACGGCATGCGGGTCTCCGCCGAGCTGGCCGGCGAGGAACTCCTGGACGTCCTGCGCGCCACCCCGGCCACCGAGTACCTCGTGGTCGAGGAGACCGGCGAGATCTACGGCGTCCTGTCGGCGGCCGACGTCGAGCGGGCCTTCGTCAGAGCGATGGCCAGGCCGGCGCCCTAACGCCCCGAAGGGCCCCGGCCCCGCCCCCGCCCCCGCCCCTCCGTCGGTCAAGCCCTCCGCGGAGACCCGGTAGGCTGGTCACATGTCCGAACCGACCGGTGCCGCCCGCAGGCGCGGGCCCTTCAAGGTCGGGGACCAGGTACAGCTGACCGACCCCAAGGGTCGCCACTACACGTTCACGCTCGAAGCCGGAAAGAACTTCCACACCCACAAGGGTTCCTTCCCGCACGACGAACTGATCGGCGCTCCCGAGGGCAGCGTTGTCCGGACCACCGGCAACGTGGCCTACCTCGCGCTGCGCCCCCTGCTCCCCGACTACGTCCTCTCCATGCCCCGCGGGGCAGCCGTCGTCTACCCGAAGGACGCGGGGCAGATCCTCGCCTTCGCCGACATCTTCCCCGGCGCCCGCGTCGTGGAGGCCGGCGTCGGCTCCGGTTCGCTCAGCAGCTTCCTGCTGCGGGCCATCGGCGACCAGGGCATGCTGCACTCCTACGAGCGCCGCGAGGACTTCGCGGAGATCGCCAAGCAGAACGTGGAGCGCTACTTCGGCGGCCCGCACCCCGCCTGGCAGCTCACCGTCGGCGACCTCCAGGACAACCTGTCCGACACCGACGTCGACCGCGTCATCCTCGACATGCTCGCCCCCTGGGAGTGCCTGGAGGCCGTCTCCAAGGCGCTCGTCCCCGGCGGCATCCTCTGCTGCTACGTGGCCACCACCACCCAGCTCGCCCGGACCGTGGAGTCCATCCGGGAGATCGGCTGCTTCAACGAGCCGACCGCCTGGGAGACCATGATCCGCAACTGGCACATCGAGGGCCTGGCCGTCCGCCCGGACCACCGGATGATCGGCCACACCGGCTTCCTGCTCACCGCCCGCCGCCTCGCGGACGGCGTCGAGCCGCCCATGCGCCGCCGCCGCCCCGCCAAGGGCGCCTACGGCGAGGACTACGCCGGCCCCAACGCCGACGGCGGCGCCGGCCGCTGACCGGCCCCGCCTCCCCGCAACGCGAGGGCGCCGTGCCCGAGTTCCCCTCCACCACGGGAACTCGGGCACGGCGCCCGTCCGTTGACCCGGCACCGGCACAGGTGCCTCCCGCGCGGACGGACCGCCGGCGGACCCCGCCGTTCCCCCGCACTGTGACGTGTGGCACGATGCAGGCCATCCCACCGGCACCGCCCTCGCAGGAGACACTCCTCGTGCAGCAATCCGCCGTTCCGGAACTCGCGCACACCCGGACCCGGCCCATCCACTGGGTCGCCACCGCCACGGCCCTCGCGGGCGTCGTGGCGCTCTCCTCCGTCGTCCGGCCCGGACCGGCCACGGCCGCCCAGCCCGTCCCCGGCACCCGCACCGGGCCCGCCGCCGCGGCGCCGAGCACCACCGGCGTCGACTTCCCCCTGGACTGCGGTCCGGTCAAAGCCGTGGTCGTCAAGAAGTCCACCGGCGACCTGGACGGCGACGGAAGGCCGGAAACCGTCGCCGTGGTCCACTGCGACGCCCCCATGGGCACCCCGCCCGACGGGGTCTACGTCCTCACCCGAGGCGCCGGCGGCCGCACCGCACGCGTGGTCGCCACCCTGGTCCAGCCCAGGGAACGGCTCACCGTCACGGAATTCGGCATACGCGAACGCGGCGTTTCCGCCACCCTGCTCGGCTACTCCTCGGACGCCGTGCCCAGTTGCTGCCCCGACACGCGCACCCCGGCCACCTGGCGGTGGAACGGCAAGGCCTTCCTCCGCTCCACCCCGGCCGGGGCGCACAGCGTCTGAACCGGACTCACTCCGCCTCGGGGCCGTACACCTCGACCTTGTCCGAAACCCGGCGGACGTGGATGCACTCGCCGGGACACTCCTTGGCGGAGTCCACCACGTCCGTCAGGAGCGGCAGCGGCACCGGCACGGTCGCCCCCGGGGCCTGGAGCAGTTCGTCGTCCGCGCCCTTCACATACGCCAGCCCGTCGATGTCCAGCTCGAACACCTCCGGGGCGTACTGGGCACAGATCCCGTCGCCGGTACACAGGTCCTGGTCGATCCAGACCTCCAGTGCCTCGCCGCCCGGGGCCTCCTGCTGCACGGTCATCTCTCCTGCCTTCGGTTCGCCGGACGTCCCGGCGCCCCGAGGGCCGGCCGGGTCCGCACCAGCGGTCGTTGAACACCCCCGACCCTACCTCCGCCCGGTTCCCGGCCACGGGGCCCCGTCCCGGGTTTCCGGCCCGGCCCGCCCGGGTACCAGCGCCGGACCGGGAGAGGCAGGCACCGGCGGCCGGACCGATCGTCCCCAACCGCCGCGGCAGTGACACCGTCCGTTTGAACCATCGCTCTGCGTGATGATCGTACGAGCGCTCCGAGTGCTGCCCGCATCCCGGCCGAACGATCCCCATACGGACAACTCCGGCCAGTCACGGAGGGTTTCGACCACAGCATGCGTGGAACAAGCTGCTTTCCCCTCACGTTGAGTGGGTATCCCCTCCGTGCGAGGGAGTGTGCAGCGGGTGACCGACGACACACCTTGACAGTCTTTGTGATCTAGGGGTTTCAATCGACACCCACCCAGGTAGGGTCTGGAAGCGTCCAGCTCCCCTTGGAGGAGGTGAGGACCGTGGCAGCCCACGACGACGACATGAACCGCGGCATCCGCCCGGGACGCGGGTCCGACGACCCGGCCGGGCAGATCGCCTACCTTGAGCAGGAGATCGCCGTCCTGCGCCGCAAGCTCGCCGACTCTCCGCGTCACACGAGGATTCTCGAAGAGCGGATCGTCGAGCTGCAGACCAACCTGGCCGGCGTATCCGCCCAGAACGAACGGCTGGCCAACACCCTGCGCGAGGCCCGCGACCAGATCGTGGCCCTCAAGGAGGAGGTCGACCGGCTCGCCCAGCCGCCGGCCGGCTTCGGTGTCTTCCTGCAAGCCAACGAGGACGGCACCGCCGACATCTTCACCGGCGGCCGCAAACTCCGGGTGAACGTCAGCCCCAGCGTCGAACTCGACGTGCTCAGGCGCGGCCAGGAGGTCATGCTCAACGAAGCGCTCAACGTGGTCGAGGCCATGGCATTCGAGCGCGTCGGCGACATCGTCACCCTCAAGGAAATCCTCGAGGACGGCGAGCGCGCCCTCGTACTGGGGCACACCGACGAGGAGCGGGTGGTCCGGCTCGCCGAGCCACTGCTCGGCACCACCATCCGCGCCGGTGACGCCCTCCTGCTCGAACCCCGCTCCGGATACGTCTACGAGGTCGTGCCCAAGAGCGAGGTCGAGGAACTGGTCCTCGAAGAGGTCCCCGACATCGGCTACGAGCAGATCGGCGGCCTCGGCAACCAGATCGAGGCCATCCGCGACGCGGTCGAGCTGCCCTACCTCTACCCCGACCTCTTCAAGGAGCACGAGCTGCGCCCGCCCAAGGGCGTCCTGCTCTACGGCCCGCCCGGCTGCGGCAAGACACTCATCGCCAAGGCCGTCGCGAACTCGCTCGCCAAGAAGGTCGCCGAAGTCACCGGCCAGGCCGCCGGCAAGAGCTTCTTCCTGAACATCAAGGGCCCCGAGCTGCTCAACAAGTACGTCGGCGAGACCGAGCGGCAGATCCGCCTGGTCTTCCAGCGGGCCCGTGAGAAAGCCAGCGAGGGCACCCCCGTCATCGTCTTCTTCGACGAGATGGAATCCCTCTTCCGCACCCGTGGCTCCGGTGTCAGCTCGGACGTGGAGAACACCATCGTCCCCCAGCTGCTCGCCGAGATCGACGGTGTCGAAGGCCTGCAGAACGTGGTCGTCATCGGCGCCTCCAACCGCGAGGACATGATCGACCCCGCCATCCTGCGCCCCGGCCGGCTCGACGTGAAGATCAAGATCGAGCGTCCCGACGCCGAGGCCGCCAAGGACATCTTCGGCAAGTACCTCACCGAACGCCTCCCGCTGCACGCCGACGACCTCACCGAACACGGCGGGGACAAGGGCGCCACGGTCCAGGGCATGATCCAGACCGCGGTCGAGCACATGTACGCGGAATCCGAGGAGAACCGCTTCCTGGAGGTCACCTACGCCAACGGTGACAAGGAAGTCCTCTACTTCAAGGACTTCAACTCCGGCGCCATGATCGAGAACATCGTGGGCCGCGCCAAGAAGATGGCGATCAAGGACTTCCTGGAAAAGAGCCAGAAAGGCCTCCGCGTCTCCCACCTCCTCCAGGCCTGCGTGGACGAGTTCAAGGAGAACGAGGACCTGCCCAACACCACCAACCCGGACGACTGGGCCCGCATCTCCGGAAAGAAGGGCGAACGGATCGTGTACATCCGTACCCTCATCACCGGAAAGCAGGGCGCGGACACCGGACGCTCCATCGACACGGTGGCGAACACCGGTCAGTACCTGTAACGGCAGGGCGGCTGCGGGTGCCCTCGACGGGTACCCGCAGCCGCCTGTTTTTCCGGCCACGACCGGAGCAGCCAATGACGCAAATGATCTCCCCACCAGCGCAAAGGCGTTCTAGGCTCGTTCCTGCCGCCGAGTCGCGCCGTGCGGGGACGGGCACCGCACACGCACCGGAGCGCCAGCGCACTTGAGCGGCGCCCATGACCGAGGGTGCCGCCGGGCAAGGAGGGCCGCATGACCGTACGGCGAGTAATGGGCATCGAGACGGAGTACGGGATCTCCGTCCCCGGCCACCCCAACGCCAATGCCATGCTCACCTCGTCCCAGATCGTCAACGCCTACGCGGCGGCGATGCACCGGGCCCGCCGGGCCCGCTGGGACTTCGAGGAGGAGAACCCGCTGCGGGACGCGCGAGGCTTCGACCTCGCCCGGGAGGTCGCCGACTCCAGCCAGCTCACCGACGAGGACATCGGCTTGGCCAATGTGATCCTCACCAATGGCGCGCGCCTGTACGTCGACCACGCCCACCCCGAATACAGCGCCCCCGAGGTCACCAACCCCCGCGACGCCGTCCTCTGGGACAAGGCCGGCGAGCGGATCATGGCCGAGGCCGCCGAGCGGGCCGCACAGCTCCCCGGCGCCCAGCCGATCCACCTCTACAAGAACAACACCGACAACAAGGGCGCCTCCTACGGCACGCACGAGAACTACCTGATGAAGCGGGAGACCCCCTTCTCGGACATCGTGCGCCACCTGACGCCCTTCTTCGTCTCCCGCCAGGTCTTCACCGGCGCCGGCCGCGTCGGCATCGGCCAGGACGGACACGAACACGGCTTCCAGATCAGTCAGCGCGCGGACTACTTCGAGGTCGAGGTCGGCCTGGAGACCACGCTCAAGCGCCCCATCATCAACACCCGCGACGAGCCGCACTCGGACGCCGAGAAGTACCGCCGCCTCCATGTGATCATCGGCGACGCGAACCTCTCCGAGATCTCGACGTACCTCAAGCTGGGCACCACGGCCCTGGTCCTGTCCATGATCGAGGACGGCTTCATCGCCGTCGACCTCGCCGTGGACCAGCCCGTCCGCACCCTGCACCAGGTCTCCCACGACCCCTCGCTGAAGCGGCTGGTCACCCTCCGCAGCGGACGCACACTCACCGCCGTCCAACTGCAGATGGAGTACTACGAACTGGCCCGCAAGTATGTCGAGGAGCGCTACGGCGCCGACGCCGACGACCAGACCAAGGACGTCCTCAGCCGCTGGGAGGACACCCTCACCCGGCTGGAGAACGACCCCATGAGCCTGGCCGGCGAACTGGACTGGGTCGCCAAGCGCGAGCTGATGGAGGGCTACCGCCGCCGCGACGACCTCGACTGGGACGCCGCCCGGCTGCACCTGGTCGACCTCCAGTACGCCGACGTACGCCCCGAGAAGGGCCTCTACAACCGTCTGGTGGCCCGCGGACGCATCAAGCGCCTCCTGGACGAGTCCGAGGTCGACAGGGCCCGTACGAAGCCGCCGGAGGACACGCGGGCGTACTTCCGCGGCCGGTGCCTGGAGCAGTACGCCGACGACGTCGCGGCCGCCTCCTGGGACTCGGTCATCTTCGATCTCCCGGGCCGCGACTCCCTCCAGCGCGTCCCAACCCTGGAACCACTACGCGGAACGCGAAATCACGTCAAGGAGCTGCTGGACCGCTGCCGGACGGCGGAAGACCTGGTCAGGGTCCTGTCCGGGAACTGAGCACGGTCAGCGGGCACTGGTACGGCCCCGGGCGGGCGGGGTGGAAACCCCACCGCCCGGGAATCATCGAGGTGGGCCCCGCACGTTGTGGAAACTGCGGGGCCGATGTCGGACCCGGCCTATAGGGTCTGATCATCACCGATCGGCAGGCGAACTGAGCGGGGTGAGGTTATGGCGACCAAGGACACCGGCGGCGGCCAGCAGAAGGCCACCCGGTCCACCGAGGAGGTCGAGGAGCAGGCGCAGGACGCGCAGGCTTCCGAGGACCTCAAGGAACGACACGAGAAGCTGTCGGACGACGTGGACTCGGTACTGGACGAGATCGACGACGTACTCGAGGAGAACGCCGAGGATTTCGTGCGCTCCTTCGTGCAAAAAGGCGGAGAATAAAGGCGGAATGGTCACTCTGCCTTCGAAGTGAAGGTTGCGGGGGAACTCGGTGGCTGAGGAGCCGAACGCGAAGGAATGCAGGAAGTGCGGGCGTGAACTGCCCCTCGCCTCCTTCGCCAGGGACAGGCACAGGCGTGACGGCCTCCAGGTGCACTGCCGGGAGTGTGTGGCGCGGTACAGCGCCGCGCACTACCGGCGTCGCCGGGAGGCGGAGGGCAAGCCGGTCCGGGAGAAGGCGGATGTTCCGGTCGGGCACAAGCTCTGCCGGACGTGCGGGGAGGTCGGACCGCACAGCGAATGGCATCGCAACGCCACCGCTTCCGACGGACTGTCCACGCGCTGCAAAGTGTGCCGGGCGGCGCTCGGGCGGGAGGACCACCTGAGGCGCAGGTACGGCCTTACCAGAGCCGAGCGTGACGAGTTGATCGCCTCCCAGGGGGGCGTCTGCTGTATCTGCCTGGCCGCCGTGCCGGCGCATGTGGATCACTGCCATCAGACGGGTAGGGTCCGTGGCGTACTGTGCTTCAGCTGCAATGCCGCACTGGGGCAGTTCAAGGATCAGCCCGAGGTCATGAGGCGGGCTGCTGCTTATGTGGAAGGAATCGCGTGGAAGCCAACACTCGTAGCACCGGGCGTCTACCAGCTGCCTTCCTGACGCCAGGATCCTCTTCGTTCATGGACTTCCTCTCCGAGCACCAGCCCGAGCTGCTGCCCGGCAACCGGCAGCTGCCGCCCACACAGGGCGTGATCGAGGCGCCGCACGGCACGACCATCGTGGCCGTGACGTTCCCCGGCGGGGTCGTGCTCGCCGGTGACCGCCGGGCCACGATGGGCAATGTGATCGCCCAGCGGGACATCGAGAAGGTGTTCCCGGCCGACGAGTACTCGGCGGTCGGCATCGCCGGCACCGCCGGCCTGGCCGTGGAGATGGTCAAGCTCTTCCAGCTGGAGCTGGAGCACTTCGAGAAGGTCGAGGGCGCCCAGCTGTCGCTGGAGGGCAAGGCGAACCGGCTGTCGACGATGATCCGTTCCAACCTCGGCATGGCCATGCAGGGCCTGGCCGTGGTCCCCCTGTTCGCGGGGTACGACGTGGACCGCGAGAAGGGGCGCATCTTCTCCTACGACGTCACGGGCGGCCGTTCCGAGGAGCACAACTTCGCGGCGACGGGTTCGGGCTCGGTCTTCGCCCGGGGCGCGATGAAGAAGCTGTTCCGGGCCGACCTGACCGAGGAGCAGGCCACCACACTGGTGGTGCAGGCCCTGTACGACGCGGCTGACGACGACTCGGCGACCGGTGGTCCCGATGTCGCCCGCCGGATCTACCCGATCATCACCGTGATCACCGAGGACGGCTACCGGCGGCTCACCGAGGAGGAGTCCTCGCAGCTCGCCCGCGCGGTGCTGCAGAAGCGTCTGGAGGAGCCGGACGGCCCGAAGGCCGCTCTGCTCTGAGCGCGGGCCCGGTTCTTATCAAGGTGATCCAGTGACCATGACAGAAAGGGACGGATAACCGGTGTCGACGCCGTTCTATGTCTCACCCCAGCAGGCCATGGCCGACCGGGCGGAGTACGCCCGCAAGGGCATCGCCCGTGGCCGCAGCCTGGTCGTGCTGCAGTACGCCGACGGCATCGTGTTCGTCGGCGAGAACCCGTCCCGCGCGCTGCACAAGTTCAGCGAGATCTACGACCGGATCGGCTTCGCGGCGGCCGGCAAGTACAACGAGTACGAGAACCTGCGGATCGGCGGTGTGCGCTACGCCGACCTGCGCGGTTACACCTATGACCGCGACGACGTCACCGCGCGCGGCCTGGCCAACGTCTACGCGCAGACGCTGGGCACGATCTTCTCCTCGGCGGCCGAGAAGCCGTACGAGGTGGAGCTGGTGGTGGCCGAGGTCGGGGAGACCCCGGAGGGCGACCAGATCTACCGGCTGCCGCACGACGGCTCGATCGTGGACGAGCACGGCTCGGTCGCGGTGGGCGGCAACGCGGAGCAGATCAGCAGCTTCCTGGACCAGCGGCACCGCGACGGCATGAGCCTGGCGGAGGCCCTGAAGCTGGCGGTACAGGCGCTGTCCCGGGACACCAACGGCAGCGAGCGGGAGATCCCCGCCGAGCGGCTGGAGGTGGCGGTGCTGGACCGTACGCGTCCGCAGAAGCGGAAGTTCAAGCGGATCGTCGGCCGGCAGCTGGACCGGTTGCTCGCGGTGGACGGTGCGAGCACGGAGGCGGAGAGCTCCGCGGAGGAGGGCTCCGAGGAGGACTGATCCTCCTTCCGCGCACGACGGAGAACGCCCCGGCCCGGCATGGGCCGGGGCGTCGCGCGTCCTAGGAGGTGCGGGGCGGGGCCGTGGAGCCGCGGACGACGAGGTGGACGGGGATGTCGCCGCTCTCCGGCCGGCGGCCCTCCAGGACGGCCAGCAGGGCCCGCATGCCGCGTTCGCCGAACAGTTCGGCGTCCAGTCGGACCGTCGTCAGCTCGGGGTCGATGGCGGTGGCGAGGGCCAGGTCGTCGAGGCCGGTGACGGAGATGTCGTCGGGGATGCGCAGGCCGAGGCGGCGCAGGGCCTTGTAGGCGCCGGCGGCGAGTTTGTCGTCGTCGCAGACGATGGCGGTGGGCCGGGGGCCGGCCGCGGTGAGGGCGGTCTCGGTGGCGGCGAGCGCGCCGTCGATGGAGATCGGGGCGCGTGCGGTGCGGACCTCGGTGCCGGGGACGGCGGCCATGCGGGCGGCGAGTTCCGCCGCGCGGATCTCGAAGGTCCAGGAGGGTACGTCGGCGGCCAGGTGGAGCACGCGGCGGTGGCCGAGGCCGAGGAGGTGTTCGGCGACCTGGCGGACGCCGTCGGTGATGTCGAGGTTGACGGTGGCGGCGCCGAGGCTGCCGGCCGGGTCGCTGTCGAGCATGACGAGGGGGAGCTGGTCGCCGCGGATGGCGGTGAGGGCGTCGGCGGCCATGGAGGAGGCGATGACGCCGTCGAGGGCGGCCTGGGCGGAGGCGAAGGGGTCGCGGGCGGGGCCGATGCCCTCGGGGGAGGGGTAGAGGACGACGCCGAAGCCGTGCGCGGCGGCCACGCGGGCGGCGCCGGTGTAGACGCCGGCGAAGAACTCGGTGGTGAGGGCGGGCACCACGAGCAGGACGGTGCGGGTGCGGCCGAGGCGGAGGTTGCGGGCGGCGAGGTTGGGGCGGTAGCCCAGTTCGCGGGCGGCCTGGCGGACGCGTTCGGCGGTGGTCTCGGAGACCCGGCCGCGCCATTTGTCGCCCAGCACGAGGGAGACGGCCGCCTGGGAGACCCCGGCCGCGTGGGCGACGTCCCGGCTGGTCGGGCGCGTGCTGCTGCGTGCCACGGTGGGCGTGCTCCTTCGTGTGGACGTGCGAACAGCGCTCATGGTACGTATGAAGAGAGACGTTATACGTAACACTTGGAGGCAGGCATGGCCGCGGGATACGTGGAGATCCTGAGGGCGAGGCATGCGCTGCGGCTGCTCGCCGGGACCTTGGTGGGCCGGCTGCCGAACGCGACCGCGGCCATCGCCCTGGTGCTCTTCGTCCGCGCCGAGGGCGGCAGCTACAGCCTGGCCGGCGGCCTCGCGGCCGTGTACGGCGTCGCGAACGCCGTGGGCCAGCCGGTGCTGGGCCGGCTCGTGGACCTGTACGGCCAGCCGCGCGTGCAGCTGCCCGCGGCCGTCCTGGCGGCCCTGGCGATGACGGTCTTCGCGTTCTGCGGCACCGACCCGCTGCCGCTGGCGTACGCGGCGGTCGCGGTGTCCGGCCTGTTCGCGCCGCCGCTGGAGGGCGGCCTGCGGGCCCTGTGGCCGTCCGTGCTGCGCCGTGAGGACCAGGTGCACACCGCGTACGCCATGGACGCCATCGCGCAGGAGGTCATGTTCACCGTCGGCCCGCTGCTGGTGACCTTGTGCGTGTCCGTGTGGGACGAGCGGGCCGCCCTGCTGGTGCTGAACCTGCTGGGTGTGCTGGGTGCCCTGTCCGTGGTCGTCTCGCCGCCCTCGCGCGCGTGGCGCTCGGCCCCGCGCGAGGCGCACTGGCTGGGCGCGCTGCGCTCGCCCGGCCTGCTCGCGCTGCTCGCCGCGTTCCTGTTCGTCGGCATCGCGCTGGGCTCCATCACGGTCGCCGCGGTGTCGTACGCGGACGGTCACGGCGGCGACGCGGTCTACGGCTGGCTGATGGCCGGGCTCGGTCTCGGCGCGCTGGCCGGCGGCACGGTGTACGGCGCCCGCCGGTGGGCCGGCCCGCCCGAGCGGCGACTGCGGGTCCTGGTGGCTCTGCTGGCGGTGTGTTACCTGCCGCTCACGCTGACGCCGGGCACGGTCGCCATGGTGCTGCTCAGCGTGGTCTCCGGCGTCTTCCTGGCACCTTGCATCGCCTGCGCGTTCATCATCGTGGACCGGCACGCCCCGCGCGGCACGGTCACGGAGGCGTTCTCCTGGCTCGTGACGACGTTCACCGTGGGCGCGTCGGTGGGAACGGGCCTGGCGGGGCCGGTGGTGCAGGTCGGCGGAACCGTGTGGGGCTTCGGCCTGCCGAGCGTGGCCGGAGCGGTGTCGTTGCTGGTCCTGCTCGCCACCGGAGGGGTCCTCGCGGCTCCCGCGCGGGGCGCGGTCGTTGCGGCTTCATCGGAAAATGATCCAGATCGTGCCGCCGAACCCCGTTTCAGCTCGGGGGATCGGGCGTAATGTTCCTTCATGGACCGCCGCATTTTCGGGCTGGAGAACGAGTACGGCGTCACGTGCACGTTCAGGGGACAGCGCCGCCTGTCTCCTGACGAGGTGGCGCGATACCTCTTCCGCCGTGTCGTGTCATGGGGCCGCAGCAGCAATGTCTTTCTGCGAAACGGCGCCCGGCTCTATCTCGACGTGGGCTCACATCCGGAATACGCCACACCCGAATGTGACAACGTGATCGAACTGGTCACCCACGACAAGGCCGGCGAGCGCATTCTCGAAGGACTCCTGGTGGACGCGGAACGACGCCTGCACGAGGAGGGAATCGCGGGCGACGTCTACCTCTTCAAGAACAACACCGACTCGGCGGGCAACTCCTACGGCTGCCACGAGAACTACCTCGTGGCCCGGCACGGGGAGTTCTCCCGGCTCGCGGACATCCTCATCCCCTTCCTGGTCACCCGGCAGCTGCTGTGCGGCGCCGGCAAGGTGCTCCAGACCCCGCGCGGGGCCGTCTACTGCGTCAGCCAGCGCGCGGAGCACATCTGGGAGGGCGTCTCCTCGGCGACGACCCGCTCCCGGCCCATCATCAACACCCGCGACGAACCGCACGCGGACGCGGAGCGTTACCGCCGGCTGCACGTCATCGTCGGCGACTCGAACATGTCCGAGACCACCATGCTGCTGAAGGTCGGCGCCACCGACCTGGTGCTGCGCATGATCGAGGCGGGCACGGTGATGCGCGACCTCACCCTGGAGAACCCGATCCGGGCGATCCGCGAGGTCAGCCACGACATCACCGGCCGACGCAAGGTGCGCCTGGCCAGCGGCCGGGAGGCCTCCGCGCTGGAGGTGCAGCGCGAGTACTTCGACAAGGCGCTGGACTTCTGCGACCGCCGGGGCATCCGCACCGGCACGGTGGCGCGGGTCCTGGAGCTGTGGGGCCGCACGCTGGAGGCCATCGAGACCGAGGAACTGGACCGGGTCGAGACCGAGATCGACTGGGTCATGAAGTACAAGCTCATCGAGCGGTACCGGGCCAAGCACAACATGACGATGTCGCATCCGCGGGTCGCCCAGATAGACCTCGCCTACCACGACATCCACCGTCGTCGTGGTCTGTACTACCTGCTGGAGAGGAAGGGCCAAGCCGCCCGGATCTGCAACGACTTGAAGATCTTCGAGGGCAAGTCGGTTCCTCCGCAGACCACTCGGGCCCGACTGCGCGGCGACTTCATCCGGCGGGCGCAGGAACAGCGCCGGGACTTCACGGTCGACTGGGTGCACCTGAAGCTCAACGACCAGGCGCAGCGCACCGTCCTGTGCAAGGACCCGTTCCGTTCGGTGGACGACCGGGTGGAGAAGCTGATCGCGGGTATGTAGCGGCACCGGGCGGATCGTCCGTCCGCCGCGACATGCCGGGACGCCACACGGGCGCCGTACGTTTTCCGTACGGCGCCCTTCCCGCGTCGTAGAGTTGCGCGCACGTCCTCCGCAAGATCGACCGATTACGAGGCTCTTCCGTGCGCCGACGCTCGCTTCTCCTCGCCGCCGTACCCGCAGGACTTCTCACGCTCGCCGGCTGCGGTGACGACTCGTCCGACTCCGGCGGGACAGGCCCCTCGCCATCGGGTTCGGCGTCCTCCGCGCCGCCGCCGAAGCTGGTGCGGGGGCCGTTGCCGGCGGTCACGGCGGGCGAGAGGTTCGGCGAGAAGCCCACGGTCGCCAAGGGGCCGGGCGAGCCGTCGAAGAACATCGCGGTCCGGACGCTGATCGCGGGCGGCGGGCGGACGGTCGCGGAGAACGACTTCATCCGCGCGGACTATCTCGGACAGATCTGGGACACCGGCAAGGTGTTCGACAACTCCTACGACCGCAAGCGCCCGCTGGTCATCCAGCTCGCCCAGGGCAGCATCGTCGACGGCTGGCGGTACGCCCTGCAGGGCAAGAAGGCCGGCTCACGGGTGCAGATCGCCGTCCCGCCGGCCTGGGGTTACGGCAAGGGCGGCAACCCGCAGGCGGGCATCAAGGGCACCGACACCCTGGTCTTCGTCATCGACCTGATCGAGTCCTTCAACTCCGGCAGTTCCGCCAAGGGCACCGCGGTCCCGCAGGACGACGCCGCCCTGCCGAAGGTGGGCACCAACACCGACGGCAAGCCGCCGAAGGTGACCGTGCCCAGGACGGACCCGCCGAAGAAGCTCGTGTCGCAGTACGTCCTGGAGGGCGACGGGCCCGGGCTGAAGGCGGACCAGACGGTGCTGTGCCAGTTCCAGGGCCTGGTGTGGGACGGCGGCAAGACGTTCGAGCGGACGTACGGCTCGAACCGGCTCAGCCAGTTCTCGCTGAAGCAGATGCAGGAGGTGGTGAAGGGCCTGGCGCAGGGACTGACCGGCAAGAAGGTGGGCAGCAGGGTCCTGATCGTCGTCCCGCCGGAGCTGGGCTACGGCGACAAGCCGCCGGGCGGCGGGGTCATCGAGAAGGGCTCCACTCTGGTGTTCACGGTGGACATCCTCGCGGCGATGTAGCCGGGGCCCGGGGCGGGCGGGGGACCGGCGGGGATGAAAGACTGTCGGCGATTCCATGCCGTACACACGCAGGAGCTTTTGACGTGAGCATCGAGAAGCCCGAGATCGACTTCCCTGAGGGCCCGCCGCCGGCGGACCTCGAGATCAAGGACATCTGGGAGGGCGACGGGCCGGTCGCGCAGGCGGGCCAGACGGTCACCGTCCACTACGTGGGCGTCGCCTTCAGCACCGGCGAGGAGTTCGACGCCAGCTGGAACCGCAACTCTCCGTTCCGCTTCCCGCTGGGTGCCGGCCGTGTCATCGCGGGCTGGGACCGCGGCGTGCAGGGCATGAAGGTCGGCGGCCGCCGCCGGCTGACCATCCCGGCCCACCTCGCCTACGGCGACCAGAGCCCGACCCCGGCGATCAAGCCCGGCGAGACCCTCATCTTCGTGGTGGACCTCCTCGGCGTCTGATCCCCACCGGGGCGTCCGGAACTGACCGGACGTGATCACCTGGGGCCCATGCCTGTCCGGGCATGGGCCCTCGGCTTTTGCCCGCGCCCCGCGGAGCGGTACGGTCATCGGTCGGAAGCACCATAGGGAAGGCGAAGGGCGTCGATGGCCATTGCCAAGGCCGAGCGGCTGATGAACCTCGCGCTGTGTCTGCTCGGCGCACGCCGGCCGCTCAGCAAGCGCGAGCTGCGCGAGTCCATCGAGGCCTATCTGGAAGCGGGCTCCGACGACTCCTTCAACCGCATGTTCGAGCGGGACAAGGACGATCTGCGCGAGCTGGGGCTGGTCATCGCGACCGTCGAGAACCTCGACGGCGAGGTCGGCTACCTCGCCCGCCGCGACAGCAACCGGCTGCCCCCCATCACCCTGGACGCCGAGGAGGCCGCCGCCCTCGGTCTCGCCGCCAAGGTCTGGCAGCAGGCCCGGCTGGCCGGCGCGGCCAGCGGGGCCCTGCAGAAGCTGCGCGCCGCCGGCCTGCCCGAGGACGTCGACCCGTACGAGGCGCACGGCGCCCTGGAACCGCGCATCCCGGTGCACGAGGCCGCCTTCGAACCGCTGATGCTGGCCTGCCGCGACCGCCGCCCGGTCCTCTTCGACTACCGCAAGGCGAACGCCGCCCGCCCCGAGCCCCGGCACGTCGAGCCGTGGGCACTGGAATGCTGGCGCGGCCACTGGTACCTGGCCGGTTTCGACCGTGACCGGGGCGCCGAACGCGTCTTCCGGCTGTCCCGGATCACCGGCAAGGTCCGCTCCCGGGGCACGGGCTTCACCGCGCCGGTGCCGGACGTCGTCACCGTGCGCGAGACCGTCGCGAGCTGGGCCGGCGAGATCGCCGACCGCTCGGCGCTGATCCGGCTGCGTTCCGGCGCCGGCTACCCCCTTCGGGCGAAGGCCGCCAAGGTCCGGGAACTGGGTGACGGCTGGGACGAGCTGGAGATTCCGTACGGGCACGGCCTGGACGCCTGGCTGGTGGAGTTCGGACCGGACGTGGTGGTCCTGGAGCCGGCCGAGCTGCGGGCCGACGTGGTGGACCGGCTGCGCGCCGTGGCGAAGGACTGAGGGGGAGCGGGACAGTGGCAGGCAGACCGGCCAGGACCGGCAACGCGATCGACCAGACCCGGCGGATGCTCTCCCTGGTGACGTATCTGCGCGAGCGCCCCGGCGCCCGGATCGCCGACGTCGCGCGCGCCTTCGGCATCAGCGAGGACGAGCTGGTCGCCGACCTCGATGTGCTGCCCATGTGCGGCACCAGCTTCCGCGGCGGCGATCTGCTGGACATCGACACCGACGGCGAGCGCATCTGGTGGCACAACCCGGCCGCGCTCGGCGAGGAGGCGGCCGAACCGCTCCGGCTGGCCGCCGACGAGGCCACCGCCCTGCTGGTCGCCGCCCGCGCCGTGGCCACCCTGCCCGGCCTGCGGGAGAGCGACCGCCAGGCCCTGCTGCGCGCCACCGCCAAGGTGGAGACCGCGGCCGGGGAGGCGGCCGGCGCCAGCTCCCGGCTGTCGGTGACCTTCGAGTCCGAGGGCGGTGTCTTCGCCGACGTCGACCGGGCGATCTCCGAGCGCCGCCGGCTGTGGATCCGCTACTACTCACCGGCCCGCGACGAGGTCACCGAGCGTGAGATCGACCCCATCCGGCTGGTCAGCGTCGGTCACACCTACGTCGAGGCGTGGTGCCGCCGCTCCGAGGCCCGGCGCACCTTCCGGCTGGACCGGGTCGCCGAGATCAAGATCCTCGACGCGCCGTCGGCCCCGCCCGAGATAGAACTGCGCGACCTCTCCGAGGGCCTGGTGCAGCCGGCCGCCGAGGACCCGGAGGTCGTGGTCGAGGTCGGCCCCGGCGGTCGCTGGGTCGCCGAGTACTACCCGCACGACAGCGCCGAGGAACTGCCCGACGGCGGGCTGCGCATCACGCTGCGCACCCCGGACCCGGCCTCGCTGCGCCGGCTGGCGCTGCGGCTCGGCCGCGACGGCCGGATCGTCTCGCCGCCCGAGCTGGCCGAGAGCGCCCGCCGTGCGGCCCGCGAGGCCCTGGCGGCGTACGACGTCCCGGCCGGCGCGGCGCGGCTGTCGTAGGCGGCGGGGGCCGAGCGGCCCGCGGGACCGGGGCCGTACGGCCCTGACCGTGAACGACCAGGTGTGATCGGCTACGACCAGAGGATTCGGCGGCACCGGAAAAACGACCAGAGGAACGACCAGAGGAAGAGGGAGCGAGGGCCTGTGAGCGAGTTTCCGGTATCCGGTGCGGGTGAGATGACGGTGGCGACCGCCTTCGCGGGGATGAGAAGGGTGGCTCCCGTGGTGTTCAAGGCCGGCTGCCCGGACTGCCGGGGCCGCTTCGAGCTCGCCGCGAGCGCGCTGCGGCTCGCCATCGGTGCCAGCAGCAGGACGACGTTCTACTCCTTCACCTGCCCCGACTGCGGCGCCGCGGTCCGCAAACCGGCCGGGGCGCGGATCGTGGAACTCCTCACCGGCGGCGGCGTGCGGACCCTGCGCCTGCACTCCAGGGTGTAGCGGGCGGGCCGGCCGGTGAGGGGCCGGCGCGAGGCAGGGTGCGGACCGCGGCGGGCGACCGTCTAGTCTCGTCGTCATGTTCTGGCCGATGTTCGCCGTAGCCATGGGATTCCTGGGTCTTGCCGTGCTGGGGGTGCTCGCCGTCCGGGTGTTCGTGGCGGCCCGTCGCCTCGGACAGCAGGTGACGGACTCGGCACGCCGTATCAACCGGGCCGCCGAGGACCTGGAGCGGGCGACCGCGAGCGCGGCCCGCGCCGTGGACACGCTGTGAGCCGCGCCCGGCGGTGGGCGTGAGACCAGCGATACAAGCGATTTGAGTCGCTTCGCCCTGTCATGCTGCCCTGCCGGACAGGTACCCTGCTGGTCGCGGTGCGGAGAACGAGGCCCGCATCGTGGACCGGGAGTACGCACGGGGATTGCCTCACGTTTACCCCTGAGCGTTACGATCGCTGCCAGCACGACCATCGGACACATGTCCGACTGGTCGGACAGCACCCCACCCAGCCGCCTCGGTGAGAAGGTAAAGATTCATGTTCGGTGGAAAAATCGGAGCTCCCGAGATCATTCTGATCCTCGTCGTCATCATCCTGCTGTTCGGCGCGAAGAAGCTTCCGGACATGGCCCGCTCGCTCGGCAAGTCCGCCCGCATCCTCAAGAGCGAGGCGAAGGCGATGAAGGAAGAGGGCAAGACCTCCACCCCGGCGCCCGGTACCACCGACCAGTCCTCGGCCCAGCGCACCATCCAGGCGGCCCCCGGTGACGTGAACAGCTCGCGGCCGGTCAACGAGCCGACGGATTCCACCCAGCGCTGACACAAGGCCGGAAAGCCCCGGCCTGCCGCACGAGATGAGGACGTGGGTTGCTCAAGCCTGCCCGCAAGAAGGAGAGAGATCCCGAGGGGCGGATGCCTCTCGCGGATCACCTTCGTGAGCTCCGCAACCGGCTCGCGAAGGCGATGCTGGCCATCGTCATCGTGACGATCGTCGCGGCCTTCTACTACAACGACATCATCAACTTCCTGACGGAGCCGATCCTGGATTCGGTCGGCTGCCGGGAGACCTTCGCTGAGCTGGCCAAGTCCAATGGCAAGACCCAGTGCGCGGAGATCACGATCAATGGTCTTCTCGCGCCGTTCACGCTGGCCCTCCAGGTCTCGCTGATGGCCGGCGTCGTGGCCGCCTCGCCGATCTGGCTCTACCAGCTCTGGGCGTTCGTCGCGCCGGGTCTGCACAGGCACGAGAAGAAGTACGCCTACGCCTTCGTCTTCACCGGCGCCCCGCTGTTCTTCGGCGGCGCCTTCTTCGCGTACAAGCTGCTGCCGACCACGGCCAAGGTGCTGATCGACTTCACACCGAACGGCAACATCAAGAACCTGCTGCCGCTCGACGACCTGCTCCAGCTGGTCACCCGCATGGTGATCGTCTTCGGCCTCTCCTTCGAGCTGCCGCTGCTGCTGGTCATGCTCAACCTCACCGGAGTACTGACCGGCAAGCGCATGCTGAGCTGGTGGCGTGCCATGATCCTCGGCATCACGGTCTTCGCGGCCGTGGCCACCCCGAGCACCGACCCGCTGTCCATGCTGGCCCTGGCCGGGCCGATCTGGGTGCTGTACTTCGCGGCGGTCGCGTTCTCGCTCCTCAACGACAAGCGCCGGCGCGTCCGCGAGGCCGCGGGCCCCGACGACGACGAGGCCTCCGAGCTGGACCTCACGCCCGAGGAGATCGACGAGGTCGAGCCGGTCGCGGCCAGCCGCGCCCTGCCCGAGCAGAAGAGCACCGACCGGGTCAACGGCTACGACGACGTGACCTGACCGGTCCGCCCCGGCCCCGAGGGGCCCGGCCGGCACCGAGCCGCTGGACGTCCTGCCCCCGCCTCCTGAATCCGCTCAGGGGCGGGGGCATCCGTCTGTGCCGCCGCAGGACCCGGTACGGCCGGGGCCACGGTCCGCCCGTCCGCCGCCCGCCCGTCCGCGATCCGGATAATGATCGTCCTGTTGTCAGTGGGGCCCGGTACGCTCGAAAGTACGATGACAGAGGATCTCTCACCGGCCGAGCGGTACGCGGCAGCCCGCAGGCGGGCAGCCGAGCAGGCCACCGCACTCGCCTCCTTCCGCGAGATGTACGACTTCGGCCTCGACCCCTTCCAGATCGAGGCCTGTCAGGCACTCGAAGCGGGCAAGGGCGTGCTGGTGGCCGCCCCCACCGGCTCGGGCAAGACGATCGTGGGCGAGTTCGCCGTCCACCTCGCCCTGCGGCAGGGCAAGAAGTGCTTCTACACGACACCCATCAAGGCGCTGTCGAACCAGAAGTACGCCGACCTGTGCCGTCGCTACGGCACCGACAAGGTCGGCCTGCTCACCGGCGACAACAGCGTGAATTCCGACGCCCCGGTGGTCGTGATGACCACCGAGGTGCTGCGGAACATGCTCTACGCCGGCTCGCAGACCCTCCTCGGCCTCGGTTATGTGGTCATGGACGAGGTGCACTACCTCTCCGACCGCTTCCGCGGCGCCGTCTGGGAGGAAGTGATCATCCACCTCCCGGAGTCGGTGACCCTGGTCTCGCTCTCCGCGACCGTGTCCAACGCCGAGGAGTTCGGCGACTGGCTGGACACCGTCCGCGGCGACACCGAGGTGATCGTCTCCGAGCACCGGCCCGTGCCGCTGTTCCAGCACGTGCTCGCCGGCCGGCGGATGTACGACCTGTTCGAGGAGGGCGAGGGCCACAAGAAGGCCGTCAACCCCGACCTGGCCCGCCTCGCCCGCATGGAGGCCACCAGACCGTCGTACCAGGACCGCAGGCGCGGCCGGGCGATGCGCGAGGCCGACCGGGAGCGGGAGCGCAGGCAGCGCTCGCGGGCGTGGACGCCGGGCCGCCCCGAGGTCATCGAGCGCCTGGACTCCGAGGGCCTGCTGCCCGCCATCACCTTCATCTTCAGCCGCGCCGCCTGCGAGGCCGCCGTCCAGCAGTGCCTGTACGCGGGCCTCAGGCTCAATGACGAGGAGGCGCGGGAACAGGTCCGCGCGCTGGTCGAGGAGCGCACCGCCCACATCGCCCACGAGGACCTGCACGTCCTCGGCTACTACGAGTGGCTGGAGGGTCTGGAGCGGGGCATCGCCGCCCACCACGCGGGCATGCTGCCGACCTTCAAGGAGGTCGTGGAGGATCTGTTCGTCCGCGGCCTGGTCAAGGCGGTGTTCGCCACCGAGACGCTCGCGCTCGGCATCAACATGCCGGCCCGCTCGGTGGTGCTGGAGAAGCTCGTCAAGTGGAACGGCGAGCAGCACGCCGACATCACGCCCGGCGAGTACACCCAGCTCACCGGCCGTGCCGGCCGCCGGGGCATCGACGTCGAGGGCCACGCCGTGGTCCTGTGGCAGCGCGGCATGAGCCCCGAGCACCTGGCGGGTCTCGCGGGCACGCGCACGTACCCGCTGCGCTCCAGCTTCAAGCCGTCGTACAACATGGCGGTCAACCTGGTCGAGCAGTTCGGCCGGCACCGCTCGCGCGAGCTGCTGGAGACCTCCTTCGCGCAGTTCCAGGCCGACAAGTCGGTCGTCGGCATCTCCCGCCAGGTGCAGCGCAACGAGGAGGGCCTGGCCGGCTACAAGGCGTCCATGACCTGCCACCTCGGCGACTTCGACGAGTACGCGCGGCTGCGCCGGGAGCTGAAGGACCGGGAGACCGAGCTGGCCCGGCAGGGCGCCTCCGAGCGCCGGGCGGAGGCCGCCGTCGCCTTGGAGAAGCTGAAGCCGGGCGATGTCATCCACGTGCCCACGGGCAAGTACGCGGGCCTCGCGCTGGTGCTGGACCCGGGCCTGCCCGCGGGCCGCTCCGGCGGACACCGCGCCTTCGACCACCACGACGGTCCGCGCCCGCTGGTGCTGACCGCCGAACGGCAGGTCAAGCGGCTGGCGACGATGGACTTCCCGGTGCCGGTGGAGCCGCTGGACCGGATGCGGATCCCGAAGTCCTTCAACCCGCGCTCGCCGCAGTCCCGCCGGGACCTCGCCTCCGCGCTGCGCACGAAGGCCGGGCACATCCCGCCGGAGCGGGCCCGCAAGAAGCGCTCGCAGGCCGCCGACGACCGCGAGATCGCGCGGCTGCGCACGGCGATCCGGGCGCACCCCTGCCACGGCTGCGACGACCGTGAGGACCACGCCCGCTGGGCCGAGCGCTACCACCGGCTGCTGCGCGACACCTCGCAGCTGGAGCGGCGCATCGAGGGGCGTACGAACACCATCGCGCGCACCTTCGACCGGATCGTGGCGCTGCTGACCGAGCTGGACTATCTGCGGGGCAACGAGGTCACCGAGCACGGCAAGCGGCTGGCGCGGCTGTACGGCGAACTGGACCTGCTGGCCAGTGAGTGCCTGCGGGAGCGCGTCTGGGAAGGGCTGAGCCCGGCCGAACTCGCCGCGTGCGTCTCGGCGCTGGTGTACGAGGCGCGGGCCGCGGACGACGCCATGGCGCCGAAGCTGCCCTCGGGCAAGGCCAAGGCGGCGCTCGGCGAGATGGTCCGGATCTGGGGCCGGCTCGACGCCCTGGAGGAGGACTTCCGGATCAGGCAGACCGAGGGCGTCGGCCAGCGCGAGCCCGACCTCGGCTTCGCCTGGGCCGCCTATATGTGGGCCTCCGGCAAGGGGCTGGACGAGGTGCTGCGCGAGGCGGACATGCCGGCCGGTGACTTCGTGCGCTGGTGCAAGCAGGTCATCGACGTGCTCGGGCAGGTCTCGGCGGCCGCGCCCGCGGAGGGCTCGACCGTGGCCAAGGCCGCGCGGAAGGCCGTCGACCAACTGCTGCGGGGAGTCGTGGCCTACTCGTCCGTGGGCTGAGCCGCCCGAGGACCGCGAAGACCGCTCGCCGGGGGAAACCGAGGCCGCACCTGTCCGGGTGCGGCCTCGCGTGCTATATCACTCGTTACGGTGAGTGACATTCGCACGCCTGTACGTCGATACTTTCTGTGTGCGAATGACAGCGGAACGTGTGAAGAGAGTCGAGCGTACTCCTGTCGCCGGGTCGATTTCAGGTGCTTGCCGAAGATGACACGGCGTTGATCCGCTCGGGCTAAGCTCGCCCGCGGCGCACCGAGTTGAGGCAATTCGCGCGCCTGTTCCCTTGTGGGAAGTACGTCCTGACAGTTCCCCATATCTTCCCCCGCAAGCCCCGCCCCACACCCAGCCGATTCGTCACAGAAGGCATCCATGGTGAGTGTTCAGAAGCCTCCAGGCCGCCGTGAACGTCCCTATGCGCGCGTGCTGTTGCCGCCGACCATAGTGATGGCCGCCGCGGCCGGAGCCGCCGTCGCCCTGGTACCGCCCGCGGCCCGGACGGCCGTCGGCGTCTGCGGAGCACTGGCCGTGCTGCTGGTCCTCTGCACCGCCGGGGAGGCAGCCCGGCGCGGCCGGCTGCTGCGCGAGGCCCGGGCCGAACACTCCCGCCACGCCGCCTCTCTGCACCAGCAGATCGCGCTGCACCACCACCTGATGGAGCGCTTCGCCAAGGACGTGCTGCCCCTCGGCTTCATCCGGCTGCGCCGCGGCGAGGCGCTCCGGGACACCGTGCGCTACGTCTTCGACGAGGACCCGGAACTGCACGGCCTGCCCGACGGTTACCGCGAGCTGGTACGCGTCTCGCTGACCGGCGCCGACCACGAGATCTCGATGCGCGACGCCACCGAGCGCTCCTACGTGAGCATCGCCCGCCGCGTCCAGGCCATCGTCCACCAGCAGGCCAAGGAACTGCGGGAGATGGAGGAGGACCACGGGCGCAACCCCGAGGTCTTCGACGACCTGCTGCGCATCGACCACGGCACCTCGCTGATCGGCCGCCTCGCCGACACCATCTCCGTCCTCGGCGGCGGCCGGCCCGGCCGCCAGTGGCCCCTGCCGGTCTCCCTGTACAGCACGCTGCGCGGCGCGATGTCCCGCATCCTGGAGTACCGCCGCATCGAACTGAGTTCCATCGTCAACATCAACATCAAGGGCACCGCGGTCGAGCCGGTCATCCACGCCGCCGCCGAACTCCTCGACAACGCCACCCGCTACTCGCCGCCCACGACCAAGGTGCACGTCACCGCCTCCGAGGTGCAGGCCGGCATCGCCATCGAGATCGAGGACGCGGGCGTCAGCCTCAGCGAGGAGTCCCGCGCCCGGATCGAGAAGGCCATCGAGGACGCCAGGAACCTCGACGACGCGGACAACCTCGGCGAGAACCCGCGCCTCGGCCTCGCCGTCGTCGGCCGGCTCTGCAAGCAGTTCGACATGGAGGTCTCGCTGCGCTCCTCCGCCTACGGCGGTGTCCGCGCGATCCTCATCGTGCCGCGCGTCATGACGACCACCGAGCCCGGTGTCGGCGTCGCCCACGGCATCGGCGCCACCGGAATCCCCAAGCCCGAACTGGGCGCCGTGGAGGGCCCCAAGCGCCCGCCCAAGACCCGCCGCCCCACCAGCCCCAAGATCCCCGCCGGAATCTCCCTGGAGGACGACATCCCGGAGGTCACCGAGTGGACCGCGACCGGGCTGCCGCAGCGCCGCAGCCGGGTGAAGGTCCCGCTCAGCCAGCGGATCGCGGAACAGGCCGCCATCGAGCGGGCCGAGCGCGAGGGCAGGCCCACCATCTGGTCCCGGACCCGGTCCGAACCGGAACCCGCGCCCGAGATCGACCCCGAGCGGCAGAAGCTCCTGGACCGGCCGATCGGCTCCGGGATCGAGGCCTTCTGGAAGGGCCTCAGGGAGGGCATGCCCCCGGACGCCACCGGCCCCGAGCTGACCGACTTCACCCGTAACCCGACCAAGTACCTGCATCTGCTCAAAGATCCGGCCGAATACGCCCAGGGTGCCATCGGGGCCGACGACGAGGGGGACCTCAAGTGATCCAGCAGCGAGCGAACCTGGACTGGATGCTCAAGCAGCTCAACGACGGCGTCCCGGGTATCGAGATGATCGTGGTCCTGTCCGCCGACGGCCTGCGCATCGCCCGCTACGGCGGCGACCCCGACGCCGCCGACCGGGTGGCCGCCGCCTGCGCGGGCGTACAGAGCCTGGCCGGCGCCATCATCCAGGAACTGCCGGGCGCCGGCGCCATGAAGCTCGTCGTGTTCGAGATCGAGGGCGGCTACTTCTACCTGATGAACGCCGGCCCCAACGCCTTCCTCGCCGTGCTCGCCGACGTCACCTGCGAACCCGGCCGGATGAGCGGCATGATGCGCGACCTCGTCGTCCGGATCGGCGCCCACCTCACCAGTCCGCCCCGGCGGAACGGGCAGACCGTATGACCCCTCCACGACGCAAACGGCGCCGGCCGCAGCACCAGCCGCTCCCGTCGCTGACGGTCGCGAAACCGGCGGGCGGCGCGCAGAAGCCCGGCAATCCCGAACGGCTCTACACCATCGCCGGATCGGCGGACGGCAAACGCGCCGAACTCGACCTGGTGACCCTGATCGTGGCCCGCTCCACACCCCCCTTGTCCGCCTCCCCCGAGGTGGCGGCTGTGCTCCGGCTGTGCACCGCCCCCCTGTCCATGGCCGAGCTGTCGGCCTACCTCCAACTGCCGTTCAGCGCGACGACCGTACTGATCACCGAGTTGATCCAGGCGGAACTGGTGCAGGCGCGCGCCCCGATCATCCGCAAGGCGGCATTCGACCGTTCACTCCTCGAAGCGGTGATGCATGGACTTCAAAGGCTCTGACACGATCCCCGGCCCGCGCACCGAGGATCATCTGCCGCACACGGCCCAGGCCGCGGCGAAGATCGTGATCGTGGGCGGATTCGGCGTCGGCAAGACCACCATGGTCGGCTCCGTCAGCGAGATCAGACCGCTGACCACCGAGGAGACCATGACCCAGGCCGGCATCGGCGTGGACGACGACTACGGCTCCGACTCCAAGACGGCCACCACCGTGGCCATGGACTTCGGCCGTATCAGCATCACCGGCGAACTGGTGCTCTACCTCTTCGGCACCCCCGGCCAGGAGCGCTTCTGGTTCCTGTGGAACGGCCTGTTCGAAGGCGCCCTCGGCGCGGTCGTCCTCGTCGACACCCGGCGCCTGGAGGTCAGCTTCGACGTCATGGGCCGGCTGGAGGAACGCGGCGTGCCCTTCGTCGTCGCCGTGAACTCCTTTCCCGACGCCCCTCACTACCCGGTCGAGGAGCTGCGCTCCGCGCTGGACCTGGGCCCGGAGATCCCGATCATCGAGTGCGATGTGCGCCGCCGGGCCTCCAGCAAGGACGTGCTGCTGACCCTGACCCGCTTCCTGCACTCCCTCGCCCTGTCCGGCGCTCTCACCTGACCCACCGCCGGCCCGCCTCCCATCCGTTCCGGAGCGACACCACCGTGACGTCTGAAACCCCCTCCCCGACCGGCACAGACCCCCTCGTCCCACCGCCGGGCTGCCCCGCGCACGGTCTCGGCCCCGGGACACCGCGACGGCTCTACGGCCCCGATGCCGAGGACCTGGCCGGCCTCTACGAACGCCTGCGCGAAGAGTACGGCCCGGTGGCCCCCGTGCTGCTCCACGGCGACGTACCCATGTGGGTCGTCCTCGGGCACGCCGAGAACCTGCAACTGGTGCGCAGCCCCTCGCAGTACACCCGGGACAGCCGGATCTGGTCCCCGCTGGAGGACGGCCGGATCAAGCCCGACCACCCGCTCATGCCGCACATCGCCTGGCAGCCCATCTGCTCGCACGCCGAGGGCGCCGAGCACGAGCGGCTGCGCGACGCGGTCACCGCGGCCATGGTCACCATCGATCACCGCAGCGTCCGCCGGCACATCGGCCGCCACACCCAGGCCCTCGTCAACGGCTTCTGCGAGTGCGGGCGGGCCGACCTGGTCTCGCAGTTCGCCGAGCACCTGCCGATGGCCGTGATGTGCGAGATCCTCGGCATGCCCGAGGAGTACAACGACCGGATGGTGCAGGCCGCGCGGGACGCCCTGAAGGGCACCGAGACCGCCATCCAGAGCCACACCTACGTCATGGACGCGCTCAACCGGCTCACCACCCGGCGGCGCGCCCGGCCCGAGGACGACTTCACCAGCCACCTCCTCGGCCACCCGGCCGGGCTGACCGACGACGAGGTGCGCGAACATCTGCGGCTCGTGCTGTTCGCCGCCTACGAGGCGACGGCGAACCTCCTCGCCAACGCGCTGCGCATGGTCCTCACCGAGCCGGGCTTCCGGGCCCAGCTCAACGGCGGCCAGATGACCGTCCCGGAGGCGATCGAGCAGTCCCTCTGGGACGAGCCGCCGTTCAGCACGGTCTTCGGCTACTACGCCAAGCAGGACACGGAGCTGGGCGGCCGGCGCATCCGCAAGGGCGACGGGCTGCTGTTCGCGCCCGCTCCCGGCAACGTCGACCCGAGGGTGCGGCCGGATCCGTCGGCGAGCATGCAGGGCAACCGCTCCCACCTCGCCTTCGGCGGCGGCCCGCACGAGTGCCCCGGGCAGGACATCGGCCGTGCCATCGCCGACGTCGGCGTGGACGCGCTGCTGACCCGGCTGTCCGACATCCAGCTCGACTGCGCCGAGGAGGACCTCCGCTGGCGGTCGTCCATCGCCTCCCGGCACCTGGTGGCCCTGCCGGTCCGCTTCGAACCCAAGGCGCAGCAGGACGTGGACCTGCCGCCGCGGGCCATGCCGGTCCCGCCGCAGCGCTCCGGCTGGCAGGTCGGCGCCCTGAGCAGCGACCCGGACCCGGCCGGCCCGCCCCGGCCGGCCGCCACCGACCCGCTGCCCGCACCTAAACCCGTGCCTCCGGCCCCCGAACCGGCCGGCCCGAGCGGCCCGTGGCGGCGGCTGCTGCGCTGGTGGCACGGCGGCTGACACCCGGCGGCCGGGCGTCAGCCGGGAGGCCCGGCCGCGCCGGACCAGTCGGTGTACGACGTCCAGGCCCGCAGGTGACGGCCGCTGGTGAAGGCGTGGTGCGCGCCGGTGACCGGGTCGGTGAACTCCAGGCGCCGGGCGAGCAGTTGCAGCGGGCGCCGGAAGTCGCCGGCCGGCACCGGGTCGGTCACCTCGGGATACAGCGGATCGCCGAGGATGGGCACGCCCAGCGCGGCCAGATGCACCCGTAGCTGGTGGGTCTGGCCGGTCGCCGGGACCAGCCGGTAGCGGCCCAGCCCGGACCGGTGTTCGACCAGCTCCACCCGGGTCTCGGCGTTCGGTTCGCCCGCGACCTCCCGGGCGGCCGGCACCCCGCGCTCCTTCAGGATCCGGCTGCGCACGGTGCGGGGGAGGGCGAGCGCGGGATCGTACGGGGCGACGGCCTCGTACTCCTTGTGCACGCGCCGGTCCCGGAACAGGTTCTGGTAGGCGCCGCGTTCCCCGGGGCGCACCGTGAACAGCACCAGTCCGGCGGTGAGCCGGTCCAGGCGGTGCGCCGCCGTCAGCGCCGGCAGATCCAGCTCGTGCCGGAGCCGGGCCAGCGCGGTCTGGGCGACATGCGAGCCGCGCGGGGTGGTGGCCAGGAAGTGCGGCTTGTCGGCCACCACGATGTGCTCGTCCCGGTACAGCACCTCCACCGGGAACGGCACCGGCACCTCGGCGGGCAGCTCGCGGTGGAACCAGACGAACATGCCGGGCCGGTAGGGGGCGTCCGGCGTCACGGGCCGCCCGTCGGCGCCGACCACCTGGCCGGCGGCGAACATCGCCTCCACCATTGCGGGCCCGGCCCCCGTGAGCCGCTCCACCAGATGCTCCCGCACGGTGGCCCACGCCCCGCCCACCGGCAGCCGCACCCGTACGGGATCGACTCCGTCGCGCTGGGGGAGCGGGGCGGGCGGGGGCGGCGTGCGGCGTCTCATCGGCGTCAAGGGTACGGCGGCGTCAAGGAGGTGGTCGTACGGTCACCCGGGGACGGTCGAAAACCGGTGGGTCGTGCGGCCGTGCACCCGGCAGGATGTGGATCATGCCGTTTCTCATCAAGCCGGTCCTCACCCCCGGTGCCCTCGCCCGCGGTCCGCAGCCCGCCCTTCCCGCCGCCGACGGCCTGGTCCTGCGCCCGTGGCGGGCCGAGGACGCCCCCGCCGTGCACGCCGCCTTCCAGGACCCGGCGATGCACCAGTGGCACATAAGGGCCTGCGACTCCGAGGAGGAGGCCGCCGGCTGGATCGCGCAGTGGCAGGCGTCCTGGACGCGCGAGAGCGAGGCCCAGTGGGCCGTCGTGGACGAGCGGACGGACGAGCTGCGGGGCCGGGTCGCGCTCCGGCAGATACTGCTCGGTGACGGTGTCGCCGAGGTGGCGTACTGGACGGTGGCGCGGGCGCGCGGGCAGGGTGTCGCCGCCCGGGCCGCCGCCGCCCTGTCCCACTGGGCCTTCGAGGAGATCGGCTTCCACCGCCTCGAACTCTTCCACGCCACCGCCAACGAGGCGTCCTGCCGGGTCGCGGCCAAGGCCGGTTTCGTGCTGGAGGGCACCAAGCGCAGCGCCCTCCTCCACCAGGACGGCTGGCACGACATGCACTTCCACGCGCGTGTGCGGGGAGACTGAGCGGGGCCCGGCCCGGCCCCGCTCGCTCAGGCCGCCGCCGTCGTCGTGTCGCCCTCCTGCTCGGCCTCCACCCGGGCGTTCCACTCGCGCTTGGAGGCCTGCCAGCCGTCCTCGTTGTGGCCGAGGCGCCAGTAGCCGGAGATCGACAGGTCCTCGCGCGGGACCTGGTGCTCGATGCGCAGCAGCCGGCGCAGTTCCTTCACGACGCCCGCCTCGCCGTGCACGAAGGCGTGCACCCGGCCCTGCGGGAACTCCAGGCCCCGCACGGCCTCCAGCAGGGCCTCGCCGACCGGCCGGTCGCCGCGGTGCAGCCAGACGACCCGCACGCCGGTGTCGATCTTCTGCTCCTCCTCGGGGCCGGAGACCTCGACGAAGGCGTGCGCGCGGGCGCCGGCGGGCAGCTTCTCCAGGGCGCGGGCGATGGCCGGCAGCGCGCTCTCGTCGCCGGCGAGCAGATGCCAGTCGGCCGCCGGGTCGGGCGTGTAGGCACCGCCGGGGCCCATGAAGCGCACGGTCTCGCCGGGCTGTACGCGGGCGGCCCAGGGGCCGGCCAGGCCCTCGTCGCCGTGGATCACGAAGTCCAGGGTCAGCTCGCGCCGCTCCGCGTCCCAGTCGCGCACGGTGTACGTCCGGGTCACCGGCCACTGCTCGCGCGGGAACTCGGCGCGGATCCGCTCCAGGTCGAAGGGTTCCGGGTAGCTGACGCCGGCGGCGCCGAACAGCAGCTTCACGTAGTGGTCGGTGCAGGTGTCCGCGGCGAATCCGGCGAGACCCGCGCCGCCGAGCACCACACGCTGCATGTGCGGGGTCAGCCGCTCGGTGCGTACCACCTGGGCGGTTTGGGCCTTGCGCGGCTTTCGTCCCGGGCGCTCTGCCATGACGGCCTCCTGCGGGGTTGGTTAGGTTTACCTAAGTTAGCACCTCTGTCGATTCAACACCCCTTCCGTGAGACGGTCATGAGAGCCTTTTGCCGGAATCTTTCCCTCGGCGCCCGCCGGACCGGCCTCCCGGCCCGGCCGGATCAGCCCGTCAGAGTGGTCAGCAGCCGCTGAAGCGAGCCGCCCAGTCCCCAGCGTCGTCCCAGCCCGGCCAGCGCCGCCGGGTCGTGCGGAGTGCGCGGCACGGCCGTGCCGACCTCCGGCAGCGGGACGTCGCCGGCCACCCGCACCACCTTCGGCGCGACCGCCAGATACGGCCGGGCCTCGGTCAGCCGCTTGCGCTGCGACGGCGTCAGCTTCGCCGCCGGATCGTCCACCGCCGCCATGATCCCGGCCAGGTCGCCGAACTCGGCGAGCAGCTTGGCGGCCGTCTTCTCGCCGATCCCGGCCACGCCCGGCAGGCCGTCGCTGGGGTCGCCGCGCAGCAGCGCCAGGTCCGCGTACCCGCGCCCGTCGACGCCATACTTCTCGCGCAGCACCGCCTCGTCGGTCAGCTGGAGCGTGCCGACGCCCTTCAGGGGATAGAGCACCCGGACCCCGCGCTCGTCGTCCACCAGCTGGTACAGATCGCGGTCGCCGGTGACGATGTCGACCGGGCCCCGGGCCCGCGCGGTGAACGTGCCGATCACGTCGTCCGCCTCGTACCCCGCGACGCCCACGCGCGCGATGCCGATCGCGTCGAGCACCTCCTCGATCACCGGCACCTGCGGGGCGAGGGTGTCCGGCACCTCTTCCGCGTCCGGCGCGTCCGTGTGCTCCTCGGCGACCCGGTGCGCCTTGTAGGTGGGGACGAGATCCACCCGCCACTGCGGGCGCCAGTCGGCGTCCATGCAGGCCACCAGGTGGTCCGGCCGGTGGTCCTTGACCAGCCGGTCGATGAAGTCCAGCAGCCCGCGCACCGCGTTGACGGGCGTGCCGTCCGGTGCCCGCACCGAGTCCGGGACGCCGAAGTAGGCGCGGAAGTACAGCGAGGCGGTGTCGAGAAGCATGAGTCGTCCGGTCACGCACGCATCATGCCGCACACCACCGACAGCGCCCCGTCATCCCGCGCGGCACCGACCGCGCCCCGCGAGCCGGGAACGCGTTGCGTGACGCGCACTGCCGTGAACCGGGCCACTTGCGGGTTTGCCCCGCCTTGACCTGGGGAGGCGCGGCCTCTGTCCTGTCCCCGGAGACGAGAGGTGCGCGTGTCACCCAGGCTTGAGGCAGAACATCTGTTCAAGGTGTTCGGAAGACGACCCGACGACGCGGTGGAGCGGCTGCGGCGCGGCGCCGACCGGGCGGAGCTGCGCGCGGACGGCGCGACGGCGGCCGTGATCGACGCCTCCTTCCGCGTCGAGGCCGGCGAGATCTTCGTCGTGATGGGACTGTCGGGCTCCGGCAAGTCCACCCTGCTGCGCATGCTCAACGGGCTGCTGGAGCCGACCGCGGGCAGCGTGCGCTTCGACGGGCAGGACCTGGCGGCGCTCGGCGACCGGGAGCTGCGCGAACTGCGCTCCAAGAAGATCAGCATGGTCTTCCAGCACTTCGCGCTGTTCCCGCACCGCAGTGTCCGGGACAACGCCGCCTACGGCCTGGAAGTGCAGGGCGTGCCCCGCGCCGAGCGCGAGCGCCGCGCCGACGAGGCGCTCGCCCTGTGCGGCCTGGCCGGCTGGGAGACGTCCTGGCCCGACGAGCTGTCCGGCGGCATGCAGCAGCGCGTCGGCCTCGCCCGCGCCCTCGCCACCGACGCGGACCTGCTGCTGATGGACGAGTCCTTCAGCGCCCTGGACCCGCTGATCCGCCGCGACATGCAGGACCAGCTGCTGGAGCTGCAGAAGACCCTGAAGAAGACGATCGTCTTCATCACCCACGACCTCAACGAGGCCATGCGGCTCGGCGACCGCGTCGCCGTGATGCGCGACGGCCGCATCGTGCAGACCGGCACCGCCGAGGACATCCTGCTGCGCCCCGAGAACGACTACGTGGCCTCCTTCATCCAGGACGTGGACCGCTCCCGGGTGCTGACGGCGGGCGCGCTCATGGACACCTCGGTGACGGCCGACGCCCCCCTGTGCCGCTGCGAGACGGCGACCCGGCAGACGCCGTTCACGGAGCTGTGCGCGATCAGCGCCCGGCTCTCCCACCGCGTCTCGGTGGTGGACGAGGCGGGCCGGGTCGTCGGGGTGGTGCCGCGGCAGCGCCTGCTCGGCTTCCTCGGCGACGAGACGGCCGCTCCCGCGGCCTGCGACAACCCCGAAGGGAAGGTGATCAGCCGTGCCTAGGATCCACCTCGGCGACTGGGTCGACTCCGGCGTGGACTGGCTGGTCGCCCACCTCTCCTGGCTGTTCGACGCCGTCAAGGCCGTCATGGAGGGCATGTACGACGGCATCGACACCGTGCTCGCCGCCCCGCAGCCGCTGCTGATGGCCGGCATCCTCGCCGTGCTCGCCTGGTGGCTGCGCGGACTGCTCGCCGGCGTCCTCGCCTTCGCCGGATTCGCCCTGGTCGACTCGCTCGACCTGTGGGACCGGGCCATGTCCACCCTGGCGCTGGTCCTGGTGGCGACCGTGATCGCCCTGCTGATCTCCCTGCCGCTGGGCATCTGGGCCGCCCGTTCCAAGGCGGTCAGTGCCGCCGTACGGCCGGTCCTGGACCTGCTCCAGACCATGCCCTCCATGGTGCTGCTGATCCCGGCCATGCTCTTCTTCGGGCTCGGCACCGCCGCGGGCGTCGTCGCCACCCTGATCTTCGCGCTCGCCCCCGGCGTCCGCATGACCGAGCTGGGCATCCGCCAGGTCGACGCCGAACTGGTCGAGGCCGCCGAGGCCTTCGGCACCGCCCCGCGCAACATCCTGTGGCGGGTGCAGCTGCCGCTGGCCCTGCCGACCATCATGGCCGGCGTCAACCAGGTGATCATGCTGGGCCTGTCCATGGTCGTCATCGCGGGCATGGTCGGCACCGGCGGCCTCGGCGGCGCGGTCAACGAGGCCATCGGCCAGCTCGACATCGGCTACGGCTTCGAGGCGGGCGTCGGCATCGTCGTCCTCGCCGTCTACCTGGACCGGGTGACCGGCGCGCTCGGCACCCAGCTCTCCCCGCTGGGCCGCAGGGCCGCCGCGAAGGCACGCACGCGCGCGTGGTCGTACCGCCCGCGCCCGGCCGTCGCGCTGGCCGGAGTGGTCGTCCTCGCCCTCGTCGCGGGCGGACTCGGCGTCTTCGGCTCCACCGCGGGCACCTCCGAGGCCTCCGGCACGGACGTCGGCAAGGGCAAGGAGATCAGGATCGGCTACATCCCGTGGGACGAGGGCATCGCCTCCACCTTCCTGTGGCAGGAGATCCTTCGCGAGCGCGGTTTCAAGGTCAGCACCACCCAGTACGCGGCCGGCCCGCTCTACACCGGCCTCGCCACCGGCCAGCTCGACTTCCAGACCGACTCCTGGCTGCCCACCACGCACGCCGAGTACTGGGCGAAGTACGGCAGGCAGCTGGACGACCTCGGCAAGTGGTACGGCCCCACCTCCCTGGAGCTGAGCGTGCCCTCCTATGTCAAGGACGTGAACTCCCTGGCGGACCTGAAGGACCACGCCTCCGAGTTCGGCGGGAAGATCATCGGCATCGAGCCCAGCGCGGGCATGATGAGCCTGCTCAAGAGCAAGGTGCTGAAGGAGTACGGCCTCGAAGGCGACTACGACGTGGTCGACGGCTCCACCCCGGCCATGCTCGCCGAACTGAAACGCGCCTACGCCCGGCACCAGCCGGTGCTCGTCACCCTCTGGTCGCCGCACTGGGCCTACAGCGACTACGACCTGAAGAAGCTCGGCGACCCCAAGGGCGCCTGGGGCAAGGGCGACGGCGTGCACACCCTCGCCCGCAAGGGCTTCGCCGCCGACAACCCGCGCGTCGGCCAGTGGCTGAAGGACTTCTCCATGACCGAGGAGCAGCTGACCGGCCTGGAGGCGCGGATCCAGAAGGCCGGCAAGGGCAAGGAGCAGGACGCCGTCCGCGGCTGGCTGCGCGACCACCCCGGTCTGGTCGACAAGTGGGCTCCCGTCGCCAAGGACGGCACCCGCAGCGAGGCGGCCGGGTGACCTGACCGTCCCGGACCGCCTCCCGAGGGGCGGGCGCCGCCGGACGCCGACACGCGTCCGGTGCCGCCCGCCCCTCGGCTGTCGTGCCCACGACTCACTTCAGGCCAATCACCCCCCGTGACGAGCCCTGGCCCGGACCCGGGCCGGGACCGGCCGGCCGGCGGCCTCATCCGCCCGGCGGACCCGCTCGGAGGCCCGCCGCGCACCCGGCACACTGGCGCGAACAGTAAGGGTGGGGGAACAGGGAGACGTCGGGGATGTGACAGGCACGTGAAACGGTTTGCCGAACATGCGTAGGGTGCAGAGAAGTCATCGGAAGAGGGACGCCCCGAGAGGGGCACCCGGACAGCGGTACGACGAGCGAGGGAGGGAGCCGGAGCGATGGGCGACCACAAAGAGCAGCCCGTGCGCGTGGGCGCGGCCGTCCGGCGGCGCCGCCGCGCGCTGGAGCTGACCCTCGCCGTCGTGGCCGAGCGCAGCGGCCTGTCGGTGCCCTTCCTCAGCCAGGTCGAGAACGACCGGGCCCGCCCGAGCCGTACGTCCCTGGAGAAGGTGGCCGACGCCCTGCGCACCACGGCCGTCGAACTCCTCGCCGCCGCCGACCCGGCGGCCAGCGTGGACGTGGTGCGCGCCGAACCGGTCGACGAGGGCGACTTCGACCCGCGCACCCGCGCCCTGGTGCGCGGCCACCACCAGCTGCACGCCTCCGAGTTCACCGGCGACCACGACGCCGGCCGCGAGTTCCGGCACCGCAACGACGAGCTGATGTACGTCGCCGACGGCGCGGTGGAGATCGAGGCCGAGGGCCGCGCCTACCGCCTCGGCCGGGGCGACACCCTGTATCTGACCGGCGGCGTCCGGCACCGCTGGCGGGCCACGGTCCCGGACACCCGGATCATCGTGGTGGCGGTCGCCGAGCACATCGAGGCCGTCCAGGACAGGTCCCGCTGAGCGGCGGGCGTGCGGGCGGCGCCGTGACGCGGGTGGTCTCCCTCGTCCCGTCCCTGACCGAGGCCGTCGCCGTGACGCTGCCCGGCGCCCTCGCCGGCGCCACCGACTGGTGCACCCACCCGGCCGGCCTCGACGTCCCGCGCGTCGGCGGCACGAAGAACCCCCGGGTGGACCGGATCGTCTCCCTCGCCCCCGACCTGGTGATCGCCAACGAGGAGGAGAACCGCGCCCCCGACCTGGACGCCCTGCGCGCCGCCGGCATCGAGGTGCTGGTCACCGAGGTGCGCGGCGTGCCGCAGGCCCTCACCGAGCTGGACCGGATGCTCACCGCGTGCGGCGCCCGGAGCCGGCCCGCCTGGCTGGACGCGGCGGAGACGGCCTGGACCGCCCTGCCCGCGCCCGAGGTGCGGACGACGGCGGTCGTGCCCGTCTGGCGCCGGCCCTGGATGGTCCTCGGCCGGGACACCTTCGCCGGCGACGTCCTGGCCCGCCTCGGCGTGGACCACGTCTACGCCGGCCACCCCGACCGCTATCCGCGCGTCGACCTGGACGAGCTGCGCGCCCGCGCTCCCGACCTGGTCGTCCTGCCCGACGAGCCGTACCGCTTCACCGCCGGCGACGGCCCCGAGGCCTTCCCCGGCCTGCGCTGCGCCCTGGTCAGCGGACGGCACCTGACGTGGTACGGCCCGTCGCTGGCACGAGCACCACGGACGCTGGCCGCGGCCCTGCGAGCAGCTCGCCGCTGACCAGGCCGCGCACGGTGCCGCGGGCCGCCGCGAGCCAGGCCGCCACCAGCACGGCGTACAGGCCGACGGCCAGCGCCTCGTACACCGCCAGACCGGTGTGCCGGGCCAGGACGGCGGCGCCGGTGACGCAGGTGCCCACCGGGAAGGTGAACGCCCACCAGGTCAGCGCGAACCCCATGCCGTGCCGCCGGGCCCGCACCACGTGCGCGGTCGCCCAGGCCAGCCAGAGCAGCGCGAACCCCATCACCGGCACGCCGTACAGCACGGCGAAGACCGCGAGGCCACGGTCGTAGGGAGCGGGTACGACGCCCGGGGCGGCGTCCGCGATCAGGCCGGTGGCGGTGGCGGACTGCCCGAGCGGGCCGAGCACCAGGAACAGGGTCGGGGTGAGCGCGAGCGGCAGCGGCCCGCAGGTGATCAGCCGGGCGAAGACCAGCGGCAGTGTCAGCAGCACGGCCAGCAGGCTCAGCCCGAACAGCGCGAGACACGCCAGCAGCAGTGTCTCCCGGGGCTGTCCCGGCGGCAGGTGCGGCACCAGCAGCGGGCCGAGCGCGGCCGACACCATGGGCGCGACCAGCGGCAGCAGCCACACCGGGCTGGCCTGGGCGGGCTCGACGCGGTGCCGTACGGCCATCAGGTACGGCACGGCGACGGCGGCCGCGAGCCCGGCCGCCGTACCGGCGGTGAACAGCACGGTGTCCAGGGCGACGGCCGCGCGGGTGCCGATCAGGTCCCGGCCGGTCGTCAGGGCGCCGCCGCCGACCGACAGCAGGGCCATGGCCGGACAGCCGTGGAAGGGGGCCATGGCCGGGTCGAGGAGATGGGCGCGGGCCTGGTCGCGGTGGCGGGCCCAGTGCAGGGCGCGGGCCGCCAGCAGGGCCACGAGCAGCAGCAGCGACAGCAGCCACACGGCCGCGAAGACCCCGCGCGGCCCGTTCGCCGGTGCGGGCAGCGCGACACCGGCCGAACCGAGGATCGCGGTGCCCATCACGGAGGCGTACCAGTTGGGGCCGAGGTGTCTGAGCGGGAGCGTACGAGGCGGGGCTGCGGTGACCATGCCCTCACCGTTTCCCATCGGTTCGCCCCTGACCAGGGAGTTCCGGTCTATGAGGGCATAAGCTGGTCTTATGAGCAGGGCCGAGGGACAGCAGGAACGCACGGGATCTCTGGCGCACCGGGTGCCGGACCTCGCCGCGCTGGAGCTGCTGCTCGCGGTGGCGCGGCTGGGCAGTCTGGGCGCGGCGGCCCGCGAGGTCGGCATCACCCAGCCGGCCGCGAGCAGCCGGCTGCGCTCCATGGAACGGCAGCTGGGAGTGGCCCTCGTCGACCGCTCTCCGCGCGGCTCCCGGCTCACCGACGCGGGCGCCCTGGTCACGGACTGGGCCCGCCGGGTGGTGGAGGCGGCGGCGGTCTTCGACGCGGGCGCGCGGGCGCTGCGGGACCGGCGGGACTCCCGGCTCAGGGTCGCGGCCAGCATGACCATCGCCGAGTACCTGCTGCCCGGCTGGCTGCTGGCGCTGCACGCCGAGCGGCCCGACACGGCCGTCTCGCTGCTCGCGGGCAACTCGGCGAAGGTCGCGGAACTGCTGCTGGCCGGGGAGGCGGACCTCGGGTTCGTGGAGGGGCTGTCCGTGCCCACGGGTCTGGAGTCGACGGTCATCGCCCACGACCGGCTGATCGTCGTCACCGCTCCCGGCCACCCGTGGGCCCGGCGCCGGCGGCCCCTGACGGCGGCGGAGCTGGCCGCCACCCCGCTCATCCTCCGCGAGCGCGGCTCGGGCACCCGCCAGGTCCTGGACGCGGCGCTCGGCGGCCTGGCCCGCCCGCTGATCGAGCTGTCCTCGACCACGGCGGTCAAGGCGTCCGCGGTCAGCGGCGCGGGCCCCTCCGTCCTCAGCGAACTGGCGGTGGGCGAGGAACTGTCGCTGCGCCGCCTGGTCAGCATCCCCATAGAAGGCGTCCCGTTGCGCCGAGCCCTCAGAGCGGTCTGGCCCACCGGCCACCGCCCCACGGGCCCGGCCAGAGAACTCCTGTCGCTCACCCGCGCGTGAGCCCCGAGAGACGCGCGGGACCGCGCGCCCGGCCGCGACGCACCCGCACCCGGCGCACGACGACCGCCCCGTGGCGTGATCCCCGAAAAACCGTTGGCAGGTCCGCGGCAGCGCCCGGCAGGATGCTCCGCATGACCCTCACCGCCCCGCCCGCCGCGGGCGTCCGCGCCGCCTGGGACACCCTCCCGGCCGTCGTCCGCGCCGCCGTCGGTGACGTGCTGGGCGCGCCGGTCGTGCGCGCCGTGACCCAGCCCGGCGGCTTCTCCCCGGGCGTGGCCGCCCGGGTCCGCACCGCCGCCGGCCGCACCGGTTTCGTCAAGGCCGTGAGCGCCGAGACCAACCCGCACAGCCCCGGCCTGCACCGCAAGGAGGCCCGGCACGCCGCCGCGCTGCCGGGCGGCGTGCCCGCGCCGCGGCTGCTCGGCTCGTACGACGACGGCACCTGGGTCGCGCTGGTCTTCGAGGAGGTGCCGGGCCGCCAGCCGCACGTGCCCTGGCGGCCGGCGGAACTGCGCCGCGTGCTCGGCGCCGTGACCGTCCTCGCCCGCACCCCCGCCCCCGAGGTCGACGCCCCGCCCGTCGCCGAGGACCTCGCCGACGCCTTCTCGGGCTGGCGGCGGCTGGCCGACGGCGAGGCCGGTGACGTCCGGGACCGGCTCGGCGAGTGGACCGCCGGCCGGCTGCCGGAACTCGCCGCGCTGGAGGCCGGGTGGGCCGACGGCGCGTCCGGCGACACCCTGGCCCACGGCGACCTGCGCGCGGACAACATCCTGCTCACGGACGACGGCGGCGTCGTCTTCGTGGACTGGCCGCACGCCCTGCGCGCCGCGCCCTGGTTCGACCTGCTGGTGATGCTGCCGTGCGTGCGCGCCCAGGGCGGACCGGACCCCGAGGAGGTGTTCACCGCGCATCCCGTGGGCCGGGCCGCGGACCCGGCCGCCGTGACCGCGGCGCTGACCGCCCTCACCGGCTACTTCCTGCACAGCTCGCTGAAGCCGGCCCCGTCCGGCCTGCCCACCCTGCGCCCCTTCCAGCGGGCCCAGGGCGAGGCCGCTCTGGCCTGGCTCAGGACGCGGCTGTCACCAGGGCGCGCATGACCCGTAGGTCCTCGGACTGCTCGGGATGCCACTGCACGCCGAGCACCCAGCCCCGGTCCGCCGGCAGCTCCACGGCCTCCACGGTGCCGTCCGCCGCGTAGGCCGACGGCACCAGGCCGGCGCCGAGCCGCTCCACCGCCTGGTGGTGGTACGTCGGCACGGTCAGCTCCTCCGGGACGATCCCGCCGTACAGCGTCCCCGGCACCGGCTTCACCGGGTGGCCGCCGAACACGCCGACCGTCTCCGCGTGCCCGTCCAGGTGCTGGACCAACGTGCCGCCCAGGGCGACGTTCAGCAGCTGCATGCCCCGGCAGACGCCGAGCAGCGGCACGCCCGCCGCCAGCGCGGCCTCGATCAACGCCAGCTCCCAGGCGTCCCGCTCGTGCGCGGGCGGTCCGGTGCGCGCGGAGCGCTCGGCGCCGTAGCGGGCCGGGTCGACGTCCGGGCCGCCGGCGACGACCAGCCCGTCCAGCCGGGCCACCGCGGCGGCGGCCCGCTCCGGCGCGTCCGGCGGCAGCAGGAACGCCAGCCCGCCGGCCCGCTGCACCAGCCGCGGATACGCGGCCGGCAGCAGCACCGCCTCCAGCTCCCACACCCCCCAGCGCGCACCGGACTCCAGATACGTGCTCACGCCGATCAGCGGCCGTGCCGTCATGCTGCCCTCCCGGGTACCCGGCGGTCCTCGTCCACCGTGCTCCGTCGCGGCGCCCGCTTCAAGAGCGCCTCCCATAAAGGTTTACTTCCGAACCTTTGTTTGCCCGTTCACGCCAGGAAGCCCCGCAGCAGGGCCGCCGTACCCGCGCAGTGCTCGCGCATCATCTCCCGGGCCCCGTCCGCGTCCCCCTCCAGCACCGCCTCCACCAGCGCGGTGTGCTGCCGCTGGGAGTGCTCCAGGTTGCGCACCAGCAGCGGGATGCAGTCCAGCAGGCCGTTGACCGTGGCCCGGACCGCCGCGTACCGCGCGGCCAGCGACGGCGAGCCGCACAGCTCGGCCAGCGTCAGGTGGAGCAGCGTGTCGGCCCGCCGGTAGTCCGCGAGCGGGACCTCGTGGGTGCGCTCCAGCGCCTGCCGCAGCCGCTCCGCGCGCTCCCCGGCCAGCCCGTGCGCCGCGCACAGCCCGGCCGCGCCCACCTCCAGCACCTCCCGGAAGCGCAGCACGTCCTCGATGTCCACGCCCGCCACCCGGCGGCGCAGCTCGTCCTCGCCGCCCGCGTCCGGCCGCGGCAGCACGAACGTTCCGCCGTACCGCCCGCGCCGCGGCCGGACCAGCCCCTGGTCCTGGAGCACCTTCAGCACCTCGCGCAGCGTCACCCGGCTGATCCCGAGCCGTTCCGCCAGCTCCCGCTCGGCCGGCAGCCGCCCGCCGGCCGGCACCAGGCCCAGCCGGACGACCTGGAGTATCTGCTCCAGCGCCTCCTCGAAGCCGTTGCCCGCCCGCACCGGCCGCAGCACCGCGGCGAGCCGGTCCTCCGGCCCGCCCGGGCCCCCGTCCCGCGCCATCGGCTGTGCCCCCTTCCCAAGCAATGGTTCCCGGCAATACCTTATGGCTCCCGGCTCGGCCGAAGAAAGCGCGATGGCGCCGAAGGAGGCTCACCCGTGGCAGACCGCACAGCCCCGCTCAGCGTCGAGGAACTGCACGCCCTCGTCGCCGGCGGTGAGATCGACACCGTCGTCCTGGCCTTCCCCGACATGCAGGGACGGCTCCAGGGAAAGCGGTTCGCCGCCCGCTTCTTCCTCGACGAGGTCCTGCACCACGGCGCCGAGGGCTGCGACTACCTGCTCGCGGTCGACCCCGAGATGAACACCGTCGACGGCTACGCGATGTCCTCCTGGGAGCGCGGCTACGGCGACTTCGCCATGCGCCCCGACCCCGCCACCCTGCGCCGCGTCCCCTGGCACCCCGGCACCGCCCTGCTCCTCGCCGACCTCGCCTGGCAGGACGGCAGCCCGGTCGCCGTCGCGCCCCGCCAGATCCTGCGCCGCCAGCTGGAGCGGCTCGCCGCCCTCGGCTACACCGCCCAGGTCGGCACCGAGCTGGAGTTCATCGTCTTCAAGGACAGCTACGAGGCGGCCTGGGACGCGGGCTACCGCGGCCTGACCCCCGCCAACCAGTACAACGTCGACTACTCGATCCTCGGCACCGGCCGCGTCGAGCCGCTGCTGCGCCGGCTGCGCAACGACATGGCCGGCGCCGGCCTCACCGTGGAGTCCGCCAAGGGCGAGTGCAACCCCGGCCAGCACGAGATCGCCTTCCGCTACACCGAGGCCCTGCGCACCTGCGACCAGCACGCCCTGTACAAGACCGGCGCCAAGGAGATCGCCGCCCAGGAAGGCGTGTCGATCACCTTCATGGCCAAGTACAACGAACGCGAGGGCAACTCCTGCCACATCCACCTCTCGCTCGCCGACGCCGACGGCCGCAACGCCATGGCCGGCCCCGACGGCATGTCCGACGTGATGCGGCACTTCCTCGCCGGACAGCTCGCCGCCCTGCGCGACTTCTGCCTCCTGTACGCCCCGAACATCAACTCCTACAAGCGGTTCCAGCCCGGCTCCTTCGCGCCCACCGCCGTCGCCTGGGGCCACGACAACCGCACCTGCGCCCTGCGCGTCGTCGGCCACGGCCGCTCCCTGCGCTTCGAGAACCGCCTCCCCGGCGGGGACGTCAACCCCCACCTCGCCGTCGCCGCACTGGTCGCGGCCGGGCTGTACGGCGTGGAGCGGCAACTCGAACTGCCCGAGCCCTGCGCCGGCAACGCCTACACCGCCGGGTTCGAGCACGTCCCGACCACCCTGCGCGAGGCCGCCGGGCTGTGGGAGAACAGCGAGATCGCCCGGGCCGCCTTCGGCGAGGAGGTGGTCGCGCACTACCGCAACATGGCGCGCGTCGAACTGGACGCCTTCGACGCCGCGGTCACCGACTGGGAGCTGCGCCGCTCCTTCGAACGCCTGTGAAAGGTCACCCCGTGTCCGACCCGAACGAGCTGACCGTACTCAACCCCGCCACCGAGGAGACCGTCGCCGTCGTCCCTGCCGCGAGCGAGGAGGACGTCGCCGCCGCCGTCGTGCGGTCCGTACGGGCCCAGCGGGCCTGGGCCGCCCTCGCCCCCGCCGACCGGGCCCGGCTGCTGCGCCGCTTCGCGGACGCGGTCGACGCCCACACCGAGGAACTCGCCCGGCTGGAGGTCCGCGAGGCCGGCCACACCCTCGGCAACGCCCGCTGGGAGGCCGGCAACGCCCGCGACCTGCTGCTCTACGCGGCCGGTGGTGCCGAACGCCTGCTCGGCAGCCAGATCCCGGCGCCCGGCGGCTGGGACGTCACCTTCCGCGAACCGCTCGGCGTGGTCGGCGTGATCGCCCCCTGGAACTTCCCCATGCCGATCGCCGCCTGGGGCTCCTTCCCGGCACTCGCCGCGGGCAACACGGTCGTCCTCAAGCCCGCCGAGGCCACGCCGCTCACCGCGCTCCGCCTCGCCGGCCTGGCCCTGGAGGCGGGCCTGCCCGAAGGCGTCCTCCAGGTGCTGCCCGGCTACGGCACCACCGCCGGGCGCGCCCTGGTGGACCACCCGGACGTCGCCAAGATCGTGTTCACCGGCTCCACCTCCACCGGCCGCGAGGTCATGGAACGCTGCGCCCGCCAGGTCAAACCCGTCACCCTCGAACTCGGCGGCAAGAGCCCCAGCGTCGTCTTCGCCGACGCCGACCTCACCGCCGCCCTCGACCCCTTCTCCTTCCTCGACAACGCCGGCCAGGACTGCTGCGCCCGCACCCGCATCCTGGTCCAGGAGAGCGTGCTGGAGGAGGCCCGGGCCCTGCTCGCCGACGCGCTGGCCGCCGTGGTCGTCGGCGACCCGGCCGACGAGAAGACGCAGATGGGCCCGCTGATCTCGGCACGGCAACGCGAGCGCGTACGGTCCTGCGTCCCCGACGACGCCCCGGCCCTGCGCGGCAGCGCACCCGACGGCCCCGGCTTCTGGTTCCCGCCGACCGTGCTCACCGGCGAACGGCCCGACAGCCGGGCGGCCCGCGAGGAGATCTTCGGACCCGTGGCCGTCCTGCTGCCCTTCACCGACGAGCAGGACGCCGTCCGCCTCGCCAACGACACCCCCTACGGCCTGTCCGGCTCGATCTGGACCCGGGACGTGGGCCGCGCCCTGCGCGTCTCCCAGGCCGTCCGCGCCGGCAACCTGTCCGTCAACTCCCACTCCAGCGTCCGCTACTGGACCCCGTTCGGCGGCTTCAAGCAGTCCGGCCTCGGCCGCGAACTCGGCCCCGACGCCCTGGCCGCCTTCACCGAGACCAAGAACGTCTTCATCAGCACGGAGGGCCCCGCACTGTGACCGACACCCCTGTCTGCCGCCGCCTGGCCGGCCGTACCGCCGTCGTGACCGGAGCCGGCAGCGGCATCGGACTCGCCACCGTCCGCCGCCTCGCCTCCGAGGGCGCCCGCGTCGTCTGCGCGGACGTCGACGAGACCCGCGGCAAGGCCGCCGCCGACGAGGCCGGCGGACTCTTCGTCCACACCGACGTCACCGACCCCGAACAGGTCGAGGCGCTGTTCAAGACGGCGTACGACACCTACGGCAGCGTGGACATCGCCTTCAACAACGCCGGCATCTCCCCGCCCGACGACGACTCCATCCTGGAGACCGGCCTGGAGGCGTGGAAGCGTGTCCAGGAGGTCAACCTCACCTCCGTGTACCTGTGCTGCAAGGCCGCCATCCCCTACATGCGGCGCCAGCGCAAGGGCTCCATCATCAACACCGCGTCCTTCGTGGCCCGGATGGGCGCCGCCACCTCGCAGATCTCCTACACCGCCTCCAAGGGCGGGGTCCTCGCCATGTCCCGCGAACTCGGCGTGCAGTTCGCCCGCGAGGGCATCCGGGTCAACGCGCTGTGCCCCGGCCCGGTCAACACCCCGCTGCTCCAGGAGCTGTTCGCCAAGGACCCCGAGCGCGCCGCGCGCCGCCTGGTGCACATCCCCGCCGGCCGGTTCGCCGAGGCCGAGGAGATCGCCGCCGCCGTCGCCTTCCTCGCCAGCGACGACTCCTCCTTCGTCAACGCCACCGACTTCCTGGTGGACGGCGGACTCACCGGCGCCTACGTCACCCCCCTGTAGAAGGCGTCACAGGAACGCGCGCCCCTCGCCCCGGTAGGTCGGCACGGTCGCGGTCACCGTGTCGCCCTCGATCAGGTGCAGTGCCTCGAACCGCTCGCACAGCTCGCCCGCCTTGGCGTGCCGGAACCACACCTTGTCGCCGATGAGCAGGTCGTCGGCGGGCGAGCCGAGCAGCGGGGTCTGCACCTCCCCGGGACCCTCCTGCGGGTCGTACCGCAGCCCCTCGGGCAGATACGGCACCGGCAGCCGGTCCGGTCCCGCGACGCCGGAGGCCGGATAGCCGCCGCCCAGCACCGTGACCACACCGACGCCGGGCCGCCGGACCACCGGCTGCGCGAACAGGGCGGCCGGGCGGCCGGTGAAAGAGGTGTAGTTGTCGAACAGACGCGGCACGTACAGCCCCGAACCGGCGGCGATCTCGGTGACCGCGTCCTCGGCCGCGGTGTGCTGCACGCTGCCGGTGCCGCCGCCGTTGACGAACTCCAGGTCCGGGACGACGGCCCGTACCGCCCGGACGACCGCCGCCCGCCGCTCGGCCAGCTCCCGCCGGGCCGCCGCCTGCATCAGCCGGACCGCCCGGGACCGCACCGGCCGGCCCGCGACCGCGTCCCCGACCCCGGCGACATGACCCTCGTACGCCATGATCCCCACCAGCCGGAAGCCCGGCCGCCGGGCCACCGAGCGGGCCAGCTCGGCGAGTTGGGCGGGGGAGCGCAGCGGCGAGCGCCGGGCGCCGATCCGCACCCGGCCGCCCAGCAGCCGCAGCGAGGTGTCCAACTCCAGGCAGACCCGCACGACTTCGCGTCCGCCGTCGCGGGCGGCGTCGACGAGATCCAGGTGCGCCGGGTCGTCGATCATCACGGTGACGGCACCGGCGAGCTTGGGATCGGCGGCCAGCTCGGCGAACCCGGCCCGGTCGGCGGACGGATAGGCCAGCAGGACGTCCTCGAACCCCGACCGCGCGAGCCACAGCGACTCGGCCAGGGTGAACGACATGACGCCCTGGAAGCCCTCCCTGGCCAGGACCCGTTCCAGCAGGGCCCGGCAGCGCACCGACTTGCTGGCGACCCGCACGGGCTTGCCTCCGGCCCGGCGCAGCAGGTCGTCCGCGTTGGCGTCGAACGCGTCCAGGTCCACGATCGCGAGAGGGGCGTCGAGATGGGCGGTGGCCCGGTCGTAACGGGCCCGGGCGGCGGCAGGCGCAGTCATGGCGGAAGCCTGCCAGAGAGGATTACCGCAGGGTAGGGGGACGTTCCGGGCAGATGCCCCGGGCGCGCGGACCGGTTCCGTCCCGGTGCCCGACAAGCCGTAGAGTGACGCGCACGTACGGCGGAGCGCGGCGCACCAGGTGAACCGGGATGCCCGTCCGGCCGTACGGGTATGCGTGCCCGGGAGGAACCTGCGCGCCGGGCGCGGCCGGGCGACGGACGGCCCGCGGACGAGGAGACGGCCCGGGCACGAGGAAACGGGGGGTGCATGAGCACGGAAGCGCGGCACACCCCCGTACCGCCCCGCCCCTCGGCCCCACCGCCCACCGCGGCCGCGGTCCGCCCCGACGGCGGCCCGGCCGACGATCCCGACGACGAGCCGTCGGTCTTCACCCCGCGCGCCGTACGGCCCCCGCGCCCGCCGGTGGTGCCCGGGCCCCCCGACCCGGTGAGCCCGCCGCCGCCACCGGCGTCGGCCCGCTTCCCCGACGTACCGCCGAGCACGGCCGGCACCCCGTCCGATCCCACCGCCCGCCCCCGGCCCACTGACAACCCCGGCGCCCTGCCCCACCAGGGCCATCCGGCCGCGACCCCGGCGGCAATGGCCGGACCTGGTGCGGCTTCCGGGCAGGGCGACCCGACCGTGGCCCGGGCCGCATCCGGTGCGGCTTCCCGGCAGGGCGTGCCGGCCGCGGCCCCGGTGTTCCCGGTCGGACCTGGCGCGGCTTCCGGGCAGGGCGTGCCGGCCGCGACTCCGGCGGGCCCGACCGGTCCCGGTGCGGTTTCAGGGCAGGGCCGCCCGACCCCGGCGGGAACGGCCGGTTCCGGCGCGGCTTCCCGGCACGGCGTCCCGACCGTGGCCCCGGCCGGTCCCGGCTCCGCCTCCCGGCAGGGCCATCCGGCCGCGGCCCCGGCGTTCCCGGCCGGTCCCGGCTCCGCCTCCCGGCAGCACGACCCGGCCGCGACCCCGACGGGAACGGCCGGTCCCGGCGCGGCTTCCCGGGAGGGCCGCCCGACCGCGACCCCGGCCGTACCCGGCGCCGCCTCCCGCCAGGGCCATCCGGCCCCGCCCCCGGCGGCCCCGGCCGCATCCGGCGTGGCCTCTCGGCAGGGCGTCCCGGCCGAGATGCCTGCGGAGACGACCACGCGGCTCCGGCCCGTTCCCTCCGCTCACCCCGCCTCCGGCGGCGGTCCGGCCGCCGGACAGCCGGTGGCCGGGGCGCGGTCCTGGATTCCGCCAGCGGCCGGCGGGCCCGGCCCCGGCCGCTTCCGGAGCGCCGCGCCGGCCGGCCGGCCGGTCGTGTCGTTCGCGGAACCCGAGCTGTCCGGCGCGCGCACGCGCTCCCGGGTCGGGCCGCGTACCGCCGCGGCCGCCACCTGCCTCGTGCTCGGACTCGGCCTCATCGGCGGCGCCGCCGCCGGCAGCTGGTTCACCGGGGACGGCGGGGACGACGACGGCCGCACCGCCTACAGCGCCGCCGGCGCGCTCTGGCACAGCGTGCCCGTGGACCAGCTCTTCCCGTCCACCGTGCAGGGCACCGGCGCCGGCCCCGGCGGAGCCGACCGCACCTGGACCCGGATCGCCGTGGCCCCGGACGGCGGCTGCGCACACGCCTTCGACCCGCTGCTGGCCCGGGCCCTCGCCCCGGCCGGCTGCCGGCGGCTGCTGCGCGCCACCTACACCGACGCCACCCAGACCTACGTCACCACCGTCGGCCTGCTGTTCACCAAGGCCGACCCCGCCGCCATGGCCGCCCTCGCCGCCCGCTTCCGCGACGAGCGCCTGGACCGGCGCGCCGACCTGATGCCCCGGCCGTACGCCGCCGCCGGCACGGCCGCCGCCGGCTTCGGCGACCGGCAGCGGGCCTCCTGGACCCTCTCCGTCCTCACCGACGCTCCCGTCGTGGCCTACGCCGTCACCGGCTGGGCCGACGGCCGCGTCGTCGACGCGCCCCAGCCCGCCGCCGACGCGGTGCGGGCCGGTGCCGGCACCGCGCCGGCTCAGGCCGGGCTCGGCAACGAGGCCAAGGGGCTGGCCGATCGCATCGAACGACGGCTGCGCAAGACTGTCGGTACGGCCACGGAGAGGCCCGCATGACCCGATCGGCCGGCGGCCGTCACCGCCACCGGGCCTTCGCCGCCGCGGCGAGCCTGCTGCTCACCGGCTCCCTCGCCCTGCTGCCCGCCACCACGGCCCACGCCGACGGCCTGCGCGCCCAGCAGTGGGCGCTGTCCGCGCTCCATCTGGACGAGGCCTGGCAGACCACCAAGGGCCGCGGCGTCACCGTCGCCGTCCTGGACACCGGCGTGGAGGCCGAGCACCCGGACCTCGCCGGCAACGTCCTGCCCGCCCAGGACATGATCGGCTTCGGCGCCGGCCCCGGTGACCGCCTCTGGGCCCGGCACGGCACCGCGATGGCCGGCATCATCGCCGGGCACGGCCACGGCCCCGGCGGCAACGACGGCGTCCTCGGCGTGGCTCCCGAGGCGCGGATCCTGCCGGTCCGCGTGATCCTGGAGGACGGCGACCCCGCCCGCGCCAAGGCCCGCACCACGCGCGGCACCGCCCTCGCCGACGGCATCCGCTGGGCCGCCGACCACGGCGCCGACGTCATCAACCTCTCCCTCGGCGACGACTCCAGCTCGGCCCACCCCGAACCCGGCGAGGACGAGGCCGTGCAGTACGCCCTGAACAAGGGCGTGGTCGTCGTCGCCTCCGCGGGCAACGGCGGCGACAAGGGCGACCACGTCTCCTACCCGGCCGCCTACCCGGGCGTCATCGCCGCCACCGCCGTGGACAAGTACGGCATCCGCGCCGCCTTCTCCACCCGCCGCTGGTACGCGGCCGTCAGCGCGCCCGGCGTCGACGTCGTCATCGCCGACCCCGACCACAAGTACTACGCGGGCTGGGGCACGAGCGCCGCCTCCGCCTTCGTCTCCGGAGCGGCGGCCCTGATCCGCTCGGTCCACCCGGATCTGGCCCCGGCCCAGATCAAGAAGCTGCTGGAGGACACCGCCCGCGACGCTCCGGCCGGCGGCCGGGACGACTCCCGGGGCTTCGGCATGATCGACCCGGCGGCGGCCCTGAAGGCCGCGGCCCGCCTGCAGCCGCGCCGCCTGCGCGCCGCGTCGTACGGCGAGAAGTACTTCGGCCCCGGCCCGGACACCCCCGGACCCGGCACCGGCACCGCCGACTGGACGGCCCCGCTGGCCGGCGGCGCGGGCGCGGTCCTCCTGGTGGCCGGGGTGGTCCTCTGGCGCGGCCGCGGACGGCCGCTGTGAGAACGCGCTACCCGGCGATGTACCCGATCTCCGGGTAGCGCGCCGAAGCGCCCCGCAGCAGCCGTCCGGTGTCGGGCCGGCCGCGCAGCCAGAGGTCGAAGAAGGCCCGCACCGTGGCCCGGACGGCCGCGACCGCCCGGTCCGCGGGCACCGTGCCGACGTCCAGCGGCAGCCCGGGCGGAAGCTGCGGCGCGAGGGCCACGATGTCGGTGAAGGACAGGTGCCCGGCGTCCGCGAGCCGCAGGCAGCGCCGCCAGCCGCGCAGGTTCCGCCAGAACTCGGGCCAGTGCGGGTCCTTGACCAGACCGTCGTGGCCCGCCGTGTCCATCAGCAGGAACGGCCGGTCCAGACCGCGCCCGACCACCGGTCCGAACACCGTGCCGTCCAGGTCGGCGCCGGCCCGCACCCGGTCGTCCAGGTCCATCAGGGCCGCCGCCGCGGCACCGCCCCGGGAGTGGCCGAAGGCTCCCACGCGCGTCAGGTCCAGGGCGCCGCGCAGTCCGCGCGGGAGCCGGCCCGGCCCGGCGCCCGGGGCGCCGCCCCGGGCCAGGACGGTGAGGTGGTCGAGCACGAACCGCAGGTCGGCGGCGCGCACCGCGACCGCGGCGACGACCTCCTCCTCGCTGTCCTCGCCGACCGAGCGCACCACACGGCCGTCCGGGAACTCCACCTCGCCCGAGTCGTGGGGATGGTCGACCGTGACCACCACATAACCCCGGGACGCCAGCTCCTCGACCACCAGGGTGTTGAACGTGCGGTCCGAGCCCGCGCCCGGCGAGTACAGCAGCACCGGCCGGCGGCCCGGCCGGGCCGGAGCCCGGTCCGCGCTGTGCGTCAGGGGGAGCGCGTAGCCGTCGAGCACACCGCCGTAACGGGCCTTCAGCGCCCGCTCGGCGCCCGGCGACAACCACGGCAGCAGCGGGCGGTCCCGGACCTCGGCGGCCGGATAGGCGACGGTCGCCATCAGCTCGCGCGGCCCGCCCGCCCACGGGTCGGTCCGCGACCGGTCGACCAGGTGCAGCTCCACCGCGCCCACCGGGAGCGGCCCGGTGGGACCGGCCAGCCGGACGGGGACGAGGCCGGACGCCGAGGCGTAGGCGGGCGGCGCCGGCGCGACCGCGGCGGCGGCGGCCGCGAGGCCACCGAGGACGAGGGAACGGCGAGTCGGGTGTACGGGAGGCATCCCGCTCCTTCCACGACCGGCCCGGCACCCCGTGCGCGGAACGCCGCGATCCGGCCTGCTGTTGGTCAACTTCCCCGCAGTCTAGGACGGTTGACGCGGCGAGCCGGTCGCGCGCCGGCGCACGCTGACAGCGCCCAGCCCCGGTCGCGTCCCCGTCCGCCACCAGACAGCCGCTCCCGTCCGCCCCCACCCGTCCGCCGCCGACGCCCTCGACGTCCACGGCGTCCACGGCCCCGCCCGTGCCGCCTGCCGGTTCCCGGCGGCCCGGCACCGGCCCGGCGGCCTCTTCCCACGCGGCCCGCTATAGGGTCGGTGACCGTGGCGAACAAGAACATTCCCGACCCCGGCTTCTCCGACGACGACGGCTCCGCCGACCCCCGGCTGAGCGCCGCGCTCGCCGCCTGGGCCGAGGACCGCGGCGCCCTCGGGCCCGTCCTGGAGGCGCTCAAGGGCGCCCGTCTGCTGGTTCCGGTCGTCGCCGTGCTCGGCGAGGTCGAGGAGGACGGGAACGGTCTGCGCCGCGAGAAGACCAGCGACATGGCCGTCCCCACCCTGAAGGCCGGCGACCGCACCGCGCTGCCCGCCTTCACCTCCACCGACTCCCTCGCCCGCTGGGACCCCGAGGCCCGCCCGGTCGCCGTCCCCCTGCACCAGGCGCTCCAGGCCGCCGCGCACGAGAAGGCGGACACGATCGTGCTGGACCTCGCCGGACCGGTGCCGTTCGAGCTGACCGGCCCGGCGCTGCTCGCCCTCGCCGAGGGCCGCACCAGCACCGATCCGCTCGCCGACCCGGCCGTGGTGGCGGCCGTCCGTACGGCGGTGGCGGCGGAGCCCGCCGTGCTGCGCGCCCATCTCGGGCCCGGGCGGGCCGACGGCACCCTCGCCCTCGTCCTCGACCCGGCCGCGCCGCCCGCCGAGGCCGCCCGCGCGGTCGCCGGACGGCTCGCCGCCGACGAGACACTGCGGGCCCGCCTGGTGCGCGGCCTCGACCTGGCACTGCTGCCGGCCGGGACCACGCCTCCTGGCGAGCCCTTGTACGTGAAGGAACAGACCCCCTGAAAGAAGGGGGAGCGGGTCAGCCGTAGACCGGGCCGGTGTACTTCTCGCCCGGTCCCTGGCCCGGCTCGTCCGGGACGACCGACGCCTCGCGGAACGCCAGCTGGAGGGACTTCAGGCCGTCGCGCAGCGGGGCCGCGTGGAAGGAGCTGATCTCGGTCGTGCTCGCGTCCAGCAGGCCGGCGAGCGCGGTGATCAGCTTGCGGGCCTCGTCCAGGTCCTTGAACTTCTCGCCCTCCTCGCTCAGCCCGAGCTTCACGGCGGCGGCGCTCATCAGGTTGACGGCGACCGTCACGATCACCTCGACGGCGGGGACCTCGGCGATGTCCCGGGTCATCGCGTCGAAGTCGGGGGACTCAGGAGGGGTGTCACTCATGCCCCACACGATAGGCCCCGCCGGGCGCGCCCCGACCCGCGGGAGCCCGCCCCGCACGGCCCGCGGCGCACGGTTTGGCACCCTCTGTGGCAACCCTGTAGTCTGGGGGAAACGACCGGCCGGACACCTGCGTGTTCGGCCCACAAGTGGAGGCTCCGATCTCCCACCTGCTCCGTCCTCAGGGACGGCGGGTCCGGTCAGGCGACCGCCATCGTTCCGTACGGGCGATGGAGTCGCCCGAAAGCGCGCCCCGCGACATCGCGGCGGTGCTCCGGACGTATGGGAGCCCCGCATGTGATCGTCCGGGGCATTTTTGTTGCCTCGGCGCGGTTAGGTCTAACGAACACAGACGTTACGCGGCTGTCCGCCAGACCGTCGCGTGGTGCTACCGAGGAGGATCCATCAGCGCCGAGCCCCGCATCAACGACCGGATTCGCGTTCCCGAGGTGCGACTTGTCGGTCCCAGTGGCGAGCAGGTCGGCATCGTGCCGCTCGCGAAGGCACTGGAGCTTGCGCAGGAGTACGACCTGGACCTGGTCGAGGTCGCGGCGAACGCCCGTCCGCCCGTGTGCAAGCTCATGGACTACGGGAAGTTCAAGTACGAGTCGGCCATGAAGGCCCGTGAGGCGCGCAAGAACCAGGCGCACACGGTCATCAAGGAGATGAAGCTCCGGCCGAAGATCGACCCGCACGACTATGACACCAAGAAGGGTCACGTCGTCCGGTTCCTCAAGCAGGGCGACAAGGTCAAGATCACGATCATGTTCCGTGGCCGTGAGCAGTCCCGCCCCGAGCTGGGCTACCGACTGCTGCAGCGGCTCGCGGAGGACGTCCAGGACCTCGGCTTCGTGGAGTCGAACCCGAAGCAGGACGGCCGCAACATGATCATGGTCCTCGGTCCGCACAAGAAGAAGACCGAGGCGATGGCCGAGGCCCGTCAGGCGCAGGAGGCCCGCAAGGCCGAGGCGAAGGCGAACCCCGGCAAGTCGCAGAACCCTGCCGAGGCCGAGGCGTCAGAGGCGCCGTCCGAGGAGCCGGCCGAGGCGTGATCCCCGGGGGATGTGCACCTGTGCGTCCCCGAGGATGTAACCGATAGAAGAGAGCGACGCTCCACCGTGCCCGGTTTTCACGACCGGGCACCGGAGCGCCACCGACGAGGAGATAACGGCGCTATGCCGAAGAACAAGTCGCACAGCGGTGCCAGCAAGCGCTTCAAGGTCACCGGCTCCGGCAAGGTGCTCCGCGAGCGCGCCGGCAAGCGCCACCTGCTCGAGCACAAGTCGTCCCGCGTCACGCGTCGCCTCACCGGCAACGCCGAGATGGCCCCGGGCGACGCCGCGAAGATCAAGAAGCTTCTCGGCAAGTGACGCGGCGGCGCTCTGCGAGCGCCGTGCGTCGGGACCGGGACCGAATCGTTTCCGGGTCGTGTGAGGACCCCCACGACCCCGCTACAAGGAGTTAACAAGTGGCACGCGTCAAGCGGGCAGTCAACGCCCACAAGAAGCGCCGGGCGATCCTGGAGCAGGCCTCCGGCTACCGCGGTCAGCGTTCGCGCCTGTACCGCAAGGCCAAGGAGCAGGTCACCCACTCGCTGGTCTACAACTACAACGACCGCAAGAAGCGCAAGGGCGACTTCCGTCAGCTGTGGATCCAGCGCATCAACGCCGCTGCCCGCGCCAACGGCATCACCTACAACCGCTTCATCCAGGGTCTGAAGGCCGCGAACGTCGAGGTCGACCGCAAGATCCTGGCCGAGCTGGCCGTGAACGACGCGAACGCCTTCGCGGCGCTCGTCGAGGTCGCGCAGAAGGCGCTGCCGTCGGACGTCAACGCGCCGAAGGCCGCGTGACGCCGCGCTGGCTCTGAGCCGACGTTCACTTCGGGACCCGCAGGCTGTATGGCTTGCGGGTCCTGTTGTTGGGGCCTCGGGGCAGTCGTCCGGCTGCCGGCCGGTGGGGGCTGGTCGCGCGGTTCCCCGCGCCCCTCGCCGGGCGCCGTAGCCGCCCAGCACAGAAACAAGAGCACTCTCTCGAAGGTGAAGAACAACATGCCCCCCGTCAGCCCCGAGCTGATCTCCCCCCGGTCCGCGCGTGTCTCTGCTGCCCGGCGGCTTGCCAAGCGGAACTTCCGGGGCAAGGACCGGCTGTTCCTCGCGGAGGGGCCGCAGGCCGTGCGGGAGGGCGCCGGGCACCGGGGAGCGGACGGCGGCGCGACGCTCGTGGAACTGTTCGCCACCGTCGAGGCCGCGGAGCGGTACGCCGACATCGTGGGGGAGGCCCGCGACGCCGGTGCCCGGGTGCACCTGGCCTCCGAGGAGGTCATCGCCGAGATCTCCACCACCGTCACCCCGCAGGGCCTGGTCGGGGTCTGCCGGTTCCTGGACACCCCCTTCGAGGACATCCTCGCCGCACGGCCGAAGCTGGTCGCCGTCCTCGCCCATGTGCGCGACCCCGGCAACGCCGGCACCGTGCTGCGCTGCGCCGACGCCGCCGGCGCGGACGCCGTGATCCTCACCGACGCCTCCGTCGACCTGTACAACCCCAAGGCCGTCCGGGCCTCCGTCGGCTCCCACTTCCACCTGCCCGTCGCCGTGGGCGTGCCCGTGGAGCGGGCCGTGGCCGGTCTGAAGGAGGCCGGCGTGCGCATCCTCGCCGCCGACGGGGCCGGCGACCGCGACCTGGACGAGGAACTGGACAAGGGCACCATGGGCGGCCCCACCGCCTGGGTGTTCGGCAACGAGGCCTGGGGACTGCCCGAGGAGACCCGCGCCCTCGCCGACGCCGTCGTACGCGTCCCCATCCACGGCAGGGCCGAGAGCCTGAACCTCGCCACGGCCGCCGCCGTATGCCTCTACGCGTCGGCCCGCGCCCAGCGCGCCCCGGGAGGATGCCGCTCCGTCACCCGGAGCTAGGTCCTGGCCGCCGCATTTCCGTCCGTCCGGCACCGGCCGGGCGCGGCGGACGCCACGGGACCCGCCCTTCGGGCGGACGACGGGAATTCGGCGGCGGGCCCTAGTAGGGTGACCAGCGCGGGGCCCTGCGCCGTCTGAGAGGTGGGGTACGGGGATGAGAGTGTCCGGCACGAGCGCCGCGCCGGAGGGACGGGACGCGCGGGACACCTCCGTGCCCGGGCCGGGCGGACACCGGGGCCTCGACCCGGACCAGCTGCCCGACGGCCTGGTCATCGCCGACGGACACGGCCGCGTGACCTGCTTCAACGCCGCCGCCGCGCGCATCACCGGGGTACGGCCCGCCGACGCCCTCGGACAGCCGCTGGAGAAGGCGCTGCCGTTAGAGGACCTGGAGGGCCGCCGCTGGTGGCAGCTCACCGACCCCTACGGCGGGCTCGCCATCCGGGTCCGGCAGCCGGAACGCAACCTGCTGCTGCCGGGCGGCCGGGAGGTGCTGGTCTCCGCCCGCTATGTGCGTGACGAACCGCTGGGGCCGGTGCGTTCCGTCGTCGTCTCCCTCCGGGACACCGAGGCCCGCCGCCGCACCGAGCGCAGCCACGCCGAGCTGATCGCCACCGTCGCCCACGAACTGCGCTCCCCGCTGACCTCCGTGAAGGGCTTCACCGCCACCCTGCTCGCCAAGTGGGAACGCTTCACCGACGACCAGAAGCGGCTCATGCTGGAGACCGTCGACGCCGACGCCGACCGGGTCACCCGGCTCATCGCCGAACTGCTGGACATCTCCCGCATCGACTCCGGGCGCCTGGAGGTGCGCCGCCAGCCCGTCGACATCGGTGCCGCCGCCTCCCGGCACATCCAGGCCTACGTGGCCGCCGGCCAGCCCGCCGAGCGCTTCCTGCTCCGCGTCGAACAGCCGCTGCCCGCCCTGTGGGCCGACCCGGACAAGATCGACCAGGTGCTCGGCAACCTCATCGAAAATGCCGTGCGGCACGGTGAGGGAACCGTCACCATTGACGTCACGCCCTCGGCGTCCCCGCGCGAGGGCGAGGAAACCGGCACGTCGGTCACGGTGAGCGACGAAGGGTCCGGCATCCCGGAGGAGTCCATGAATCGCGTCTTCACCCGCTTCTGGCGGGGCAGCAAGCGCGGCGGCACCGGGCTCGGGCTGTACATCGTCAAGGGCATCGTGGAGGCCCACGGCGGCACCATCACGGTGGGCCGCGCCCAGCGCGGCGGCGCCGAGTTCCGATTTATCCTGCCCGTGTCGGCCCCGGCGTATCTCGCCTGACGGCCCACGGGCTCTTCGTACACCTCCGCCCCGTTAGACTCGGCCTTTGGCACCTTTGTGTCCTTCACACGGGCCGGCGGGCACGCAGAGCCGGTCACGGGGACCATCCGCCAGGGGGCACCTCCCAGCGTCAGCTGGGGGACAAACGGAAGCACGGGAAGAGATGTCGGCACCCAATAAGTCGTACGACCCTGTCGAGGTCGAGGCGTTGAAACCGGAAGAGATCGAGCGCATGCGGGACGAGGCGCTCGCCGCCTTCGCCGCCGCGGACTCCCTCGACGCGCTCCACGAGGCCAAGGTCGCCCACACCGGCCCCGCCTCCCCGCTGGCCCTCGCCAACCGGGAGATCGGCGCCCTGCCCCCGCACGCCAAGGCCGAGGCCGGCAAGCGCGTCGGCATGGCCCGCGGCGCCGTGAACAAGGGTCTCGCCGCCCGCCAGACCGAACTGGAGGCCGAGCGCGACGCCCGGGTGCTGGTCGAGGAGGACGTCGACGTCACGCTGCCGTACGACCGCGTCCCGGCCGGCGCCCGCCACCCCCTCACCACGCTCTCGGAGCGCATCGAGGACATCTTCGTGGCCATGGGCTACGAGGTCGCCGAGGGTCCGCAGGTCGAGGCGGAGTGGTTCAACTTCGACGCGCTCAACATCGGCCCGGACCACCCGGCCCGCGGCGAGGCCGACACCTTCTTCGTCCAGGGCCCGGACGGCGGCGCCGAGTCGGGTGTGGTGCTGCGCACCCACACCTCGCCCGTGCAGATCCGCTCGCTGCTCGACCGCGAGCTGCCGGTCTACGTGATCTGCCCCGGCCGCGTGTACCGCACCGACGAGCTGGACGCCACCCACACCCCGGTGTTCCACCAGGTCGAGCTGCTCGCCGTGGACGAGGGCCTGACCATGGCCGACCTCAAGGGCACCCTGGACCACATGGTCCAGTCCCTGTTCGGTGAGGGCATGAAGACCCGGCTGCGCCCGAACTTCTTCCCCTTCACCGAGCCGAGCGCCGAGATGGACATGCTCTGCTACGTCTGCAAGGGCGAGTCCGTCGGCAACTCCGACCGGCCCTGCCGCACCTGCTCGTCCGAGGGCTGGATCGAGCTGGGCGGCTGCGGCATGGTCAACCCGCGGGTGCTCACCGCCTGCGGCGTCGACCCGGAGAAGTACAGCGGCTTCGCCTTCGGGTTCGGCATCGAGCGGATGCTGATGTTCCGCCACAACGTCGAGGACATGCGAGACATGGTCGAGGGTGACGTCCGGTTCACCCGGCCGTTCGGGATGGAGATCTGATGCGGGTCCCGCTTTCTTGGCTGCGGGAGTACGTCGACCTGCCGGCGACGGAGACCGGCCGCGACGTCCAGGCCAAGCTCATTTCGGCAGGCCTGGAGGTCGAGACCGTCGAGCAGCTCGGCGCCGACCTCAAGGGCCCGCTGGTCGTCGGCCAGGTGCTGACCATCGAGGAGCTGGAGGGCTTCAAGAAGCCGATCCGCTTCTGCACGGTCGACGTCGGCCAGGCCAACGGCACCGGCGAGCCCCAGGAGATCGTCTGCGGCGCCCGCAACTTCGCGGTCGGCGACAAGGTCGTCGTGGTCCTCCCCGGCGCCACGCTCCCCGGTGGCTTCTCCATCGCCGCCCGCAAGACCTACGGCAGGGTCTCGCACGGCATGATCTGCTCCGGCGACGAGCTGGGCATGGGCGACGACGGCACGCACGGCATCATCGTGCTGCCGCCGGAGACCGAGGTCGGCAAGGACGCCATCGAGCTGCTGGAACTGGTCGACGAGGTCCTGGACATCGCCGTCACCGCCAACCGCGGCGACTGCCTGTCCATCCGCGGCGTGGCCCGCGAGACCGCCATCGCCTACGGCCTGCCGCTGCGCGACCCCGCCCTGATCGACGTACCGGCCCCGAACGCCTTCGGCCACCCGGTCCAGGTCTCCGAGCCGTACGGCTGCGACCGCTTCACCGCCCGCACGGTCACCGGTCTGCGAGCCGAGGCACGCTCCCCGATCTGGCTCCAGCGCCGGCTGCAGAAGGTCGGCATGCGCCCGATCTCGCTCGCCGTGGACATCACGAACTACGTGATGATGGAGCTGGGCCAGCCGCTGCACGCCTACGACCGGAAACTGGTCCAGGGCACCATCGGCGTGCGCCGGGCCGAGGAGGGCGAGAAGCTCGTCACCCTCGACGGCGTCGAGCGCACGCTGCACGGCGAGGACCTGGTCATCACCGACGAGCGGGGCCCGATCGGGCTCGCCGGCGTGATGGGCGGCGCCGACACCGAGATCGCCGACCACGAGGACGCGGAGAACGCGACGACCGAGGTGGTCATCGAGGCCGCCCACTTCGACGCCGTCTCCATCGCCCGTACGGCCCGCCGGCACAAGCTGCTGTCCGAGGCGTCCCGCCGCTTCGAGCGCGGTGTCGACCCGCAGGCCGCCGCCGCTGCCGCGCAGCGCACCGTGGACCTGCTGGTCCTGCTCGCGGGCGGCACGGCGGAGGCCGGTGTCACCGAGGTCATCGCGCCCTCGGCGCCGCACACCATCACCCTCCCGGCCGACCACCCCGACAAGGTCGCGGGCGTCACCTACGGCCGCGAGACGGTCGTCCGCCGCCTCCAGGAGGTCGGCTGCGACGTCTACGGACAGGACGAGCTGATCGTCACCGTCCCGTCCTGGCGGCCCGACCTGGCCGACCCGAACGACCTCGCCGAGGAGGTCATCCGCCTGGAGGGCTACGAGAACCTGCCCTCCACGCTGCCCAAGCCCCCCTCCGGCCGCGGTCTGACCCACCGCCAGCGGCTGCACCGCCGGGCCGGCCGCGCGCTGGCCGGCGCCGGGTACGTCGAGGCGCCGAACTACCCCTTCGTCGGCGAGCAGGTCTTCGACCAGCTCGGGCTGGCCGCCGACGACCCGGCCCGCCGGGTCGTCAGGCTGGTCAACCCGCTCAGCGACGAGGAGCCCGCGCTGCGCACCACGCTGCTGCCGGGCCTGCTCGGCGCCCTGCGGCGCAACGCGGGCCGGGGCTCGCACGACCTCGCGCTGTTCGAGACCGGCCTGGTCTTCCACCCGCGCGAGGAGAACGGTGCCGCCGCGCACCTGCCCGTCGACCGGCGTCCCACCGACGAGGAGATCGCCGCGCTGAACGCCGTGCTGCCCGAGCAGCCGCGGCACGCGGCCGTCGTCCTCGCCGGCGCGCGCGAGCAGGCCGGCTGGTGGGGCAAGGGCCGCCCGGCGGACTGGGCCGACGCCGTCGAGGCGGCGCGCGCCCTCGCCCGCGAGGCCGGTGCCGAGCTGGTCGTGCGCAAGGGCCAGTACGGTCCCTGGCACCCCGGCCGGTGCGCCGAGCTGGTGGTCGCCGCCGACGGCACCGAGAAGGTCGTCGGCCACGCCGGCGAGCTGCACCCGCGGGTCGTCAAGAGCCTGGGCCTGCCCGAGCGCACCTGCGCGATGGAGCTGGACCTGGACGCCCTGGAGGCGGCCGGCGACGGCGTGCCGCAGGCTCCGGGCATCTCCACCTTCCCGGTCGCCACGCAGGACGTCGCCCTCGTCGTCGACAAGCCCGTACCGGCCGCGGAGGTCGAGGCGGCGCTGCGCGAGGGCGCGGGTGAACTGCTGGAGTCCATCCGGCTGTTCGACGTGTACGAGAACGCGGAGCAGCTCGGCGACGGCCGCAAGTCGCTCGCGTACGCGTTGCGGTTCCGCGCCGGTGACCGGACGCTGACCGTGGACGAGGCGTCCGCGGCGCGCGACGCGGCGGTCGCCCTCGCGGGCGAGCGGACGGGTGCGGTGCTGAGGGGCTGAACGCCGCTCGGTGCATAAATGCGGATTGGCTGACGGTCGGATCACTCATTCGAGTGGGGACTCGGGGTGATCCGGCCCCTTCGGGGTCTGCCGTCGACAGAATCGGACCGGCCTTTCGGGGCCGGTCCGTCTGCTCTGTCAGGCCCACATGGGGGACCACAGGCATGATTCGCATCAAGGCACGGGCGCCCACCGGGCGGACAACCGTCCTGCCCACGGTCTGGGGAGCCGCCGCGGTCGGCTACAAGTTCGGCTGCCCGCTCGCCCAGCAGAACGGGCTCGGGGCGCGCATCGTGACCAGCGCCGTGTTCTTCGCCGTCGGCACCGGCCTCATACTGCACGTCCGCCGCACCCTGCTGAGGGAGCTGCGGCTCGCCCGGCGGGTGGCGCGCGCCGCGCAGAACGTCGTCCTGCGCCCGCTGCCGCCGCGTCTCGGCGGGATCGACGTCGCCGCCGCGCAGCTCTCCGCCGACCGGGGCGCGAGCGTGGGCGGCGATCTGTACGAGGCCGTCGCCACCGAGCACGGCGTGCGGGTGGTGATGGGCGACGTGCGGGGCCACGGCCTGGCCGCCCTCGGCACCGTCGCCGCCCTGCTCGGCAGCTTCCGCGAGGCCGCGCACGACGAGGTCCGGCTGGACCGCGTACTGCGCCGGCTGGACCGGGCCCTCGCCCGCCATCTGCGCGACCGCGCCCGTACCGGACACCCGGCGCACGCCGGCGCCGAACCGGACCCGGTCTCCGAGGAGTTCGTCACCGTGCTGCTCCTGGAGATCGGCCACGACGGCGAGGTGCGTGCCCTCAACTGCGGCCACCCCTGGCCGTATCTGCTCAGCGGTACGACGGTCGGTCCGCTCTCGCGCCTCGATCCGCTGCCGCCGCTCGGGCCGTTCCCGCTGCCAGCCGAGCCGGCGGTCCGCTCCTGCGGCCGGCTGCTGCCGGGGGAGTTGCTGGTGCTGTTCACGGACGGGGCGGAGGAGGCGCGGGACGCGCGAGGGCGGTTCTTCCCGCTGCCGGAGGTGCTGGCGGACGCGGTGCGCGGGCAGCCGGTCACCCCGCAGACGGTCCTGCGCACGGTCTTCGGCGCCCTCCTCGACCACACCGGCGGCACCCCGGACGACGACGCCGCCCTCCTGGTGCTGTCCAGCGCGCGCGGACCCGGCCCCGAGGCGGCGGCGGACCCCGGCGCCCGGTTCACACCCCGTGTGAAGGCGGAGCCACTACGCTGACCGCATCAGGCCATCCGGGGGTCATCCCATGCAGCCCAACACTCTGCTCGACGCCATCCTGGACGAGGCGGGCATCTCGCACGCCGGCCTCGCCGCCCACGTCAACCAGGCGGGCCGCGGACGCGGTCTCGCGCTGCGCTACGAACACACCGCCGTGGCACGGTGGCTGAAGGGCCAGCGGCCCCGCGGCCAGGTGCCCGACCTGATCTGCGAGGTGCTGGCGGCGCGGCTCCAGCGGCCCGTCACGCTCGACGACATCGGGCTCGGCGTGCCCGGCGAACCCGCCGGCTCGCACGCCGGTTCGCTCGGCCGGTTCGTGGAGCGGGCCACCGCCCTGTGGCGGTCGGACGAACAGCAGCGGCCCCACGTGCTCGGCGCCTGCGCGGTCACCGGGACGCCCGCCGTGATGCCGGTGTGGGAGTGGGAGAACCCGCCCGAGGACGTCGACGTCTCCCGGGGCGGCCGGCAGCAGGTGACCGCGGCCGACATCGAGGTGCTGCGCGCCGCCCGAGCGCACTACGAGCAGATGTACCGCAAGGCCGGCGGGATCGCGACCCGGACCCGCGTCGTCGGCTTCCTCAACGCCGAGGCCGCGCCGCTGCTGCGGGGCAGTTACACCGACGCCACCGGACGCCAACTGCACCGGGCCACCGGCGGCTTGGTGGCGATCGCGGGCATCTGCGCGTACGACTCCGACGCCCACGGACTGGCCCAGCGCTACTTCCACCAGGCGCTCAGGCTCGCCAAGGCCAGCGGGGACCGGGGGCTCGGGGCGTATGTGATCGCGCTGCTGGTCAACCAGTCGCTGTTCATGCGGGAGTACCGGCAGGCCGTCGCCTTCGCCGAGGCCGCGCTGCGCACCGCCGGCCGGCACATCACCCCCGCGCTCGCCTCCGACCTGTACGCCATGCAGGCCAAGGCGTACGCCCACCTCGGCGACGGCGGCGGCGCGCTGTCCCGCATCCGGCGCGCGGAGACGGCGGCCGAGCGGATCCGGCGCGGCCACGAGCCCGACGAGACCGGCTATGTGCAGCCGGGACTGGTCCATGTGCAGGTGGCCGAGGCGCTGCTCAGCCTCGGCGACCTGACCGCGGCCCGGGAGCACGCGGCGGCGGCCGTCGGCACCCCCGCCCACGACCGGGGACGGGTGCACCGGCTGGCCATGCTCAGCACCATCGAGCTGCGCCGGGGCAACGCCGACCGGGCCGTCGCCACCGCGGTGCAGATGGCGGAGCAGGCCCGCGGCATGGAGTCCCAGCGGCTGCGCGACCGGCTCCGCGCGGTGCGCGAGCATCTGGTGCGCTGCGGCTCGGCCGGCACCGCCGAGGCCGCCGAACTGATCGACGGAGCGCTGCGCGTGCCGTTGTAGGCCCACTGTGGGGTACACGGTCCCTGCTGCGATATTGCCACTCCCCGACGGAAGGTGGCATACCGTGCAGTGGACGAAACACTGTGAAAAAACCGTGTATGAGAACCGCTGGTTCCGTGTCAACCTCGCGGATGTCGAGCTGCCGGACGGCCGGCACCTCGACCACTTCCTCATCCGGATGCGCCCCGTGGCCGTGGCGACGATCGTCAACGAGGCGAACGAGGTGCTGCTGCTGTGGCGGCACCGCTTCATCACCGACAGCTGGGGCTGGGAGCTGGCGGCGGGCGTCGTCGAGGACGGCGAGGACATCGCGTGCGCGGCGGCCAGGGAACTGGAGGAGGAGACCGGCTGGCGGCCGGGGCCCCTGCACCACCTCATGAGCGTGGAGCCGTCCAACGGCCTCACCGACGCCCGGCACCACGTCTACTGGTCCGACCGGGGCGAGCACGTCGGACATCCCGTGGACGACTTCGAGTCGGACCGGCGGGAATGGGTCCCCCTCAAACTCGTCCCCGACCTCATCGCCCGTGGGGAGGTCCCGGCCGCCAACATGGCGGCCGCGTTACTGCTGCTGCACCACCTCAGGCTCGCCGAGGGCTAATGGGCCTTCAGCGCCTGCCACAGCGTCACCACGAGCGCGCCGACCGCGGTCAGCGCGGCGAGCGAGGGCAGCGGCCAGCGCGCGTGTTCCAGCGAGGCCATCCGGGAGTTCAGGTCGTCCAGTTCCTTGGCGGTCTCCTCGGTGCGGTGGCGGAGCAGTGCCAGGCCTCCCTCGACTCGGGCGTACGCCACATCAAGGCGGCGCCGTAACTCTGCGAGTTCTCCATGGACCACGGGATGCTCCGGTTCGACGGTCACGGGTCCGCTCCTCTCGGTAGTCGAAATGAATGGTTCCGCATCCCTTGCATGCGCATCATGAGTCAACTCGCCTGGTGGGCGCGTGGGGAGCGTGTGCGGCGGGCATCTGTGTGCCCGGCGCGCACACGGTGTGTGAAACGGTCGGGCCCGGCACCGTACTCCGGTGCCGGGCCCGATGGCGTCGCTCTTCGTAATCAGCCGTAGGTGTAGAAGCCCGAGCCGGTCTTCCGGCCGAGCCGGCCCGCCTCCACCATGCGCTGGAGCAGCGGGGGAGCGGCGTACAGCGGCTCCTTGTACTCGGCGTACATCGAGTTGGCGATGGAGACGATGGTGTCCAGGCCGATCAGGTCGGACAGCTTCAGCGGGCCCATCGGGTGGGCGCAGCCCATCTCCATGCCGTTGTCGATGTCCTCGCGGCTGGCGATGCCGGACTCGAACATCCGGATCGCGGAGAGCAGATAGGGCACCAGCAGCGCGTTCACCACGAATCCGGAGCGGTCCTGGGCGCGGATGGCGTGCTTGCCGAGCGCCTTCTCGGCGAAGACCTGGGCACGGCTCAGCGTGCCCTCGGAGGTGGTGAGCGCCGGGATCAGCTCGACCAGCTGCTGCACCGGGGCCGGGTTGAAGAAGTGGATGCCGACCACATGGTCCGGGCGGGAGGTGGCGACGGCCAGCTTCACCAGCGGGATCGAGGAGGTGTTGGAGGCCAGGATGGCGTCCGGCCGGGTCACCACCTGGTCGAGCACCTGGAAGATCTCGGTCTTGACCTGCTCGTTCTCCACGACGGCCTCGATCACCAGGTCCCGGTCGGCGAACTCGCCGAGGTCGGTGGTGAAGCTCAGCCGGGCCTGGGCGGAGTCCCGCTCCGCCTCGGTGATCTTGCCGCGCTCGGCGGCCTTGGCCAGGGAGTTGTACAGCCGGGTACGGCCGAACTCCAGGGCCTCGCCGGTGGTCTCGGCGACCTTCACGTCCAGTCCCGCGCGGGCGCACACCTCGGCGATGCCCGCGCCCATCTGGCCGCAGCCCACGACTCCGACGCGCTCGATGTCGGTCACATCGTCCCCTTCGCTGGTCTTCCGGCTGGCTGGCAGGACCTCCGGGTTTCGGCGCCTGCTCCGATCGTGCACGTTACCGCCAAGTATCGATGATCGATCGCCCGGGTGGGGGCATGCTGGAGCGCGGAACGATCCGTGAGCGAGCGGATCCGGAGCGTACGGGAGGTACCCGGTGGCACGCGTCTCGCGGCGGGTCCTGGCCCGGGCCGCACTGTCCGCACTGGCCGTGCCGGCCCCCGCCCCGGGCGCGCCGCCGCCCGGAACCGCCGCGGTCGCCGCCGCGGGCCCGCGCCGTCCGCCGCGGGCCGCCGGCGAGCTGCGGGGCGTCTGGATCGCGACCGTCGCCAACCGGGACTGGCCCTCGCGGCCCGGCCTCACGGCGGCCCGGCAGCGCGCCGAGCTGACCGCGCACCTCGACCGCGCGGTCCGCGCCCGGCTCAACACGGTGATCCTCCAGGTGCGGCCGGCCGCCGACGCGCTGTGGCCGTCGCCGTACGAGCCCTGGTCCGAGTGGCTCACCGGCACCCAGGGCCGGAACCCGGGCTGGGACCCGCTGGGCACCGCCGTCGAGGAGGCCCATGCCCGGAGCCTGGCACTGCATGCCTGGTTCAATCCGTACCGGGTCGCGAACCACACCGATCCCACCCGGCTGGCCCCTTCCCACCCGGCCCGCAGGCACCCCGGCTGGGTGGTGCCGTACGGCGGCCGGCTGTACTACAACCCGGGGCTGCCCGAGGTCCGCGCCTTCGTGCGGCGGGCGATGCTGGACGCGGTCGCCCGCTATCCGGTCGACGCCGTCCACTTCGACGACTACTTCTACCCCTATCCGGTCGCCGGGCAGACCTTCGACGACGACGAGGCCTACGACCGCCACGGCGGTGCCTTCCCGCACCGGGCCGCCTGGCGCCGGGACAACATCGACACGCTGGTGCGGGAGACGGCCGCCGGGATCCGCCGGGTCCGGCCCGGCACCCGGTTCGGGATCAGCCCGTTCGGCGTCTGGCGCAACGCCGCCACCGATCCGCGCGGCTCCGGGACCCGGGCGGGCGTCCAGACGTACGACGACCTGTACGCGGATACCCGCACCTGGGTCCGCGAGCACTGGATCGACTACGTCGTCCCGCAGCTGTACTGGCACATCGGCGACCCCGCCGCCGACTACGCGGCCCTCGTCGCCTGGTGGTCCGAGGCCGCCCGGTCCACCGCGACGCACCTGTACCTCGGCGAGGCGCTGTACAAGGCGGGCGCGGCCGGGCAGCCGGCGGCCTGGCAGGACCCGGCCGAGCTGTCCCGGCATCTCACGCTCGCCGCCCGGTATCCGCAGGTGCGCGGGCATGTGTTCTTCGCCGCCGGGGACCTGGCGGCCGACCCGGCCGGCGCGATGGCGCGTGTGGTCGCCGACCACTACCGGGGGCCGGCGAGACCACCGCGCTGACTACGGCTGCCGCTCGTTCCTGTGCTCGACCTGGCAGTCGGGCCCGGGAGACATGATCGTCTCGTGTCCGTTCTCGGCGCGGACGCGGTACGGCGGATTGCCCTCGGAACCGAGTACTTCGACCACTTCCACGACATGGTCCTGCTGGCCCACCACCCTGCCGTGCTGGACCAGCCTGTCGCCCTTGGACGCGTGCATCGGGGCCCTCCTTGCGCTCACGACCGCTGCGTGACGGCGATGCACACGAGCACGGCCACGGCGGTCAGCGGTGCGGCCACCGTGAAGTGCTCGCCCAGCAGCAGCGCCGACCACACCAGTGTGAGCAGGGGCTGGGCCAACTGCAACTGGCTGGCCCGCGGGACGCCGATGGCGGCCATGCCCCGGTACCAGACGACCAGACCGAGGAACTGCGAGCCGAGGGTCACCCACAGCAGCCCGGCGACGCCGTGCCCGGTCAGGTGCGCGGGCTCGTACGCCAGCGCCACCGCGGCGGCCGGCACGCTCAGCGGCAGACACAGCGCCAGCGCCCAGCCGATGACCTGCCAGCCCGGCATCACCCGGGCCAGCCGGCCGCCCTCGGTGTAGCCGGCCGCGCAGACCAGCAGGGCCGCGAAGAGATAGCCGTCGGCCGGGGTGAGGGCGCCGCCGCTCTGGGCGAGGGTGAAGGCGATCACGGCCGCCGCGCCCGCCACGGCCGCCAGCCAGAACCGGCGGGAGGGCCTGACGCCGGTGCGCAGGGCCGAGAACACGGCCGTGGTCAGCGGCAGCAGCCCCACCACGACGGCCGCGTGCGCGGTGGTGGACGTCTGCAGGGCCAGCGTGGTCAGCATCGGGAAGCCCAGCACCACTCCGGCGGCGACCACGGCCAGCCCGGCCAGATGGCGGCGCGCCGGCAGCCGTACCCGCAGCGCCAGCAGACAGCCTCCGGCGACGAGGGCGGCGAGGACCGCGCGCACCGCCACCAGCGACCACGGGCCGAAGCTCTCCAGTCCCCAGGCGGTGGACGGGAAGGTCAGCGAGAAGGCGATCACACCGAGACCGGCCTGGAGGGTGCCCAGGCCGCGGAGGTCTCCGGGAGTGGTGACCGCTATCGGGCTCGCGGTAGTAGCGCTACTCTGTGTTCTCATGCAACAGCGTAGCAGTGTGGGTGAATTGGTCGAACAGCTGCGACAGGAGCTGGACCGCTACTCTCCTGGTGGAAAGCTGCCGTCCAGCAGGGCCCTGGTCGCGCGGTTCCGGGTGAGTCCGGTGACCGTCTCCCGGGCCCTCGCCCGGCTCGCCGCCGAGGGCCTGGTGGTCACCCGCCCCGGTGCCGGTGCCTTCCGGGCCCGGCCGCACCAGTCGGCGGGACCCGCCGGGGACACCTCCTGGCAGGAGGTCGCCCTCAGCGCCGACGGCGCGGCCGACCTCGTCCCGCGCACGGTGGACGCCTCGGGCGTCACGGTCTCGCTGGCCGCCCCGCCGCCCGGAGTGCTGGAGTTCAGCGGCGGCTACCCGCACCCCTGTCTGCAACCGGAGCGGGCCATGGCTGCGGCCCTGGCCCGGGCCGGCCGGCGGCCCGGCGCCTGGGAGCGACCGCCGCTGGAGGGGCTGCCCGAGCTGCGGGAGTGGTTCGCGCGCGGGATCGGCGGCGCCGTCACGGCCGCCGAGGTGCTGATCGCCGCGGGCGGCCAGGCGGCCCTGGCCACCGCGCTGCGCGCGCTCGCCCCGCCCGGCGCCCCGGTGCTGGTGGAGTCGCCCACCTATCCGGGCATGCTGGCCCTCGCCCGCGCGGCCGGGCTGCGGCCCGTCCCGGTGCCCGTGGACCCCGACGGAGTCCGTCCCGGCCTGCTCGCGGACGCCTTCCGCGCCACCGGCGCCCGGGTCTTCGTCTGCCAGCCGCTGTTCCAGAACCCGACCGGTGCCGTGCTGGCCCCCGCCCGGCGCGCCGAGGTGCTGCGCATCGCCCGCGAGGCCGGCGCGTTCGTCGTCGAGGACGACTTCGTGCGCCGTCTCGCGCACGCCGACGCCGGGCCGCTGCCCCGGCCGCTGGCCGCCGACGACCCCGACGGCGTGGTCGTCCACGTCGGCTCGCTGACCAAGGCGACCTCGCCGAGCTTCCGGGTGAGCGCGCTGGCCGCGCGCGGGCCGGTGCTGGAACGCCTGCGCGCGATCCAGGTCGTGGACAGCTTCTTCGTGCCCCGCCCGCTCCAGGAGGCCGCTCTCGAACTCGTCGGCTCTCCGGCCTGGCCGCGCCATCTGCGCGCGCTGTCGGCCGAGCTGAAGACCCGCCGTGACGCCATGACGGGCGCGCTCGCCCGGGAGCTGCCCGAGCTGGCCCTGCCGCACATCCCGGCCGGCGGCTACCACCTGTGGCTGCGGCTGCCCGAGGGCCTGGACGAGGCCGCGCTGACGGCGGCGGCGCTGCGCGCGGGCGTCGCCCTCACTCCCGGCCGCCCCTACTTCAGCGCCGAACCGCCCGCCGCCCACCTGCGGCTGAGCTTCGCCGCGGTGGCCGGCACCGGGGAGATCGCGGAGGGAGTGCGGCGGCTGCGCGCGGCGTGCGACGAGGTGCGGTGAAAACCGCTCGTGAGTACCGGGTGCGAACTGTGAGGATCATCGTATGAGTGATGCACCCGACCTCCCCGAGGGCTACGAGTTCTCCGCCGACCCGGCCCGCGTCGACGTCGACCGTGTGTACGGCTGGCTGTCGACCGACACGTACTGGGCGCTCGGCCGCCCCCGCGAGAAGCACGAGCGGGCGATGGCGTCCTCGCTGAACTTCGGGGCCTACGACACGGCCTCGGGCGAGCAGGTGGCGTACGCCCGTGTGGTCACCGACCGGGCGATGTTCGCCTGGCTCGCCGATGTGTACGTCGACCCGTCGGTGCGCGGCAAGGGTGTCGGCACCGCGTTCGTCGGCCGGATCCGCGACCACCTCGCGCCCTTCGGGCTGCGCCGGCTGCTGCTCGCCACGGAGGACGCGCACGGGGTCTACGCCAAGCTGGGTTTCCGGCCGCTCGACCGGCCGGACCAGTGGATGGTGCACCTCTTCGAGTGAGCGCGCGGCTCAGGTCCCGCGGGTGTAGTCGGTGGTGAGCACCAGGTCCTTCGCCGGCCCGCCGACCCGCCACACCGTGCGCCAGCGGCCGGCGTCCAGGACGGTGAACTCGCCCCGGTAGAGGTCGGCCGCGCACGGGTGGTCGGCGACGTACCGGCCCGTGGTCAGGTCCAGGTCGTGGAAGGGCCGCCCGTCCGCGAAGCGCACGTCCGCCCGGCCCGGCGCGGGCCCCGGCAGGAACCGCAGCGTCCGGGTGGCCGGCCGGGCCACCCCGCGCCAGGTGAAGACGCCGGACTCCTCGTGCAGCAGCCCGCCGCCCTCCAGCGGGCCGAAGACGGTGACCCCGGTGAAGTGCCCGTCGTCCCCGCTCGCCAGGTCCCGCACCGCGCGCTCGACGCGCCAGCGCCCGGACAGATAGGCCGGCAGATCGGCCACCGGCCAGAACTCTTCCTCACGCATCCCTCGCGGCCTGCCCCTCTTTCCGTCCCGTCTCGGTCCACCCCATTGACGTGCTCATACCCCTTCCCTATCTTGCCGTTCGAAGTGCTGACCAATGTCTGATATTTCGAACAACGAGCCGCGGAGTATCCATGTCACGCACCACCCGCCTCGGACTCGGCCTGGGAGCGAGCGCCGTCCTGCTCGCCACCACCGCCCTCCCCGCCCCCGCCCACGCCGAGGAGGCCACCGACTACGCCATCACCGTCGACCCCTCCGCCACCGGTCCCGCGATCCCACGGAGCATGTACGGGGTCTTCTTCGAGGACATCAACCGCGCCGCCGACGGCGGCCTGTACGCCGAACTCGTCCAGAACCGTTCCTTCGAGTACTCCGCCGCCGACAACGCCTCGTACACCCCGCTGACCGCCTGGACGGTCTCCGGCACCGCCCGGGCGGTGAACGACCCGGGCCGCCTCAACGACCGCAACCGCACCTACCTGGCGCTGGGCGCCGGCTCGTCCGTCACCAACTCCGGCTACAACACCGGCATCGCCGTACGGGACGGCGAGCGGTACGACTTCTCGGTGTGGGCCCGCGCCGAGGCCGGCAGCACGCTCGCCGTCACCCTCCAGGACTCCGGCGGCACGCTCGCCACCGCCCGGCGGATCGCCGTCGGGAAGAACGGCTGGGCCCGCTACAAGGCCACGTTCACCGCCACCCGCACCAGCACCACGGGTCGGCTCGCCGTGGCCGCCGACGCCGCCACCGCCCTGGACATGGTGTCCCTCTTCCCGCGCGACACCTACAAGCACGAGCCCAACGGCCTGCGCAAGGACCTCGCCGAGAAGGTCGCCGCCCTGCACCCGGGCTTCGTCCGCTTCCCCGGCGGCTGCCTGGTCAACACCGGCTCCATGCGGGACTACAGCGAGGCGTCCGGCTGGCAGCGGGCGCGCTCCTACCAGTGGAAGGACACCGTCGGCCCGGTCGAGCAGCGCGCCACCAACGCCAACTTCTGGGGCTACAACCAGAGCTACGGACTCGGGTACTACGAGTACTTCCGGTTCGCCGAGGACATCGGAGCCATGCCGCTGCCCGTCGTGCCGGCCCTGGTGACCGGCTGCGGCCAGAACAAGGCCGTGGACGACGACGCCCTCCTGGAGCGGCACATCCAGGACACCCTGGACCTCATCGAGTTCGCCAACGGACCGGCGACCTCCGCCTGGGGCAGGGTCCGGGCGAGGATGGGCCATCCCAGGCCCTTCCACCTCACCCACATCGAGGTCGGCAACGAGGAGAACCTGCCCACCGAGTTCTTCGCCCGCTTCCAGCGCTTCCGCGCGGCCGTCCAGGCGAAGTACCCGTACATGAAGGTCGTCTCCAACTCCGGCCCGGACGATTCCGGCCCGGTCTTCGACACCGCCTGGAAGCTCAACCGGGACGCGGGCGTCGACATGGTCGACGAGCACTACTACAACAGCAAGCGGTGGTTCCTGCAGAACAACGACCGCTACGACTCCTACGACCGCTCCGGTCCGAAGGTCTTCCTCGGCGAGTACGCCTCCCAGGGCAACGCCTTCGAGAACGGCCTCGCCGAGGCGGCCTTCATGACCGGCCTGGAACGCAACGCGGACGTGGTCGAACTCGCCTCCTACGCCCCGCTGTTCGCCAACGAGGACTACGTCCAGTGGCGCCCGGACCTGGTGTGGTTCAACAACCACGCCTCCTGGGGCACGGCCAACTACGAGGTCCAGAAGCTGTTCATGACCAACGTCGGCGACCGCGTCGTACCGAGCACGGCGACCGGCACCCCGGGCGTCAGCGGGCCCATCACCGGCGCGGTCGGCCTGTCCACGTGGAACACCAGCGCCGCCTACGACGACGTACGGGTCACCGGCGCCGACGGCTCCGCGCTGCTCGGCGACGACTTCTCCGGCGACGCCTCGAAGTGGACCCACACCGGGGCCGGCAGCTGGACCGTCCAGGACGGCCGGTACGTCCAGACGGACGACACCGCCGAGAACACCCTGGTCCAGGCCGGCGACCCGTCCTGGCACGACTACGACCTGCATGTGAAGGCCACCAAGAAGTCCGGCAAGGAGGGCTTCCTCGTCGCCTTCGGCGTCAAGGACACCGGGAACTGGTTCTGGTGGAACCTCGGCGGCTGGAACAACACCCAGTCGGCCGTCGAGCAGGCCGTGGACGGCGGCAAGTCCACGCTGATGACCAAGGCGGGCTCGGTCGAGACCGGCCGCGCCTACGACATCGACGTCAAGGTGCGCGGCCGCCAGGTCACCCTCTACCTCGACGGCGAGGAGTGGGGCAGCTTCACCGACGACAAGCCGGCCGAGCCGTTCCGCCAGGTCGTCACGCGCGACGCGAAGACCGGCGAGCTGATCGTCAAGGTCGTCAACGCCCAGTCCGCCGCGGCTCGCACCAGCATCGACCTGGGCGGCGCGAAGGTCGCCTCCCGGGCGAAGGCCGTCACGCTCGCCGCCGCGCCGGACGCGGTGAACTCCGAGACGTCCACGGCGGTCGCCCCGCGCACGTCCACCGTCGACGGGGTCGCGGGGACGTTCACGTACACCTTCCCGGCGAACTCCGTCACCTTCCTGAGGATCAAGCAGAAGTAGGACGGGCGGGCGCGCTCAGACACCGAAGAACCGCTGGGCCGCCCGCACCCCCGCCACCAGCGCGTCCACCTCGTCCGGCGTGTTGTAGACGTAGAAGCTCGCCCGGGTGGTCGCCGGGACGCCGAGGCGTCTGGCGAGCGGCCGGGCGCAGTGGTGGCCGACCCGGACGGCGACGCCCCGCTCGTCCAGCACCTGCCCGACGTCGTGCGGATGGACGCCGTCCACGGTGAAGGAGACGGCCGAGCCCCGGTCGGTGAGGTCGCCCGGGCCGACGATCCGCACCCCCGGCACCTCCGCGAGCAGCTCCAGGGCGCGCGCGGTGAGCGTGTCCTCGTACGCCGCGACCTCCGCCATGCCGAGCCGCTCCAGGTACTCCACCGCCGCCGCGAGCCCCACCGCCTGCGCGGTCATCGGCACGCCCGCCTCGAAGCGCTGCGGCGGCGGCAGGAAGGTGGTGCGGTCCATCTCCACGATCTCGATCATCGAACCGCCGGTGAGGAACGGCGGCAGGCCGGCCAGCAGCTCCGCGCGGCCCCACAGCACGCCGATGCCGTTCGGGCCGAGCATCTTGTGCCCGGAGAAGGCGAGGAAGTCCGCGCCCAGCTCCGTCACGTCCACCGGGCGGTGCGGCACGGACTGGGCGCCGTCCACCACCACCAGCGCGCCCACCGCGTGCGCCCGGTCGGCCAGCTCCCGCACCGGGTTGAGGGTGCCGAGGACGTTGGACTGGTGGGTGAGGGCCAGGACTTTGGTGCGCTCGTCCAGCAGCTCGTCCGCCCGGGTCAGGTCCAGCCGGCCCTCGTCGGTCAGGCCGAACCAGTCCAGCGTCGCGCCCGTCCGTTCGGCCAGCTGCTGCCAGGGCACCAGGTTCGCGTGGTGCTCCATCTCCGTCACCACGATCCGGTCGCCGGGCCCGACCCGGCCGGCGTTGCCGAGCGCGTACGCGACGAGGTTGACGGCCTCGGTGGTGTTCTTGGTGAAGACCACCTCGTCGTCGGCGGCGCCGATGAACCGGGCGACCGTGTGCCGCGCCTGCTCGTACGCCTCCGTCGCCTCGCCGGCCAGCTGGTGCGCGCCGCGGTGCACGGCGGCGTTACGGGTCAGGTAGAAGTCCCGCTCGGCGTCCAGGACCTGGAGCGGCTTCTGCGTGGTGGCCCCGGAGTCCAGGTAGACCAGCGGCGCGCCGCTCGCCACCGTCCGGCCGAGGATCGGGAAGTCCTTGCGCAGCGCGTCCACATCGAAGGCCACGACAGCTCACCTCTCACGGTTTCATCTTCGCTTCTCCGTGAGGCACGCTAGGTCATTCTCACGGAGAACCGCAAGGAATACCATGAGAGGCGTGGATTTTGAGACACCCGTCTACCTGCACCGGCTCCCGGTCCCCGGCGAGGACCGGTACGCCTCGCTGGCGCTGGTCAACACCCGGTTCACCGTCAGCCACGGCCCGGTCGACCTGCTCGACGGCACCGGGGCCGCGCACCTGTGGCTGGTCCGCCGCGCCCTGCTGCCCGACCGGGCGGACCTGAACGGCCGCCAGTCCGGCCGGCTGCGGGCCCTGCGCGAGGCGCTGCGGACCCTCTTCGCGGCCCGCGCCGCCGGGGCCCGGCCGCCAGGCGACGCCCTCGACACCCTGAACGCCGCCCTCGCCGCCGCCCCCGTCACCCCCCACCTCGTCTGGAACGCCGACGGTCCCCGCCGTGCCGACCTGCCCGACGCCGGCAACCCGGTCGCCGCCGCGCTGTTCCTGCTCGCCGAGGACGCCACCGACCTGCTCACCGGCGCCGACGCGGCCCAGCTCGCCGAGTGCGCCGCCCAGGGCTGCGCCCGCTGGTTCCTGCGCTCCCACGGCGCCCGCCGCTGGTGCACCACCAAGTGCGGCAACCGGGTGCGGGCGGCCCGGGCCTACGCGGCCCGGAAGGCCGGTTCACCCTAAAAACACCTGCCGTAAATCCAGCGTTTCCCATTCGGTCATCAAATTCACGCGGCGTTTCCCCGGTCCGGAGGAAGTCGCCCGATTTTTCGGTGAGCACACAACCATTCGGAATGGTCCTCCGTCTAAGTCCGCGAATAGACGGGGTACGCATTCTGTGAGGACACCGAAAATGCATCGCAGCACTCCACCGGACGCCCCCGGCAATGCCGGGAGGAACGCGCGGCCGCGCCCGGACGGGAACCGGATGTGAAAGCGGTGTCCCGGCCGGGGCGGGCCGCCTGCCTGCTCGCCGCCGCCCTCACGGTCACCGCGTTCTGCGCCGGTGACGCCCTCGCGCGCAGCTACCCCTTCGGACCGCGCACCCGCGCCGTCAACGACCTGGGCAACCAGTTCGTGCCCTTCCACGCCCACCTGTGGGACCTGCTGCACGGCAGGGCCGAGGGCGGCCTCCTCGTCAACTGGCAGTCCGGCTACGGCGCCTCCTTCCTGCCCGACCTCGGCACCTACCTCGGCAGCCCCTTCGCCCCGCTGGTCGCCCTCTTCCCCCGCGACGAGATCGACCTCGCGGTGTACGTGATCACCGTCCTGAAGATCGCCTGCGCCGCCGCGGCCATGACCGGGCTGCTGCTCGCCTTCCGGCCCGGCCGCTGGTGGGCGGCGGGCCTGCTCGGCGCCTCCTACGCGCTGTGCGGCTGGACCCTCGCCGACGCCGACTACAACCCGATGTGGCTCGACGGGCTGATCGCCCTGCCCCTGCTGTGCCTGGTCGGCGAGTGGGCGCGCACCGGACGCCGGCGCCTGCCCGGCGCGCTGATCGTCGCGCTCGCCTGGACGGCCAACTTCTACACCGCCTACATGGCCACCCTCGGCGCCGCCCTGGTGCTGCTGCTCCGCCTCGTCCTTATCGGGCCGTCCCGCCGGCAGGCCCTCGCGGCGGCCGGCCGCGCCGCCCTCACCACCGCCCTCGGCGTGGGCCTCGCCGCCCCGCTGGTGCTGACCGTCTACTTCGGCACCCGGCACGCCTACCCGGGCCGGGTGACGGCCTTCACCCCGGTACCGGCCGAGGACGTGCTCGCGCGGCTGCTGCCGACGGCGTACGGCTGGGGCTCGCCGGCCCTCTACACCGGCACCACCACCCTGCTGCTCGCCCTCGCCCTGCCCTTCCACCGGGCGGTCCCCGGCCGGGTCCGGGCCGGCTGGACGGCCCTGGTGCTCCTCGCGGTCCTGTCCCTGCAGTGGACGCCCACCCACCTGCTCTGGCACGCCTTCGCCACTCCGCAGGGCAGCCCCTACCGGCAGACCTTCGTCGTGTGCGGACTGCTCGTCATCGCCGCCTGGCACACCCTGTCCCACGGCCCGCCCGGCCCGCGCGCCCTCGGTCTCGCCGCCGCGCTGTTCGCCCTGATCACCGCGCTCGCCGGCCGCAGCGGCGTGCTGCGGCCCCTCACCTGGCCGGTGCTGCTGCTCGCCGTCGCCGGCGCGCTCGGCGGACTGGCGCTGCTGGCCCGCGCCGGGCGGCGCCCGGGACTCGCCGGGCTGGCCGTCGTCCTGCTGCTCGGCGCCCAGACCGGGGAGAGCGCCGCCACCACGGCCGTCACCACCCGGCTGCACCTCGCGCACCTGGACGACTACGCGCCCTGGGGCGAACGGCAGCAGCGGCAGTCCGCGCTGATCGCCGAGGCCGACGACTGGCCCCGCCACCGCACCGACCCCGGCCGCGAACAGACCGTCGGCAACGACCCGCTGCTGGTGGGCGGCGAGGGCGCCCAGTACTACAGCAGCCTGACCTCCGACGTCCTCAGCCGCACCCTGACCGCGCTCGGCGGCGGCTGGACCTCGCGCGGGCGCAGCGTGCAGAGCCTGGACAACGCCGTCACGGACGTGCTCTTCTCCGTCGGCGCCCGGGTGCACTCACCGTCCGACCCGCACCAGAAGCACACGCCGCCGCACCAGCGCCCGGCGCGCCTGACCCGGCGGGACGTCCCGCCCCTGGTGACCGTGCGGTCCCGCCCGGACACCCGGCCCTTCGGCGACTCGCCCTACCGCAACCAGGAGATCCTGCTCGGCAGCCGCGTCTACACCGTCCCCGCCCTCACCGTGCGGGACGACTCCGGCAGGCCGCTGCCGGATCGCCGGGTCGGCTCCGGCACCGCCCGCACCCGGCCGGAGATCACCGCCCGCTGCCCGGCCGGCACCCAGGTACACCTGTGGGCCCCGCACTACTCCGGCACCGCACGGCTCGCCGGCGGCACCGCCACGCTCTTCACCGCCAAGGACACGCGCAACCGCGCCGCCATGGCCCCGCTCGGCACCGCCCCGGCCTCCGGCCGGCTGACCATCCGGCTCCGGCCGGTACGGCCCGGCAGCGTCCCGACCGGCGCGATCGGCTGCCTGGACACCGGCCGGCTGCGCGCCGCCGCCGCGCGCCTGACGGCCGGCGGGGCCACCGGCGTCACCGTCTCCGACGGCACCGTCCACGCCCGGCTGCCCGCCGGGAGCCGGGGCCTCGCGGTCCTCGCCGCGCCCCGCATCGCCGGCTGGCGGTGCGCCGCGGGCGACGGCCCGGCCCGGCCGGCGGGGGAGTACCACGGCCTGATCGCCGTCCCCATCGGTCCCGCGACGACCAGCCTGACCTGCACCTATCACCCACCGGGCCTGCGGCTGGGCACGGCGGTCGGGGGAGCCTCGCTGCTCGTCCTCGTCGCGCTGACCGCCGTCACCGCCCTGCGCCGCCGCCGCGCTCCGGCGCCGCCCACGACCACATCACCGCGCGAGCGGGTGACCACCGCTCACTGACCGCGCCCAGGGGGAATCCACCATGCTGATATCCATCGTCGCGCCCTGCTACAACGAGGAAGACGTCCTCGCCCGCTTCCACGAGGAGGTGCAGAACGTCGCCGAGGAGCTGCTGCCCCTCGGCCACGACATGGAGTTCGTCTACGTCGACGACGGCAGCCGGGACCGCACGCTCACCGTCCTGGAGGAACTGGCCGGGCGCGACTCCCGGGTCCGCTACGTCTCCTTCAGCCGCAACTTCGGCAAGGAGGCGGCGCTGCTCGCCGGCCTGCGGTACGCCGCGGGCGACGCGGTGATCGTCATGGACGCCGACCTCCAGCACCCGCCGCGGCTGATCAAGCGCATGGTCGAACTGCGCGAACAGGGCCACGACCAGGTCATCGCCCGGCGCACCCGCACCGGCGACCGGCTGACCCGGACCCTCACCGCGCGCCTGTACTACCGGCTGGTCAACCGCCTGGTCGACGTCGAACTCGTCGACGGCGTCGGAGACTTCCGGCTGATGTCGCGCCGGGTGGTCGACGCGGTGCTGGGCCTGACCGAGTACAACCGCTTCTCCAAGGGGCTGTTCGCCTGGGTCGGCTTCCCGAGCACCACCTTCGAGTACCAGAACGCCGTCCGCGAGGCCGGCCGCAGCTCCTGGAACCTGCGCGGACTGCTCAACTACGGCCTCGACGGCCTGCTGTCCTTCAACAACCGCCCGCTGCGCGCCGCCCTCTGGCTCGGGGTGACCCTGCTGCTGTGCGCGGGCCTGTACACCGCCTGGATCGTGGGCGCGGCGCTCGCCCACGGCGTCCAGACCCCCGGCTATGTGACCATCATCACCGCCGTGACCGCCCTCGCGGGCGTGCAGATGGTCATGCTGGGAGTCATCGGGGAGTACACCGGCCGCATCTACTACGAGGTGAAGGGGCGCCCGCACTTCCTGGTGAAGGCGACCAACGTGGAACGGACGAAGGACCTCATTCCCTGATGCGGCAGATACTGACCTTCGCGGCGGTCGGTGTCGTCAATACGGCGACCTACTACTGTCTTTACCTGTTGTTCCTGACCGGCCTGCCTTATCTCGCGGCGCACATCCTGGCTTTCGCGTTCGCCATGGTCGGCTCCTTTTTCCTGAACGCCCGATTCACCTACCGGACCCGGCCCACCTGGCGGAAATTCCTGCTGTTCCCGCTGACCAACCTCACCAACTTCCTGATCACGACGGCCGGGGTGTACCTGATCGTGGACGTCCTGCACGCCGGGAGCCGCTTCGCCCCGCTGCTAGCCTCCGCCGCGGCGATCCCGGTCACCTTCGTCGTCTCCCGCTGGGTGATGCTGCCCAAGTCCATTGCATAAACGTGCATCCATACGTATAGTCATGCCATCCAGAGGAGGGTGGACATGGCGGTACGTGCGGCGGTGGCCGGAGCGAGCGGATACGCGGGCGGAGAGGTCCTGCGACTGCTCCTCGCGCACCCCGAGGTAGAGATCGGTGCCCTGACCGGCAACTCCAACGCCGGGCAGCGGCTCGGTGCGCTCCAGCCGCACCTGCTGCCGCTGGCCGACCGGGTGCTGGCCGAGACCACGCCCGAGGCCCTCGCCGGGCACGACGTGGTCTTCCTCGCGCTGCCCCACGGACAGTCCGCCGCCGTCGCCGAGCGGCTCGGCCCCGATGTCCTCGTGGTCGACATGGGCGCCGACTTCCGGCTGAGGGACCCGGCCGACTGGGAGGCCTTCTACGGCTCCCCGCACGCCGGCACCTGGCCCTACGGCCTCCCCGAACTCCCGGGCGCCCGCGCCGCGCTCACGGGGTCCAAGCGCATCGCGGTGCCCGGCTGCTATCCGACCGCCGTCTCCCTCGCCCTGTTCCCGGCCTACGCGGCCGGACTCGTCGAACCCGAGGCGGTGATCGTCGCCGCGTCCGGCACCTCCGGCGCGGGCAAGGCCCCCAAGCCGCACCTGCTGGGCAGCGAGGTCATGGGCTCCATGTCGCCGTACGGCGTGGGCGGCGGCCACCGGCACACCCCCGAGATGATGCAGAACCTCGGCGCCGTCGCCGGGGAACCGGTGAAGGTCTCCTTCACCCCGACCCTGGCCCCGATGCCGCGCGGGATCCTCGCCACGTGCAGCGCGTCCGCGGTCGCGGGAGTGACGGCCGACAGCGTCCGCGCCGCCTACGAGAAGGCGTACGCCGACGAGCCCTTCGTCCACCTGCTCCCCGAGGGCCGGTGGCCCGCCACGGCGTCCGTCCACGGCTCCAACGCCGTCCAGGTGCAGGTCGCCTACGACGCGGCCGTGGGCCGCGTCATCGCGATCAGCGCCATCGACAACCTGACCAAGGGCACCGCCGGCGGTGCCGTCCAGAGCATGAACATCGCCCTCGGTCTCCCCGAGACCACCGGGCTTTCCACGATCGGAGTCGCACCGTGAGCGTCACGGCAGCCAAGGGATTCACGGCGGCGGGGATCGCCGCCGGGATCAAGGAGAACGGCAACCCCGACCTGGCCCTGGTGGTCAACAACGGGCCCCGCCGTGCCGCCGCCGGCGTCTTCACCTCCAACCGCGTCAAGGCGGCGCCGGTGCTGTGGTCCGAGCAGGTCCTCAAGAGCGGCCTGCTCTCGGCCGTCGTCCTCAACTCCGGCGGCGCCAACGCCTGCACCGGACCGAAGGGCTTCCAGGACACGCACGCCACCGCCGAGAAGACCGCCGAGGTGCTCGGCCGGGGCGCCATCGAGGTCGCCGTCTGCTCCACCGGCCTGATCGGCGTGCTGCTGCCCATGGACAAGGTCCTCAAGGGCGTGGAGACGGCCGCCGCCGCACTGAGCGAGCACGGCGGCGAGAAGGCCGCCCTCGCCATCAAGACCACCGACACCGTCCACAAGACGTCCGTGGTCACCAGGGACGGCTGGACCGTCGGCGGCATGGCCAAGGGCGCGGGCATGCTCGCGCCCGGTCTCGCCACCATGCTGGTCGTCCTCACCACCGACGCCGACCTGGAGAGCGAGGTGCTGGACAAGGCGCTGCGCGCGGCCACCCGGGTCACCTTCGACCGCGTCGACTCCGACGGCTGCATGTCCACCAACGACACCGTGCTGCTGCTCGCCTCCGGCTCCTCCGGCCGCACCCCGGACTACGACGACTTCGCCGAGGCCGTCCGCCGGGTCTGCGACGACCTCGGCCGGCAGCTCATCGGCGACGCCGAGGGCGCCAGCAAGGAGATCAAGGTCGAGGTGATCAACGCGGCGACCGAGGAGGACGCCGTCGAGGTGGGCCGCTCCATCGCCCGCAACAACCTCCTCAAGTGCGCGATCCACGGCGAGGACCCCAACTGGGGCCGTGTGCTCTCCGCGATCGGCACCACCCGGGCCGCCTTCGAACCCGACCGGCTCAACGTCGCCATCAACGGCGTCCGGGTGTGCGAGAACGGCTCCTTCGGCGAGGACCGGGACCTGGTCGACATGCGCTACCGCGAGGTCCACATCGTCGCCGACCTGGCCGCGGGCACCGAGACCGCGACCATCTGGACCAACGACCTGACCGCCGACTACGTCCACGAGAACAGCGCCTATTCCTCATGACAACCCGTAAGCACACCGCGCTGCCCAAGGCCCGCATCCTCATCGAGGCGCTGCCCTGGCTCACCCGGCACCACGGCAAGGTCGTCGTCATCAAGTTCGGCGGCAACGCCATGGTGGACGAGGAGCTGAAGGCCGCCTTCGCCCAGGACGTCGTCTTCCTGCACCACGCCGGTCTCAAGCCGGTCGTCGTGCACGGCGGCGGCCCCCAGATCAGCGCCGCCCTCGACCGGCACGGCATCGCCAGCGAGTTCAAGGCGGGCCTGCGCGTCACCACCGAGGACGCCATGGACGTCGTACGGATGGTGCTCGCCGGACAGGTGCAGCGCGAGCTGGTCGGCCTGCTCAACCGGCACGGCCCGCTCGCCGTCGGCCTCACCGGCGAGGACGCGCACACCATCAGCGCCACCCGGCACCTGCCCGAGATCGACGGGGAACCGGTCGACATCGGGCGGGTCGGCGAGATCACCGCCATCGACGCCGGCGCCATCGAGGCCCTGCTCGCCGACGGCCGTATCCCGGTCGTCTCCTCCATCGCCCGCTCCGCGGACGACGGACACGTCTACAACGTCAACGCCGACACGGCCGCCGCGGCCCTCGCCGCCGCCCTCGGCGCCGAGACCCTCATGGTCCTCACCGACGTCGAGGGGCTCTACGAGGACTGGCCGAACTCGGACGAGGTGATCAGCCGCCTCACCGCCTCCCAGCTGGAGAAGCTGCTGCCGGACCTCGGCTCGGGCATGGTGCCCAAGATGCAGGGCTGCCTGCACGCCGTGCGCAACGGCGTGCACACCGCCCGGGTCATCGACGGCCGGGTCCAGCACTCGATCCTGCTGGAGATCTTCACCGACGAGGGCATCGGCACCATGGTCGTACCGGACGGACAGGGGGAGTCATGAGCAACCAGGAAATGACCGCGCGGTGGCAGGGCGCGCTGATGAACAACTACGGCACCCCGCGCCTGCCCCTCGTCCGCGGCGAGGGCACCCGGGTGTGGGACGCCGAGGACCGGGAGTACCTCGACTTCGTCGGCGGCATCGCCACCAACGCGCTCGGCCACGCCCACCCGGCCGTCGTCGCCGCCGTCAGCGGCCAGATCGCCTCCCTCGGCCACATCTCCAACTTCTTCATGGCCGAGCCCACCATCGCCCTCGCCGAACGGCTCCTGCGCCTCTTCGGCCGGGACGGCCGGGTCTTCTTCTGCAACTCCGGCGCCGAGGCCAACGAGGCCGCCTTCAAGATCGGCCGGCTGACCGGGCGCAGTCATGTGGTCGCCACCGACGGCGGCTTCCACGGCCGGACCATGGGCGCCCTCGCGCTCACCGGCCAGCCCGCCAAGCAGGACCCGTTCCGGCCGCTGCCCGGCGACGTCACCCACGTTCCCTACGGCGACGCCCAGGCGCTGGCCGCCGCGGTGACCGAGGACACCGCCCTGGTGGTCATCGAGCCGATCCAGGGCGAGAACGGCGTGGTGGTGCCGCCGGCCGGCTATCTCAAGGCCGCCCGCGCGATCACCGCCGCCACCGGCGCGCTGCTGGTCCTGGACGAGGTGCAGACCGGCATCGGCCGGACCGGCACCTGGTTCGCCTACCAGGCCCACGAAGGCGTACTGCCCGACGTCGTCACCCTCGCCAAGCAGCTCGGCGGAGGGCTGCCGCTCGGCGCGACCGTGGCCTTCGGCCGGGCCGCCGAGCTGCTCCAGCCCGGCCACCACGGGACCACCTTCGGCGGCAACCCGGTCGCCTGCGCCGCCGGACTCGCCGTGCTCGACACCATCGAGGGCGAAGGCCTGCTGGACAACGTCAAGCGGCAGAGCGAGCGGCTGCGGGAGGGAATCGAGGCGCTGGGCCACCCGCTGGTCCACGGTGTCCGGGGCGGTGGCCTGCTCCTGGGTATCGTGCTCACCGGGCCGCGCGCGCCACAGGCGCAGGCGGCGGCCCAGGAGGCCGGGTTCCTGGTGAACGCGCCCGCCCCCGACGTCGTACGGCTCATGCCGCCGCTGAATCTGCGCGACGACGAGGTGGACGCGCTGCTCGGGGCGCTGCCCGGCATCCTCGACGCAGCGAGCCCTGTGGATGGGGACGGACGATCCGGAGAATGAGACGACGATGAGCGAGGCGCAGGACCACGAGCAGAGCCTGGGGGCCGGGCCCGCCGTACCGCAGACCCGCACCGCACGGCACCGCCGGATCGTGGACATCCTCAACCGGCAGCCGGTGCGGTCGCAGAGCCAGCTGGCGAAGCTGCTCGCGGACGACGGGCTGAACGTCACGCAGGCGACGCTCAGCCGGGACCTCGACGAGCTGAACGCGGTCAAGATCCGCAACACCGACGGCGACCTGATCTACGCGGTGCCGAGCGAGGGAGGGTTCCGTACGCCGCGTGCTCCGCTGGGAGAGTCGGCGAAGGAGGAGCGGATGCGGCGGCTCTCCCAGGAGCTGCTGATCTCCGCGGAGGCCTCGGCGAACCTCGTGGTCCTGCGCACGCCTCCCGGGGCCGCGCAGTTCCTCGCCTCCGCCATCGACCAGGCCGAACTCCACGACATCCTCGGCACGATCGCCGGTGACGACACGTTGCTGCTGATCAGCCGGGAGCCCACGGGAGGCCAGGCCCTGGCGGACCATCTGCTGCGGCTGGCGCAGAACGGCCACTGAAGGGGGGCGGCGGGATCAGGTGCCGGCCCGGTCCAGGGCCGACTGCAAGGACCGGCGGTAGCCGGTGCTGGTGTAGGTGGCGCCGGACACGGCGTCGATGTCCGCACTCCCCGCCGCCACCGCCTCCCGGTTCAGCCGCGGGACGGCCAGTCGCGTCCTGCGGTCGCTGAGGCCGCCCGAGGGCGCCTGGACCGCCTCCGCCCGGGTGATCCTGCCGCCGGCGACCGTGATCCGCACCCGCACCGGCCCGTACGGCGTCCGCACCGCCTCCCCGGTGACCGTGCGCGCCCCGGCCGGCCCCGGCGCCCCGGCCGCCGGACGGCGCGCGTCCGCGCCCGCCGCCGGGGCCGGATCCGACGCCGGATCCGAGGCCGGTTTCAGCGACAGCAGCAGGACGACACCGGACACGGTCGCGGCGGTGGCCAGCACGGTCCGCCGGACGGGATGGCTCTTCCTCATCGTTCTCCCGGCTCCGCTCACATCTCGAACGACTCGTGGTGGATACGGCGGGCCGGCACTCCGGCCCCGCGCAGCGCCTCGTACACCGACCGCGCGAACCCGGGCGGCCCGCACAGGAAGACGTCGTGCCGGTCGAGGTCCGGGATCTTCCGCCGGAGGGTCTCCGCGGAGATGTCCGGACGCGCGCCGTCGGGGCCGTTCACCGCGTACATCAGCCGGGCGCGCCGCTGCTCGGCGATCGCCGCCAGCTCGTCCCACAGTGCCAGGTCCCGGGTCGAGCCCGCCCGGTACAGCAGGGTGAGGTCCCCGGCGGCCCCCGGCAGCGTCTCGAACAGGGCGCGCATCGGCGTGATCCCCACCCCGCCCGCCACCAGCAGCACCTTGCCCCGGCTGCGGCGCCGCGCGGTCAGCGCGCCGTACGGACCCTCCGCCCACACCCGGGTGCCGGGCGTCAGCTCCCGCAGCCGGGCGCTGTGGTCACCGGCCGCCTTGACCGTGATCCGCAGCGTGTCCGGGCGCGGCGCGGCCGACAGGGAGTACGGGTGCGAGCTGAAGCGCAGCCCCGGGGCGAGGAAGCGCCAGCGGAAGAACTGGCCCGCCTCCGCGCCCATCCGGTGCAGCCTGCGCCCGCCGATCAGCACCGACACGATGCCGGGCGCCTCCTCGACGACCTCCGTCACGCGCAGCCGGTGCCTGAGGTTCAGCCGGACCGGGGTCAGGACGCGGTACCAGAGCACCAGCGCGCTGACCGCGCCGTACAGGCCGTACCAGAAGGTGCCGGCGGCGGGCTCCACCGCGAAGTCGTTGCCGGTGGCGATCTGGTGCCAGAACGTCAGGAACACCGCCGCGTAGGTCAGCAGGTGGACGTGGTACCAGGTGTCGTACCGCAGCCGGCGGCGGACCGGGCCGGCCGAGACCAGTCCGATGACCGCCAGCAGACCGGTGCCGAGGGCCGCCTTGCCGAGGTCCGGCAGCCGGCCGACGGACTCCGCGGTCTGTGCCGGAACGCCGCCGAGCGACCTGCCGGCCTGGCGCGCGTACGCCCACATGGTGAGGAAGACGTGCGCCGCGACCAGGCACAGCGTGTACCGGCCGGTCATGGCGTGCCAGCGGGTCACCCGGTCGGAGCCGACCCGCCGCTCCAGCGCCGGCACCCGCGCCGTCTGGAGCACGACCAGCGCCATCAGATAGCCGGCCAGCAGACCGGTGATCCGGCCCGCGCCCAGGATCCGGCCGGTGTCGTCGGCGACGGCGGGCGTGGTGTGCCACCACAGCCACAGCACGGCCGCCGCGCCCGCCCAGACGGCGAGCAGCAGCAGGACGGCCGGGGAGCGGCGCGGGCGGATGCGGCGCGTCGTCTGACGGCGGGCGGCGCGTCCGCCCGCGAGCGTGGTGGTCACGGTTCCTCCGTGGGGACTCGGCCCTTGGCCCACGGATACGTGCCGGGCGCGCGCGGTGTTCAGCTCCGCGCGGGCGCGGATGCCTCAGTAGCGGGTGACGGCGGTGGCCCCGGCCTCGGTCCCCACCGCGATGTGCGGCCGGCGGTCCGGCACCGCCCAGCGCAGGATCCGCTCCATCGCGTCCCTCGGCACCGACACACAACCGGACGTCGCTCCCTGCCCGTTGACGTGCAGGAAGATGCCGGCGCCGCGACCGCGCACGGGCCGCTCGTAGTTGAAGCCGATGACCAGGACGTAGGCGTACTGCTCCCGGTAGTCGGCCAGGTGCTCGGACTCGGCGGCGCGGCAGTCGGCGGGCAGCGGGTCGACCCAGCGGTTGTAGGAGCGGGAGTCGTTGTCCTGGCACCACCAGGAACCGTCCGTGACCGCCCGGTACTCCACGCTCGTCCCGGCCGGCGCCCGCTCGGTGCCGAAGCCGAAGGGGAGGTCGTACAGGCCGGTCGGTGTCGTCCCGGTGCCCTGGACGCGGGCGGTGCCCTCCACCAGTCCTCCGGCGCCGAAGCGGGCCGGCGCGGAGCCGGCCGGAACCCACTGCCCGTCCCGCAGGTCCCACCAGGTGAGCGTGCCCTCGGTGGCGCCGGTGTCCGGGGCCTGCGCGACGATCAGCTGGCTGCCGCCGCCGGTGTCCGCCATCCCGGCCGGCAGCGGTGCCGGGTCCCGGCCGGAGGCGGCGCCGGGCAGGGCGAGGCAGGAGACGCAGACGAGGGCGAGGACCGCGGCGGGGCGCATGGCTCAGACGCTAGAGGGAGGCAGCGGCAACGGCAGCCCGGGCAGTCCGTCCAGGCTGGTCGCGATGTGCTCCTTCTTGGTGAAGTAGGCGTCCAGCGAGGCGTCGTCCTCGCGGGCGAAGCGCCGGGCGTGCAGATCGCGGTCCGCCTCGTAGGCCATGAAGGGGACGGCGTACCCGCAGGTGTCGCGGACCAGGCCGGCGTGCACCACGATGATCGCGCGCAGCCCGTGCCGCGTGGGGTCGATGTCCGGGAAGCGGGCGAGGAGGTCCGCGAAGCGCGGGTCGTCACGGAAGACGGGTTCGCCCCGGCCGTGTACGCGCACGATGTCGGGCGGGCCCTGGAAGGCGCACCACATCAGTGTGATCCGCCCGTTCTCCCGCAGATGGGCGATGGTCTCGGCGTTGGACCCGGCGAAGTCCAGGTAGGCCACGGTGTGTTCGTCCAGCACCACGAGGGAGCCCTTGAGGCCCTTGGGGGAGAGGTTGACCGTGCCGTCGCCGGAGAGCGGGGCGGTCGCGGTGAAGAAGAGGGGCTGGTCCTCGATGAAGGCGCGCAGCCTGCCGTCTATGCGCTCGTACGTCTTTCCCATGTCCGGCGATTATCGACGAATTTTCTTCGCCTGTCTAAGTACTTCTCACTCTCAAGGCTGATTGACGAATCATGCGGAGCACTGCATACTCATGCATGTCAGCGAATGCACTGTGAGGAGAAACCCGTGACCGAGCGCGTCGTACTCGCCTACTCAGGCGGTCTGGACACCTCCGTCGCCATCGGCTGGATCGCCGAGGAGACGGGCGCCGAGGTCATCGCCGTTGCGGTCGACGTCGGCCAGGGCGGCGAGGACCTGGACGTCATCCGCAAGCGCGCCCTCGCGTGCGGCGCCGTCGAGGCCGAGGTCGCGGACGCCAAGGACGAGTTCGCCGACGAGTACTGCCTCCCGGCGATCAAGGCCAACGCCCTGTACATGGACCGCTACCCGCTGGTCTCCGCCCTGTCCCGGCCGACGATCGTCAAGCACCTGGTCGCCGCCGCCAAGAAGCACGGCGCCACCACGGTCGCCCACGGCTGCACCGGCAAGGGCAACGACCAGGTCCGCTTCGAGGCCGGCATCGTCGCCCTCGCCCCCGACCTCAAGTGCATCGCCCCGGTCCGTGACTACGCCATGACCCGGGACAAGGCGATCGCCTTCTGCGAGGCCAAGCAGCTCCCGATCGCCACCACCAAGAAGTCCCCGTACTCCATCGACCAGAACGTCTTCGGACGCGCCGTCGAGACGGGCTTCCTGGAGGACATCTGGAACGCCCCGATCGAGGACATCTACGAGTACACCTCCAACCCGGCCACCCCCCGCGAGGCCGACGAGGTGATCATCACCTTCAAGGAGGGCGTCCCGGTCGCCGTCGACGGCAAGCCCGTCACCGTCCTGCAGGCCATCCAGCAGCTCAACGAGCGCGCCGGCGCCCAGGGCATCGGCCGGATCGACATGGTCGAGGACCGCCTGGTCGGCATCAAGTCCCGCGAGGTCTACGAAGCCCCGGGCGCCATCGCCCTGATCACCGCCCACCAGGAGCTGGAGAACGTCACCGTCGAGCGCGAGCTGGCCCGCTACAAGCGCCAGGTCGAGCAGCGCTGGGGCGAGCTGGTCTACGACGGCCAGTGGTTCTCCCCGCTCAAGCGCGCCCTGGACGGCTTCATCGACGAGGCCAACCAGCACGTCTCCGGCGACGTCCGGATGACGCTGCACGGCGGTCGCGCGGTCGTCACCGGCCGGCGCTCCCAGGAGTCGCTGTACGACTTCAACCTCGCCACCTACGACACGGGCGACACCTTCGACCAGTCGGCGGCCAAGGGCTTCATCGACATCTACAGCCTGTCGTCGAAGATCGCCGCCAAGCGCGACCTGGTCTGACACGCGGGGGTCACCTCGCCCGCACCGGCCCGACAGCCGCCTCCCCGCCCGGACGTGCGGGGAGGCGGTGGCACATCACGAGCTTCGAGGAGCAACGCAAGTGAGCAGCAACAGCGGTGACGTACGGCTCTGGGGCGGCCGTTTCGCCGACGGACCCGCCGAGGCCCTGGCGAAGCTGTCCGCGTCCGTCCACTTCGACTGGCGGCTCGCCCCCTACGACATCGCCGGCTCGCGTGCCCACGCGCGCGTGCTGCACCGGGCGGGGCTGCTCACCGAGGACGAGCTGACCCGGATGCTGGCCGGCCTCGACCGGCTCGAAGCGGACGTGGCGTCGGGCGCCTTCGTGGGCACCATCGCCGACGAGGACGTGCACACCGCCCTGGAGCGCGGCCTGCTGGAGCGCCTCGGCCCGGACCTCGGCGGCAAGCTGCGGGCCGGCCGCTCCCGCAACGACCAGGTCGCCACCCTCTTCCGGATGTACCTGCGCGACCACGCCCGGATCATCGGCGGCCTGATCGCCGACCTCCAGGAAGCCCTGATCGGACTCGCCGAGGCCCACCCCGACGTGGCGATGCCCGGCCGCACCCACCTCCAGCACGCCCAGCCGGTGCTCTTCGCGCACCACGTCCTCGCCCATGTGCAGTCCCTGTCCCGGGACGCCGAGCGGCTGCGCCAGTGGGACGAGCGGACGGCCGTGTCGCCGTACGGCTCCGGCGCCCTGGCCGGCTCCTCCCTGGGCCTGGACCCGGAGGCGGTCGCCCGGGACCTCGGCTTCGAGCACGGCAGCGCCGGCAACTCCATCGACGGCACCGCCTCCCGGGACTTCGTCGCGGAGTTCGCCTTCATCACCGCGATGATCGGCGTGAACCTCTCCCGGATCGCCGAGGAGGTCATCATCTGGAACACGAAGGAGTTCTCCTTCGTGACCCTGCACGACGCCTTCTCCACGGGCTCGTCGATCATGCCGCAGAAGAAGAACCCGGACATCGCCGAGCTGGCCCGTGGCAAGTCCGGCCGTCTGATCGGCAACCTCACCGGACTGCTGGCCACCCTCAAGGCGCTGCCCCTCGCCTACAACCGCGACCTCCAGGAGGACAAGGAGCCGGTCTTCGACTCCTGCGACCAGCTGGAGGTGCTGCTTCCCGCCTTCACCGGCATGATCGCCACCCTCACCGTCCACCGCGAGCGCATGGAGGAGCTGGCCCCGGCCGGCTTCTCGCTCGCCACCGACATCGCCGAGTGGCTGGTGAAGCAGGGCGTGCCCTTCCGGGTGGCGCACGAGGTCGCGGGGGAGTGCGTCAAGACCGCCGAGGCCGAGGGCAAGGAACTGGACGACCTCACGGACGAGCAGTTCGCGAAGATCTCCCCCCACCTCACGCCCGAGGTCCGCTCGGTCCTCAACGTCCCCGGCGCCCTCGCCTCCCGCGACGGCCGCGGCGGCACGGCGCCGAGCGCGGTGGCGGTCCAGCTGGCGGAGGTCAAGGCGGACGTGGCACGTCAGCAGGAGTGGGCGGCGGCCAAAAAGAAGCGGTAGGGGAGTGCCCGGCCAGGGGTGCGGGCCGTGCGGACGTGCGGCTGCCGCCGCGCGGGCGCGACGAGCCGCGGCGGCGCCCGCACCCGCCGGCGCACGGCAAGCCGCGGCGCACCCGCACCCGCCGGCGGCTCTAGCCCCGAGCCGTACCGCGAACGCGGAGGTCATCACGGGTTACGTTGGTCGCGAGCCCATCGGAGCCGACCGAACGGACCCGCGATGCCCTTCGCCCGACTGGCCACAGCGACCACCCCCACCTGCCACATCGGCCTCGGCCTCGCCGCGGTGGGCCGCCCCGGCTACATCAACCTCGGCCGCGACGAGGACCTGGGCGAGAACCGCAGCGTCGAAGCACTGCGCACCCGGACCCACGACCTCCTCGACGCCGCCTACGCCCAAGGCGTCCGCTACTTCGACGCCGCCCGCTCCTACGGCCGCTCCGAGGAGTTCCTCGCGGACTGGCTGCACGCGAACCCCGGCGTCGACGACGTGGTCGTCGGCAGCAAATGGGGCTACACCTACACCGCCGGCTGGTCGGCGGACGCCGGGACGCACGAGGTCAAGGACCACAGCCTCGCCGCCTACGACCGGCAGCGCGCCGAGACCGACGCCCTGCTCGGCGACCGGCTCGACCTCTACCAGATCCACTCGGTGACCCCGGACAGCCCGGCCCTGACCGACAAGGACCTGCACGCCAGGCTGGCGGAGGCCGCCGCACGGGGCCTGACCGTCGGCTTCTCCACCAGCGGCCCCGCCCAGGCCGATGCCATCCGCGCGGCCCTCGCCGTCACGGTCGGCGGCGAGCCGCTCTTCCGTACCGTCCAGTCGACGTACAACCTCCTGGAGACCTCGGCCGGCCCCGCTCTCGCCGAGGCGCACGAGGCCGGGCTCACCGTGATCGTCAAGGAGGGCCTGGCGAACGGACGGCTGGCCGCACCGCACGCCCCGGACGCGCTCCGGGCCGTGGCCGCCGCCACCGGACTCGGCTGCGACGCGGTCGCCCTCGCCTGGATCCTGCGCCGGCCCTGGGCGGGCGTGGTCCTCTCCGGTGCCGCGACCGTCCCGCAGCTCCTGTCCAACCTGCACGCCCCCGCCGTCGACCTCGACGAGGACCGGATGGCGTCTCTCGCCACGCTGCGGGAGGACCCGGGCGCCTACTGGGAGCGGCGCCGGCAGCTGCCCTGGCACTGACGCGCACCCTGGACGACCTGCGGAAACGAGTCACGCATGCCCGCGATGAGACATCAGTGTCTCATTTGGGCTACTCTTGTCTCATGGCCCTCGACCGTGACCAGGTGCTGCGCAGCGCGGCCGCCCTGCTGACCCGCAGATCCACCGCGACCATGGACGAGGTCGCCAAGGCCGCCGGGATCAGCCGGGCCACGCTGCACCGCCACTTCGCCGGCCGCGACGCGCTCGTGCGGGCGCTGGAACAGCTCGGCATCGCGGAGTGCGCGGGCGCGCTGGACCGGGCCCGGCTCGAGGAAGGGCCCGCGGCCGAGGCCGTGCGCCGGCTGGTCCGCGAGATCCAGCCGGCCGCCGGACTGCTCTCGTTCCTCTACGGCGAAAACCAGCTGTGGGAGGGCGAGGGGCTGAACGAGGGCTGGCAGCGCCTGGACGCCCGGATCGGCGCCCTGTTCCAGCGCGGTCAGCGCGCCGGCGAATTCCGTATCGATCTCAGCCCGGTCTGGCTCACCGAGGCGCTCTACGGGCTCATCGCCTCGTGCGCCTGGGCCACCCTGGACGGCCGGGTGGCCTCCCGGGACTTCCCGACCGTGATCGCCGAGCTGCTGCTCGGCGGCGCTCTGCGAAGAGAGGAACCATGACCAGCACCCTGCGGCCGGCCCCGACGACCGAGGCGGTGAAGCGCCCGGGCCGCTGGCTGGCGCTGTCCGTCCTGGTCCTGGCCGTGCTGCTGGTGGCCGTCGACGCCACCGTCCTCGGCCTGGCGACCCCGTACATCAGCGAAGACCTCGACCCCTCCGGCACCCAGCTGCTGTGGATCGGCGACGTCTACTCCTTCGTCATCGCCGGTCTGCTGGTCTCCATGGGCAACCTCGGCGACCGCATCGGCCGCAAGCGGATCCTGCTCGTCGGCGCCACCGCGTTCGGCGCGCTGTCCGTGCTCAACGCCTACGCCACCACGCCCGAGCTGATGATCCTCGCCCGGGCGCTGCTCGGCGTCGCGGGCGCGACCCTGATGCCCGCCACCCTGGCGTTGATCCGCAACATCTTCCACGACCCGCGCGAGCGCAGCCTGGCCGTCGGCATCTGGGGCGCCGCCGCCTCCGCCGGCATGGCCGTCGGCCCGATCGCCGGCGGATTCCTCCTGGAACACTTCTGGTGGGGCTCGGTCTTCCTGATCAACCTGCCGGTGATGGCCGTCCTGGTGCTGGTCGGCGTCCGCACCCTGCCCGAGTCCCGCAACCCGCATCCGGGCCCGTGGGACCTGGCCGGCGTGCTGCTGTCGCTGGTCGGCGTCATCGCCCTCGTCTACGCGGTCAAGGAGGCGGCGGCGCACGGCTTCTCCTGGCCGGTCCTCGGCTCCGGCCTGCTGGGCGCGGCGGCGCTGTACGGCTTCGTGCGCCGCCAGCTGACCATGCCGGTGCCGCTGCTGGACATGCGGCTGTTCAGGCGCCGCGGCTTCAGCGGGGCCGTGCTCGCCGACCTGCTGACCGTCCTCGGCCTGTCCGGACTGGTGTTCTTCCTCTCCCAGTTCCTGCAACTCGTCCAGGACCGCCGCCCGTTCGAGGCGGGCCTCGCCGAACTGCCCGCCGCGGTGGGCGCGGTGGCGGCCGGTCTGGTCGCGGGCCGGGCCGCCCGGCGCTTCTCGGTCCGCGCGGTGGTCGCGGGCGGCCTGGCGGCGGTCGGCATCGCCCTGGCGGTCCTGACCACGATCGGCCGGTCCACCGGCTACCCCGTCCTCGGCGCGACCCTGCTGGTGGTCGGCGCCGGCGCGGGCCTCTCCTTCACCGTGACCGCCGACGTCATCCTCTCCAGCGTCCCGAAGGACCAGGCGGGCGCGGCCTCGGCGGTCTCCGAGACGGCGTACGAACTCGGCGCGGCCCTCGGCATCGCGCTGCTGGGCTCCGTCGTGACCGGCGTCTACCGCGACTTCACGGGCCCGGCCGGCACCCCGGCCGGGGCCCACGAGTCGCTCGGCGCGGCGACGGAGACCGCCGCGCACCTGCCCCCGCACCAGGCCCGGGCACTGCTCGACGCGGCCCGCGAGTCCTTCGTCCACGGTCTCCACCTGGCCTCGGCGGTGGGCGCGGTGGTCCTGCTGACGGCGGCGGCGGCGGCGTGGTTCCTGCTGAGGAACCAGGAACTGGAGAGCGCCGGGAGCTGATCGGGCCCTCGGGTCACTTCTTGTAACCGAGCACCGTCATCATCCCGCTCTCCGAGTGGTACTGGTTGTGGCAGTGCAGCATCCACAGCCCCGGGTTGTCGGCGTCGAAGTCGAGCACCAGCTTCCGGTGCGGCAGCACCAGCGCGGTGTCCTTGCGGGCGCCGGAGGAGTCCAGCCCGGTCACCGCGAAGGTGTGCCCGTGCAGATGCATGGGGTGCCACATGTCGGTGGCGTTGACGAGGGTCAGCCGTACCCGCTCGCCGGCGCGGACCGGATGGCGCTGCTGCGGGGTGTAGGTCCGGTGGTCGAACCCCCAGTCGAACTTCGCCATCGTCCCGGTGATCCGGATGCGCACCTCGCGGTCGGGGACCCGGTCGTCCAGGGTCACGGACTCATGGGGCAGCAGGCGGCGCGCGGGCACGGTGTTGCCGTCGAGCTCGCGGGGGTGGACGTCTCCCGGCGGCAGGGACTTGCGCGTCTTGCCGGTGTGCAGCACGGCGAGGCCCCTGCCCTTCTTGCCCTCGGGGAGCGCGACCAGCGGGAACATGCCGTCCCGGGCGGTGATCAGCACGTCGTACCGCTCCGCCATGCCGACGAGGAGGGAGTCGGTCTCCTTGTGCCGCACCGGGTAGCCGTCGGTGTGCGTGATGGTCATCTTGTGGTCGCCCAGCGCCACCCGGAAGGCGGTCTCGGAGCCGGCGTTGACGATGCGCAGCCGCACCCGCTCGCCGGGCCGGCAGCGGAACACCGACGGGCTGGCGGGCAGCCGGCCGTTGACGAGGTAGTGCGGGTAGGCGACGCTGCCGCCCTCTCCGTGGAGCATGCGGCTGTAGGACTTGTGCAGCACCCGGTCGGGGCCGGTGGACTTCCCGGACGGCGCCGGGTGAGCCTTCGTCGGGTGGCCGGGGCCCCTGGCCATGCCGCCCATGTCCATGGCGCCGCCGGGCTTGAGCTGTTCCAGGACGTTGTCGGGCGTGGAGCCCTCCACGCCGTCCAGCCAGTCGTCCAGGACCACCACCCACTCCTTGTCGTAGGAGAGGGGTTCCCTGGGGTCCTCGACCACGAGCGGCGCGTACAGGGCCCGGTCGGGCTGCATCCCGACATGGGAGTGCAGCAGATAGGTGCCCGGGTGCTCGACGGCGAAGCGGTAGCGGAAGTCGGCGCCGGAGTGGATGGCCCGCTGGGTGAGGTCGGGGACGCCGTCCATGTCGCAGCGCAGCCGCACCCCGTGGGAGTGCAGGGTGGTCGTCGCGGGGAGCCGGTTCGCCAGCGTCAGATCGAGCACGTCGCCGGCGGTGACCCGCACCAGCGGGCCCGGCACCTCCTCGTTGTACGCCCAGGTCCGGACGGAGCGTCCGCCGATGTCCAGCTCGGACTCCGCCGCGGTGAACCGGAAGACGCGCTCACGGCCGGCTCCGCGTCTGCGCTCGGCGGCCAGGACCTCCGGGTCCGAGGGGTTGACGTATCCTCTGGGCCCGGCCGGGACGAACCTCTCACCGCCGCCGGGGTTCAGGGGGCCGGAGCCGGACCGCGGTCCGGAGCTGGTGCAGGCTGCCAGGAATCCCGCGCCCGCGGCGGCGAGGGGAGTGCGGAGCAGGGTACGCCGAGAAGGTGTGGACATGTCTGAATAAGACATGTTGGTCGGTCATATAGCCCGGTAATACGGCTGAATGCCCGATGTGTCGGGGGCAGATTCCACCGGCAGGCGGAGGGGCGCGGTCGCCGCGCCCGCCGTCCGCGAGGTCTCAGGCGGCCTTGGCCTTCGTGGCGTACATGTCCACGTACTCCTGCCCGGACAGCCGCATCACCTCGGTCATCACCGAGTCCGTCACCGCCCGCAGGACGTACCGGTCGCGGTCCATGCCGTCGTAGCGCGAGAACTCCATGGCCTCGCCGAACCGCACGGTGACCCGGCCCGGCCGCGGGAAGCCCTTGCCGCCCGGCTGGAGCTTGTCCGTGCCGATCATGGCGAACGGCACCACCGGCGCGCCGGTCATCAGCGTCAGCCGCGCGATACCGGTGCGCCCCCGGTACAGCCGGCCGTCGGGGGAACGGGTGCCCTCCGGGTAGATCCCGAAGATCCGGCCCTCCTCCAGGATGCGACGACCCGTCATCAGCGCCGCCACACCGCCGTTCGCCCCGTCCCGGTCCACCGGGACCATGCCGACGCCGGTGAAGAACCAGGCCATCAGCCGCCCCTTGACGCCCTTTCCGGTGACGTACTCGTCCTTGCCGATGAAGTGCACCTGCCGCTTGGTGACCAGCGGCAGCACGACCGAGTCGATGAAGGTGAGGTGATTACCGGCCAGAATCACCGGACCGTCGCCCGGAATGTGCTCCGCGCCCTCCACCTGGGGGCGGAACATCAGGCGCATGATCGGTCCGAGCACTGCCTTGATGAGCGCGAAGCGGGACAACGGGTCCTCCGATGTCAAGGGGGCGATATGAGTCTGTGCAGGTGAGGACATTACTCGCGGCGCACGTCCGCGCGCACATCGAGGACACCCGCTTCGCCGAGGTCTTACGAACTGTTGACACGGGTTTACCTGCGGTGCCGTGGCCAGGACGGCGTGTAACAGCCTTGTGCGCATGTGACGGACATCGCGCGCCGACGCCCCGTCACCCGCCGCCGCCCGCCGGACATCCGACGGCACCCCGGTGTTCGAACGAGAGCCTCCCTTCGGACATGTGTGCGCCCCTACGATCGGCGCGCACCGGAGAAGCGAACGGCAGGAGGGCGCTCATGGGCGGCGACCAGGACAACGGGCGGACGCAGGCGACGGGACGGCGGGCACTGCTCGGCGCCGCCGTGCTGGGCGCGGGCGGAGCGGTCCTCGGACTGCCCGGCACCGCGCGGGCCGAGGAGACCCGGGCGGCCGGGCGCGCGGGCCGCGGGCTGAAGAGCCTGCCGGTGCCCACGATCATCGGCCACCGCGGAGCCAGCGGCTACCGCCCCGAGCACACCTTCGGCTCCTATGACCTGGCGCTGGACCTGGGCGCCGACGTGGTCGAGGCCGGCGACCTGGTGCCGACCAGGGACGGCCATCTGGTCTGCCGGCACGAACCGGAGATCGGCGGCACCACCGACGTCGCCGACCACCCCGAGTTCGCCGGCCGCAGGACCACCAAGCTGCTCGACGGCGTCCCCACCACCGGCTGGTTCACCGAGGACTTCACGCTCGCCGAGCTGAAGACGCTGCGCGCCGTCGAGCGCGTTCCCGCCAACCGGCCGCACAACACCCTGTACAACGGCCGCTGGGAGATCCCCACCTTCGAAGAGGTCCTGAAGTGGCAGGACGAGCAGACCCGCAGGCGCGGCCGGCAGGTCTGGATCTACCCGGAGACCAAGCACCCCACCTACTTCCGCAAACTGGGCCTCGGCCTGGAGGAGCGGGTGGCGAAGCTGCTGCGCAAGTACGGCAAGGACGGCCGCCACTCCCCGGTGATCCTCCAGTCCTTCGAGCCGACCAGCATCCAGCGGCTGAACCGGCTGGTCGACAATCCCCTGGTCGTCCTGCTCTCCTCCGCGAACAGCCGGCCCTACGACTTCGTCGAGGCGGACGACCCGCGCACGGTCGCCGACCTCGTCACCCCCAAGGGCCTGCGGGAGATCGCCGGCTACGCGCAGGGCATCGGGCCCACCGTCGACCTGGTCATCCCGAAGAAGGCGGACGGCACCCTGGCCGAGCCCACCACGCTGGTCTCCGACGCGCACCGGGTGGGCCTCCTCGTCCACCCCTACACCCTGCGCAACGAGAACCCCTTCCTGCCCGCCGAGTACCGCAAGGGCGGCGCCGCCGACGGCTACGGCGATGTCTTCGGCGCCTTCGGGAAGTACTTCGCGACCGGCATCGACGGCGTCTTCACCGACAACGCCGACACCGGACTGCTCGCCCGCGCCGACTTCCTCGCCGGCTGACGCCGTCAACCACCGCACCGGCCGGCCCCCCGTTCGAGGTGACTGTGCGCCGCCCCGGCAACCCGCCGCCGGGGCGGCGCGTCGTTCCGCGTATGACGTACGACCTGGTAGCCGCCCTGCGCCCGCTGCTGGCCGCCGAGGCCTCCGCCGAGGCATATGCCTGCGGAAGCGAGCCGGGCGATCTGGAGCAGGCCGTCTGGCTGCGGCTCTTGGAGCGGCTGGAGAGCGACGGCCCGCCGCCGGACCCGCCCGGCTGGCTGCGCGAGGCCGTGCGCGCCGAGGCCCGCCGCAGCCGGCACGCCGCCTGGCGGGAGGCGCCGTACGACGGGGAGCCCGCCGACGTCCTCGGCCCCGGGCCCGAACAGCACGCCCTGACCGCCGCCCGGCACCGGGCACTGCGCCAGGCCGTCCGCCGCCTGCCCGGCCGCTGCCCGCGCCTGATGGACGCGCTGCTCTCGCCGAAGGACCTCACCTACCGCGAGATCGCGGGGGAGTTGGGTATCTCACAGGGCAGTCTGGGACCGGAACGTTCCAGATGTCTGGGTTGTCTGCGCAGATTGCTCGCACCGGAGGTTGCGACGTGCCAAGCACGGGGATAGGAGTGGGGGACGACAGGTGATCAGGTGAGCGGGAGGCGTGCGCACATGGGCATGAGCGTGACCATCTCGGCGGCGACCGAGCAGGACGCGGAGCAGATCTTCAGGCTCCAGTACCTGTGCTTCCAGGGCGAGGCCGCGTTGTACGGCAACTACCGCATCGACCCGCTCGTGCAGACCCTGGACTCCGTCCGCCGGGAGGTCGCCGTTGACTGCGTCTTCGTCGCCCGGCTCGGCGAGGAGGTGGTCGGCTCGGTGCGCGGCAAGGTGACCGAGGACGGCGCGGCGGCCATCGCCAAGCTCTGCGTCCACCCCCGCCTCCAGGGCCACGGCATCGGCGCCCGGCTGCTGCGCGCGGCCGAGTCCGCGCTGGGCGAGCGGCACGGCGCCACCAGGTTCCGCCTCCGCACCGGCCACCGCAGCGAGGGCAACCTCCGCCTCTACCGCAAGGCGGGTTACCAGGCGGTGGGCCGGGTGAAGGGCGAGGACGGGGTGGAGCTGATCATCCTGGAAAAGGAAGCGGACGCCTTCGCCGCCACGGCGTGAGGACGCGTCCCGCAAGGGGCGCGGGGAACCGCGCGACGGGCCACGGACGACCCGCGGCCGCCGCGTTCCTCAGGCTCCCGCGCGCTGCCGCGCCCTGCGCAGCCAGTACATCGCGGACAGCGGCAGCAGCACGGGAATGAACACGTATCCCATCCCGTACTCCGACCACACGGTTGCGTCCGGGAACGCCGACGGCTCGACCAGCGTCCACGTGCCGACGACCAGCACACCCGCCAGCTCGGCGGCGCAGCACACCAGCGCCGCCCTGCGCGCCGTCTCGCCGCCCCGCACCAGCGTGTACGTGATGAACGCGTACACCACACCCGCCACGGCCGACAGCGTGTACGCCAGCGGCGCCCGGTCGAACTCCGTGGCGATCTGGTACGCGGAACGCGACAGCGCGCCGACCACCATCACGCCGTAGAACCAGACCAGCAGCATGCCCGGCCCGCTGATCAGCCGGGCCGGCTTCTCCTGCACCGCCGTCACCTCAGCCTCCCCAGATGTCGTAGAGCCGTACTTCCAGGACGGCCAGCACCACCCCGGCCGCGGCCACCGTCACCGAGCCCCAGCGGGTCCGCTCGGCCAGCGACATGAACCCCGCGGCCGGCACACACGCGAACGCGCCCAGCAGATACGCCACGAAGATCGTCGTGCCCTGCTCCGGCTTCTCGCCCCGCGCCAGCTGCACGATCCCGGCCACCAGCTGGACCGCGGCCAGCAGCGACACCACGGCCATGCCGATGAAGTGCCAGTCCTTCGTCGGCTGGTCCCGAGAGGCGGCCCAGCCGCACCAGGCGGCGAGCAGGAGCGCGGCGACCCCGGTCACCAGCATCAGGGCGTTGAGCATGCCGTGACCCTATTACGGCGCAAACCCGCCGCGGCCGCCGCCCCCGCCGAACGCCGTAGGGTCGAGGCCATGACGATCCACGCGCACGCCCTCCTGTTCGACAACGACGGCACCCTCGTCTCCTCCCTCGACTCCGTCGAGCGCTGCTGGGCCCGCTGGGCCGGGGAGTACGGGATCACCGCGGAGGAGTTCGGCCGCGTGGAGCTGCACGGACGCACGGCCGTCGAGATCGTCGCCGACCTGCTGCCCGCCCGCCTGGTGCCGGAGGCGGTCGCCCGGGTCGAGCAGCTGGAGGTCGAGGACGTGCCGAACGGGGGCGTGCGCCTGCTGCCGGGCACCCGGGACCTCCTGGACGCCCTGCCCGCCGACCGCTGGGCCGTGGTCACCTCCGCCACCCGCCGTCTCGCCGAGGCCCGCCTCGGCGCCGTCGGCATCGCGCCGAAGGCCCTGGTCGCGGCCGACGACGTCACCCGCGGCAAGCCCGATCCCGAGCCCTATCTGCTCGCCGCCCGGCAGCTCGGCGTGGACCCCGCGCACTGCGTCGTCTTCGAGGACGCGCCCGCCGGACTGCGGGCCGGACGCGCGGCCGGCATGACCACCGTGGCGTTGGCCACAACCCACCGTGCCGCCGAGCTGGACGCCGACCTGGTGGTGGGCGACCTGTCGGCCTTGTCCGTACTGGTCACCGGCCGGGGCGTGGAAATATCCCGCCACGGCTGAGACCCCGGCCCGCGCTGTCCGCCGCTGTCCACCATCCGGACAGCGGCGACCGACCGGGACCGTCCGTCTGGTTTACTGATCGCATGACCACGACGAGCTGCCGCACCCTTGCGACCGAGGCGACCATGACGCCCGGTGCTCGTTGTATGTGTTGCCTGATGTGTCGAATGTGCGCCTTCTAGAGGGCCCCCGCATCAGCTGAGCCTCGCGCCCCGAAGCGAGAGACCCGTGGCATGTCCGTGCGCCGTAGGCCGTACGAACCGCACGAACCGCTCCCATGCCGCAACCGCATGCACCCGTGCCCGGGCACACCCACGCCCGCGCACTCGACAGTGACGGAAACCCACGTGATCACCACCTCGGGCCTGACCAAGGTCTACCGCTCCCGCGGCCGTGAGGTCACCGCCCTCGACGGCGTCGATCTGCACGTCCGCGAAGGCGAGGTCTACGGCGTCATCGGCCAGTCCGGCGCCGGCAAGTCCTCCCTCATCCGCTGCGTCAACCTGCTGGAGCGCCCCACCTCCGGCACCGTGACCGTCGCCGGGCAGGACCTCACCGCCCTGGCCGGCCGCGGCCCGCGCGCCGGCCGGGAACTGCGCCGCGCCCGCAGCCGGATCGGCATGGTCTTCCAGCACTTCAACCTGCTGTCCACGCGGACCGTCCAGGACAACGTCGAACTGCCGCTGGAGATCCTCGGCAAGTCCGGCAAGGAGCGCTCGCGCAAGGCCCTGGAGCTGCTGGACCTCGTCGGCCTCGCCGACAAGGCCAAGGCCTACCCCGCCCAGCTCTCCGGCGGCCAGAAGCAGCGCGTCGGCATCGCCCGCGCCCTGGCCGGCGACCCCAAGGTGCTGCTCTCCGACGAGGCCACCAGCGCCCTGGACCCGGAGACCACCCGCTCCATCCTCCAGCTGCTGCGCGACCTGAACCGGCAGCTGGACCTGACCGTCCTGCTCATCACCCACGAGATGGACGTCGTCAAGTCGATCTGCGACTCCGCCGCCCTCATGGAGCGCGGCCGGATCGTGGAGTCCGGCACCGTCAGCGAGCTGCTGGCCACCCCGGGCTCCACGCTGGCCGCCGCGCTGTTCCCGGTGGGCGGCGAGGCCACCGGTCCCGACCGGACCGTCCTCGACGTCACCTTCCAGGGCGAGAGCGCCACCCAGCCGGTCGTCTCCCAGCTCGCCCGCACCTACAACATCGACATCTCCATCCTCGGCGCCGCCATCGACACCGTCGGCGGCCTCCAGGTCGGCCGGATGCGCATCGAACTGCCCGGCCGCTACGAGGAGAATGTGGTCCCGATCGGCTTCCTGCGCGAACAGGGACTGCAGATAGACGTCGTGGGCCAGGACGCCCCGCTGGTGAAGGAAGGTGCCAAGTGACCTGGTCGGAGATGCAGCCGCTGCTGTCGGACGCGTGTAGTCAGACACTCACCATGGTGCTCTGGTCCACCGTGATCGCCGTCGTCGCCGGCCTGCCGCTCGGCATCCTCCTCGTCCTCACGGACCGGGGCGGCCTGCTGCAGAACGTGCTCGCCAACAAGGTGATCGGCCAGATCGTGAACGTCGGCCGGTCCATGCCGTTCATCATCCTGATGGTCGCGCTGATGAGCTTCACCCGCTGGGTCACCGGCACCACCATCGGCACCACCGCGGCGATCGTGCCGCTCGCCATCGGCGGCATCCCGTTCTTCGCCCGCCTGGTCGAGACGGCCGTGCGCGAAGTGGACCAGGGCCTCGTCGAGGCCGTGCAGTCCATGGGCGGCAACACCTGGACGATCGTCCGCAAGGTCCTCGTTCCCGAGGCCCTGCCCTCGCTGATCGCGTCCACCACCACCACGATCATCGCGCTCATCGGCTACTCCGCCATGGCCGGCACGGTCGGCGGCGGCGGCCTCGGCGACCTCGCCGTCCGCTACGGCTACCAGCGCTTCGAGACCGAACTGATGTGGATCACCGTGGCGATCCTCGCCGTCGTCATCTCCCTCATCCAGTTCGCCGGCGACTTCGCCGCCCGCTCCCTGCACCGCCGCGGCGGCCGCTCCGGCCCCGCGCCGAGGCTCCGCCTGCTGAAGGCCAAGGAGCCCGCGGCGGCCGAGATCAGCAAGGTCGCGTAAGGCACCCAGGCTCCCCGGTCACCCGTACACGGGGTCGCACCACCCATAAGGAAAGGCACTTTTCGTGCGTAACACCGCCAAGCTCACCACCGCCGTCCTCGCCGCCTCGGCCCTCACCCTCGGGCTGAGCGCCTGCGGCTCCGACAAGGACTCCGGCTCCTCCGACACCAGCGGCCCGCTGATCGTCGCCGCGAGCCCGACCCCGCACGCCGAGATCCTGAACTTCGTCAAGGACAAGCTGGCGAAGAAGGCGGGCCTCGACCTCGAGGTCAAGGAGTTCACCGACTACATCGCGCCGAACACGGCGACCGAGGACGGGTCGGTGGGCGCCAACTACTTCCAGAACCAGCCGTACCTCGACGACTTCAACAAGAAGCGCGGCACCCACATCGTGCCCGTCGTCACGGTCCACCTGGAACCGCTCGGCCTGTACTCCCACAAGGTCAAGAAGGCCGACGAGCTGAAGAGCGGTGCGACCGTCGCCGTGCCCAACGACGCCGTCAACGAGGCCCGCGCCCTGAAGCTGCTCGCCGACAACGGGCTGATCACCCTCAAGGACGGCGCCGGCAACGAGGCCACCCCGCGGGACATCACCAAGAACCCCAAGGACCTCAAGTTCAAGGAGGTCGAGGCGGCCCAGACCCCGCGCTCCCTGGACGACGTCGACGCGGCCGTGGTCAACGGCAACTACGCCATCTCCGCCGGCCTGAAGCCCGCCAAGGACGCCCTCGTCCTGGAGTCCCCGAAGGACAACCCCTACGGCAACTTCCTCGCCGTCAAGGAGGGCAACGAGAAGGACCCGCGGGTGACCAAGCTCGCCAAGCTCCTCACCTCGCCCGAGGTCAAGAAGTTCATCGAGGACAAGTACCAGGGCTCGGTCATCCCCTCCTTCTGACCCGCCGAGGAGGACTGAAGCCATGCGCGCGTCCGTCGTCGCCGCGGCGGCCCTGGCCCTCGGCCTCGGCCTCACCGCCTGCGGCTCCGGCACGGACTCCGGCAAGGGCGGTGGCAAGGACGACACCCTCGTCGTCGGCGCCACCGCCGTCCCGGCCGGCGAGGTGCTCACCTACGTCAGGGACCACCTCGCCGCCAAGGCGGGCCTGAAGCTGGAGATCAAGGAGTTCACCGACTACGTCCTGCCCAACACCGCCCTCCAGGAGGGCGAGCTGGACGCCAACCTCTACCAGAACCAGCCCTACCTGGACGACTTCAACAAGTCCAAGGGCACCGACCTGGTCTCGGTCGTCAAGCCCTATCTGCCGCCCATGGGCGTCTACTCGCACCGGACCGAGGACGTCACCAGGCTCGCCGACGGCGCCACCGTCGCCGTACCCAACGACGTCACCAACGAGGGCCGCGCCCTGAAGCTGCTCGCCGCCGGCGGCGTCATCGGGCTCAAGGCGGGCGCCGGCGCCGACGCGTCCCCCGCGGACGTCACGGACAACCCCTGGCACCTGAGGTTCAAGGAACTGGAGGCCGCCCAGCTGCCGCGCTCGCTCGACGACGTGGACGCAGCGGTCATCAACAACAACTACGCCCAGGACGCGGGCCTCAGCCCCACCAAGGACGCGATCCTGCTGGAGTCGGCGAAGAACAACCCGTACGCCAACCTCCTCGCCGTCAAACGCGGCCACGAGGACGACCCACGGGTGAAGAAGCTCGCCGGCCTGCTCGTCTCACCCGAGGTACGCGCCTTCATCAAGGACAAGTACCACGGCTCCGTCCTGCCCGCGACCGGCGGCTGACGGCACGCACACCGCGTCCGACGACGCACGGGGTCCGCTCCCTCGCCGGGAACGGACCCCGTCGTGCGTTTCGGTGGTTTCATGCTGCATGCTGGGCAGTTCAGCGGACCTGACGGCCCGGACGGTCTTCCGAGGAATCTTCCGAAGGTTACGGAGCGGCGCATGACGAGCACCTTCCCCAACATCTCCATCAGCACGGAGCGGTTGGTGCTGCGTCCCCTCGACGAGGACGACGTGCCAGCCCTGGCCGAGATGATGAACGACGAGCAGGTCGTCGCCTGGACCACCGTCCCGCACCCCTACACCGACGCCGACGCCCGCCACTGCATCACCCGGCTCGCCCCCGCCGAACGCACCGGCGGCCACGGCATCGTCCTCGCCGTCACCGAGTTCCTCACCCAGCGGCTCGTCGGCCTCGTCCACCTGAAGAACACGGACTGGCGCGTGCGCTCCAGCGAACTGGCCTACGTCATCGCGCCCTGGGCCCGCGGCGAGGGCTACGCCTCCGAATCCGCCCTCGCCATCGCCCAGTGGCTCTTCCACGACCAGGAGTTCGAGCGGCTAGAACTGCGCACCGCCGCCGACAACACCGCCTCCCAGCAGGTGGCCCAGAAGATCGGCTGTATCAGCGAGGGCGTGCTGCGCAACGCCTGGATAGCCCGCGCCAGGACCGAGGACGGCGGCTGGGCCCGGGTACGCACCGACGTCATCGTCTGGAGCCTGCTGCCCGAGGACCTCGCCGGGGTCGGCGAGCAGCTGGCCGACGCGAGTGGTTTCACCTCGTACTCGGACTGGAACTGAGTCCTCCGAGCTTCACCAGGTACGCTCACGGAGCCCGCGAACGGGCTCCCTCCCCCGAAGACCCGCGCAGAACCACTGGAGACTGACGACGATGGCCGACCGGGTCACGGTGATCGGCTGGGACGGCTCGCCGCTGACCGCCGCGGCACGCGGCGCCCTCGGCGCCGCCACCCTCGTGGCCGGTGCCGCCCACCACCTGGCGCTGCCCGAGGTGCCGCCCGCAGCCGAACGCGTCCGCCTCGGCAGCCTCCCGCTGGCCGCCCGCCGCATCGCCGCCCACCGCGGCACCGCCGTCGTCCTCGCCGACGGCGACCCCGGCTTCTTCGGCGTCGTACGCACCCTGCGCGCGCCCGAGTTCGGCCTGGAGGTCGAGGTCGTCCCCGCCGTCTCCTCCGTCGCCGCCGCCTTCGCCCGGGCCGGCATGCCCTGGGACGACGCCCAGGTGGTCGTCGCCCACCCGCGCACCCTGCGCCGCGCCGTGAACGTCTGCCGCGCCCACGCCAAGGTCGCCGTCCTCACCGCGCCGGGCGCCGGCCCGGCCGAACTCGGGCTGCTGCTGGAGGGCGTGCACCGCACCTTCGTCATCTGCGAGGAACTGGGCACCGACCGCGAACAGGTCAGCGTCGTCACCTCCGACAAGGCCGCCGACCACACCTGGCGCGACCCCAACGTCGTCATCGTCATCGGCGGGCGGGCCGGCGCGGGAGAGAGCGGCGGCTGGATCGCCGGCCGCGACCCGGGCACCGGCCCGCGGGGCTGGGTGCAGCCGGACGCGAGCTACGGCCTCCAGGCCGACGCGGGCTACGGCGACGCACCGGGAGGAGGCCCGGCCGGCGGTCTCGGCGAGGGGGAGAGGGAACTGCTGCGCGCCGCTCAACTCGCCCGCCTCGGGCCCCGGACCGGCGACCTCGTGTGGGACATCGGCTGCGGCGCCGGCGCGTTCGCCGCCGAGGCCGCCCGCGCCGGCGCGGCCGTCATCGCCGTCGACCACGACCCGAGCGCCTGCGCCCGCACCGACGGGGCCGCCCGGCGCTTCGGGGTCCAGCTCCAGATCGTCCACGGCAGCGCCCCGCACGTCCTGGAGGACCTGCCCGAGCCGGACGTCGTACGGGTCGGCGGCGGAGGCCCGGCCGTCGTCTCCGCGGTCGCCGACCGGCGCCCGCAGCGCATCGTCACCCACGCCGCCACCCGGGACGCCGCCGAACGCGTCGGCCGCGACCTGACCGAGCACGGATACCGGGTCCAGTGCGCCCTGCTCCAGTCCGTCGAACTCGACACCCGGGCCTGGACGGAGACCGAGCGGAACGTGGCGTTCCTGCTCAGCGGGGTACTGCCCGATCGCGCCCCGTGATCCTGTTGTCGTACCGCGCGCGGTAGGCTGGCCGATCGTTGTACCGCACCGGTGGCCCGGACTTCGTTCGCCAATGTCCGGATCGCACGCCCGTCTTGGGGCGGGTGTGGTACGGCGGAACCGGAGGACGCGCAACGTGGCGCAGTCCACAGCGTGCTGTCGCGGATCATGCTGTCGCGACGGCCGAACGGCCGGGACAATGCCACTGAATGGCTTTGTCGCCTTTTCCGGCGGGTCGTTCGTGCCGCTGGGCACGGACGCTCGTTCTTCACTGCGGGGCGGTCGGTGCGCCGTTCCGGGTGAGCTGGTCGTAGGAGCACTAACCGATGGGCGAGGGGTACGCATGACGGACACCGGCCAGGTCCCGGGCGAGGGGCAGCCGGAGAGCGCAGGCATGGTGGAACAGCCGGGCGTCCCCGCGCACGGCGCGTACACCTACCTGTCCGAGGCGCCCGCCGAGGACGAAGACCTGCTGCTGCCGGGTGCCCAGGGAGCGTGGGGCAACGAGGTGCCGCCACCCGCTCCGGAACCGGTGGTGGAGGCCGTCCACGAGCCGGGCCCGCACGAGACGGCCGGCCGTGACACCGGCTCGGTCGACCTCGGCGGCGTCCGCCTGCCCGACTCCGGTCCTGCGTCGGTGCCGCCGTCGCCCATCCTCTCGGCGCCGCACGACCCGGTGGCCGCGCCGCAGCCGCCGCGCCGTCCGCTGCATCTCGGCCCGCCGATCCCCGACGCCTCCGCGAGCCCGGTCCGTTCCCTCGCCGACCGCGGTCCCGCCGGAGCACCGGTACGACAGCCCGCGCCGCCGTCCTCCGGCCCCGAATACCTCGACGCCCAGCCCCAGCCGGCCCCCCAGAACGCGGTTCCCTGGGGCGCGGCGCCCGGAACTCCGGGTGCGGCCGAGGGCCAGGAGCAGGCTGACGCGCAGGCGCAGGCGCAGGCCGGGGGACCGGTTCCGGCGCCGGGTGAGCCGCAGGTACAGGAACCGGCCGAGGCACACGTCGAGACTCAGGGCCAGGCTCCGGTCGCGGCCGAGGTCCCGGTTCAGCGGGAGGCGCAGGCTCCGGTTCAGGCCGATGTCCAGGCCCCGGCTCCGGTCGGCGCGCAGGCACCGGCTGCCGAAACGGTTGGCCCGGCCGCGCCCGCCCCCGCCGAGCCGGCCGACGCGGCCCAGGCAGCGATGGCCCGCCTCGCGAGCCAGGCGACGGCCCACAGCGCGTCCGGCGAGATCCACACCGCCCCGGCGGAGGCGCCGGGCATCGAAGGTGCGGCCCCGGACGCGACTCCCGAGGATGCCGAAGCCGTCGTGGAGGCGGTGGAGACGGCGGAACCGGGTGCTCCGGCGCAGGCCGTGCGGATCGCGCAGGCCGCCGAGGCCGCGGAGGCCGCCGCGGCGACCGTCGAGGTCGCCGCCGCTGCCGCCGGGACCGCTGAGGCAGCGGCGACCGCCGCGGCGAGCGGTGTGGCGGGCGCGCCGGAGACCGCGGCGACCGCCGCCGAGGCGACCGACCCCGTGGTCGAGGCGGTACAGCCGAGCGCGGACGCCGAGCAGACCGAGGACGCGCAGCTCACCCCTCAGGCCACCGACCCCGCCCAGCCCCAGCCTGCCGCCGACACCCCGGAGCCCGCGGCGCCCACCGACCCGGCTCCCGCCGAGGCCCCGGCCGCCGTCCAGGAGACGGCGCAGCCCGTTGACCCGGCTGCGATCCAGCAGGTGGCCCAAGACGTGGCTCCGGCCGCTGTCCCGGCTCCCGCCGAGGTTCCGACCGCTGTCCAGGAGGTGGCGCAGGCCGCCGCCCCGGACATGGCTGAGGCGCCCGTCCCGGCTCCCGCCGAGGCCCCGGTCGTTGTGCAGGAGACGGCGCAGCCTGTTGACGCGGCTGCGATCCACCAGGTGCCCCAAGAGGTGGCTACGGCTGCCGTCCCGGGTCCGGCCGAGGCCCCGGCCGCTGTCCAGGAGGTGGCGCAGGCCGCCGCCCCGGACATGGCTGAGGCGCCCGTCCCGGCTCCCGCCGAGGCCCCGGCCGCTGTGCAGGAGATGGCGCAGCCGGTTGACGCGGCTGCGATCCACCAGGTGGCCCAAGAGGTGGCTCCGGCCGAGGCCCCGGCTCCGGCCGAGGCCCCGGCTCCGGCCGAGACCCCGGCCGCTGTCCAGGAGGTGGCGCAGGCCGCCGCTCCGGTCGCCGGCCAGGACATGGCTCAGGCGCCCGTCCCGGCTCCCGCCGACGCTCCGGCCGCGGTTCATGAGACGGCCCAGGCCGCCGCCCCGGTCGCCGGCCAGGACGTGCCCCAGGGCGCCGCCCCTGAAGCCCCGGCCGGCCCCGCCGCCCCGGCGGTCGAGCCCACCGCTCCGATCGCCGACCCCGCTCCGGCCCAGCCGGCCCCGGCCGCCTCCGACGCCGTACCGGCCGCCCAGCCCGCCGCGCCGCAGGCCCCCGAGGCGCCGCAGCCCCAGGCACCCGTCGAGGCACCCGAGCCGGCCGTGCTCCGGACGCAGGGACCGCAGCTCGCCGAGCAGGCCCCGCACAGCACCGAAGCCGGACCCGAGGCCGACGCCCCGGTGACCCCCGCCGCGCCCACCCCCGAGCAGCAGCCGCAAGCGGCACCGGCCGCCGCCCCCGAGCCCCACCCGGACCCGCAGGCGTCGGCGCCGGACACCGCCGTACCGGACACGACGCAGCCGCTCGGGCAGTTCGTGCCGGTGCAGGGCCAGGTGCCCACCACCCCGCACCTGGCACCCGCTCCGCAGCAGCCCGCAACGGCGCCCGCGGCCGGACCACAGGGCCCGCAGGAGCAGCCGGAGCCGGTGGCCACGGTGCCCGCGCCCCGCGAGGGCGAGCCGGCCGGGGCGGACGCGCAACCCGCTCCCGAGGCCGTACGGCACGCGGAGGACCCGGAGACCGGGGCCGCCGAGCAGGAAGAGAGCACGGCCGAGGCGGCGCGAGCACGACGGTCCACCGGCCCGGCCGCGCCCGCCTACGCCGACGCCGAGCGCGAGGCCGTCCTGAAGGTGATGCGCGAGCGCCGCGACATCCGCAACGGCTTCCGCGACGACCCCATCCCGCACGAGGTACTGCTCCGGGTCCTGGAGGCCGCGCACACCGCGCCGTCCGTGGGCCACTCGCAGCCCTGGGACTTCGTCGTCATCAGATCCGCCGAGACCCGGCGGACGATGCACGAACTGGCGATGCGGCAGCGCGAGGCCTACGCCAAATCGCTGCCGAAGGGCCGGGCCAAGCAGTTCAAGGAACTGAAGATCGAGGCCATCCTCGACACCCCGGTCAACATCGTCGTCACCGCGGACCCCACCCGCGGCGGCCGGCACACCCTCGGCCGTCACACCCAGCCGCAGATGGCGCCCTACTCCTCGGCGCTCGCGGTGGAGAACCTCTGGCTCGCCGCCCGCGCCGAAGGCCTCGGCGTCGGCTGGGTCAGCTTCTTCGACGAGCGGGAGATGGTCCGCGCGCTCGGCCTGCCCGAGCACCTGGAAGTCGTCGCCTACCTGTGTGTCGGGTACGTCGACGAGTTCCCGGACGAGCCCGAGCTGATGCAGGCCGGCTGGTCCAAGCGACGCCCCCTGTCCTGGGTGGTGCACGAGGAGACATACGGCCGCCGCGCCCTGCCCGGAGAGGAACCCCACGACCTGCTCGCCGAGACCGTCGCACAGATCCGCCCGCTCGACGCCAAGGCGCTCGGCGAGGCATGGGAGCGCCAGAAGCGCATGACCAAGCCGGCCGGCGCGCTCGGCATGCTGGAGATCATCTCCGCACAGCTGTGCGGGTTGTCCCGCCAGTGCCCGCCGCCGATCCCGGAACCCGCCGCCGTCGCGATCTTCGCCGGCGACCACGGCGTGCACGCCCAGGGCGTCACTCCCTGGCCGCAGGAGGTGACCGCCCAGATGGTGGCCAACTTCCTCGGCGGAGGAGCCGTCTGCAACGCCTTCGCCGCCCAGGTCGGCGCCGAGGTGTGCGTGGTGGACGTGGGCGTGGCCGCCGACCTGCCCGCCACGCCGGGCCTCCTGCCGCGCAAGATCCGCGGTGGTACGTCCGACATGACCACCGGCCCCGCGATGACCCGCGAGGAGGTCAAGGCGGCCATCGAGGTGGGCATCGAGACCGCCCGCGACCTGGTGGCGGCCGGCAACAAGGCGCTGCTCACCGGTGAGATGGGCATCGCCAACACCACCGCGTCCGCCGCGCTGATCTCCGTCTTCACCGGCGCCGACCCGGCCGAGGTGACCGGGCGCGGCACGGGCATCAACGACGAGACGCTGGCCCGCAAGACCGACGTCGTCCGCCGCGCGCTGGAATTCCACCAGCCGGACCCGGCCGACCCGATCGGGGTCCTCGCAGCCGTCGGCGGCTTCGAGCACGCGGCCATGGTCGGCCTGCTGCTCGGCGGCGCGTCGCTGCGCACGCCGGTGATCCTGGACGGCGTCAGCGCCGGCGCGGCGGCCCTCGTCGCCCGTGCGATCGCCCCCGAGGTCCTCGCGGCCTGCATCGCCGGCCACCGCAGCGCCGAGCCCGGCCATGTCGCGGCGCTGAACAAGCTGGGCCTGCGTCCTCTGGTCGACCTCGACCTCCGCCTCGGCGAGGGCACGGGCGCGCTGCTGGCGCTCCCGCTCGTCCAGAGCACGGCGAGGGCGATGCACGAAGTGGCCACGTTCGATTCGGCGGGCGTCACCGAGAAGTAGCGTCACCGAGAAGTAAGGGACGGGCGCCCGGTACCGCGGTGCCGGGCACCCGCAGGCGCCCGTGGGCCCGTCCCCGCACCGGCACCCGTACCGGCCGCCCTGCCCAGCCACCGGACACCCGCCCCACCCGCGCCGCCGCCACCGTAAAATCCGCACGTCAGCGCCACCGCAAAGCCACCGGAGGACGCCCTCATGGCCGAACACCCCGCCTATCCCGTAGGCCTCCGCCTCTCCGGCCGCCGCGTGGTCGTCCTCGGCGGCGGCACCGTGGCCCAGCGCCGCCTGCCGGCCCTGATCGCGGCCGGCGCGGACATCACCGTCGTATCCCCGGAGGCGACCCCCTCGGTCGAGGCCATGGCCGAGGCGGGCGAGATCGCCTGGGAGCGGCGGGCCTACGCCGAGGGCGACCTCGCCGACGCCTGGTACGCCCTCATCGCCACCAGCGACCCCGACGCCAACACCCGCGCCTCCGCCGAGGCCGAGCGGCACCGCGTCTGGTGCGTCCGCTCCGACGACGCCGACCAGGCCACGGCGTGGACCCCGGCGACCGGCCACAGCGAGGGCGTCACCGTCGCCGTGCTCACCACGCACGCGCGAGGCCGCGACCCGCGCCACACCGCGGCCATCCGCGACGCGGTCGTGGAGGGCCTGCGCGACGGCACCCTCGTCGCCCCGCACCACCGCACCCGCAGCGCCGGCGTGGCCCTGGTGGGCGGCGGCCCCGGCGACCCCGACCTGATCACCGTCCGCGGCCGGCGCCTGCTCGCCGAGGCGGACGTCGTCATCGCCGACCGGCTGGGCCCGCGCGATCTGCTCGCCGAGCTGCCGCCGCACGTCGAGGTGATCGACGCGGCCAAGATCCCCTACGGCCGTTACATGGCCCAGGAGGCCATCAACAACGCGCTGATCGAGCACGCCAAGCAGGGCAAGGCGGTGGTCCGGCTCAAGGGCGGCGACCCGTTCGTCTTCGGCCGGGGCATGGAGGAGGTCCAGGCGCTCGCCGAGGCCGGCATACCGTGCACGGTGGTCCCCGGCATCTCCAGCTCCATCTCGGTGCCGGGCGCGGCCGGCGTCCCGGTCACGCACCGGGGGGTCGCGCACGAGTTCACCGTGGTCAGCGGGCATGTGGCGCCCGACGACGAGCGCTCCCTGGTCGACTGGCCCTCGCTGGCGAAGCTCACGGGCACCCTGGTGATCCTGATGGGCGTCGACAAGATCGGGAAGATCGCCGAGACGCTCGTCGCGCACGGCAAGCCGCCGACGACGCCGGTGGCCCTGGTCCAGGAGGGCACGACGGCCGCCCAGCGCAGGGTGGACGCCACCCTGGCCACGGTCGCCGAGACGGTCCGGGCCGAGGACGTGAGGCCCCCGGCCGTCATCGTCGTCGGCGAGGTCGTACGGGTCGGCCCGGAACCCGTCGCCTGAGCCCGCACGACCGGATAACCTCGGGTAGCCAACCCGGGGTGACGCAAGCACGACCCAGCCGTTGGCAGCACCTCCAGGACAAGGCAGTAACATCCCGTGGCCGATCTCATCACCGTCGAGGACCCCGACGACCCGCGCCTGAGCGACTACACGGGCCTCACCGACGTCGAACTGCGCCGTCGGCGGGAGCCCGCGGAGGGCCTGTTCATCGCCGAGGGCGAGAAGGTCATCCGCAGGGCCAAGGAGGCGGGCTACGAGATGCGGTCGATGCTGCTCTCGGCCAAGTGGATCGACGTCATGCGCGACGTCATCGACGAACTCCCGGCACCGGTGTACGCCGTCAGCCCGGAACTCGCCGAACGGGTCACCGGCTACCACGTGCACCGCGGCGCCCTCGCCTCCATGCAACGCAAGCCGCTGCCGACGGCCGCCGAGCTGCTCCGCGCCGCCCGCCGCGTGGTGATCATGGAGTCGGTGAACGACCACACCAACATCGGTGCGATCTTCCGCTCCGCGGCGGCCCTCGGCATGGACGCGGTGCTGCTGTCGCCCGACTGCGCCGACCCGCTGTACCGGCGGAGCGTCAAGGTGTCCATGGGCGCGGTGTTCTCCGTGCCGTACGCCCGGCTGGAGACCTGGCCGAAGGGGCTGGACTCGGTCCGCGAGGCCGGTTTCACGCTGCTCGCGCTCACCCCGGACGAGAAGGCCGGCAGCCTGGACGAGGCCGCTCCGCACCGCATGGACCGGGTGGCGCTCATGCTCGGCGCGGAGGGCGACGGCCTGTCCAGGCAGGCCCTAGCCGCCGCCGACGAATGGGTCCGCATCCCGATGGCCCACGGCGTCGACTCGCTCAACGTGGGCGCGGCGGCGGCGGTGGCGTTCTACGCGGTGGCGACGGGCCGCCCCGCATCCTGACCGGCGCAACGACACCCGACGTCCCGCCCGGTATCCGCCACCGCCGGCCCCGGCCGGCTGTTCCGGCCGCGGGCCGCGGCCCGGCGACTACGCCGGCCGGTCCGCCGCGGGCACGTCCTCGCCCGTCAGGGGAGTCACACCGCGCACCGCATGGCCCGGCTGCGCGTGCCGCTCCCACCGGACCCCGCCGTCGCCGCCCAGCCCGCGCGCCGGTCCCTGGCAGCCCTGGGCCACCGCGATACCGAGCGCCACCAGCAGCGTCACCACCACGAACACGAACAGCCGCTGCCGCAGCAGCCGCGGATTCGCCGGCCGCCGCACACCTCCCGCCGGACGCCGTCCCGGACCGCCGCGCGGAGCCGGACGGCCGCCGCCGGACCGCGGGCCGCCGCCGCGAGGCGCCGGCGTGGGCCGTACCGTGCCCGGCCGGGCGGAGCCGGCACCGCCGCGCCCGCCGCCACGCACGCCCGCGCCCCCACGGGACGGCACGTCCCCGCGCGCGGAGACCCCGCCCCTGGACGGCACACCGCCCCGGGCCGGAGCGCTCCCGCGCGGCGGCGGCGTACCGGGGGAGCCGCGCCGCTGGGCGCGCTGCGGCTCGGGATAGGTGTCGGCGAGCCGTCCGGTGGGCCGGTCGGCCTCGGCGGCACGCGGGTGGGGCGGCCGTACGTCGTTCAGTCCCTGCGCCTCCCGGGCGGCGATCTCCTTCAGGCGCAACGACAGCTGGAGCGTGCTGGGCCGCTCCTCGGGGTCCTTCGCCAGACAGGCCCGGATCAGCGGAGCCAGCGCGTCCGGCACGCCCGCCAGGTGCGGCTCCTCGTGCACCACCCGGTACAACATCACCTCGGAACTGCCGTGCCCGAAGGGCGAGTCGCCGGTCGAGGCGTACGCCAGGGTCGCGCCCAGCGAGAAGACGTCGGTGGCCGGAGTGACCGCCGCGCCGCGCACCTGCTCGGGGGCGAGGAAGCCGGGGGAGCCGACCGCGGTGCCCACATGGGTGAGCGTGGAGGCGCCGGTGGCCCAGGCGATGCCGAAGTCGATGATCCGCGGGCCCTTGGGGGACAGCAGGATGTTGGAGGGCTTCAGGTCCCGGTGGACGACACCCGCCTCGTGGACCGCGACCAGCCCCTCGGACAGGGCCGCGCCGATCGCCGCCGTGTCCGCGGCGCCGAGCGCGCCCTCCTCGGCGACCTTGTCGTGCAGGGAGGGGCCGGGCACGTACTGGGTGGCGAACCAGGGCCGCTCGGCCTCCAGGTCGGCGGCGACCAGCCGGGCCGTGCAGCCGCCGCGGATCCGCCGGGCCGCGGACACCTCGCGCGCGAACCGCGACCGGAACTCCTGATCCTCCGCCAGGTCCGGCCGGATCACCTTCAGCGCGACCCGCTGCCCCTTCTTGTCGGAGCCGAGATAGACCACGCCCATCCCGCCCGCGCCGAGCCGTCGGTGAAGCCTGAACGAGCCGACGACGCGCGGGTCCTCGCGCCTCAGGCGCATCATCGCCATGTCCATCCCCGCTGCCCGGTCCCTGTGACGTGGCACAGCTTACGTTTCCACGGCCGCCCGCGCGCAGAGGCCGCGCCCTCTCGGCGGAACGGATTGTGCGGGCGGCCCGGAGGAGGTGAAACCCGGTCAGCACCCCGCGCGTTACGGCGACTTCGAGCCACCGTGACCCTCAACCCGCGTGCCGCTCCGGGAGGTTGAGCTCGCGGAGAGCGACGGCACCCCCGGTGCCGGCCCCGCCGGCCACCGGGCACGGACCGTCCGCGGGCGGGCCCGCGCCCCGGATCACGGTCCGCTCCCGGACCCCCTCCCGACACCGGTCCGAGTGATCGAAGTCACTCCACCCGGTGAGCGGGATGCTTCCGAAATGACCGGACAGAGCGGGCGCCCTCTCCGGGAAGACCCCGATACCCGGGCCCGCTTCTCCACCCAGGGGAGTACTTCGCGGCTCGGGGCTCATCCTCGCGGAGGCCCGGCAATCGGTACGAGGGCATGACGTCACCCGCGGGGGCCGCGCCTAGATTGGGGACAAGCGGTGGGTGCGGTACTCGTCCCCCGAGATCGGACGCCCGCCGCTGCCGACGACAACCGAACAGTCAGGAGAGGGACCATGGCCCACACGGCACCGCGACGCACGGCGTTCGCTCACCGCCGCACGGGCCGCCGCCACCCCTTGGTGGCGACGCTCTTGGCCCTTCCCCTCGCGGCCCTGCTCCTGCTCGTCTTCGACGGCTGGGAGACGGTGGCCACACAGGCGTCGTCCGTGGGTGCGATGCTGGGGCGCTGAGCGGCGACCCCAGGCCCGGAAGAGCGGTCCGGGCGGGGACATCGATCCATGAAACCCCGTGGGGACGGGGGTGCGGCGGACGGCAACAATGCCGGCGCAGCTGGGGAGCTGCGCCGGCATTAGCCGTTTCACACCCCTCCACCACGACGCCGCGGCCCGCCGTACAAGAGCAGCGGGCCTCCGCCGTCACGCGGTGCCGAGTCCGTGAGCCCGGCCGGCGCGGTGTCCCGTGCCTCTTCGGGAGCTGTGGCGCCGCCCGGCCGTCGTACGGGACAGTGGGTTTCCGCCGTCGTGGCGCGGTGCCGAGTCCGTGACCCGGCCCGCGCGGTGGACCGAACCCCTTCAGGCGCTGTGGCGCCGCCCGGCCCGCCGTACCTCGCCGGCGCGGGCGGGCGACCCTCCCCGCGGCCACCCCCGGTACCCTCGGCCGAACAGCCACCCTTCCCCGAGGCAGCCTTGACCGCAGACCCGGCCACCACCACGACCGCGGGCACCCCCGCGGACCCCGTCATATCCGCCCTGACCGCCCAGGCCGAGGCGGCGGCCCACCCCCACGGCGTCCCCGCCCCCTGCCCCTGCGCGACCGCCTCGCTCGCCACCCGTCCCGACGCCACCGTCGTCCGCCACGCCGGTGTCGTGGCCAAGGCCCACGCTCCCGGCACCGACCCCGCCGCGCTGGCCCTCCGCGTCGCCAGGGCCGCCCGGCTCCCGGACGTGCTGCTGCCGCCCCTCGCCCCCGTCCCGGCCCCGCTGCGCGACCCGCACGACCGCCTGGTCACCCTCTGGCCGTACGGCGCCCCCGTCGACCCGGACGACCCGGACGCGGCCCCCTGGGAGGCCGTGGCCACCCTGCTGGCCCGGCTGCACCGCGCCCCCGTACCCACCGGCCTGCCCCCGATGCGCGGCCCCGCCAAAGCCGCCCGCGCCCTCCACCGGCTCCGCTCGGCCCTGCGCACCACGCCCCACGCGCCCGCCCGCCCCGCCGCCCGCCCGGTCCTCGCCGCCTGGGCCGCCCTGCCCGCCTGGGCCCGGGCCGACGCCCCGATGCCCGGCCCGGCGGTCCTCTGCCACGGCGATCTGCACCTCGGCCAGCTCGTCCGGCATCCCGCCCCGGACGGCCCGTGGCGGCTCATCGACGTGGACGACCTCGGCGCCGGCGTCCCCGCCTGGGACCTCGCCCGCCCCGCCGCCTGGTACGCCTGCGGACTCCTCCCGCCCGACGAGTGGACCCGCTTCCTGAGCGCCTACCGGCGCGCCGGCGGCCCGGCCGTGCCCGCGGACGGCGACCCCTGGCCCGTCCTGGACGTCCCGGCCCGCGCGCTCACCGTGCAGACGGCCGCCCTGGCGATCACCAAGGCGCTCGCCGCCGGCCGCCCGCTGGACGAGGTGGAGCAGGCCGTGGCGGACGCCTGCGCGCGCATGCCGTCCGCCCCCGCACACCCTCCCGAGCCGGCGCCGGGAATCCCGGACTAGGCTGCAACCGCCCGGGGCCGGACGGAGTCTGTCCTGGGGAAACACGAAGCGGTACCGACCGGCGAGGAGTTGAGCCGAGCATGCAGTGTCCGAAGTGCCATGCGCCGATGCACACCTACAACCGCAACGGCGTCCAGATCGAGCAGTGCAGCGGCTGTCGCGGCATATTCCTCGACTACGGCGAGCTGGAGGCGCTGACCCGTCTGGAGGCCCAGTGGTCGCAGCCGGCCCCGCCCCCGCCGCCCGCCCCGCAGGCCTACCCGGCGGCCCCGCCCGCGCCCGCCTGGGGAGCCCCGCACGGCGGCCACCACGGCGACCACGGTCACTACGGCCACCAGCGCCACAAGAGTTTCGGCCGCATGCTGTTCTCCAGCTGAGCGCACGAAGAAGCCCCCGGCCGTACGAGACGGCCGGGGGCTTCTTACTGTGTGGACGATACTGGGATTGAACCAGTGACCTCTTCCGTGTCAGGGAAGCGCTCTCCCGCTGAGCTAATCGTCCGCGGACCGTGACCCGAGAGTCACAGGCGGTGCGCGATACTGGGATTGAACCAGTGACCTCTTCCGTGTCAGGGAAGCGCTCTCCCGCTGAGCTAATCGCGCGGGGGACCTTCGAGAAGATCCGGGATCCGAAGATCCAGTGGACGATACTGGGATTGAACCAGTGACCTCTTCCGTGTCAGGGAAGCGCTCTCCCGCTGAGCTAATCGTCCTTGGAGGTGGAGACGGGATTTGAACCCGTGTAGACGGCTTTGCAGGCCGTTGCCTCGCCTCTCGGCCACTCCACCAGGAGTGTAGGGGATCGGGATGACCCCTACTTCCTTCGAGCGGACGACGAGGCTCGAACTCGCGACCTCAACCTTGGCAAGGTTGCGCTCTACCAACTGAGCTACGTCCGCTTGTCGTTTCGGTCCGCTTCCGCGTCCCGGCGACGTGTTGAACTCTAGCGGATTCCTGGGCCAGCACAAAAACGCGTTTGCGCAGCGTGCTGCGGTGCGCTCCGCGTACCCCGTGGTCAGCGCCCCCTCCGGGACATCCCTGGGCCACCCGCGGGACCCCCGACCTAGACTCGACCACGTGCTCCACCACCCCCTCGCGCTCCCTCCTCTGGCCCGCTTCGGCGACCGTGTCGCCACCGGTCTGCTCGACGTCACCGGCGACCCGGCCGCCCTGGACTCCACCGGCTTCTGGGCCGTGTGCGCGGACTTCGAGGGCCGGCTGACCTGCGCCCGCTTCGCCGACGTACGCGAGGAGCCGGTGCCCGCCCCGCGCCCCGGCCGGTGGCGGGGCCCGCGGCCGGGTGAGTGGACCTCCTCCCTGGACCGCGCCGCGTACACGGCGGCCGTCCGCCGCGTCCGCGAGCACATCGCGGCCGGCGAGGTCTACCAGGCCAACCTCTGCCGGGTGCTCAGCGCGCCCGTCGCCCCCGGCGCCGACGTGGACGCGCTGACCGCCGTACTGGCCCGCGGCAACCCCGCGCCGTACGCGGGCACCATCCGCCTGCCGGAGCACGGCGTGGAGATCGCCACCGCCTCGCCCGAGCTGTTCCTGCGCCGGAACGGCCGTACCGTCGAGTCGGGGCCGATCAAGGGCACCGGGCGCACCGAGGCGGACCTCCTGGAGAAGGACTACGCCGAGAACGTGATGATCGTGGACCTGGTCCGCAACGACATCGGGCGGGTGTGCGCGACCGGCAGCGTGACCGTCCCGGACCTGTGCGCGGTGGAGAAGCACCCGGGGCTCGTCCACCTCGTCTCCACCGTGCGCGGCGAACTGCGCGCGGACGCCGGCTGGCCGGAGCTGCTGGCCGCGGCCTTCCCGCCCGGCTCGGTCACCGGCGCCCCCAAGTCGAGCGCCCTGAGGATCATCGAGGCGCTGGAGACGGCACCGCGCGGACCGTACTGCGGCGGCATCGGCTGGGTGGACGCCGACCGGGGCACCGCCGAGCTGGCCGTCGGCATACGCACCTTCTGGATCGACCGCGCCGCGGGCGTCCTGCGCTTCGGCAGCGGCGCCGGCATCACCTGGGGGTCCGACCCGGAGGGGGAGTGGCGGGAGACCGAGCTGAAGGCGTCCCGGCTGCTCGCCGTGGCGTCGGGCGCGTACGAGGAGACCGGGGAGGTGCTCGGATGAGGATCTGGCTGGACGGCGGGCTGCGCGAGGCGGAATCCGCCCTGGTCTCCGTCCTCGACCGCGGCCTGACGGTCGGCGAGGGCGTCTTCGAGACCGTGAAGACGGTCCACGGCGAGCCGTTCGCGCTCACCCGGCACCTCGACCGGCTGACCCGCTCCGCCCGCGTCCTCGGCCTGCCCGACCCCGACCACGACGAGATCCGCCGCGCCTGTACGGCCGTACTGGAGGCCAACGCGATGCCGCTCGGCAGGCTGCGGATCACCTGCACCGGCGGCCGGGGCCCGCTCGGCACCGGCCGCGGCGGGCAGGGACCCACCCTGGTGGTCGCCGTCGGCGAGACCGTCCGCCGCCCCGACTCCACCACGGCGGTCACCGTCCCCTGGACCCGCAACGAGCGCGGCGCCCTCGCCGGCGTGAAGAGCACGTCGTACGCCGAGAACCTCGTCGCCCTCGACCGCGCCCGCCGGCTCGGCGCCTCCGAGGCCCTGTTCGGCAACACGGCCGGACGGCTCTGCGAGGGCACCGCGACGAACGTCTTCGTCGTCCTGGACGGCGAGATCCACACCCCGCCGGTCGCCTCCGGCTGTCTGCCCGGCATCACCCGGGCCCTGGTCCTGGAGTGGACGGGCGCCCGGGAGACCGACCTGCCGCTGGACGTCCTCCAGCGCGCCGACGAGGTCTTCCTCACCTCCAGCCTCAGGGACGTGCAGGCCCTGCACCGGATCGACGGACGCGAACTGCCCGGCACCCGGGGGCCGGTGACCGCCGAGGCCATGCGCGTCTTCGACGAGCGGTCCGGTCGGCACCCGGACCCCTGAGCCGGGCGGCATGCCCCTACGGCGGCGGGCCGCCGCGCGGTCCCGGTGGCCGGCGGTACCGAAAACCGGCTGACTCGGCGGGCCGGCGCGGGTAGAACACCTGTGATGACGACGACCCTGCGGCCGGCCGAGCCGCTCCGGCACAACCCCGACGGGACCCGCTCACGGCGCTACGCGGTGTGCGTGAACAGCCGTCCCGTCGGCGAGATCCACCTCGGTACCTCACCGTCCCTCGGCGACCCGGTGGCCCGCATCATCGACCTGCGGATCGCCGAGCCCGACCGGCGGCGCGGACGGGGCACCGTGGCGGCGCTCGCCGCGGAGGAGGTGGCCCGCGGCTGGGGCTGCGTCCAGCTGGAGGCCCTGGTGCCCGCCACGGCCGACGCCGCCCTGGGCCTGTTCCGCACCCTCGGCTACACCGTCCGCAACCGCGGCATGGACAAACGCCTCGGCGCCGCCCCGCCCGCGCTGCCACCGGGCAGCCGCGCGCGGCCCATGACGGAGGAGGAGTACGACGCCTGGATGGCGGACGAGAGCGAGCGGTTCGCCCGCACGTGGATCGACCTCGGCGTCCCCGAGGCCGCCGCCCGCGCCAAGTCCCGCAACGACCACGCCAGGCTGCTGCCGCACGGCCTCGCGACCGACGGCGTGCTCTTCAGCGTGCTGGAACACGAGGGCGTCCCGGTGGGCACGCTGTGGGTGGCGGTGGGGGAGCCCAAGGCGTACGTGTTCGACGTCGAGACGTACCCGGCCCACCGGGGCCGGGGACACGGCCGCACGCTCATGCTCCTGGCGGAACGCCAGGCGATCGAGTCCGGCCGCCCGGTCCTCGGCCTCAACGTCTTCGCGGGCAACACTCCCGCCGAGCACCTGTACGCGTCACTCGGCTACGAACCGGTGCTCCACTGCCTGAGCAAGCCCTTGCTGTAGCAGGCGCCCCGGGGCGGCCCTGTGGCCGGGCACGCCGCGGGACCGGCCGTCCTGGCCCGGCCGGTGCTCAGGCCTGCCCGGCGGTGCGGCCGGCCAGCAGGCGGTCCGCGACGTCCTCGACGCGTGCGCGCAGGCCCTCCTGGCTCTTGCCGCCGTCGAGGCGCTCGCCGCCGATGACGTACGTCGGCGTACCGGTCACGCCGATCGCCTTGCCCTCGGCCTGGTCGGCGTCCACGGCCAGGATGTGCCGGCCGTCGATCAGCGCGGTGTCGAACTCCTCCGCGTCCAGACCCAGTTCGCGCGCCACCTCGACCAGGAAGGGTTCTCCCTGACGGTCCAGCTCCGCGACCCGCTCCAGCACGGCCTCCACGTACGGCCAGCCCTTGCCCTGCTCCAGCGCCTCCTCGGCGGCCTGCGCGGCGGCGAAGGAGTGCTTGTGCTTCTCCAGCGGGAAGTGCCGCAGCCGCAGCTCGATCCGGTCGCCGTAGCGGGCACGCAGGGCGCGTACGTCGTCCAGGGCGGTACGGCAGTCGGGGCACTGCAGCTCGCACCAGACGTCGAGGACGAGGGCATCGGCGCGTGCGGGGGAGGAGTCGCTCATACCCACCAGTCTTCCAGGCCGGACAGGGGCGGCCCAACCGGGACCTCGGCGTACGCCGCCGGACGCGCACCGGCACTCCCGTAGGAGAGGACCCGGAGATGTCCCTGATGTCCGGCTGGACCATGGCCTCGCGGGGAGCCGGCGGTGCACGATGGAGGCGACGAACCGAGCCCGCCAGGAGGACCGGATGCTTGCCGAGACAGTCTGCTCCGCCGTTTCCGTGGCGGGCCTGGGGATCGCGGTGGTCACGGCCTACCGCAGACGCTTCCTGACGGCGGCCCGCCTCGCGGCCTACTCACTCGTGCCGATCGGCCTGGTGATGACCGGGGTCGTCGGCTGGCTCGCCGACACCGCGCTGAGCCCCACCGCCTGGGCGGGCTTCGCCGTGCTGGGCGCGGCCTGGCTCCTGTTCGCCGGTACGCGCGCGGTGGAGCGCCGGCGCGGTACCGCCGGCGCCGGACGCAAGGCGGCCGCACGCGCGGCGCGGGAGGCGGCGGCACCCGCCGCCTCGGCGCCGCCCCTGGGCGCGGCCACCGGTCCCTCGGCACGCCCCGCCGGCCCCCGGTCCGCCGGTCCCCGTTCCACCGGCACGGCGGAGGATTTCAGCGACATCGAGGCCATCCTCAAGAAGCACGGCATATGACAGTCACATAACTGGCCGAAGGGACACAGTCGGTTCCCGGCGCGGCCGGAACCGTTCACCATCCGAACGAGACCTCACGGTATTCGGTGCACTCCCGCAAGATCCCCGAGCGTTGATCGCGGCCGGGCGCCGGGTGCGCCATGATCTGCCGCGAGATGCTGGACACTACGCAGAGCGAGGCCGCGCCGCCGGAGGACGAGCCCCGCGGGTGCCTCTTCGCCCTTTCCCAGCCACCGCTGATGATCTTCCTGGCGGTGATCGGGTGTCTGCTGCTCATGGCTGCGCTGCACGACCTGCTGCTGCTGTGAGCCGTACACGTCCGTCCCGGCGCCACCCGCCGGGACAGACGTCGCATCGGCGCACCGCTCGGCCGTCGCGGGCGGCCGGTCCCGGACCGTCCCCGCTCAGCCCGCCGCCTCCTTGCGCCGGGCCCGGTAGGCGGCGACATGCAGCCGGTTTCCGCAGGTGCGGCTGTCGCAGTAGCGGCGCGAGCGGTTGCGGGAGAGATCCACGAAGGCACGCCGGCAGTCCGGCGCCTCACAGCGCCGCAGCCGTTCCCGCTCTCCGGCCACCACGAAGAAGGCCAGCGCCATCCCGCAGTCGGCGGCGAGATGATCGGCCACGGAGGCGCCCGGCGCGAAATAGTGCACATGCCAGTCGTAGCCGTCGTGGTCGGTCAGCCGGGGAGTGGTGCCCGCGCCGGCGACCAACTCGTTGATCAGCACGGCCGCGGACCGGGAGTCCGGGGCCGCGAAGACCGCCGCGAACCGGCCCCTGATCCTGCGCACCGCCGAGAGGTCCAGCTCCGACAGCACACCGACATCGCTGATTTTGTGGCTTCGCACGAAATCCGTGAGTGCCTGGACATCGGGCAGGCCGTCCGCCGCCGCGTCGTCCTCGGGCGCGGAGTTCACCAGATCCACCACGGTGTCGAGGGCGCACCGGGTGTCGTGGGTGATCAGCACGTTTCGCTCCCTGGCCTGGGGGTCGGGCGGGCGCCCGCCGATGCTGGCCGATCGTAGCGACAACCGAGCCGGCCGCACCCCTCCTTCCCCGGACCCCGATCGCACGGGAGGAACACCACGCCGCGCACCCGACCGTGCCCGCGCGAGCGACGCGACACCTGCCGCACACAGGCGCCCGGCGGCCCGCCCGGGCGTCGCACCCAGGTCCGCGCGGGCCGCCGGACTCAGGCCCGCCGCGGCGGGCACACCGGCGGACCGCGCGGGTACGCGGCTCGGCCGGACCGCGCGGGTACGCGGCTCAGTCCAGGGCGTCGCACACCCACGGGAGTCGACCGCTCGCGCGGCGCGACCGGCGGCGGCAGGCCGGCGCCGCCCCGTGAAGGCTCACGACGGCGGCGCCGGTCCGTTGCCGTATGCGGTTGTCTTGGCCCGAGCCGTCTCCCCGAGTGGACGGCGCCGGGCTGCTCGGAAGGGCCGCGGCCTAGCTCTCCGCCAGGATGTGCGACAGCTCCTGATCCAGGTCGAAGTGGCGGTGCTCCGTGCCGGGCGGCACGGCGGCGTCGGTTCGCTTCAGGAAGGACTCCAGGGCCCGCGCGGGGGCCTCCAGCAGCGCCTCTCCCTCCGGGGAGCTGAGGGCGATGCACACGACGCCCTGACCATGGCTGCGGGATGGCCAGACGCGGACGTCGCCGGTGCCGGTGGGCCGGTGCAGGCCCTCGGCGAGGAGGTCACGGGCGAACACCCACTCGACGGTCTCCTCGGCTCCGGTGTGGAAGGTGGCGTGCACGGCGTAGGGGTCGGCCGTGTCGTACCGCAGGCCTGCGGGGACAGGCAGGGAGGACTCGCTCGACACAACGAGGCGCAGGTGCAGCTCGCAGCTGACCGTGGTGTTCATAAGCGCCAGGGCCTTTCGCTCAGTGTGCGCTCGGGGATTCGCACGTCGGCGAAATCGACATGCCACCTACGGTGCCGTTGTAAACCCCTCTGAGGGTTTTGCGTGTGTTTACGTAACTCTTCCGGCCGAGAACTCGTACCGGATCGACCGCCATTCCGGTGACTGGATTCACTCGGGTAGGGTTTGTCTGTATGAATACGGGGAGTGACGAGCCTGGTGAGGTCGCCGTGACGGCAGACAAGGCGAAGGCGGACCGGCCGGAGGCCGGCGAGGGAGCGGAGAGCGGGCTCGGCTCGCGGGCGCCGGAATTCATCAAGTCCCGCAGGCTCCTGCACCTCAGCTGGCAGGTCGGGATCTTCGTGGTCGGCCTGGCCGTGGTCGTCGCGGGCATCATCATGCTGCCGCTGCCCGGACCAGGCTGGGTGGTGATCTTCGGCGGCATGGCGATCTGGGCGACCGAGTTCGTCTGGGCCCAGCTCGTGCTGCGCTGGACCAAACGCAAGGTCACCGAGGCGGCCCAGCGGGCCCTCGACCCCAAGGTGCGCCGCCGCAACATCACCCTCACCGTGATCGGACTGGTCGTCATCGGTGTGCTCGCCGGGATCTACCTCTGGAAGTTCGGCCTCGTCATGCCCTGGAAGATCAAGGACCAGTGACACGGCCGCGGGGGCCGGTCGCGCCCGCCGCCCGGCCCCTGGTCGGAAGCACCCCCTGACATGCGGTAATGTTCTTCCTGCGCCCGGGCGATTAGCTCAGTGGGAGAGCGCTTCGTTCACACCGAAGAGGTCACTGGTTCGAACCCAGTATCGCCCACCCGGACCGACGGCCCACCTGTGACATGCAGGTGGGCCGTCGGCGTGTTCCCGTACGCCGATACGCGGTGCGGGCGGCCCCTCAGCGGCGGCGTAAGGCTCCGCGGAGCCGGGCCGGGCTTCCCCCGCGGCAGGGTGGTCAGGGACGCTCCCAGAGACCCGTGGGGCGGACGGGGGCGGTGGGGTCCGAAGCGGGGCCGGACAGTCCCGTGGGCGCCCGGGCGGCCGGCGGGCCGGACCGGAGGCCCCGGCCGGGGCGGGCTCGCCGTGTACGGCGTCCGGCCCGGCGCCCGGCGACCGGCCTGCCGGGCGTGCCGGCGTCCGGCCGAGCCCCACGGGCACGTTTTGCCGAAACGGCAACAACCCTCGTCCCGGCCCGGCACCTACTGGATCATCGTGACGAGCGCCCCCGGCCGCCTTCCCACCTGCCCCCACAGGCAGCGCATCGTCCCGCACCCGCCCGCCCGGCAGGCGCCCCGCTCACCTGCCCGCTCACGGCCGCCCCGCGACCCCGCACCCCCTCACCCCAGGAACACCGCTCGTACACCACCCCCAGCTCTCGCAAGCTCCAGCAGACCCAGGAGGCCCCCATGCCAGCCACCACCGACTCCGGCCCCGCCGCCGTGCCGGCCCCCACCCACCGCCTCCTCCCTTCCCCGGCCGGCCGTATCCACCTGGTCGAGCAGGGCAGCGGCCCCTTGGTGCTGCTGCTGCACGGCTTCCCGGAGACGTGGTACGCCTGGCGGCACCAGTTGCCGGTGCTCGCCTCGGCCGGGTACCGCGCGGTGGCGATCGACGTCCGTGGGTACGGTCGCTCCTCGAAGCCGGAGGCCGTGGAGGCGTACCGGATGCTCGACCTGGTCGAGGACGCCGTCGCCGTCGTGGAGGGGCTGGGCGAGCGCTCCGCCGTGGTCGTCGGGCACGACTGGGGCGCGACGATCGCCGCCATGTCCACGCTGACCAGGCCGGACGTGTTCCGTGCCGTGGGCCTGCTCGGAGTGCCGTACACCCCGCCGGGCGGCCCCCGCCCCAGCGAGGTCTTCGCCCTGATGGGCGGAGCCGTCGAGGGCGAGGAGCCCGGCACCACCGAGGGGCCCGGCGCGGAGCGGCGACACCTCCCGCAGGAGTTCTACGTCTCCTACTTCCAGCGCCCAGGCCGGGCCGAGGCCGAGATGGAACCCGATGTGCGCGGATGGCTCGCCGGTTTCTACGCGGCGCTGTCCGCCGACACCATGCCCGCCCCCGGCGCCCCCGACCCGCACTTCATCGGAGCCGGCGGGACCCTGCGCGAGCGCTTCCCCGTCGGCGTGCTGCCCTCCTGGCTGACGGAGCGGGACCTCGACGTCTTCGCCGGCGAGTTCGAGCGGACGGGGATGACCGGGGCGCTGAACCGGTACCGGAACATGGACCGGGACTGGGCCGACCTGGCCGGTCACGCGGGGGCGCCGATCACGCGGCCCTCGCTGTTCATCGGAGGCGAGCGGGACGCCTCCCTGGCCTGGCTGGCCGACGCCGTCAAGGCGTACCCGGAGACCCTGCCCGGTCTGCTCGGTTCGCACATCCTGGACGGTTGCGGGCACTTCGTCCAGCAGGAGCGTCCGCAGGAGACGAACCGCATCCTGCTCGACTGGCTGGCCTGCCTGCCCGCCTGATTTCCCGTCCGGTCCGTTCGGCCCGTCGGCCACGCTTCCCTCACCAGTGGGAACGGCCGGCGGGCCGGTCCGTTTCGCCGGCGGGACGGGACGGCGGCGCGGGTCCGTCGCGTCCGCCGCCCGCAAGAAAATCCTGTCCGGGTCATTGACGCACCCCGGGCCCCTTCGTACCTTGTGCCAGCAAGCGCTTACTTGAAACGATTCATGCGCGTGGCGGAGATGCTGCGGGGAGGGCCCGACTGTGGGAACCAGGAATCTTGACAGGCGTACGATCCTGAAGGCGGCCGGGGCGTCGGCGGCCACGCTCGGGCTGGCCGCGACCACCGGCTGCGGTGGCGGAAGCGGCTCCGGGAACGGCACGGTGACGATCCGTTACTCCTGGTGGGGCGCCGAGGAGCGGGCCAAGAAGATCAACCAGTCCATCGCCCTCTTCGAGCGGAAATACCCGAAGATCAAGGTAAAAACCGACTTCCAGACGTATGAATCGTTCTGGGAGAAGTTCCAGACCCAGGCCGCCGGCGGAAACCCCCCGGACGTTTTCCAAAGTGCCGTCACTTTCCTCAGGAAGTACGACAAGCGCGGAATTCTTCTCGATCTCAAGCCTCAGGTGGAGGCCGGCCATCTGAGCCTGGATCACTTCCGCACGGGTGTCACGAAGGTCGGCGAGGTCGACGGCAAGCAGCTCGGAATTCCGGTCGGTTCCAACACCATGTCGCTCGTCATCGACAAGAAGGTCTTCCGCGAGGCGGGCGTCGAGCCGCGGCCGGGCTGGACCTGGGACGAGTACTTCAAGGCCCTGAAGACCATCCACGACAAGACGAAGGTCCCCGGGGACACCGGCTACTTCACCATCATGTACCTGTACGACCTCTACCTCCGCCAGAACGGCAAGGCCTTCTTCACCGACGACGGTCTCGGCTTCGAGCAGGCCGACCTGACGGAGTGGTGGACCGACGGCCTGAACCGGGTCAAGGCCGGCCTCGTCACCGATCCGAAGGTCGTCCAGCAGGACAGGCCCAAGTCCTCCCTCTCCGCCGGCCACGGCGCCTCGGAGTTCACCTGGGACAACTTCACCGTCCGTTACTCGACGGAGGGCGACAGCGAGTACGGCCTCGCGCCCATCCCCACCACGGACGGCAAGCACACCGGCCAGTACCTCGCCTCCCTGATGCTCAGCGCCTCCGCCCGCACCTCGCACCCCAAGGAGGTCGCGCAGTTCATCGACTTCATGGTCCACGACCCCCGGGTCGGCAAGATCATGGGCTACGACCGCGGCATTCTCGCGAGCACCGAGCAGTACGGGGCCTACCAGCCCACCGACACGATCAACAAGGAGATCGCGCGGTACGAGGAGGACACCGCCAAGGCCGGCGTCCTCGGCACGATCACCCCGCATCCGTCCGGTGCCGACACCATCGAGGCCGCCTTCATGCGCCTCGGCGGTGACCTCGGACAGGGCAAGACCAAGGTCTCCGACGCGGTGAAGCAGTTCTTCACCGAGGCCGAAGCCGCCTTCCAGGCCTGATGGGAAACGCCGTGACGCTCGTCAAGGACTCCGTGCCCGCGACCCGCGGCGCGCGCCGGGCCGCCACCGCGAGGACGGGGCGGCCGGGCCGGCGGCGGGAGAACCTCGCCGGCTATCTGTTCATGTCCCCCTGGATCGCCGGCTTCCTGCTGCTGACCGCGGGCCCGATGATCGCCTCGTTCTACTTCGCGTTCACCGACTACAACCTCTTCACCAGTCCCCGGTGGGTCGGCCTCGGCAACTTCACCAGGATGTTCGAGGACCCGCGCTGGCAGAAGTCGGTGGAGGTGACGGCCAAGTACGTCGTCATCGGCACCCCGCTCAAGCTGCTGCTCGCCCTCGGCGTCGCCCTGCTCCTCGCGCAGAGCCGCCGCGGCCAGGCCTTCTACCGAGCCGCCTTCTACGCCCCCTCGCTCATCGGCGCGAGCGTCTCGGTCGGCTTCGTCTGGCGCTCGCTGTTCTCCGACGGCGCCGTCGTGGACCGTACGCAGACCGTCCTCGGCTTCCACGTCGGCGGCTGGGTCGGCAACGCCGACTGGGTGCTGTACTGCCTGGTCGCGCTGACCGTCTGGCAGTTCGGGGCGCCGATGGTCATCTTCCTTGCCGGACTCAAGCAGGTCCCCAGGGAGCTGTACGAGGCGGCCGAGATGGACGGCGCCGGTCCCTTCCGCAGGTTCTGGAACATCACCCTGCCGATGATCTCCCCGGTGCTGTTCTTCAACGTGCTGCTGGAGACCATCCACTCCTTCCAGATCTTCGGCTCGGCCTACGTCGTCTCCAACACCGCCTGCGGACCGGCCGACGCCACGCTCGTCTACACCTGCTACCTCTACCAGCAGGGCTTCAAGAACGCCCAGATGGGCTTCGCCTCCGCCATGGCCTGGATGCTGCTGCTCGCCGTGGCCCTGGTGACGGCCGTCCTCTTCTGGTCCCAGAAGAAGTGGGTGCACTACGAGGAGGACGCCCGATGAGCGCGACCACCACCGAGGCCCCGGTGAGCGGGGCCGCCGTCCGGACGCCGGGCCCGGGCCGCCGGCGCGCCGGCTCCCTCGCCTGGCACCTCGGCGCCCTGCTGATCCTGGCCGTCATCCTCTACCCGGTCGTCTGGGTGCTCGGCGCCTCGTTCAAGCCGAGCAAGGACATCATCAACAGCCTCACGCTGTTCCCGTCCCACCCCGTCCTGTCCAACTTCAAGGGTCTCGCCGACGGCATAGCGGACATCAGGATCTGGACGTTCTTCCAGAACTCCCTGCTCTACGCCGGCGGCGCGGTCGTCGGCGTCCTGATCTCCTGCTCGCTGACCGCCTACGCCTTCGCGCGCATCAAGTTCGCCGGCCGCAACCTGCTGTTCTCCCTCATGATCGGCACGCTGCTGCTGCCGTACCACGTGCTGCTGATCCCGCAGTACGTGATGTTCCAGAAGCTGGAGCTGGTCAACACCTACGTTCCGCTGCTGATCGGCAAGTACCTCGCCACCGAGGCCTTCTTCGTCTTCCTCATGGTGCAGTTCATGCGGGCCCTGCCCCGGGAACTGGACGAGGCCGCCCGCCTCGACGGCTGCGGACACCTGCGCACCTACTGGTCGATCGTGCTGCCGCTGTGCCGGCCCGCGCTCATCACCAGCGCGATCTTCACCTTCATCAACGCCTGGAACGACTTCATGGGCCCGCTGATCTACCTGAACGAGCCCGGCAAGTACACCGTCTCCCTGGGCCTGATGATGTTCCGCGACTCCGACGGCGTGGCCGCCAACTACGGCGGCATGATCGCCATGTCGCTGGTGGCGCTGCTGCCGGTGCTGCTGTTCTTCCTCGCCTTCCAGCGCTATCTGATCGACGGCATGGCGACCTCCGGACTGAAGGGCTGACCATGTCCTCAGCACGGGTGAGGCCGCGTCGGGAGTCCGGGTTCGCGGAGCGGTACGGCGTCTTCGCCGAGTCGCTGCTGACCGGCGTGTGGATCGCGGTGGCCTGCCTCGGCGTGGTCACCTACCCGGCCGCGTTCGCCGCCGGCGCCCGGCACCTGCGCCGGCGCACGGCCCACCAGGGCGGCGGCTGGCGGGAGTTCGCCGCCGACTTCCGCTCCGCGCTGCACGGGGGCTGGATCGTCGGCGCCGCCGGCTGGGCCGCCGCGGCGGTCGCCTGGCTGGACGTCCGGGCCGTGCACGCCGGACTGCCCGGCGGGCCGCCGGCCGGTGCCGTGGGACTGTTCGCACTGCTCGGGCTCGCGGTGGCCGGGCTGCGGGCGGCGGCGGTGTGGAGGCCCGGGGAGCGCTGGCGGGCCCTGCTCGCCGACGCCGGGCGCCGTACCGTACGAGACCCGGCGGGCTCCTTCCTGCTGGTCGGCGGAGCCGTGCTGACCTGCTGCTCCGCTCTGCTCATCGCGCCACTGGCGGTCCCCGTGCTGGGGGCCGTGGCCGCGGCGGCCGTCGCCGTCGAGGAACGCTACCGCCGCCGCTGACGCCGGCCCCGCCGGACCGGCCCCCTGAAACCGACGGCGCCCCCTCCGGTTGCCGGCCGCGCCCGGCAGCGGCGGCCCGTGGAGCACGGCCTCACCGAAAGACCGGCCACGCCCCGGACCCCGGCGCCGCCGAAGCAGGCGGCCACCGAGGACCGGCGCCCTGGAACCCGCGGCCCCTCAAGACTCCGGCGCCGCGGCTCTCTCCTCCGGGAGCCGCGCCCTGAGGGCCGGCCATACACACCTGTCATGCCCCTGACCGCACCGCTCCTGGAAGGAACGGCCATGTCCCCCATCCCCCGCAGGTCCCTCCTCAAGGCCGCCGCCGTCGCCGGCGCGGCCGCCCAGTTCAGCTGGGCCCTGGGCGCCCAGGACGCCGGAGCCGCGCCCGCCGCCGCTCCCGACGGCGCCGAACCGGTGACCCTGGACTGGCTGGAGGACGGCGGTCTCGGCGCCGCGCCCGGGGCCACCGTCGGCGTGCCCTGGCCGATGGGCGCCCACCGGGAAGGCCAGTCCTTCGCGGTCACGGACGCCGACGGCAAGGACGTCCCCGTACAGACCTGGCCGCTCGCCTACTGGCCCGACGGCTCCCTGAAGTGGACCGCCCACGCCGTCGGCACCGGCACCGGCACCGGCAGGCTCACGCTGGCCGCCGGCACCCCCGCCGCGCCCGCGAAGAAGGTCACCGTCGACCGGAGCGGCGGCACCGTCGACGTCTCCACCGGCGTCATCACCGCCAAGATCGGCAAGAACGGCTCCACGCTGATCAAGTCCGTCAGCCGCGGCTCCACCGAGATCGCCAGGAACGGCCGGCTCGTCCTCCTCCGCCAGCCCGAGATCGAGGACGAGGACCAGGGCACGGTGAAGACCGAGCGCTTCGACGGCGCGATCTTTGAGGTCACCGTCGAACAGGACGGCCCCGTCCGGGCCGTCGTCCGCATCGACGGCAGGCACCGCAAGGGCGACCGGGAGTGGCTGCCGTTCTCCCTGCGCCTGTACTTCTACGCCGGCTCCGACTCCTTCCGCATGGTGCACACCCTCACCTACGACGGCACCCAGGAACCCGGCAAGGCGAGCGGCGACTTCATCCGCGGCCTCGGCGTCCGCTTCACCGTCCCGATGCGCGACGCGGCCTACGACCGGCACATCCGCATCGGCGGCGAGGGCACCGGCCTGCTGCGCGAGGCCGTCCAGGGCGTCACCGGACTGCGCCGCGACCCCGGCGCCGCCGTCCAGGCCGCCCAGTACGAGGGCAGGAAACTGCCCGACCCGGCCACCTGGGACCAACGGGTGACCACACGCCTGAAGTACATCCCGCACTGGGGCGACTACACCCTCGCCCAGCTCTCCGCCGACGGCTTCACCGTCCGCAAGCGCACCAAGAAGGGCCACGGCTGGATCACCGCCGGCGGCGGCCGGCGCGCCTCCGGCTTCGGCTACGTCGGCGGCGCGAGCGGCGGCCTCTCCTTCGGCCTGCGCGACTTCTGGGAGAAGTTCCCCGCCCAGCTCGACATCCGCGACGCCCACACCGACCAGGCCACCGTCACCCTCTGGCTCTGGTCGCCCGAGGCCCAGCCCATGGACCTGCGCTTCTACCACGACGGCATGGACCAGGACACCTACGCCGAACAGCTCGAAGGCCTCAACATCACCTACGAGGACTACGAACCCGGCTTCGGCACCCCCTACGGCATCGCCCGCACCAGCGAACTCCTCTTCTGGGCCAACGACACCACCCCCACCGCCGACACCCTCGCCCGGCAGGCCCGTGCCGTACGCGTCCTTCCCCAGCTCGCCGCCCCGCCCAGGCAGCTCGTCAAGGCCAAGGTCTTCGGCCCCGGCCTGTACTCCGAGCCCGACCGCTCCACCCCGGCCAAGGCGAGGATCGAGGACCACCTCGACTTCCTCTTCACCTACTACAGGGACCAGGTGGAGAGCCGCCGCTGGTACGGCTTCTGGGACTACGGCGACATCATGCACACCTACGACTCCGCCCGGCACGTATGGCGCTACGACATCGGCGGCTACGCCTGGGACAACTCCGAACTCTCACCCGACCTGTGGCTCTGGTACGCCTACCTCAGAAGCGGCCGCTCCGACATCTTCCGCTTCGCCGAGGCCATGACCCGGCACACCGGCGAGGTCGACGTCTACCACCTCGGCAAGTGGGCCGGCCTCGGCACCCGGCACGGCGTCCAGCACTACGCCGACAGCGCCAAACAGCAGCGCATCGCCAACACCACCTACCGCCGCTTCTACTACTTCCTCACCGCCGACGAACGCGTCGGCGACCTCATGCACGCCAACGTCGACTCCGACGAGACCTTCCTCGTCCTCGACCCCCAGCGCAAGGTCCGTACCGACCCCTACACCCCCGACCGGCACGCCCTGTCCATCGGCTTCGGCACCGACTGGAGCGGCCTGGTGTCGGCCTGGCTCACCGAGTGGGAACGCAAGGGGCCCAAGTGGGAGAAGGCCAAGGCGCGCGTGCTGTCCACGATGGAGGGCATCGCCGCCCAGCCCAACGGCTTCGTCCAGGGCAGCGGGCTGTACGACCTCGACACCGGGAGGTTCGCCGTCGCCGACAAGCCGGCCGTCTCCGTCTCCCACCTCTCGGCCGTCTTCGGGCTCAACGAACTGTGCGCCGAACTCATCCACCTCGTCGACATGCCGAAGTTCAAGGAGGCATACCTGGACTACTGCCGCTACTTCAACGCCACCAAGGCCGAACAGGCCGCGCGCTACGGCACCGACTTCGGCAGCCTGCTGCTCTTCCAGGGCCACTCGCGCCTCGACGCCTACGCCGCCGTACAGACCGGGGACGCGGCCCTCGCCAAGCGGGCCTGGGCCAAGTTCTACCACTCCGACGGCTACACCGAGTCCTCCCCCTGGAAGACCGAGAAGCTCACCGGACCGGCCACCCTGGTCGAGGGCAGCGAGGCGGCCTGGGTGTCCACCAACGACACGGCCCTCTACGGCCTCGCCGCCATCGAGAACCTCGCCCTGCTCGGCGACCGCATGCCGGCTTAGCGGGACCGGAACAGCGGAGCGCCGCGGCACGGGCGGCGGCGCTCGCCCTCAGAGTGTGCCCCGGCCCGCGCCGCGGCGCGTGAGTACGCGTACTCAAGGGAGTGCGCTCCTTGCGGGCACACTCGCCCCATGGACCTCCACCACTACCGCTTCCGCAGCCTGTGGCCCCTGCCCGCCCCGCCGGCCGCCGTCTACACGGCGCTGGAGAAGGTCGAGGACTACCCCCGCTGGTGGCCCCAGGTGCGGTCGGTGACCCGCCTGGCCGAGCAGACCGGCGTGATCGTCATCCGTTCCGCGCTGCCCCTCGCCCTCACCTCCACCCTGCGGCAGACCCGCCGCGACCCGGCCGCCGGCGTCCTGGAGGCCGCCCTCTGCGGAGACCTCCACGGCTGGGCCCGCTGGACGATCACCGCCGACGGCCCCGGCACCCTCGCCCGCTACGACCAGGAGGTGCACGCCGCAAGGCCGCTGCTCAGGCGGCTCGCCCTGCCCGGACGGCCCCTGTTCCACCTCAATCACCGCCTGATGATGCGGGCCGGACGGCGCGGGCTGCTGCGCCGGCTGGAGACGGTTTGAACGAAGGGCGCCCGGACCTGTATTGTTCAGTGCGTTCCCGGGCGATTAGCTCAGTGGGAGAGCGCTTCGTTCACACCGAAGAGGTCACTGGTTCGAACCCAGTATCGCCCACCGGGAAAGGCCGGTCCGCTGCGGCGGACCGGCCTTCTTCATGCCGCCTTGCCGCCGGCGCCCGGGTCACGCCGCCGCGGGCAGCTCCGGCCGCAGCGGCCACTGCGTGCACACCGTCTCCTCCGAACCGCTGCGCGCGAACCACGCCTGCAACCCACGTGCCTGCGCCGCGTGCCACTCCACCTGGAGCGCGTGCAGCTCGGCGGGGGACAAGCGCTCCAGCCGGGTCGCGAACCGCCGCCCCAGCGCCCGTACGACCTCCAGCGCGGCCAGCGCGTCCGCCGCCGCGTCATGCGCGCCCTGGAGCGGCACGCCGTAGTGCGCGCACAGGTCGGTCAGCGTGCGGCGGCCCTTGCGGTACCGGTCCAGCTGCCGGTCCAGCACCCGGGGGTCCAGCACCTTCAGCGGCACCGAGTCGAACCAGCGCGCCAGCGACGACGCCCGGTGCCGGCGCAACTCCCTGTCCAGCAGCGTCAGGTCGAACGGCGCGTTCATCACCACCAGCGGACGTCCCAGCGTCGCGTGCTCCGCCAGCTGCTCCGCTATCTCGTACATCACCGGCGCCGGCCAGCGCCCGTTGTGCTGGAGGTGCTCCTCCGTCAGCCCGTGCACCGCCGTCGCCGACTCCGGCACCGGCACTCCCGGATTCACCAGCCACCGTGACACCCGGGGCCGGGTCCCCGGCGCGTCCTGGACGACGACGGCGGCCGACACGATCCGGTCGGTCTCCACGTCCACGCCCGTCGTCTCCGTGTCGAAGGCGGCCAGCGGCCCCTCGAACCAGTTCGTCATCCCGACTCCTCGCTCACCCACGGCATTTGACTTCCGTCTTCTGCCCGTTTGGTGATACCCGGGCCGTTTGCGCCGTACGCCGCCGGAGAGCAACAGGGGTGCGGCACAGTGGAGTTCGGTAATGTGTCGTAACAACGTGCGCTTACCAGGCGCCAGTTGGCCACCGACGCGACGCGCTCGCGCCCGGCGGCGAGATCCGCCGGTGGCGCGACGCCCCCGCCGGACCCGCCGGCGCCGTCCCCCGGGCCGCCGACGACCGCTCCCGCCGCCTTCGTGTCCGCCGTCCGCCGTCCGCCTCCACCGGGCTCTCCACCCGCGAGGCCGTCGACCGCCGCGTCGGGCCACCGGCGGCCGCGCCACCTCGGCTCGGCCGGCCCCGTCGAGCCCCACGGCGACCCGCCCGCCACCCGCGCGCCGGACCCTTCGTCCCGGTCCCGGAAACCTCGCGGAACGCGTAGCCGGACGCGGACGGAGGGTGACCGTTTCGCGGTCGGTGCCGTCGGGTCGGTACGATCGCCTGTGCGCGCGCTCCTGGTATGGCGCCGCACCCCACCTTCAGTCAGGAGAGACCGGTGTCAGACGTCCGTGTGATCATCCAACGCGATTCCGAGCGGGAAGAACGCGTGGTGACGACGGGCACTACGGCCGCCGACCTCTTCGCGGGCGAGCGCTCGATCATCGCCGCACGCGTGGGCGGCGAGCTGAAGGACCTCACCTACGCACTGTCCGACGGCGACGAGGTCGAGGGCGTCGAGATCTCGTCCGAGGACGGCCTGAACATCCTGCGCCACTCCACCGCGCACGTCATGGCGCAGGCGGTGCAGGAGATCTTCCCCGAGGCCAAGCTGGGCATCGGCCCGCCCGTCAAGGACGGCTTCTACTACGACTTCGACGTCGAGCGGCCGTTCACGCCCGAGGATCTCAAGGCCATCGAGAAGAAGATGCAGGAGATCCAGAAGCGGGGCCAGAAGTTCTCCCGCCGCGTCGTCACCGAGGAGGCGGCCCGTGAGGAGCTGGCGAACGAGCCGTACAAGCTGGAACTGATCGGCCTCAAGGGCTCCGCCTCCAGCGACGACGGCGCGGACGTCGAGGTCGGCGCCGGCGAGCTGACGATCTACGACAACCTGGACGCCAAGACCGGCGAGCTGTGCTGGAAGGACCTGTGCCGCGGTCCGCACCTGCCCTCCACCCGGCTCATCCCGGCGTTCAAGCTGATGCGCAACGCCGCCGCCTACTGGCGCGGCAGCGAGAAGAACCCGATGCTCCAGCGCATCTACGGCACCGCCTGGCCGTCCAAGGACGAGCTGAAGGCGCACCTGGACTTCCTCGCCGAGGCCGAGAAGCGCGACCACCGCAAGCTCGGCACCGAGCTGGACCTCTTCTCGATCCCCGAGCAGATCGGCTCCGGCCTGGCCGTCTTCCACCCCAAGGGCGGCATCGTCCGCCGCGTGATGGAGGACTACTCGCGCCGTCGCCACGAGGAAGAGGGCTACGAGTTCGTCTACACCCCGCACGCCACGAAGGGGAAGCTCTTCGAGACGTCCGGGCACCTGGACTGGTACGCCGAGGGCATGTACCCGCCCATGCAGCTCGACGAGGGCGTGGACTACTACCTCAAGCCCATGAACTGCCCGATGCACAACCTGATCTTCGACGCGCGCGGCCGGTCGTACCGCGAACTGCCGCTGCGCCTGTTCGAGTTCGGGACGGTGTACCGGTACGAGAAGTCGGGCGTCGTGCACGGCCTGACCCGCGCCCGGGGCTTCACGCAGGACGACGCGCACCTCTACTGCACCCGTGAGCAGATGGCCGGGGAACTGGACAGGACGCTCACCTTCATCCTCGGCCTGCTGCGGGACTACGGCCTGACCGACTTCTACCTGGAGCTGTCGACCAAGGACCCGGAGAAGTTCGTCGGTTCCGACGAGGCCTGGGAGGAGGCGACCGAGACCCTGCGCCAGGTCGCCGAGAAGCAGGGCCTGCCCCTCGTTCCCGACCCGGGCGGCGCCGCCTTCTACGGCCCGAAGATCTCCGTCCAGGCGCGCGACGCCATCGGCCGGACCTGGCAGATGTCGACCCTCCAGCTCGACTTCAACCTGCCCGAGCGGTTCAACCTGGAGTACACCGGCCCGGACGGCTCCAAGCAGCGCCCGGTCATGATCCACCGTGCGCTGTTCGGCTCCATCGAGCGGTTCTTCGCCGTCCTCCTGGAGCACTACGCGGGCGCCTTCCCGGCGTGGCTGGCCCCGGTCCAGGCGATCGGCATCCCGATCGGCGACGCGCACGTGGAGTACCTGGAGAAGTTCACGGCCGCGGCCCGGAAGAAGGGCCTGCGCGTCGAGGTGGACTCCTCCTCGGACCGCATGCAGAAGAAGATCAGGAACGCGCAGAAGCAGAAGGTGCCGTTCATGGTCATCGCCGGCGACGAGGACATGTCCAACGGTTCGGTGTCCTTCCGCTACCGCGACGGCTCGCAGGAGAACGGCATCCCGTTCGACGAGGCCATCGCGAAGATCGCGAAGGTCGTCGAGGAGCGGACCCAGATCTGATCCGTCCGGGCTTCTAGGCCCCCGGGACCACCGTCCCGGGGGCCCGCTCGTGCGCACGGCGGCCGGAGTCCGCCCCGGCGGCACGGTGGGCCGGGGTGACGCCATATGCTGCCTAGCATGACGAGTGAGCCGGAGCAGCAGATCGGAGTGGGGACGCAGGACGCGTTCCAGCGCCTGTGGACGCCCCACCGGATGGCCTACATCCAGGGCGAGAACAAGCCGAGCGGTCCCGGGGCCGACGACGGCTGCCCCTTCTGCTCGATCCCGGCCAAGTCGGACGAGGACGGGCTGATCGTACGGCGTGGTGAGCAGGTGTACGCCGTCCTCAACCTGTACCCGTACAACGGCGGCCACCTGATGACCGTGCCCTACCGGCACGTCGCCGACTACACCGAGCTGACCGGGCCGGAGACCGCCGAGCTGGCGGAGCTGACCAAGCAGGCGATGACGGCCCTGCGCACCGCGTCCGGCGCGCACGGGTTCAACATCGGCATGAACCAGGGCGCGGTCGCGGGCGCCGGCATCGCCGCGCATCTGCACCAGCACATCGTGCCGCGCTGGGGCGGGGACACGAACTTCATGCCGGTGGTGGGCCAGACGAAGGTGCTGCCGCAGCTGCTGGCCGACACCCGGAAGATGCTGGCGGAGGCCTGGCCGGCCTAGGGCCTGTCTGACAATTCCCGTCTGCCGCGCGACGCCGTGCACGCACTAGGCGGACGGCGGGTGCCCTCCGGCGGAGGGCACCCGGTCACGCGTCGTAGAGGTCGGCCTTCTTCGGCATCGGGTCCTGGACGTTGCCGCTGAGGAACGCCGAGCGGGCGCCGAACTTCTCGGTGTTCACACCGTTCTCCTCCAGCACCTTGATCGCCGCCGAGTGCACCACGCGCAGCACCGGCGTGGCCGCGCGCAACGCGTCGTCGGCCATGAAACGATGCCGCCAGGGCTGGTCGGCCCAGGCGTGCCGCAGACCGAACGGCTCGGGCAGGCCGAGGGAGCCGCCGAGCCAGTTCAGCAGCGGCGGGTACCAGGTCAGCGGGGCGCGCACGGCGAGCCGTACGACCTCGTCGGTGGTGACCAGCGGCAGCTTGATGGTGCGGTTCTCCCAGGGCTTGAGGGACTTGGCGACTTCCTTGGTCGGGGCCTCCGGCTTGCTGGTGAACAGCGGGTTCACCGGACCGAGCGCGTGCCCGGTGACCTCGATGCGCAGGGTCTGGTGCAGCACGGTGACGGTGATCAGCATGGTGATGACCAGCTGTCCGTCCCACAGGGTCCACTGCACGCCCAGATAGTGCCGGTCGCCGCTGCCGAACTGCTGCTTGTTGCAGATCTCCTGTATGGCGTGCGGCTTGATCTGGAACGCCTCGACGTCGGTGCCCTCGGGGCGGGAGACCGCCGTGGCCTTCTCACCGATCGGCGTGACGATCCAGTGCCGCACGGACGGCTTGGGGAAGCCGCCGGTGTGCAGCGGGCCGCGCTCCAGGAGGGCCAGCTGGTCGTGGATCGCGCGTATCACGTCCCAGCTGCGGAAGGGATGGATCTCCCGGCCCGGGTCGGCGGACACCAGGTCCTCGGCGAGCTGCCAGGCGCCCCAGCGGGTGCCCATGCCGAGTATGCCCTTGGGGCCGGCGTAGAAGACCGAGTTGGACTGCTGCTCGGCGCTCAGCCGGGCCAGGGACTGGCGCAGTTCCTCGGCGGCGGTCTGGCCGGGGCCGCGCGGCACGGCCTCCGGGATCTTGGCGCCGACGCTGGTGCCGGAGAGCAGGCCGTCCCAGCGGGCGCGCAGGTCGTGGGCGGTGCGCTCGCACAGGCGCTTGGCCCAGAACCAGCCGAGCACGGGAGCGATGACACACGCGCGGGCGTACCAGGCCCAGAAGCCGCCGAACGGCATCTTGACCAGGAACAGCGCGGCGAGCAGGCCGACGCCCAGCAGGAGCGTGGTGGCCAGTGTCCCGGCCCGCTTGTCGTCGCGCCGGGCGACGAAGGAGCGCAGCAGGAAGACGAGCAGCCAGGCGATGAACCCGGGCAGGAAGACGAGGCCGCAGACGACGGTGATGAGGCTCAGCTGGTTGTCCCGCTCCCGGCGGATGTTGTTGGCGGCCAGGGCGTGTTCCACCACGAACTGCGGTTCCGTGCCGAAGGACTGGATCAGCGGTTTGCGGCCGGCGGACAGCATCCGGTCCACGAGGGCCCGGGAGAACGCCTCGCCGAGATTGGGCCGGAACATCTTGATCCGGCCGGCCTTCACGGTCGACTGGTGCCACTCGTTGTCGGCCTTCTTGATCTCCTCGATCGGGCTGTCCCGGTACGCCGCGGAGGCCAGCGCGGCGGTCGCCGCCTGTCCCTCGCCGACCGAGACGGGTACCTGGGGCCCGTCCCACTCCGTTCCTATCGACATTCCCGCCCCCATCGCCGCCGGTGCCGTGCCTGCGGCCTTCCCGACTTACCTGCTCCGCACACCTGTTGGACCGGTCGTCGTGCCGCCGCCGGCACGACGTCATCAGGTGATCAGCGTATCGGCCGGCACCGACAGTCGTGGGCGGACGGCCGAAGCCGCCCGCCCGTGCGCCGGTCCGGTGCTTCCGTGCTACCCCTCCTCCCCGGCCTGTTCGCGCAGGCGTGCGGCGATCTGCGGCGGCATCGGCTCGTGCCGGGCGTAGGCGCGGTCGAAGCGGGCCGTGCCGTGCGAGAGCGAGCGCAGGTCGACGGCGTAGCGGCCGATCTCGAACTCCGGTACCTCGGCGCGGATCAGGGTCCGTCCGGAGCCCATCTGTTCGGTGCCGAGCAGCCGGCCGCGGCGGCCGGAGAGGTCGCTCATCACGGCGCCCACGTACGCGTCGCCGACGAGCACGGTGACCTCGGCGACCGGCTCCAGCAGATGGATCTTCGCTTCGGCGGCGGCTTCGCGCAGGGCGAGTGCGCCGGCCGTCTGGAAGGCGGCGTCGGAGGAGTCCACCGAGTGGGCCTTGCCGTCCAGCAGCGTGACCCGCACGTCCACCAGCGGGTAGCCGGCGGCGACGCCCTTGGCGGCCTGCGCGCGGACGCCCTTCTCGACGGACGGGATGAACTGCCGGGGCACCGCGCCGCCGACCACCTTGTCCACGAACTCGATGCCCGAGCCGCCCGGCAGCGGCTCCACCTCGATCTCGCAGATGGCGTACTGGCCGTGGCCGCCGGACTGCTTGACGTGCCGGCCCCGCCCGGCCGCCCTGGTGCCGAACGTCTCCCGGAGCGAGACCTTGTGCGGAACGGCGTCGACCTGGACGCCGTAGCGGCTGCGCAGCCGTTCCAGGGCGACGTCGGCGTGCGCCTCGCCCAGGCACCACAGGACCACCTGGTGGGTGTCCTGGTTCTGTTCCAGGCGCATCGTCGGGTCCTCGGCGACCAGCCGGGCCAGACCCTGGGAGAGCTTGTCCTCGTCGGCCTTGCTGTGCGCCCGGATGGCGACCGGCAGCAGCGGGTCGGGCATCTGCCAGGGCTCCATCAGGAGCGGGTCGTCCTTGGCGGAGAGGGTGTCGCCGGTCTCGGCGCGGCTCAGCTTGGCCACGCACACCAGGTCGCCGGCGACGGCGTGGGTCACCGGGCGCTGCTGTTTGCCGAAGGGCATGGACAGGGCGCCGACCTTCTCGTCCACGTCGTGGTCCTCGTGGCCGCGGTCGGCGAGGCCGTGCCCGGAGACGTGCACCGTCCGGTCCGGGCGGAGGGTGCCGGAGAAGACCCTGACGAGCGAGACGCGGCCCACGTAGGGGTCGGAGGAGGTCTTGACGACCTCGGCGACCAGCGGGCCCTCGGTGTCGCACGGTGTCAGCTCGCGCGGCCGGCCGTCGAGGGTGGTGACGCCGGGCAGCGGGTGCTCGAAGGGGGTGGGGAAGCCGCCGGTGATCAGCTCCAGCAGCTCCACCGTGCCGAGCCCCTGCCGCGCGCCCCCGGCGGCGGGGGCGGCGGCGAGCACGGGGAAGAAGGACCCGCGCGCCACCGCCCGTTCCAGGTCCTGGACCAGGGTCTTGACGTCGACCTGTTCGCCGCCCAGGTAGCGGTCCATGAGGGTCTCGTCCTCGCTCTCGGCGATGATTCCCTCGATGAGCCGGTTGCGGGTCTCCTCGATGCCGGGCAGCTGGTCCTCGCCGGGCTCGGACTCCTTGCGCTCCCCGGAGGAGTAGTCGAACAGCTTCCGCGACAGCAGCCCCGTCAGACCGGTCACCGGCGCGTGCCCGTCCGGGCCCTCGGGGCCGCGCAGCGGCAGGTACAGCGGCAGGACGGCGTCGGGGTCGTCGCCGCCGAAGGCCTCCGCGCAGACGCGGGTCGTCTCCTCGAAGTCCGCGCGGGCGGCCTCCAGGTGGGTGATCACGATCGCGCGGGGCATGCCGACGGCCGCACACTCCTCCCACACCGTCCGGGTGGAGCCGTCCACCCCGTCCGAGGCCGAGACGACGAAGAGGGCCGCGTCCGCGGCGCGCAGCCCGGCCCGCAGCTCCCCGACGAAGTCCGCGTACCCGGGGGTGTCCAGCAGGTTGACCTTGATGCCGTCCCACTCGACGGGCACCAGGGACAGCTGGACCGAGCGCTGCTGGCGGTGCTCGATGTCGTCGTAGTCGGAGACGGTGCCGCCGTCCTCCACGCGGCCCGCCCGGTTCACCGCCCCCGCGGTCAGCGCGAGGGCCTCCACCAGGGTCGTCTTGCCCGAGCCGGAGTGGCCGACCAGCACCACGTTCCGTACGGAGGTGGGCCGGTCGGCCGTGAGAGCCCTGCCGGCGGCCCCGGGGTGGTGTGTCTGTGCCTTGTCGCCCATGATCCTGCCTCCCGTGCACGGTGAGGTCACTGTGGGCGCGGACACGCGGGATCCGCGTGCTGTGGCGGCTCCGGCGACGCCCGCGGTCATTCGAGCTTTCCACTCCCGTCACGCCGCGTCCATACGAAGGACTACGAAGAGTGCGCACCGGTGTCCGTTTGCGTCACGACCGCCTCGTGGAACGCCGTGCGCGCCGCTTCCGGGCGCCGGCCGCGGGTGCCCGCCCGTCGGCCACGCCCACGCGTGGCTACGATGGGCCAGCCGGCGGCCAGCAGGGGCCGCGGCGTCACCGACCGTCGGGAAGGCCATGCTGAACAAGTACGCGCGTGCATTTTTCACGCGTGTCCTCACACCGTTCGCCGCGTTTCTCATCCGGCGGGGGGTGAGCCCCGACACGGTGACGCTCCTCGGCACCGCCGGGGTGGTCGCGGGGGCTCTGGTCTTCTACCCCAGGGGCGAGTTCTTCTGGGGCACGGTCGTGATCACCCTGTTCGTCTTCTCCGACCTGGTCGACGGCAACATGGCCCGCCAGCTGGGCCGCTCCAGCCGCTGGGGCGCGTTCCTGGACTCCACCCTGGACCGGGTCGCGGACGGCGCGATCTTCGGCGGGTTCGCGCTGTGGTACGCGGGCCGGGGCGACGACAACGTGCTGTGCGCGGTGTCGATCTTCTGCCTGGCCAGCGGGCAGGTGGTGTCGTACACCAAGGCGCGCGGCGAGTCGATCGGGCTGCCGGTCGCCGTCAACGGGCTCGTCGAGCGCGCCGAGCGGCTGGTGATCTCGCTGGTCGCGGCCGGTTTCGCGGGCCTGCACAAGTTCGGTGTGCCGGGCATCCAGTGGCTGCTGCCGATCGCGCTGTGGATCGTCGCGGCGGGCAGCCTCGTCACCCTGATCCAGCGGGTGGTCACCGTCCGCCGCGAGTCCGCGGAGGCCGAGGCGGCGGCCGGACAGCAGGCCGGCGGGGCCGCGCGGTGAGCGCCGCCGACCGGTTCGCCGACGGGCTGTACGGCCTCGGCTGGAGCACCGTGAAGAAGCTCCCCGAGCCGGTCGCCGCGCGCCTGGGCCGGTCCATCGCCGACGCCGTCTGGAAGCGGCGCGGCAAGGGCGTACGGCGGCTGGAGGCGAACTACGCGCGCGTGGTGCCCGGCGCGTCGCCGGAGCGGCTGGCGGAGCTGTCGCGCGCGGGCATGCGCTCGTACCTGCGGTACTGGATGGAGTCGTTCCGCCTGCCGGCCTGGAGCGCCGAGCGCGTGCGGACCGGCTTCGAAGCCAAGGGCCTGCACCATCTGACCGAGGGGCTGGCCTCCGGCCGGGGCGTGGTCCTCGCCCTGCCGCACCTGGCCAACTGGGACCTGGCCGGGGCGTGGGTCACCACCAAGCTTCAGACGCCGTTCACGACGGTCGCCGAGCGGCTGAAGCCGGAGTCGCTGTACGACCGTTTCGTGGCCTACCGCGAGGGCCTGGGCATGGAGGTGCTGCCGCACAGCGGCGGCGCCGCCTTCGGCACCCTGGCCCGGCGGCTGCGCGACGGCGGCCTGGTCTGCCTGGTCGCCGACCGCGACCTGTCCGCCACCGGGGTGGAGGTCGACTTCTTCGGCGAGCCGGCCCGTATGCCCGCCGGACCGGCCCTGCTCGCCCAGCAGACCGGCGCGCTGCTGCTGCCCGTCACCCTCTGGTACGACGACTCGCCCGTCATGAAGGGCCGGGTCCATCCCCCGATAGAGGTACCCGGGTCAGGTACGCGGGCGGAGAAGACGTCCGTCATGACACAGGCACTGGCCGATGCCTTCGCCACCGGGATCGCCGAGCATCCGGAGGACTGGCACATGCTCCAGCGCCTGTGGCTCGCCGACCTCGACCCCGCGAAGGGACCCTCGTGAGAATCGGGATCGTCTGCCCGTACTCCTGGGACGTGCCCGGTGGCGTCCAGTTCCACATCCGCGACCTCGCCGAGTACTTCCTGCGGCTCGGTCACGACGTCTCCGTGCTGGCCCCGGCCGACGACGACACCCCGCTGCCGCCGTACGTCGTCTCGGCCGGCCGCGCCGTGCCGGTGCCGTACAACGGCTCGGTGGCCCGGCTGAACTTCGGCTTCCTGTCGGCCGCGCGGGTGCGGCGCTGGCTGCACGAGGGCGCCTTCGACGTGGTGCACATCCACGAGCCGACCTCGCCCTCGCTCGGCCTGCTGACCTGCTGGGCGGCGTCCGGCCCGATCGTGGCCACCTTCCACACCTCCAACCCGCGCTCGCGGGCGATGATCGCCGCCTACGCGATCCTCCAGGCCGCGCTGGAGAAGATCAGCGCGCGGATCGCGGTCAGCGAGTACGCCCGGCGCACGCTGGTCGAGCACCTCGGCGGGGACGCGGTGGTCATCCCCAACGGCGTCGACGTGGACTTCTTCGCCAAGGCCGAGCCCAGGCCGGAGTGGCAGGGCGGCACGATCGGGTTCATCGGCCGCATCGACGAGCCGCGCAAGGGGCTGCCCGTACTGATGCGGGCGCTGCCGAGAATCCTGGCGGCCCGCCCGGAGACCCGGCTGCTGGTGGCCGGCCGGGGCGACGAGGAGGCCGCCGTCGCCGGCCTGCCCGAGGAGCTGCGCTCGCGCGTGGAGTTCCTCGGCATGATCAGCGACCAGGACAAGGCCCGTCTGCTGCGCAGCGTCGACCTGTACGCGGCGCCCAACACCGGCGGGGAGAGCTTCGGCATCATCCTGGTCGAGGCGATGTCCGCGGGCGCGCCCGTGCTCGCCTCCGACCTGGACGCGTTCGTGCAGGTGCTCGACCAGGGCGAGGCCGGCGAGGTGTTCGCCAACGAGGACGCCGACGCGCTGGCCGAGGCCGCCGTACGCCTGCTCGGCGACCCCGACCGCCTGGCCGAGCTGCGCGAGCGGGGCAGCGCCCATGTGCGGCGCTTCGACTGGTCGACGGTCGGCGCGGACATCCTGTCGGTCTACGAGACGGTGACGGCGGGCGCGGCGGCGGTCGCCACGGACGAACGCACCACGGGCCTGCGCGCCCGCTTCGGCCTGGCCCGCGACTGACACCACCGACCTCGCCGGGGGCCGCGCGATACCGGCCCGGATACGGCGAGGCGGGTACGGGGCCGATCCGGTTCCGGGGCGGTGCGGGGGTGGTCCGGGCCCGGCTGGGGGCCGGTCCGGGGCGGTACGGGGTCGGCCCGGGTTCGTGAGTCCGTGGGGGACCGACGCGGTGGTGGACTCGGCGGGTCGGGGACGGGTCCGGGAAGAGGTCTGGCTCGGGATGGTGCGGGGGCGGCCCCGGGTCGTACGGGGTTGGCCCGGGGTCCGTCGGAATCGGGTGAGGCGGGGCGGTCCGGGGCTGGTTCGGGGGCGGCTTGGGGCCGTACCGGACGGGGGCGGGGCCCGGGGGTCCGGACGACGCGGTGGTGGACTCGGCGGGCCCCGGCGGCTTGGAGGAGGCCGTGCGGGGGCCGATAGCCTTCGGGCGTGACCGCAACCCTCATCTGGATCCTCGTCGTGCTCGTCGCCGTCGGCGTGTACCTCAGCTGGACGGCCGGGCGGCTGGACCGGCTGCACGTGCGGATGGACGCCGCCCGGGCCGCGCTCGACGCCCAGCTGCTGCGGCGCGCCTCGGTGGCCCAGGAGCTGGCGACCTCCGGCGTGCTGGACCCGGCCGCCTCGATCGTGCTCTACGAGGCCGCGCACGCGGCCCGGCAGGCCGAGGAGGAGCAGCGGGAGGTCGCCGAGAGCGAGCTGAGCCAGGCGCTGCGGGCGGTCTTCGAGCACGCGGCCCAGGTGGAGGCCGTGCGCGAGGCCCCCGGCGGCGACGCGGCGGCCCGTGAACTGGCCGAGGCCGTCCGCAGGGTGCCGATGGCCCGTCGCTTCCACAACGACACCGTGGGAGCCGCCCGCAGACTCCGCGAACACCGCAAGGTCCGCTGGTTCCGGCTGGCCGGCCACGCCCCGTTCCCGCTGGCCTTCGAGATGGACGACGAGCCGCCCGCGGCCCTCGTCGAGCGCGCCTCGTGAAGCGCGGGTGAACGAAAAGGATCCACCGGCTTGTCATTGGCCCTTGCTGTGGCCTGGCCCGTTCCCGTTTCCTCGGAAGTGCAGTCACCCTCTTTCACTTCAGCGAGGTCACCCGTGTCCACCACCGACAACCAGGCTCCCGAGACCGGCACCGCCCGTGTGAAGCGCGGCATGGCCGAGCAGCTCAAGGGCGGCGTCATCATGGACGTCGTCACGCCGGAGCAGGCGAAGATCGCCGAGGACGCGGGCGCCGCCGCCGTCATGGCCCTCGAGCGAGTCCCGGCCGACATCCGCAAGGACGGCGGCGTGGCCCGTATGTCCGACCCGGACATGATCGAGGGCATCATCGACGCCGTCTCCATCCCGGTGATGGCCAAGTCCCGCATCGGCCACTTCGTCGAGGCCCAGGTGCTGCAGTCCCTCGGCGTGGACTACATCGACGAGTCGGAGGTGCTCACCCCGGCCGACGAGGTCAACCACTCCGACAAGTGGTCCTTCACCACCCCGTTCGTGTGCGGCGCCACCAACCTGGGCGAGGCCCTGCGCCGCATCGCCGAGGGCGCCGCGATGATCCGCTCCAAGGGCGAGGCCGGCACCGGCAACGTCGTCGAGGCGGTCCGCCACCTGCGCCAGATCAAGGGCGACATCGCCCGCCTGCGCGGCCTGGACAACCACGAGCTGTACGCCGCCGCCAAGGACCTGCGCGCCCCGTACGAGCTGGTCAAGGAGGTCGCCGAGCTGGGCAAGCTGCCGGTGGTGCTGTTCTCCGCCGGCGGCGTGGCCACCCCGGCCGACGCGGCCCTGATGCGCCAGCTCGGCGCCGAGGGCGTGTTCGTCGGCTCCGGCATCTTCAAGTCCGGCGACCCGGCCAAGCGCGCCGCCGCCATCGTGAAGGCCACCACCTTCTACGACGACCCGAAGATCATCGCGGACGCGTCCCGCAACCTCGGCGAGGCCATGGTCGGCATCAACTGCGACACCCTCCCCGAGACCGAGCGCTACGCGAACCGCGGCTGGTGACCCCCTTCTTCGGAAGACACTCATGAACACTCCTGTCATAGGCGTCCTGGCCCTCCAGGGCGACGTCCGGGAACACCTCATCGCCCTGGCCGCGGCGGACGCCGTGGCCAGGCCGGTGCGGCGCCCCGAGGAACTCGCCGAGGTCGACGGTCTCGTCCTGCCCGGCGGCGAGTCCACCACCATCTCCAAGCTGGCCGTCCTCTTCGGCGTGATGGAGCCCCTGCGCGCGCGCGTGCGCGACGGCATGCCCGTCTACGGCACCTGCGCGGGCCTGATCCTGCTCGCCGACAAGATCCTCGACCCGCGCTCGGGCCAGGAGACCATCGGCGGCATCGACATGATCGTGCGCCGTAACGCCTTCGGCCGGCAGAACGAGTCGTTCGAGGCCGCGGTCGACGTCAAGGACATCCCGGGCGATCCCGTGGAGGGCGTCTTCATCCGCGCTCCCTGGGTGGAGTCCGTGGGGGCCGCCGCCGAGGTGCTCGCCGAACACGACGGCCACATCGTCGCCGTCCGCCAGGGCAACGCGCTCGCCACCTCCTTCCACCCGGAGCTGACCGGCGACCACCGCGTGCACTCGCTGTTCGTCGACATGGTGCGCGCCAACGGGGCGGCGGAGTCCTTGTAGGATCTCCGGGGGTCCCCCCGGCCTTTCGACCGAGGGGCGTTCGTACAGGATGGGTTACGCGAAGGAGACAGGCAGATGTCCGGCCACTCTAAATGGGCCACGACGAAGCACAAGAAGGCCGTGATCGACGCCAAGCGCGGCAAGCTCTTCGCGAAGCTGATCAAGAACATCGAGGTCGCGGCACGCATGGGCGGCGCGGACCCCGAGGGCAACCCGACGCTGTACGACGCCATCCAGAAGGCGAAGAAGTCGTCGGTTCCGAACAAGAACATCGACTCCGCGGTCAAGCGCGGCGCGGGCCTGGAGGCCGGCGGCGCCGACTACGAGACGATCATGTACGAGGGTTACGGCCCGAACGGTGTCGCGGTGCTCATCGAGTGCCTCACCGACAACCGCAACCGCGCCGCCTCCGAGGTCCGTGTCGCCATGACCCGCAACGGCGGCTCCATGGCCGACCCGGGCTCGGTGTCGTACCTGTTCAACCGCAAGGGCGTCGTCATCGTCCCCAAGGGCGAGCTGACCGAGGACGACGTCCTCGGCGCCGTCCTGGACGCCGGTGCCGAGGAGGTCAACGACCTCGGTGAGACCTTCGAGGTCATCAGCGAGGCCACCGACCTGGTCGCCGTGCGCTCCGCGCTGCAGGACGCCGGCATCGACTACGACTCCGCCGAGGCCAACTTCGTCCCGACCATGCAGGTCGAGCTGGACGAGGAGGGCGCCAAGAAGATCTTCAAGCTCATCGACGCGCTGGAGGACAGCGACGACGTGCAGAACGTCTTCGCCAACTTCGACGTGAGCGACGAGATCATGGAGAAGGTCGACGCGTAACGCGCAAGGCTGACGACCGGGCCGACGGGACACACCCCGTCGGCCCGTCGCGTTGTACGGCGTTGTCGGTGTCACCCGATAGCCTGCACAAACATGCGAACGGGTGACGGTGACGAAGGGAGGCGGGCGTGCGTGTTCTGGGGGTGGACCCCGGCCTGACCCGGTGCGGGATCGGCGTCGTCGAGGGCGTGGCGGGCCGCCCGCTGGCCATGCTCGGCGTCGGAGTCGTGCGGACCCCGGCCGACGCCGACCTCAGCCACCGGCTGCTCGCCGTGGAGCAGGGCATCGAGGAGTGGCTGGAGGAGCACCGGCCCGAGGTCGTCGCCGTGGAGCGCGTCTTCAGCCAGCACAACGTGCGCACGGTCATGGGCACCGCCCAGGCCAGCGCCGTGGCCATGCTGTGCGCCGCCCGGCGCGGCATCCCCGTCGCCCTGCACACCCCGAGCGAGGTCAAAGCCGCCGTCACCGGCTCCGGACGCGCCGAGAAGGCCCAGGTGGGCGCCATGGTCACCCGGCTGCTGCGGCTGGCCGCGCCCCCGAAACCCGCCGACGCCGCGGACGCCCTCGCGCTCGCCATCTGCCACATCTGGCGGGCCCCGGCCCAGAACCGGCTCCAGCAGGCCGTCGCCCGGCACGCCGTCCACGCAACGAAAGGCCCCACGGCATGATCGCCTTCGTCAGCGGCACCGTCGCCGCGCTCGCCCCCGACACCGCGGTCGTCGAGGTCGGGGGAGTCGGCATGGCCGTCCAGTGCACCCCGAACACCCTGTCGACGCTGCGGATCGGCCGGCCCGCCCGGCTGCACACCTCCCTCGTCGTGCGCGAGGACTCGCTCACCCTGTACGGCTTCGCGGACGACGACGAACGCCAGGTCTTCGAGCTGTTGCAGACCGCGAACGGCGTCGGTCCGCGCCTCGCCCAGGCCATGCTGGCCGTGCACACCCCGGACGCGCTGCGCCGCGCGGTCGCCACGGGAGACGAGAAGGCCCTCACCGCCGTCCCCGGCATCGGCAAGAAGGGCGCCCAGAAGCTGCTGCTGGAGCTGAAGGACCGGCTCGGCGAGCCCGTCGGCGCCCCGGCCGTCGGCGCGCCCGTCAGCCAGGGCTGGCGCGACCAGTTGCACGCGGCCCTGATCGGCCTCGGCTACGCCACCCGGGAGGCCGACGAGGCGGTGGCCGCCGTCGCGCCCCAGGCCGAGGCGGCGGACGGCACTCCGCAGGTGGGCCAGTTGCTGAAGGCCGCCCTGCAGACCCTGAACCGCGCCCGCTGACCTCCCGCCACCCCGCTAGGAGAACTTCGTGAACTGGGACGACACCACCGCTACCCCCGCCGAGGAGCGGCTCGTCGGTGCGTCGGCCGATCGGGAGGACCAGGCCGTCGAGGCCGCCCTGCGCCCCAAGGACCTCGGCGAGTTCATCGGCCAGCACAAGGTCCGCGAACAGCTGGACCTGGTGCTGCGCGCCGCACGCGCGCGGGGCGCCACCGCCGACCATGTGCTGCTCTCCGGGGCGCCCGGCCTCGGCAAGACCACCCTGTCGATGATCATCGCGGCGGAGATGGGCGCCCCCATCCGCATCACCTCCGGACCCGCCATCCAGCACGCCGGGGACCTCGCCTCGATCCTGTCCTCGCTCCAGGAGGGCGAGGTGCTCTTCCTCGACGAGATCCACCGCATGTCCCGGCCCGCCGAAGAGATGCTGTACATGGCGATGGAGGACTTCCGCGTCGACGTCATCGTCGGCAAGGGCCCCGGCGCCACCGCGATCCCGCTGGAGCTGCCGCCGTTCACCCTGGTCGGCGCCACCACGCGCGCGGGCCTGCTGCCGCCCCCGCTGCGCGACCGCTTCGGCTTCACCGCGCACATGGAGTTCTACTCCCCGCAGGAGCTGGAGCGCGTGGTGCACCGCTCGGCGAGCCTGCTGGACGTGGGCATCGAGCCGGACGGCGCCGCCGAGATCGCCGGCCGCTCCCGGGGCACGCCCCGTATCGCCAACCGCCTGCTGCGCCGCGTCCGTGACTACGCGCAGGTCAAGGCCGACGGGCTGATCACCCGGGAGATCGCCGCCGCCGCGCTCGCCGTCTACGAGGTCGACGCGCGCGGCCTGGACCGGCTCGACCGCGCCGTCCTTCAGGCCTTGCTGAAGCTGTTCGGCGGCGGACCGGTGGGCCTGTCCACCCTCGCCGTCGCGGTGGGGGAGGAGCGGGAGACCGTGGAGGAGGTCGCCGAGCCGTTCCTGGTCCGCGAGGGCCTGCTCGCCCGCACCCCGCGCGGCCGGGTCGCCACCCCCGCCGCCTGGGCGCACCTCGGGCTGACCCCGCCGCACGCGCCGGCCGCGGGAAACGGACAACAGGACCTGTTCGGGGCGTGACGGCGGCCGAGCGGCGAGGACGATGGCCCGGCCGGAACCCAGGTGCCATGCTGAGCGTTGTTCCATGAGAGCGGACTCGCTTAGACTCCGCCGATGCCGCCCTTGCGGGCGGCGCCGACCACACCCCCATCCAACAGGCCGCTCACCCGCGCGGTCGCGCGAAGGAAATTCCGTCCCGTGAATGCCTATACCCTTCTCCCGTTCATCGTGCTCATCGCGGCCATGTTCCTGATGACGCGTTCGGCCAAGAAGAAGCAGCAGCAGGCCGCCGACATGCGGAACCACATGCAGCCCGGCTCCGGAGTCCGCACGATCGGGGGGATGTACGCGACGGTCAAGGAGGTCAACGAGGACACGGTCCTCCTCGACGCCGGGCCGGGCGTCGACCTCCTCTTCGCCAAGAACTCGATCGGCGCCGTCCTCACCGACGACGAGTACAACCGCATCGTCCACGGCGTCGAGCACGACCTGAAGTCCGACACCGGCCTCGTCCCGGACGACGCCTCCTCCCTCACCGAGACCGACGAGACCGACGGATCCGCCGACGCTGCCGCCGCCTCGGACGACAAGATCGACCTCGGTAAGAAGGACGCCGCCGAGGCCGGGGCGGACGACCAGCCGAAGAAGACCGACGGCGACTCCGACGCGAAGTAGCCGCACCCCGGGAAGCGCGGCGGCGGCATGATGGGCCCCGCGTGCCCCGGCGCGTCTGTTTCCGCACGGGAGCCCGACACCATGTCATGGCCGACCGCGCCGACCGGGCGCGGGGCGGCCCGAGAGGGAGTACGAGAAGGTGGCAGCACCTAAGAGGGGCCGAAGCGCGAGCGCCCCGAGCAAGCCAGGGCGCTCGCTGGCCCTCATCCTGATCGCCATCGTGGCGCTCGCCGGAGGGATGTTCGCCTCCGGGCACACCACCCCGCGTCTCGGCATCGACCTCGCCGGTGGTACGAGCATCACGCTCAAGGCGAAGGCCGACCAGGGGTCCGCGATCAACAAGGCCAACATGGACACCGCGGTCGACATCATGAACCGCCGGGTCAACGGCCTGGGTGTCTCCGAGGCGGAGGTGCAGACCCAGGGGAACGACAACATCATCGTCAACATCCCCAAGGGCACCAACTCCAAGGAGGCCCAGGAGCAGGTAGGCACCACCGCCAAGCTGTACTTCCGGCCGGTCCTGGCCAGCGAGCCCAGCGGCCCCGCGGCGAAGAGCCCGTCGCCGAGCGCGTCCTCCGGCACCGGCTCCTCCCCGAAGCCGAGCGGCAGCCCGTCCGCGTCCGCCTCCTCCAAGGAGAAGGCGTCCTCGACCGGCGGCTCCACCTCCCCCTCGGCCTCGGCCACCTCCCAGGGCCGCGCCGTCACCGAGGCCCTGAAGAAGGCCCCCACCCCCTCGCCGAGCGGCTCCGCCTCCGGCAGCGCCAAGCCGTCCACCACGCCGTCGGCCCCGGCCGGCAGCGGCTCCGACGCCGCGCTCCAGGCGCGGTACGCGGCGCTGGACTGCACCAAGCCCACCGACCGGGCCAAGGCCGGCAAGAACATCAAGCCCGGCCAGCCCACCGTGGCCTGCGGCGAGATCGACGGCGCCTGGTACAAGTACCTGCTCGGCCCCGCCGCCGTGGACGGCACCGAGGTGAAGAAGGCGCAGGCCGTCTACGACACCCAGGGCGCCTCCGGCTGGCAGGTCCAGATGACCTTCACCTCCGGCGGGGCCAAGAAGTTCGCCGACATCACCGAGGAACTGGCCAAGAAGACGCAGCCGCAGAACGAGTTCGGCATCGTCCTGGACGGCGAGGTCGTCTCCAGCCCGTACGTGCGGCAGTCCATCACCGGCGGCCAGGCGGAGATCTCCGGCAGCTTCAAGCAGGAGGAGGCGCAGGGCCTCGCCAACATGCTGTCGTACGGCGCGCTGCCGCTGTCCTTCCAGGAGCAGTCCGTCACCACCGTCACCGCCGCGCTCGGCGGCGAGCAGCTGCACGCCGGCCTGCTCGCGGGCGCCATCGGCCTCGCCCTGGTCGTGATCTACCTGGTGGTGTACTACCGCGGCCTGTCCCTCGTGGCCATGGCCTCGCTGGTGGTCTCCGCGATCCTCACGTACGTGATCATGTCGCTGCTCGGTCCGGCCATCGGCTTCGCGCTGAACCTGCCGGCCGTCTGCGGTGCCATCGTCGCCATCGGTATCACCGCGGACTCGTTCATCGTGTACTTCGAGCGCATAAGGGACGAGATCCGCGAGGGCCGCACGCTGCGCCCCGCCGTGGAGCGGGCCTGGCCGCGCGCCCGGCGCACCATCCTGGTCTCCGACTTCGTGTCGTTCCTGGCCGCCGCCGTGCTGTTCATCGTCACCGTCGGCAAGGTGCAGGGCTTCGCCTTCACGCTGGGCCTGACCACCCTGCTCGACGTGGTCGTCGTCTTCCTCTTCACCAAGCCGCTGATGACGCTCCTCGCCCGCCGCCCGTTCTTCGCGGACGGCCACAAGTGGTCCGGTCTCGACCCGAAGAGCCTGGGCGCCAAGCCCCCGCTGCGCCGCACCCGCCGTCCCGCCGGTCCCGCCGGCCCCGTCGACCCGAAGGAGGCGTGAGCGATGTCGAAACTCGGCAACATCGGCGCTCGACTGCACCGCGGCGAGATCGCCTACGACTTCATCGGCAAGCGGAAGATCTGGTACGGCATCTCGATCCTGATCACCATCACGGCCATCGTCGGCCTGGCGGTGCGCGGCCTGAACATGGGCATCGAGTTCGAGGGCGGCGCGGTCTTCACGACGCCCACCAAGATGAGCGCCTCGGTGGCCCAGGCGGAGGAGTACGCCAACGAGGCCTCCGGCCACCAGGCCATCGTGCAGAAGCTGGGCAACGGCAGCCTGCGCATCCAGATCGCCGGCATCGACACCGACCAGTCCGACCGGATCAAGCAGGAGCTGGCCAAGGACCTCGATCTCGACCCCGAGAAGCTGGCCGCCGACCTGGTCGGCCCGAGCTGGGGCGAGCAGATCGCCAACAAGGCCTGGGAGGGCCTGGCGATCTTCATGGTCCTCGTGGTGGTCTATCTGGCGATCGCCTTCGAGTGGCGCATGGCCGTCGCCGCGCTGGTCGCGCTGATCCACGACATCACCATCACGACCGGTATCTACGCCCTGGTCGGCTTCGAGGTCACGCCCGGCACGGTCATCGGCCTGCTGACCATCCTCGGTTACTCGCTCTACGACACGGTCGTCGTCTTCGACAGCCTCAAGGAGCAGACGAAGGACCTCACCAAGCAGACCCGGTTCACCTACAGCGAGATCGCCAACCGGTCGATCAACGGCACCCTGGTCCGCTCCATCAACACCACGGTCGTCGCGCTGCTGCCGGTCGCCGGCCTGCTCTTCATCGGCGGCGGCTTCCTCGGCGCGGGCACGCTCAACGACATCTCCCTGTCGCTGTTCGTGGGTCTCGCGGCCGGCGCCTACTCGTCGATCTTCATCGCCACGCCGCTCGTCGCCGACCTCAAGGAGCGCGAGCCGGCGATGAAGGCCCTCACCAAGCGGGTCCTGGCCAAGCGTGCCCAGGCCGCCGCGGGGGAGGACCGCGGCGACGTCCGCGCCGGCGATGACGACGCCGACGACGGCGCCCCCGCCGTCGTCGGTCCGCGCAACCAGCCCGCGCCCCGGGGCCGGGGCCGTGGCCGCACCTCCGGGAAGCGCCGATGACCGACATCCAGGAACTGCTGCTGAGCCGCATCCGCGATGTGACCGACTACCCGGAACCGGGCGTGATGTTCAAGGACATCACCCCGCTCCTGGCCGACCCGGCGGCCTTCACCGCGCTCACCGACGCGCTGGCCCGGATCGCCACCGACACCGGCGCGACCAAGATCGTCGGCCTGGAGGCCCGGGGCTTCATCCTCGGCGCCCCGGTCGCCGTCCGCGCCGGCCTGGGCTTCATCCCGGTCCGCAAGGCGGGCAAGCTGCCCGGGGCCACCCTGCGCCAGGCCTACGACCTGGAGTACGGCTCGGCGGAGATCGAGGTGCACGCCGAGGACCTGGCCGCCGGCGACCGCGTGCTGATCGTGGACGACGTCCTGGCCACCGGCGGCACGGCGGAGGCGGCGATCCATCTGATCCAGCGCGCCGGCGCCGAGGTGTCCGCGCTCGCGGTGCTGATGGAGCTGGGCTTCCTCGGCGGCCGGGCCCGGCTGGAGGCCGCGCTGGACGGGGCTCCGCTGGAGGCGCTGCTCCGGGTCTGAGCGCGTGAGCGGTGAGACGGCCGCACCCGGCGATTCCGCGCCGGGTGCGGCCGTCCGCGTCCCACCGGCCCGCACCGGCTCAGCGGACGGGGCTCCGTAACCCCTGTGCGGGCGTTTGCCCAGGTCCGCGGCGATGCGCCCGCTCGCCGCCGGCGCGGACGCGGGCCACTGGCGACCGGCCGGCCGGAATCCCGTGGCAGCCTCCCGCGTTGCAGGGGTACACGGTCCTCACAGCCGCCTGAAGGCGATGACCGGGCGCAGGATCGCTACCATGGGGTGTCCGGAGCCTGACCGGGGGACCCGGATCGCGCACGAGGAGCCCTCTTGCCAGACGAGGCCCAGCCACTGACCGCCGCCAAGCCCGAGCCCGCCTCGGCCGCCGCGGCGAAGCCCGCGCCGAGCACCTCCCAGGTGAAGAACGACACCCGCGGGACGGTCGAGCACGCCCACTCCGCCCCGGTGGAGAAGAGCGCGGAGTCCGCGCGTCCCAAGCAGCCCCCGGCCGAGCGACCCGCACAGCCCCCGGTGGTGCGCCAGCCGGCCACGCCGCCCACTCGCAGCGGCTCCTCCAACCGGGTCCGGGCCCGCCTCGCCCGCCTCGGTGTGCAGCGCGCGAACCCCTACAACCCGGTCCTGGAGCCGCTGCTGCGGATAGTGCGCAGCAACGACCCCAAGATCGAGAACTCCACGCTGCGCCAGATCGAGCGCGCCTACCAGGTCGCCGAACGCTGGCACCGCGGCCAGAAGCGCAAGAGCGGCGACCCGTACATCACGCACCCGCTCGCCGTCACCACCATCCTCGCCGAGCTGGGCATGGACCCGGCCACCCTGATGGCGGGGCTGCTGCACGACACCGTCGAGGACACCGAGTACGGCCTCGACGACCTGCGCCGCGACTTCGGCGACGTCGTCGCCCTGCTCGTCGACGGCGTGACCAAGCTGGACAAGGTCAAGTTCGGCGAGGCCGCGCAGGCCGAGACCGTGCGCAAGATGGTCGTGGCCATGGCGAAGGACCCGCGGGTCCTGGTCATCAAGCTCGCCGACCGGCTGCACAACATGCGCACCATGCGCTACCTCAAGCGCGAGAAGCAGGAGAAGAAGGCGCGCGAGACGCTGGAGATCTACGCTCCGCTCGCCCACCGCCTCGGCATGAACACCATCAAGTGGGAGCTGGAGGACCTCGCGTTCGCGATCCTCTACCCCAAGATGTACGACGAGATCGTACGGCTGGTGGCCGAGCGGGCGCCGAAGCGCGACGAGTACCTGGCCATAGTGACCGACGAGGTCCAGTCCGACCTGCGCGCCGCCCGGATCAAGGCCACCGTCACCGGCCGCCCGAAGCACTACTACAGCGTCTACCAGAAGATGATCGTGCGGGGCCGCGACTTCGCCGAGATCTACGACCTGGTGGGCATCCGCGTCCTCGTCGACACGGTCCGCGACTGCTACGCCGCACTCGGCACGGTGCACGCGCGATGGAACCCGGTCCCCGGCCGGTTCAAGGACTACATCGCGATGCCGAAGTTCAACATGTACCAGTCGCTGCACACGACGGTCATCGGCCCCAACGGCAAGCCGGTCGAACTCCAGATCCGCACGTTCGACATGCACCGCCGCGCCGAGTACGGCATCGCCGCGCACTGGAAGTACAAGCAGGAGGCCGTCGCCGGCGCCTCCAAGGTCCGCACCGACGTGCCGAAGGCGTCCGGGAAGGACAAGGACGCCATCAACGACATGGCGTGGCTGCGGCAGCTGCTGGACTGGCAGAAGGAGACCGAGGACCCCGGCGAGTTCCTGGAGTCCCTGCGCTTCGACCTGTCCCGCAACGAGGTCTTCGTCTTCACGCCCAAGGGCGACGTCATAGCGCTGCCGGCCGGGTCCACCCCGGTGGACTTCGCGTTCGCGGTCCACACCGAGGTCGGCTACCGCACCATAGGAGCGCGGGTCAACGGCCGCCTCGTCCCGCTCGAATCCACCCTGGACAACGGCGACCTCGTGGAGGTCTTCACCTCCAAGGCGACCGGCGCCGGCCCGTCCCGGGACTGGCTCGGCTTCGTCAAGTCGCCGCGGGCGCGCAACAAGATCCGCGCCTGGTTCTCCAAGGAGCGCCGCGACGAGGCGATCGAGCAGGGCAAGGACGCCATCGTGCGGGCCATGCGCAAGCAGAACCTGCCGATCCAGCGCATCCTGACCGGCGACTCGCTCGTCACGCTCGCCCACGAGATGCGCTACTCGGACATCTCCGCGCTGTACGCGGCGATCGGCGAGGGCCACGTCTCCGCGCAGAACATCGTGCAGAAGCTGGTGCAGGCCCTCGGCGGCGAGGAGGCGGCCACCGAGGAGATCGACGAGTCGGTCCCGCCGTCCCGCGGCCGCGGGCGCAAGCGGCGCTCCAGCGCCGACCCGGGCGTCGTGGTCAAGGGCGTCGACGACGTATGGGTCAAGCTGGCCCGCTGCTGTACGCCGGTGCCGGGCGACCCGATCATCGGCTTCGTCACCCGCGGCAGCGGCGTATCGGTTCACCGCAGCGACTGCGTCAACGTCGACTCGCTGTCCCGCGAGCCGGAGCGCATCCTCGACGTCGAGTGGGCGCCGACCCAGTCCTCGGTCTTCCTGGTCGCCATCCAGGTGGAGGCCCTGGACCGCTCCCGGCTGCTGTCGGACGTCACCCGGGTGCTGTCCGACCAGCACGTCAACATCCTGTCGGCGGCCGTGCAGACCTCCCGGGACCGGGTGGCCACCTCCCGGTTCACCTTCGAGATGGGCGACCCCAAGCACCTGGGCCACGTCCTGAAGGCCGTCCGTGGCGTGGAGGGCGTGTACGACGTGTACCGCGTGACCTCGGGCCGCAGCCGCTCGTAGCCGCGCACCGGTACCGGCGGCCGCCCACCGGTCCCGGCCGGTCCCGCGCACCGGACAGCGAGAAGGGCCCCGTACGCCTGTACGGGGCCCTTTCAGCGGGAGGGCGGGGGGATCAGCCGCCGAACTCCTGAAGGCCCTTCAGGGCCTGGTCCAGGAGTGCCTGGCGGCCCTCCAGCTCCCTCTCCAGCTTGTCGGCCCGGGCGTTGTTGCCCTGGGCGCGCGCCTGGTCGATCTGCGCCCGCAGCTTGTCCACGGCGGCCTGGAGCTGACCGGTCAGACCCTCGGCACGCGCGCGTGCCTCCGGGTTGGTGCGGCGCCACTCGGCCTCCTCGGCCTCCTGGAGCGCCCGCTCGACGGCGTGCATCCGGCCCTCGACCTTCGGCCGGGCGTCCCGCGGGACGTGACCGATGGCCTCCCAGCGCTCGTTGATCGAGCGGAAGGCGGCCCGCGCGGCCTTCAGATCGGCGATCGGCAGGAGCTTCTCGGCCTCCTCGGCCAGCTCCTCCTTCAGCTTCAGGTTCTCCGTCTGCTCGGCGTCCCGCTCGGCGAACACCGAGCTGCGGGCGGCGAAGAACACGTCCTGGGCGCCGCGGAAGCGGTTCCAGAGGTCGTCCTCGTGCTCGCGCTGGGCGCGGCCCGCGGCCTTCCACTCCGCCATCAGCTCCCGGTACCGGGCGGCCGTCGGACCCCAGTCCGTCGAACCGGACAGCGCCTCGGCCTCGGCGACCAGCCGCTCCTTGACCCGGCGGGCCTCCTCGCGCTGCGCGTCCAGCTGCGCGAAGTGCGCCTTGCGGCGCTTGGAGAACGCCGACCGGGCGTGCGAGAAACGGTGCCACAGCTCGTCGTCGGACTTGCGGTCCAGCCGCGGCAGCCCCTTCCAGGTGTCCACCAGCGCCCGCAACCGCTCCCCGGCGGCCCGCCACTGGTCGGACTGCGCGAGCTGCTCGGCCTCGGCGACCAGCTCCTCCTTGGACTTGCGGGCCTCGTCGGACTGCCTGGCCCGCTGCGCCTTGCGCTCCTCGCGGCGCGCCTCCACGGTCGCCACGAGCTTGTCCAGCCGCTTGCGCAGCGCCTCCAGGTCGCCGACCGCGTGGTGCGCGTCCACCTGCTCGCGCAGGTGACCGATGGCGGCCTGGGCGTCCTTCGCCGACAGGTCGGTGGTCCGCACTCGCTTTTCGAGGAGGCCGATCTCGACAACCAGGCCCTCGTACTTGCGCTCGAAGTAGGCCAGCGCCTCATCGGGGGAGCCGGCCTGCCAGGAACCGACGACCTTCTCGCCGTCGGCCGTACGCACGTACACGGTCCCCGTCTCGTCGACGCGGCCCCACGGGTCGCTGCTCACAGCGCCTCCTCCACATGATGCCTGCGGGGGGCCGCAGCACCCCCGGGCATCGTCCACAGTTTCGTCACGGCCAACATAGGCGACCAGCGGGTGGCCTGTCCGCATCCAGCACGACCGAAATTCCGCTGCCCGGCCTGTTGACCTTCGGGTCCGGGCAGCGGAGGGGGGCCGGCGGGGTCCGGCGTACGGGGGTCAGGACTTGACGACCGTGGCCTTGTCGATCACGACCGTCGCGTTCGGCGCGCCGTCGCCGGCGCCCGTGCTCTCACCGGCCGCCGCGATCTTGTTCAGCACCTTCATGCCGGCCGCGTCGACCGTGCCGAACGGGGTGTAGCTGGGCGGCAGCTGGCTGTCCTTGTAGACGAGGAAGAACTGGCTGCCGCCGGTGTGCGCCTGCCCGGTGTTGGCCATCGCCACCGTGCCCGCCGGGTAGGTGTTGTTCTTCAGGCTCTTGTCCTTGAGGTTCTCGTCCGGGAGCGTGTAGCCCGGGCCGCCCGCGCCGGTGCCCTGCGGGTCGCCGCACTGCAGGACGTAGATGCCCTGAGTGGTGAGCCGGTGGCACTTGGTGTGGTCGAAGTAGCCCTTGCCCGCCAGGAAGTCGAACGAGTTCGCCGTGTGCGGCGCCGCCGACGTCTTCAGCGCGACGCCGATGTCGCCGCACGTCGTCGCCAGCTTCAGCGTGTACTTCGCCGACGTGTCGATCGTCATCGCCGGCTCCTTCTTCCAGCTCAGCTTCTTCACCGAGCCGGCCGCCGGCTTCTCGCAGGGGTCCGGTGCCTTGCCGGACGGCGAGGCGCTCGGGGTGACCTCCGCGCTCGCGTTCGTCTTCTTGCCGTCGTCGTCCTTCAGGACCCCGGTCGTGTACAGGGCGACACTGCCGATCACGACCACGCCCAGTACCGACGCGATCACGGAGTTGCGCAGGCGGGCCTTGCGCCGCGCCTCGGTGCGCCGCTGCTGCTGCCGCAAGAACTTCTCCCGGGCGAGCTGACGCCGCCGCTGTTCCTGGCTGACCACCGGGTTTCTCCTCATGCGTGTCGTGTGTCGGGCGGTACGCGTGCGTCCTCGTGCTCCGACCGCTGCGTGTAGCCCCGTACCGTATATGGGTTCGCTGAGGAAAAGGCAGCGCCGGTAGGCTCTGGGAGCAGCTGAAGCCGCCCGTAACCGACACAACGAAGGACGATCGTGCTCATTGCCGGGTTCCCCGCCGGGGCCTGGGGGACGAACTGTTATCTCGTCGCCCCCGCCGCCGGTGAGGAGTGCGTGATCATCGACCCCGGCCATCAGGCCGCCGAAGGCGTCGAGGAAGCACTGCGCAAGCATCGGCTCAAGCCCGTCGCCGTCGTCCTCACCCACGGCCACATCGACCACGTGGCCTCGGTCGTCCCCGTCTGCGGCGCGCACGAGGTACCGGCCTGGATCCATCCCGAGGACCGGTACATGATGAGCGACCCGGAGAAGGCGCTCGGCCGGTCCATCGGCATGCCGCTGATGGGCGAGCTGACCGTGGGCGAGCCGGACGACGTCAGGGAGCTGACGGACGGCACGGCGCTGGAGCTGGCCGGCCTCACGTTCTCCGTCGCGCACGCGCCGGGCCATACCAAGGGGTCGGTGACCTTCCGGATGCCCGAGACCGCCGACGTCCCGTCGGTGTTCTTCTCCGGGGATCTGCTGTTCGCCGGCTCCATCGGACGTACCGACCTGCCGGGCGGATCCATGGCGGACATGCTCGAGTCGCTGGCCCGTGTGTGCCTGCCGCTCGACGACTCCACCGTGGTGCTGTCCGGCCACGGCCCCCAGACGACCATCGGCCGGGAACGCGCCGCCAACCCCTATCTGCGGCAGGTGGCCGCCGGCCCGGGAAGCGTGGACGCTCCCCGACGAGGAATGTGACGAGAGACCTTTCGTGAGCACTTTTCAGGCCCCCAAGGGCACCTACGACCTGATTCCGCCGGACTCGGCCGCGTACCTGGCGGTCCGCGAGGCCATCGCCGCGCCGCTGCGCAACTCCGGCTACGGCTACATCGAGACGCCCGGCTTCGAGAACGTCGAACTGTTCGCGCGCGGTGTCGGCGAGTCCACCGACATCGTGACCAAGGAGATGTACGCCTTCGAGACCAAGGGCGGCGACAAGCTCGCCCTGCGCCCCGAGGGCACCGCGTCCGTGCTGCGGGCGGCCCTGGAGGCCAACCTGCACAAGACGGGCAACCTCCCGGTCAAGCTCTGGTACTCCGGCTCGTACTACCGCTACGAGCGCCCTCAGAAGGGCCGCTACCGCCACTTCTCCCAGGTGGGCGCCGAGGCGATCGGCGCGGAGGACCCGGCGCTGGACGCCGAGCTGATCATCCTGGCCGACCAGGCGTACCGCTCGCTGGGCCTCAGGAACTTCCGCATCCTGCTCAACAGCCTCGGCGACAAGGAGTGCCGCCCGGTCTACCGTGCCGCGCTCCAGGACTTCCTGCGCGGCCTGGACCTGGACGAGGACACCCGCCGCCGTATCGACATCAACCCGCTGCGGGTCCTGGACGACAAGCGCGAGTCGGTCCAGAAGCAGCTCACCGGCGCCCCGCTGCTGCGCGACTACCTGTGCGACGCGTGCAAGGCGTACCACGAGGAGGTCCGCGAGCTGATCACCGCCGCGGGCGTCTCCTTCGAGGACGACCCCAAGCTGGTGCGCGGCCTGGACTACTACACCCGCACCACCTTCGAGTTCGTGCACGACGGCCTCGGCTCGCAGTCCGCGGTCGGCGGCGGCGGCCGCTACGACGGCCTGTCGGAGATGATCGGCGGCCCCGCGCTGCCCTCGGTCGGCTGGGCCCTGGGCGTCGACCGCACGGTCCTCGCGCTCCAGGCCGAGGGCGTCGCGCTGGACCTGCCGTCCTCGACGTCCGTGTACGCCGTCCCGCTCGGCGAGGAGGCCCGCCGGATGCTGTTCGCCAAGGTCACCGAGTTGCGCAAGGTGGGCATCGCGGCCGACTTCGCCTACGGCGGCAAGGGCCTGAAGGGCGCGATGAAGAACGCCAACCGCTCCGGCGCCCGCTATGCGATCGTCGCCGGCGAGCGCGACCTCGCCGAGGGCCTCGTCCAGCTCAAGGACATGCAGTCCGGCGAGCAGACCGCGATCGGCGTCAACGAGATCGTGGCGGAACTGGAGTCCCGGCTCGGCTAGCCGCACGCGCGCGCGGGCGCCGGACGCTCCTCTCGGGGAGCGGCCGGCGCCCTTGCTGTACCTGGGCGGGAGAGGCCGGCTTACCGAGCGGGGGCATCGGTCGTACGCACATCCTTATGCGCATCGAACGGTGCGGACACAGGCGCGTGCGGCACAATGACCCGTGCCCGAAGAAGGTCCGACCCTCGAGTGACGGAATCGGCGTGATGAGCAAGACGACAGTGAACGACGTCTCCGCGGAGCCCGGTCCCGAGCGCGCCGCCGACGCCCCGCGCACGGCCGGCGGCAGCCGTGCCCTCGCCATCCTGCTGGTGATCACCGGCGCGGCCGGACTGCTGGCCTCGTGGGTCATCACGATCGACAAGTTCAAGATCCTCGAAGCCAAGGTCGCGGGCACGTCCTTCACGCCCGGATGCAGCCTCAACCCGGTGGTCTCCTGCGGCAGCGTCATGGAGAGCAAGCAGGCCGCCGCCTTCGGCTTCCCCAACCCGATGCTCGGACTGGTCGCCTACGGCATCGTCGTCTGCGTCGGCATGAGCCTGCTGGCCCGCGCCCGGTTCCCGCGCTGGTACTGGCTGACGTTCAACTTCGGCACGCTGTTCGGCGTGGCCTTCTGCACCTGGCTGCAGTTCCAGTCCCTGTACCGGATCAACGCGCTGTGCCTGTGGTGCTCGCTGGCCTGGGTCGCCACGATCACCATGTTCTGGTACGTCACCTCGTTCAACGTCCGCAGCGCCTTCCTGCCGGCCCCGCGCTGGCTGCGGTCCTTCTTCGGCGAGTTCACCTGGGTCCTGCCGGTCGCGCACATCGGCATCATCGGCATGCTGGTGCTGACCCGGTGGTGGGAGTTCTGGACCAGCTGACGGCCCGGACCGGATTGTCGGTGCGGTGTTCTAGGGTTTCAGCGTGGAACCCGACCTGTTCACCGCCGCAGCAGAAGAACGCCAGGAGAAGGACCCGGCGGGCAGCCCCCTGGCGGTGCGCATGCGCCCGCGCTCCCTCGACGAGGTCGTGGGCCAGCAGCATCTCCTCAAGCCCGGCTCGCCCCTGCGCCGCCTGGTCGGCGAGGGCTCCGGCGGGCCCGCCGGACCGTCCTCGGTGATCCTCTGGGGCCCGCCCGGCACCGGCAAGACCACCCTGGCCTACGTGGTGTCCAAGGCGACCGACAAGCGGTTCGTGGAGCTGTCCGCGATCACCGCCGGCGTCAAGGAGGTCCGCGCGGTCATCGACGGCGCCCGCCGCGCCACCGGGGGCTACGGCAAGGAGACCGTCCTCTTCCTGGACGAGATCCACCGCTTCAGCAAGGCCCAGCAGGACTCGCTGCTGCCGGCCGTGGAGAACCGCTGGGTCACCCTGATCGCGGCCACCACGGAGAACCCGTACTTCTCGGTGATCTCCCCGCTGCTCTCCCGCTCCCTCCTGCTCACCCTCGAACCCCTCACCGACGACGACGTGCGCGGCCTGCTGCGGCGCGCCCTCGCCGACGAGCGCGGCCTGAAGAACGCCGTCACGCTCCCCGAGGAGACCGAGGAGCACCTGCTGCGGATCGCCGGCGGCGACGCCCGGCGCGCCCTGACCGCCCTGGAGGCAGCCGCCGGCGCCGCCCTGGACCAGGGCGAGAGCGAGATCGGCCTGCGCACGCTGGAGCAGACCGTCGACCGCGCCGCGGTGAAGTACGACCGCGACGGCGACCAGCACTACGACGTCGCCAGCGCCCTCATCAAGTCCATCCGCGGCTCCGACGTCGACGCGGCCCTGCACTACCTGGCCCGCATGATCGAGGCCGGCGAGGACCCCCGGTTCATCGCCCGCCGCCTGATGATCTCCGCCAGCGAGGACATCGGCCTCGCCGACCCGGGCGCCCTGCCGATCGCGGTCGCCGCCGCCCAGGCCGTCGCCATGATCGGCTTCCCGGAGGCCGCCCTCACCCTCAGCCACGCCACCATCGCGCTGGCCCTCGCCCCCAAGTCCAACTCCGCGACCACCGCGATCGGCGCCGCCCTGGACGACGTACGCAAGGGCCTGGCCGGCCCGGTGCCCCCGCACCTGCGCGACGGGCACTACAAGGGCGCGGCCAAGCTCGGCCACGCCCAGGGCTACGTCTACCCGCACGACCTGCCCGAGGGCATCGCCGAGCAGCAGTACGCCCCGGACGCCCTGAAGGACCGCGAGTACTACACCCCGGGCCGGCACGGCGCCGAGGCCAGATACGCGGACGCCGTCGAGTGGACCCGCAGGCACCTCGGTCGCAAGCGTTCCTGAGCAGCCTGTAGACTGCTGCGGAGTGCCGAGTCCCGTGCCGTCAGAGCGGGACACCCGGCCGGAGCCCGGTCCCCCGCGGACCGGCTCCAGGAGCGTCGCGCACCGTCGAACGGTGTCGCGGGCAGCCCACCACCCCCCGTGCAACCCCGGGACGGTCGGTGGGCCACTCGCGTGCTGCACGTATGTGCCCAGACCAGGGAAGCGGCTGCCCGGCAGGTCCCGCGCGGACCCGACGGGTTTTCCCGGCTGCGGATGCGACCTCCCTAACTCTGGCAAGCCGAAAACTACGAAAGAGATTGAGACAGTGGCGAACCAGTCCCGCCCCAAGGTCAAGAAGTCGCGTGCCCTCGGCATCGCGCTGACCCCGAAGGCCGTCAAGTACTTCGAGGCCCGCCCCTACCCGCCGGGTGAGCACGGCCGCGGCCGCAAGCAGAACTCGGACTACAAGGTCCGTCTGCTGGAGAAGCAGCGTCTGCGCGCGCAGTACGACGTGTCCGAGCGCCAGCTCGTGCGCGCCTACGAGCGTGCCTCCAAGGTCCAGGGCAAGACCGGTGAGGCCCTGATCATCGAGCTGGAGCGCCGTCTCGACGCGCTGGTCCTGCGTTCGGGCATCGCCCGCACGATCTACCAGGCCCGCCAGATGGTCGTCCACGGCCACATCCAGGTCAACGGCCAGAAGGTCGACAAGCCGTCCTTCCGTGTCCGCCCGGACGACGTCGTGCAGGTCCGCGACCGCTCCAAGGACAAGACGCTGTTCCAGATCGCCCGTGAGGGTGGCTTCGCCCCCGACGGCGAGACCCCGCGCTACCTCCAGGTGAACCTCAAGGCCCTGGCGTTCCGCCTGGACCGCGAGCCGAACCGCAAGGAGATCCCGGTGATCTGCGACGAGCAGCTCGTCGTCGAGTACTACGCCCGCTGACCCCGGTCACGGCGTAAGCCTCAGCCCGCCGTCTCCCCGCCCTTCCGGGTGGGCGAGGCGGCGGGTTCGCGCTGTCCGGGGCCGGTGTCGGCGGCCGGGCCGCGCGGCGCCGGCAGCGCGCCCAGCGTTCCCGGCTCCCGGTGCCGCAGCGCCCGGGCCACCGCCGCCTCCCGGTCCAGCCCGGCCCCCTCCCGCACGCACTCGGCGTACCGCGCGTCGCCGAGCGCCCGCCGCGCGGCGGCCTCGCACCGCTCGTGCGGCGCGTTGAAGTACGCGGAACCGAACAGCGGCAGCCCGACCGAGGGCCACAGCCGCCCGGCGGCGCCCTGGAGCACCGCCGCCTCCACCGGATCGCCCTGTGCCACCGTCACCAGCGCCAGCAGCTCGATCACCAGCACCGAGCCCAGCAGATCGCGGAAGGCGTGCGCGTCGGCCAGCGCCTTCGCCAGCAGCTCCCGCGCGCCCGCCGCGTCACCGTCGGCCCAGGCCGCGTACGCCAGCACGTACAGCGCGTAGCAACGCGCCCACCGCTCCCCGCGGTCCTCGGACATCCGGCGCACCTCCTCGCACAGGCGCACCGCGTCCGGCAGGTCCCCCTGGAACGCCCGGGCCATCGCCAGCTCCACCTGGCCCATCAGGACGTTGCTGTTCAGCTCGCCGATCGCCCGGTAGCGCTCCAGCGCCGCGCGCAGCAGCGTTTCCGCACCGGCCATGTCGTCCGTGACCAGGGCCAGACAGCCCATGCGGTGCTCGGCGTAGGCCACCGCCGCCGGATCGGCCGCCCGCTCCGCCCGCTCCCGGCACATCCGCAGCGTCCGCAGCGCCGGCCCGGTGTCGCCCTGGAGGACCGCCACATAGCCCAGTACCCACAGCGCCTTCAGCCGGGCCCGCTCGTACCCCGACTCCCGCTCCACGCTGCGCTCCAGCCACCGCCGCCCCTCCGACAGCCGCCCGCAGCCCACCCAGCAGAACCACAGCGAACCCGCCAGATGCTGACCGAGGTGCGCCTCGCCCGGCTCGGTCAGGCACAGCTCCAGCGCGCTCCGCAGATTCGGCAGCTCGGCGTCCACCCGCGCGGCCACCTCCCGCTGCCGGGGCGTGCACCACTCCAGCTCGCACCAGGTCGCCAGGCCCAGGTACCAGTCCCGGTGCCGTCGGCGCAGCCGGTCCGCGTCCCCGGCCGCAGCCAGCCACTCGGCGCCGTAGGCCCGCACCGTGTCCAGCATCCGGTAGCGCGGGCCCGCCGGGGTCTCCTCGCGGGCGACGACCGACTGGGCCAGCAGTTCCGACAGCACGTCCAGCACGTCCTCGGCGGGCAGCCCCGACCCGCCGCACACGTACTCGGCCGCCTCCAGGTCGAAGGTGCCTGCGAACACCGACAGCCGCGCCCACAGCATCCGTTCGGGCGGCGTGCACAGCTCGTGGCTCCAGCCGATCGCCGTGCGCAGCGTCCGGTGCCGGGGCAGGGCGTCCCGGGTGCCGCCGGTCAGCAGCCGGAACCGGTCGCCGAGGCGTTGCAGCAGCTGCGCCGGGGACAGCGCGCGCAGCCGCCCGGCCGCCAGCTCCAGCGCCAGCGGGATCCCCTCCAGCCGGCGGCACAGCTCCCGTACCTCCGGGCCGTCGGCCACCGGCACCCCGTGTGTGCGGGCCCGGTCGGCGAACAGCTCCACCGCCTCCTCGGGGCCGAGCGGCGCCAGCGGGAACAGCAGCTCGCCCGCGAGTCCCAGCGGCCGCCGGCCCACCGCCAGCACCCGCAGCTCCGGCAGCCCGCGCAGCAGCCGGGCCACCAGGGCGGCACAGGACGCCGCAAGGTGCTCGAACCCGTCCAGCACCAGCAGCATCCGCCGCCCCGCCAACTGCTCCAGCAGCGTCTCGCGGGGCAGCCGGGTGGTGTGGTCGGTCAGGCCCAGCGCCTCCACGACCGCGTACTCCACGAAGTGCGGGTCGCACACCTCGGCCAGCTCCACCCGGCCCCAGCCCGCGGTCTCCGCCGCCTCGCCGGCCGCCCACCGCACCGCCGCCCGCACCGCCAGCCGGGACTTGCCCACTCCGCCCACTCCGGTCACGGTCACCAGCCGGGCCCGGCCGAGGGCCGCCGCCAGCCCGGCCAGCTCCGCCGATCGACCGACGAAAGCGGTGAGTTCGAGGGGCGGGGCGCCGCCCGTCCGGGGGCCGGGACCGTGAGGATCTCGCATGGGACACGGAGCGTACTGAACCGTGTTCACTGCGTACAATCACCCGGCGCCACCGCGTTCGCACCGCCGGGGAATCCGGTACGGAGCCGTGGCCCCGGCGCGATAGGCTCGGGGCACGACTTTTCCGATGCTCAGGCACGTTTCAGGGAGCGGGTGCGCACAGTGTCCGGTACAGAGGTGGCCGGGATCCTGGTGGCCGTCTTCTGGGCGATCCTGGTCTCCTTCCTCGCGGTCGCGCTGGCGAGGCTGGCCCAGACGCTCAAGGCGACCACCAAGCTCGTCGCGGACGTGACCGACCAGGCCGTCCCGCTGCTCGCCGACGCCTCCCAGGCGGTGCGCTCCGCGCAGACCCAGATCGACCGGGTCGACGCGATCGCCTCCGACGTCCAGGAGGTCACCTCCAACGCCTCCGCGCTGTCGACCACCGTCGCCTCCACCTTCGGCGGCCCGCTGGTCAAGGTCGCGGCCTTCGGCTACGGCGTCCGCCGGGCGCTCGGCGGCCGCAAGGGGGAGGACGTGCCTGCGAAGTCCCCCCGGCGTACCGTGATCGTGGGCCGGACGGTCCCTGCCGCACGGCGCAAGCGGAAGTAAGGACTGAGACCGAGCGATGTTCCGCCGAACGTTCTGGTTCACCACCGGTGTCGCCGCCGGCGTGTGGGCCACCACCAAGGTCAACCGCAAGATCAGGCAGCTGACCCCGGAGAGCCTGGCCGCCACCGCGGCGAACAAGGCCCTGGAGACCGGTCAGCGCCTGAAGGACCGCGCGGCCGGCTTCGCGTCCGACGTCCGCGACAACATGGCCCGGCGGGAGGCCGAGCTGGAGGAGGCCCTCGGCATCCACGAGGACCCCGAACTCCCCGCGTCCCGGCGGTACACCGCCATCGAGAACGACAACAGCAGCACACCGAAGTACATCGAAGCCCCGATGTACTCGTACAACCGGAATGAGGACCACTGATGGAGTCGGCCGAGATTCGCCGCCGCTGGCTGAGCTTCTTCGAGGAGCGCGGGCACACCGTCGTCCCTTCGGCGTCGCTCATCGCGGACGACCCGACTCTGCTCCTCGTCCCCGCCGGCATGGTGCCCTTCAAGCCCTACTTCCTGGGTGAGGTCAAGCCGCCGTTCCCGCGCGCCACCAGCGTGCAGAAGTGCGTGCGCACGCCCGACATCGAAGAGGTCGGCAAGACCACGCGGCACGGCACGTTCTTCCAGATGTGCGGCAACTTCTCCTTCGGCGACTACTTCAAGGAAGGCGCCATCAAGCTCGCCTGGGAGCTGCTCACCTCGCCCCAGGACAAGGGCGGTTACGGCCTCGACCCCGAGCGCCTGTGGATCACCGTCTACCAGGACGACGACGAGGCGGAGCAGATCTGGCACGAGGTCGTCGGCGTGCCCAAGGAGCGCATCCAGCGCCTGGGCATGAAGGACAACTTCTGGTCCATGGGCGTGCCCGGCCCCTGCGGCCCCTGCTCCGAGATCAACTACGACCGCGGCCCCGAGTTCGGAGTCGAGGGCGGCCCCGCCGTCAACGACGAGCGGTACGTGGAGATCTGGAACCTCGTCTTCATGCAGTTCGAGCGGGGTGAGGGCATCGGCAAGGACAACTTCGAGATCCTCGGGGACCTGCCGAGCAAGAACATCGACACGGGCCTCGGCCTGGAGCGGCTCGCCATGATTCTGCAGGGCGTGCAGAACATGTACGAGATCGACACGTCCATGGCCGTCATCGACAAGGCCACCGAGCTGACCGGCGTCCGCTACGGCGAGGCCCACGACTCGGACGTGTCCCTCCGCGTGGTCACCGACCACATGCGCACCGCCACCATGCTCATCGGCGACGGCGTCACCCCGGGCAACGAGGGCCGCGGCTACGTCCTGCGCCGCATCATGCGCCGCGCCATCCGCAACATGCGGCTGCTCGGCGCCACCGGTCCGGTCGTCCAGGACCTGATCGAGACCGTGATCGGCATGATGGGCCGGCAGTACCCGGAGCTGATCACCGATCGCGAGCGCATCGAGAAGGTCGCGCTCGCCGAGGAGGCCGCCTTCCTCAAGACGCTGAAGGCCGGCACCAACATCCTCGACACCGCCGTCACCGAGACCAAGGCCGCCGGCGGCACCGTCCTCTCCGGCGACAAGGCGTTCCTGCTCCACGACACCTGGGGCTTCCCGATCGACCTCACCCTGGAGATGGCCGCCGAGCAGGGCCTGGCCGTGGACGAGGACGGCTTCCGGCGCCTGATGAAGGAGCAGCGGGAGCGCGCCAAGGCCGACGCCCAGGCCAAGAAGACCGGCCACGCCGACCTGGGTGCCTACCGCGAGATCGCCGACGCCGCCGGCGCGACCGACTTCATCGGCTACACCGACACCGAGGGCGAGTCCACGGTCGTCGGCATCCTGGTCGACGGCGCCTCCTCCCCGGCCGCCACCGAGGGCGACGAGGTCGAGATCGTCCTGGACCGCACGCCGTTCTACGCCGAGGGCGGCGGTCAGATCGGTGACACCGGCCGCATCAAGGTGGACACCGGTGCCGTCATCGAGGTCCGCGACTGCCAGAAGCCGGTCCCGGGCGTGTACGTCCACAAGGGCGTCGTCCAGGTCGGCGAGGTCACCGTCGGCGCCAAGGCCCACGCCAGCATCGACGCCCGCCGCCGCCACGCCATCGCCCGCGCCCACTCGGCCACCCACCTCACCCACCAGGCCCTGCGGGACGCCCTCGGCCCGACGGCCGCCCAGGCCGGTTCGGAGAACCAGCCCGGCCGCTTCCGCTTCGACTTCGGCTCGCCGTCCGCCGTACCGACGGCCGTGATGACCGACGTCGAGCAGAAGATCAACGAGGTGCTCGCCCGCGACCTGGACGTCCGCGCCGAGGTCATGGGCATCGACGAGGCCAAGAAGCAGGGTGCCATCGCCGAGTTCGGCGAGAAGTACGGCGAGCGGGTGCGCGTCGTGACCATCGGCGACTTCTCCAAGGAGCTGTGCGGCGGCACGCACGTGCACAACACCGCCCAGCTGGGCCTGGTGAAGCTGCTCGGCGAGTCCTCCATCGGCTCCGGTGTGCGCCGTATCGAGGCCCTGGTCGGCGTGGACGCCTACCACTTCCTCGCCCGCGAGCACACGGTCGTCAACCAGCTGACCGAGCTGCTCAAGGGCCGCCCGGAGGAGCTGCCGGAGAAGGTCTCCGCGATGCTCGGCAAGCTGAAGGACGCCGAGAAGGAGATCGAGCGCTTCCGCGCCGAGAAGGTCCTCCAGGCCGCCGCCGGCCTCGCCGAGTCCGCCAAGGACGTCCGCGGCATCGCCGTCGTCACCGGGCGGGTCCCGGACGGCACCACGCCCGACGACCTGCGCAAGCTGGTCCTGGACGTGCGCGGCCGGATCCAGGGCGGACGGGCCGCCGTGGTGGCGCTGTTCACCGTCAACAACGGCAAGCCGCTGACGGTCATCGCCACCAACGACGCCGCCCGCGACCGCGGCCTGAAGGCCGGTGACCTGGTCCGTGCCGCCGCCAAGACCCTCGGCGGCGGCGGTGGCGGCAAGCCGGACGTGGCCCAGGGCGGCGGCCAGAACCCGGCCGCCGTCGGCGAGGCCGTCGAGGCCGTCGAGCGGCTCGTCGCCGAGACCGCCAAGTAGGAACGGTCGAAGCAGATGCGCAGAGGACGTCGGCTCGCGATCGACGTCGGGGACGCCCGGATCGGGGTCGCCTCGTGCGACCCCGACGGGATCCTCGCCACCCCGGTGGAGACCGTCCCCGGCCGGGACGTCCCCGCCGCCCACCGACGGCTTCGTCAACTGGTGGAGGAGTACGACCCGATCGAGGTCGTCGTCGGCCTTCCTCGCTCCCTCAAGGGCGGCGAGGGCCCGGCCGCGGTCAAGGTCCGCGCCTTCGTCCAGGAACTGGCCAAGGGCGTCCAGCCCGTGCCGGTGCGCCTGGTGGACGAGCGGATGACGACCGTGACGGCCGGCCAGGGACTGCGCGCCTCGGGCGTCAAGTCCAAGAAGGGCCGCTCGGTCATCGACCAGGTGGCGGCCGTCATCATCCTGCAGCAGGCCCTGGAATCCGAACGGGTGTCAGGCAAACCACCCGGTGAGGGCGTCGAAGTGGTCATCTGATCGCGATACGGTAACGTTCCGCGCGATGCGCCGGTGTTCGAACAGCCGGGGCACAGCAAGAGGCGGAACGGAATCCGGCCCACGAGCCGCGGGACCGTCGGCCTCGCGGCTCTAGGGGATCGATGACTGAGTATGGCCGGGGCCCGGGCTCCGAACCGTGGAATCCGGAGGACCCGTTGTCCGGGGACGGCGGATGGGGAGGACAGCAGGCCCAGGAGGGTTCGCAGTCCCCCTACGGCGGCCAGCCGCAGCACCATCCGCAGGCGCCGCGGTACGGCGACTGGAACGAGGGACAGCAGCCCGGGTACGACGCGCAGCACCACCCCCGGCACGACGGTCAGTACCCCCCGCACCACGACGACCCGCAGCGGTACGACCAGCAGTTCGCCGGCCACGCCCAGCACCAGTTCCACCAGGGCGGCTGGGACGCGACCGGCACCCACGGCCATGTGCCCTACGCCGCCGACCCCGGCGACCCCTACGGCCAGCAGCCCGTGGCCTACGGCGCGGAGCAGCCCGACCTCTACCCCACCGAGGACGCCTACCCGCCGCCGGAGCCGCCCGGCCGCAGACGCCCCGAGCCGGAGCCGGCGGACGAGGAGGAGAGCGTCCTCGCCGGGCGCGACGGCGAGGACGGCGACGGCGGCGAGGAGCACGAGCTCCAGGGCCGGCGGGAGCGGCGCGGCAAGGGCCGCAAGCCGGTCAAGCCCAGGAAGCGGCGCACCGGCTGCGCCTGCATGGTGGTCGTCCTGGTGTTCGGCGGCGGCCTCGGCGGGGTCGGGTATTTCGGGTACCAGTTCTACCAAAATCGTTTCGGCGCGGCTCCGGACTACGCGGGCGACGGCACCGGCCAGACCGTCACCGTCGAGATCCCCAAGGGCGCGGGCGGCTGGGAGATCGGCCGCCGGCTGAAGGAGGCCGGCGTCGTCAAGAGCGCCGACGCGTTCGTCCACGCCCAGACCACGACACCGGGCGGCGACGGCATCCAGGCCGGTGCCTACCTCCTGAAGAAGGAGATGTCCGCCGCCAGCGCCGTCCGGCTGATGATGGACCCGCGCAGCCAGAACAACGTGATCGTCACTCCCGGTGAGCGCAACACCGACGTCTACGCGGCCATCGACAAGAAGCTGGAACTGTCCAAGGGCGCGACCAGGAAGCTCGCCGAGAAGCAGTACGCGTCCCTCGGCCTGCCCGCCTGGGCGCGCAACGGCGGCGGCGTCAAGGACCCGCTGGAGGGCTTCCTCTTCCCGGGCACCTATCCGGCCGCCAAGGGCATGAAGCCCGACGCCGTCCTCCGGCAGATGGTCGTCCAGGCCAAGCAGAAGTACGCCGCCTACGGCCTCGACGACAAGGCCAGGGAACTCGGGGTGGAGAACGCCTTCGAACTCGTCACGGTCGCCAGCCTGGTCCAGGCCGAGGGTAAGACGCACGACGACTTCCGCAAGATGGCCGAGGTGGTCTACAACCGCCTCAAGCCCACCAACACCGAGACCAACCGCAAGCTGCAGTTCGACTCGACGTACAACTACGCCAAGGGCACGAGCAACATCCACATCTCCGAGAAGGAGATCAACAGCGACCCGAGCCCGTACAACACGTACCGGCACCCGGGGCTTCCGCCCGGCCCGATCGGCAACCCCGGCGAGGACGCGCTGAAGGCCACGCTGAACCCGACCCACGACGGCTGGGTCTATTTCGTGGCGACCGACGGTATGAGCAATACCGAATTCGCCAAGACGTACGCGGAATTCCTAGAACTCAGGGACAAGTTCAATGCCAACACGGGCAACTGACGGCCGTCGTGCCGCCGTGCTCGGCTCTCCGATCGCACACTCCCTCTCCCCGGTGCTGCACCGGGCGGCGTACGAGGCGGCCGGGCTCACCGGCTGGTCGTACGACGGCTTCGACGTCGACGAGGCCGCGCTGCCCGGCTTCCTGGACCGGCTCGGGCCCGAGTGGGCCGGGCTGTCGCTGACCATGCCGCTGAAACGGGCGGTCATCCCGCTGCTGGACGAGGTCAGCGACACCGCCGCCTCGGTCGACGCGGTCAACACCCTGGTCTTCACCGAGGACGGACGCCGGATCGGCGACAACACCGACATCCCGGGCATGGTGGCCGCGCTGGGCGAGCACGGCATCAAGGAGGTCGGCTCCGCCGCGATCCTCGGGGCCGGCGCCACCGCCTCCTCCGCGCTCGCCGCGCTCGCCCGGATCTGCACCGGCGAGGTCGTCGCCTACGTGCGCAGCGAGGCCCGCGCCGCCGAGATGCGGCAATGGGGCGAACGGCTCGACGTGGAGGTCCGCACGGCCGACTGGTCCGACGCCGCCGAGGCGCTGCGGGCGCCGCTGGTGATCGCCACCACGCCCGCCGGGACCACCGATGCGCTCGCCACGGCCGTGCCCGAACGCCCCGCCACCCTCTTCGACGTGCTCTACGACCCCTGGCCCACCGAACTGGCGGCCCGCTGGTCCATGTTCGGCGGCGCCGTGGTCGGCGGCCTCGACCTGCTGGTCCACCAGGCCGTGCTCCAGTTCGAGCAGATGACCGGGCAGATCCCGGGCCCGGTGGACGCCATGCGGCAGGCCGGCGAGAAGGCGCTCGCCGCCCGCTGACGGCCCCGCACGCGTCCGCCTGCTGGACCGGCGGCCGTCCTCCGCCCGCGGACGTGGGAGGATCGGAGGCGGCGTGCCGGGGTCGCGCACCCGGAGACGCCGTCGCCGTACGCGAGGACGCGTGCGCCGGGCAGTACCGGGCGCGAGCACTGAGGAGCACCGTTGAGCAGGCTGCGTTGGCTGACCGCGGGGGAGTCCCACGGTCCCGCACTTGTCGCGACGCTGGAGGGTCTTCCCGCCGGCGTGCCGATCACCACGGAGATGGTGGCGGACCACCTGGCGCGGCGGCGGCTCGGCTATGGCCGTGGTGCGCGGATGAAGTTCGAGCGGGACGAGGTCACCTTCCTGGGCGGCGTCCGGCACGGGCTGACCCTGGGCTCGCCGGTGGCGGTCATGGTGGGCAACACCGAGTGGCCGAAGTGGGAGCAGGTCATGGCGGCCGACCCGGTCGACCCGGAGGTGCTGGCCGGCCTGGCCCGCAACGCGCCGCTGACCCGCCCGCGCCCGGGCCACGCCGACCTGGCGGGCATGCAGAAGTACGGCTTCGACGAGGCCCGCCCGATCCTGGAGCGCGCCTCGGCCCGGGAGACGGCGGCCCGTGTGGCGCTCGGCGCGGTGGCCCGCTCCTACCTGAAGGAGACGGCCGGCATCGAGATCGTCTCCCACGTGGTGGAGCTGGCCTCGGCGAAGGCGCCGTACGGCGTGTACCCGACTCCGGCGGACGTGGAGAGGCTGGACGCGGACCCGGTGCGCTGCCTGGACGCGGACGCCTCCGAGGCGATGGTCGCGGAGATCGACCAGGCCCACAAGGACGGCGACACCCTCGGCGGTGTGGTGGAGGTGCTGGCGTACGGCGTCCCGGTCGGCCTGGGCTCGCACGTGCACTGGGACCGCAGGCTGGACGCGCGTCTGGCCGCCGCCCTCATGGGCATCCAGGCGATCAAGGGCGTGGAGGTCGGCGACGGCTTCGACCTGGCCCGGGTGCCCGGCTCCCAGGCCCACGACGAGATCGTCACCACCCCCGACGGCATCAAGCGGGCCACGGGCCGCTCCGGCGGCACCGAGGGCGGGCTCAGCACGGGTGAGCTGCTGCGCGTCCGGGCGGCGATGAAGCCGATCGCGACCGTGCCCCGCGCGCTGCGGACGGTGGACGTGGTCACGGGCGAGCCCACGCAGGCCCATCACCAGCGCTCCGACGTGTGCGCGGTGCCGGCCGCCGGGATCGTGGCCGAGGCCATGGTCGCGCTGGTGCTGGCGGACGCGGTGGCGGAGAAGTTCGGCGGCGACAGCGTCACGGAGACCCGCCGCAACGTGCGCTCCTACCTCGAAGGGCTGGCGATCAGGTGAGCGCCGTGCCGGCGGTCGTCCTGGTCGGCCCGATGGGGGTGGGCAAGTCCACGGTGGGCCGGATGCTCGCCGAGCACCTCGGCGTGGGCTACCGGGACACGGACGACGACATCGTGGCCGCCGAGGGCCGCGCCATCGCCGACATCTTCCTGGACGAGGGCGAGAGCGCCTTCCGCGCGCTGGAGAAGGCGGCGGTGCGGGCGGCCCTCGCCGAGCACGACGGGGTCGTGGCGCTCGGCGGCGGGGCCGTGCTCGACCCCGGGACGCGGACGCTGCTGGCCGGGCACCGGGTGGTCTACCTGTCCATGGACGTCGAGGAGGCTGTCCACCGCACCGGTCTGAACGTGGCCCGCCCGCTGCTCGCGGTCAACCCGCGCAAGCAGTGGCGCGAGCTGATGGAAGCGCGCCGGCACCTGTACGAGGAGGTCGCCACCGTGGTGGTGGCGACGGACGGCCGCACCCCCGAAGAGGTCACGCAGAGCGTGCTGGAGGCACTGGAGTTGAGGCAGCGATGAGCGAGGCAGTCACCCGGATCCGGGTCGGGGCCACGGCGGGCACGGACGCGTACGAGGTGCTGGTCGGCCGGCAGTTGCTGGGCGAACTGGCCGGGCTGATCGGCGAGCGGGCCAAGCGGGTCGCGGTGATCCATCCCGAGGCCCTCGCCGAGACCGGCGAGGCGCTGCGGGCCGACCTGGCCGAGCAGGGCTACGAGGCCGTCGCCGTGCAGGTGCCGAACGCGGAGGAGGCCAAGACCGCCGAGGTCGCCGCCTACTGCTGGAAGGCGCTGGGCCAGAGCGGCTTCACCCGCACCGACGTCATCGTCGGCGTCGGCGGCGGCTCCACCACGGACCTGGCCGGGTTCGTCGCGGCGACCTGGCTGCGCGGGGTGCGCTGGGTGGCGATCCCCACCACGGTGCTGGCGATGGTGGACGCGGCGGTCGGCGGCAAGACCGGCATCAACACCGCCGAGGGCAAGAACCTGGTCGGCGCCTTCCACCCGCCGGCCGGTGTGCTGTGCGACCTGGCGGCGCTGGACTCGCTGCCGGTGCACGACTACGTCTCCGGTCTGGCCGAGGTCATCAAGGCGGGGTTCATCGCCGACCCGGTGATCCTGGACCTGATCGAGGCCGACCCCGAGGCCGCCCGCACGCCGGCCGGCCCGCACACCGCCGAGCTGATCGAGCGGTCCATCCGGGTCAAGGCCGAAGTGGTCTCCGCGGACCTGAAGGAATCCGGGCTGCGGGAGATCCTCAACTACGGCCACACGCTCGGCCACGCGATCGAGAAGAACGAGCGGTACAAGTGGCGGCACGGCGCCGCGGTCGCGGTCGGCATGCACTTCGCCGCCGAACTGGGCCGCCTGGCGGGCCGCCTGGACGACGCGACCGCCGACCGGCACCGCGCCGTCCTGGAGGCCGTCGGCCTGCCGCTGCACTACCGCTACGACCAGTGGCCCAAGCTGCTGGAGGCGATGAAGGTCGACAAGAAGTCCCGCGGCGACCTGCTCCGCTTCATCGTCCTGGACGGCCTGGCCAGGCCGACCGTCCTGGAGGGCCCGGACCCGGCCGTCCTCCTCGCCGCGTACGGCGAGGTCGGGCAGTAGATCCCGGACTGTTCCGCCTCGTCCGATTCCCTTCGCGGGCCGGGCACTTCGGGCCGTCCCCGGCCGTTTCACCGAACGACGGCCGGGGACGGTACCGTTCGGTAGGCGGCCGGGGCGTGCTCCTCGCCGCCGGCAGCACAGTGCCTGTACGAGACGGAGTGGCAACGGATGCAGCACGCAGTGGGTTCTCCGCTGCCGCCGCCCCACCAGCCGGGGCAGGGGCCGCACACCGGCTGGGCATCGGCCCCCCACCAGCCGACCCCTCACCTGCCGGCCGCCCACCCCCAGGGCCCGCACCCGGCAGCCTCCCGGCAGCCCGCCCCCGTACCCCCGTCACCCCCGGGCTTCCCGACCCCACCGGCCCCACAGCAGCCTCCGGCCTCACATCCGGCTCCCGCTTCCCAGCAGGCCTCGGCTCCCCACGGGGCCGGCTCTCCGCAGCAGCCTCCGGTCTGTCATCAGCCTTCCGGCCCCCAGCAGCCTTCGGCTTCCTCCGCGGCCCCGGCTCCGCAGCCACCGCTCTCTCATCCGGCTCCTGGTTCCCAACAGCCTCCGGCTTCTCATGCGGCTCATGCTCCGCAGCAGCCTCCGGTCTCTCCGGCTCCCGGTCCCCAGCAGCCTCCCGTCTCTCATCGGACGCCGGTTCCGCAGCAGCCGCCGTCCTCCCACCCGGCCCCGGTTCCGCACCCCCCGGCCTCCCACCCGGCCCCGCCGCAGCCCCCGGCCCCCGCCGGCCCGCCGCCCGCGCAGCATCCCGCGGCACCGCCGGCCCCCGGCGTCACCGGGCACGTGCCGCTGCCGTCCGGCGGCCCGGTCGGCGCCCCCGCGGCGCCGCCCGCCACGGCCCCGGCCCCGGACCCGGCGGCCGTCACGCTCGCCGTCCTCCTCATCGGCCCGGCCGGCGCGGGCAAGACCAGCGTCGCCAGGTACTGGGCGGACCACCGGCGCGTCCCCACGGCCCACATCAGCCTGGACGACGTACGCGAGTGGGTCCGTTCCGGCTTCGCCGACCCCCAGTCCGGCTGGAACGAGAACGCGGAGGCCCAGTACCGCCTGGCCCGCCGCACCTGCGGCTTCGCCGCCCGGAACTTCCTGGCCAACGGCATCTCCTGCATCCTGGACGACGCCGTCTTCCCGGACCGTCCGGTCGTGGGCCTCGGCGGCTGGAAGCGGCACGTGGGCCCCGGCCTGCTCCCGGTGGTCCTGCTCCCGGGCCTGGACATCGTCCTGGAGCGCAACGCCGAACGCACCGGCAACCGCCGCCTCACCGACGAGGAGGTGGCCCGCATCCACGGCCGCATGGCCGGCTGGTACGGCTCGGGCCTCCCGATCATCGACAACTCCCAGCTGGACGTTCCCGGGACGGCCCGTGTACTGGACGAGGTCCTGGCGCGCGCGATAGCGAGTCCGCCGAGCTGGTAGGCGGGCAAACCCCACTCGGCCCCCCTCAATCGGCACAACTCGGACAAAACTCCTACGCTCATCTCATGTCAGAGGTGTACGCGACCCGCCGATCCCGGCTGAGGGACCACGTCAACGCGGCCGGCACCGCGGCAGCGCTCGTCACCCGCCCGGCCAACGTCCGCTATCTCGCCGCCGCGGCCCCGCAGGGCTCCGTCCTGCTGCTCGGCAGACGCGAGGACCTCCTGGTGTGCGCCGGCCCGCCGGACGACCGCCCCTACGAAGGCAGGCCGGACGAGCACCTGCGCCTGCACGTCCTCCCGGCGAGCGGCGGCGACACCGGCGCGGCGGCGGCCGGCCTCGCCGTGGCCCAGGGAGCCGACTCCCTGGCCGTCGAGGAACACCACCTCACCGTGGCCCGCCACCGAGCCCTCGGCTCGGCCGCCCCGGCGCTGCGCCTCACCGACCTGGACACAGCGGTCGAGCAGCTGAGGGTGGTCAAGGACGAGGAGGAGATCTCCTGCCTCCGCATCGGCGCCGAGATCGCCGACCAGGCCCTCGGCGAGCTGCTGGAGTCCATCCTGGTCGGCCGCACCGAACGGCACCTCGCGCTGGAGCTGGAGCGGCGCCTGGTCGACCACGGGGCCGACGGCCCGGCCTTCCCGACCTCCGTGGCGACGGGACCGCACGCCGGCCGCCGCGGTCACCGCCCCACCGACCGGCGGGTGGAGGAGGGCGACTTCCTCTCCGTGTGCCTGGGCGCCACCTACCGCGGCTACCGGTGCGAGATCGGCCGCACCTTCGTCATCGGCACCTCGCCCGCCGACTGGCAGATCGAGCTGTACGACCTCGTCTTCGCCGCCCAGCGCGCCGGGCGGGAGTTCCTCGCACCCGGAGCCGCCTGCCGCGATGTCGACCGCGCGGCACGCCAGGTGTTGGACTCGGCGGGCTATGCGGAAGCGCTGCCACCGATGACCGGGCACGGCGTGGGACTCGAAATCGAGGAGGACCCGCAGCTGGCCCCCTCGGCCATGGGTAAACTGGACGCTTGCGTGCCGGTCACCGTCGAACCGGGGGTCCACCTCCCGGGCCGGGGCGGCGTCCGGATCGATGACACGCTCGTCGTGCGCCCCGAGGCGGACGGCGGACCCGAGCTACTCACCATCACGACCAAGGAGCTGCTCGCGCTGTAGCGCGTGTCCCGGGGTCGTACGTCAGTCCAGGAGATTCCGCAACCGTGGCTTCCACGAACGACCTCAAGAACGGCCTGGTGCTCAAGCTCGAAGGCGGCCAGCTCTGGTCCGTCGTCGAGTTCCAGCACGTCAAGCCCGGCAAGGGCCCGGCCTTCGTGCGCACCAAGCTCAAGAACGTGCTCTCCGGCAAGGTCGTGGACAAGACCTTCAACGCCGGCGTCAAGGTCGAGACGGCCACTGTCGACAAGCGCGACATGCAGTTCTCGTACATGGACGGCGACTACTTCGTCTTCATGGACATGGAGACCTACGACCAGCTGATGGTCGACCGCAAGGCCGTCGGCGACGCCGCCCACTTCCTCATCGAGGGCTTCACCGCCACCGTCGCCCAGCACGAGGGCGAGGTGCTCTTCGTCGAGCTGCCGGCCGCCGTCGAGCTGACCGTCGCCGAGACCGAGCCGGGCGTCCAGGGCGACCGCTCCACCGGTGGCACCAAGCCCGCCACCCTGGAGACCGGCCACCAGATCCAGGTCCCGCTCTTCATCACCACCGGTGAGAAGATCAAGGTCGACACCCGCACCAGCGACTACCTCGGCCGGGTGAACAGCTAACCGTGGCTGCCCGCAACACGGCCCGCAAGCGCGCCTTCCAGATCCTCTTCGAGGGCGACCAGCGCGACACCGACGTCCTGACGGTCCTCGCGGACTGGATCCGGCTCTCCCGGTCCGACACCCGGCAGCCGCCGGTCAGCGAGTACACGATGCAGCTGGTCGAGGGCTACGCCGAGTACGCGCGGCGGATCGACGAGCTGATCGCCCAGTACGCGGTGGGATGGACGCTCGACCGGATGCCGGTCGTGGACCGCAACATCCTGCGGCTGGGCGCGTACGAGCTGATCTGGGTCGACGAGACTCCGGACGCCGTCGTCCTGGACGAGATGGTGCAGCTGGCGAAGGAGTTCTCCACCGACGAGTCGCCGTCCTTCGTCAACGGCCTGCTGGGCCGGCTGAAGGAACTCAAGCCGACGCTGCGTCGCGCTTAGCCGACAGCGACAAGGGGCGCCGTGGGACCGCGGCAGCCGGACGGCCTCAGGGCCGCTCCCGGCTGCTCACGCGGTCCCCGCGCCCCTTTCGGCGTATGCGCCGGCGCCGGCCACGAAGCGAGCCGAGCGGCGGCCCCGCGCCCGAACCGGCCCGAACGGTCGTGAAAACGCCGCCGGGGTGGCCGGAACCGTATGGTTCCGGCCACCCCGGCGGCACGTTTCTGCTCGAATATGGCCGGTTGGCTACGCCTCTTCGTGCGTGGCCACCGCGCGCCGCGCGTCCGCGTCCAGCACGCCCCAGCTGATCAGCTGCTCGGTGAGGACCGAGGGCGACTGGTCGTAGATGACGGCGAGTGTGCGCAGGTCGTCCTGGCGGATGGAGAGCACCTTGCCGTTGTAGTCACCGCGCTGGGACTGGATCGTCGCCGCGTAGCGCTGCAGGGGGCCCGCCTTCTCGGCCGGCACGGTGGCCAGCCGCTCCAGGTCCAGGACCAGCTTCGGCGGCGGCTCGGCGGCGCCGCCCGGCGTGGTGCCCGGCAGGAGCTCCTGCACCGGAACGCCATAGAAATCGGCCAGCTCGGCGAGGCGCTGCACGGTCACGGCACGGTCGCCGCGCTCGTACGAACCCACCACCACGGCCTTCCAGCGACCCTGGGACTTCTCCTCGACACCGTGGAGGGAAAGGCCCTGCTGGGTGCGGATGGCCCGGAGCTTGGCCCCGAGCTGTTTGGCGTATTCGCTGGACATATAGCTCCCCGGACACTGTGTCGACGCGACCGGACTGTCTTCCCGCCGCGCGGCTGGTAACTCACTGTGAGGTTACGCAGCGTGACTCTCCTGCGTCAAGCCGAATGGTCCACACCGACGCTTCCGTGGCAGCGGAGGCCGATTAGGCCAAGGGGGTGACAGAAGGCCGTCGGGCGACCTGCTACGGTGGATGGCGCAATTCCGACGTCCTTTAAGGTCCGTCCCGTGAGGCGGAGAAGGAGGTCCGTTTCGTATGGACACGCACGACACTTCCGTGCACCCGCAAGCGTCCGATGCCCGGCCCGTGCTCGAAGGCCCTGACATCGCGCGGGTGCTGACCCGTATCGCCCACGAGATCGTCGAGCGCGCCAAGGGCGCCGACGACGTGGTGCTCCTCGGCATCCCGACCCGGGGCGTCTTCCTCGCCCGGCGGCTCGCCGCCAAGCTGGCGCAGATCACCGACCGCGCGATCCCGGTCGGCTCTCTCGACATCACCATGTACCGCGACGACCTGCGCATGCACCCGCCGCGTGCGCTGGCCCGCACCGAGATCCCCGGTGACGGCATCGACGGCAAGCTGGTCGTCCTGGTGGACGACGTGCTCTTCTCCGGCCGCACCATCCGCGCCGCCCTGGACGCCCTGAACGACATCGGGCGTCCCCGCGCGGTGCAGCTCGCGGTCCTGGTCGACCGGGGTCACCGCGAACTGCCGATCCGCGCCGACTACGTCGGCAAGAACCTCCCCACGTCGCTGCGGGAGACGGTCAAGGTCCAGCTCGCCGAGGAGGACGGTCGCGACACCGTGCTGCTCGGTGCGAAGCCGGAACCTCAGTAGCACGTCAGGCGCACGGCCGCCCCGGCGTGCCTCCGCACGCGCCTGCCTGCCCGAAATCTCCCGAATGAACTGCCTTACGGAGCCTGTCAGATGCAGCGCCATCTCATCTCGGCCGCCGACCTCACCCGCGACGACGCAGTCCTGATCCTCGACACCGCCGAGGAGATGGCCCGGGTCGCCGACCGGCCGATCAAGAAGCTGCCGACCCTGCGCGGCCGGACGGTCGTCAACCTCTTCTTCGAGGACTCCACGCGGACGCGTATCTCCTTCGAGGCCGCCGAGAAACGGCTCTCCGCGGACGTCATCAACTTCTCCGCCAAGGGCTCCTCGGTGTCCAAGGGCGAGTCCCTGAAGGACACCGCCCAGACCCTGGAGGCCATGGGCGTCGACGCCGTGGTCATCCGGCACGGCGCCTCCGGGGCCCCGTACCGGCTCGCCAACTCCGGCTGGATCGACGCGGCCGTCATCAACGCCGGCGACGGCACCCACCAGCACCCCACCCAGGCCCTGCTGGACGCCTTCACCCTGCGCCGCCGGCTGGTCGGCCGCGACGCCGGTCTCGGCCAGGACCTGTCCGGCAAGCGGATCACCGTCGTCGGCGACGTCCTGCACAGCCGGGTCGCCCGTTCCAACGTCGACCTGCTGCACACGCTCGGCGCCGAGGTCACCCTGGTCGCCCCGCCCACCCTGGTACCGGTCGGCGTCGAGTCCTGGCCGTGCGCGGTCTCCTACGACCTCGACAGCACGCTGCCCAAGAGCGACGCGGTGATGATGCTCCGTGTCCAGCGCGAGCGCATGAACGCGGCCTTCTTCCCGACCGAGCGCGAGTACTCCCGGCGCTACGGCCTCGACGGCGACCGCATGGCCAGGCTGCCCGAACACGCCATCGTGATGCACCCCGGCCCGATGGTCCGCGGCATGGAGATCACCGCCGAGGTCGCCGACTCCGGCCGCTGCACCGCCGTCGAACAGGTCGCCAACGGCGTCTCCATCCGGATGGCCGTCCTCTATCTGCTGCTCGGTGGCAACGAGCCCGCCGTCACCCACTCCCGTACCGAGGAGAAGTAAGACCATGAGCAAGATCCTGATCCGTGGTGCGAAGGTGCTCGGCGGCGCGCCGCAGGACGTGCTGATCGACGGCGAGACCATCGCCGAGGTGGGCACGGGCCTCGCCGCCGAGGGCGCCGAGGTGGTCGAGGCCGGCGGCAAGGTGCTGCTGCCGGGCCTGGTCGACCTGCACACCCACCTGCGCGAGCCGGGCCGCGAGGACTCCGAGACCGTGCTGACCGGCACCCGCGCCGCGGCGAGCGGCGGCTACACCGCCGTGTTCGCCATGGCCAACACCTTCCCGGTCGCCGACACCGCAGGCGTCGTCGAGCAGGTCTGGCGGCTCGGCCGCGAGCACGGCTACTGCGACGTCCAGCCCATCGGCGCCGTCACCGTCGGCCTGGAGGGCAGGAAGCTCGCCGAGCTGGGCGCCATGCACGAGTCGGCCGCCGGGGTCACCGTCTTCTCCGACGACGGCAAGTGCGTGGACGACGCGGTGATCATGCGCCGCGCGCTGGAGTACGTGAAGGCCTTCGGCGGCGTCGTCGCCCAGCACGCCCAGGAGCCGCGGCTGACCGAGGGCGCCCAGATGAACGAGGGCGTCGTCTCCGCCGAGCTGGGCTTGGGCGGCTGGCCGGCCGTCGCCGAGGAGTCGATCATCGCCCGGGACGTGCTGCTCGCCGAGCACGTCGGCTCCCGCGTCCACATCTGCCACCTGTCGACCGCCGGCAGTGTCGAGATCGTCCGCTGGGCCAAGTCCCGCGGCATCCGGGTCACCGCCGAGGTCACCCCGCACCACCTGCTCCTCACCGACGAGCTGGTGCGCACCTACAACCCCGTCTACAAGGTGAACCCGCCGCTGCGCACCGAGCGCGACGTCATGGCCCTGCGCGAGGCGCTCGCCGACGGCACGATCGACATCGTCGCCACCGACCACGCCCCGCACCCGCACGAGGACAAGGACTGCGAGTGGGCCGCCGCCGCCATGGGCATGGTGGGCCTGGAGACCGCGTTGTCGGTGGTCCAGGAGACGATGGTCGACACGGGCCTGCTGGACTGGGCCGGCGTGGCCGACCGCATGTCCGTCACGCCCGCCCGGATCGGCCAGGCCACCGGCCACGGCCGCCCCGTCTCGGCTGGTGAGCCCGCCAACCTCACCCTCGTCGACACGGCATACCGTGGCGAGGTGGACCCCGCGGGCTTCGCCTCGCGCAGCCGCAACACTCCCTACGAGGGCCGTGAGCTGCCGGGCCGTGTGACGCACACGTGGCTGCGGGGCAAGGCCACGCTCGTCGACGGGAAGCTCACGTGACACCTGTAATCCTGCTGGCCGAGGCGAAGAAGTCGGCCGAGGTCACCGACTGGGGGGCCCGGATCGGCTGGCTCGTCGGCCTGGCCCTGTTCATCGCGCTGGTCTACTGGCTGATGCGCGAGGGCTGGAAGTGGCGCGGCACCCTCCAGGCGGGCCTGCCCCCGCTGCCCGCCGCGCCCGAGGACCCCGGCCCGGCCAGACTGGGCATGAGCGGCCGCTACCACGGCTCCACCACCGCCGGGCAGTGGCTGGACCGCATCGTGGCGCACGGCCTGGGCACCCGCAGCCGGGCCGAGCTGACCCTGACCGACGCGGGCCTGGAGGTCGAGCGCCCCGGCGCCACCGACTTCTTCGTCCCCCGGGCCGCCCTGCGCGGCGCCCGCCTGGACAAGGGCATCGCCGGCAAGGTCCTCACCGAGGGCGGACTGCTGGTGGTGACCTGGCAGCACGGCGACAAACTGATCGACTCCGGTTTCCGCTCGGACCGCTCGGCCGAGCACGCCGAGTGGGCCGACACCCTGAACAAGATGACCAACGACACGGAAGGCGCACGATGACGACCTCCACCAGGGGAGCCGCCAGGGTTCCCGCCGTACTCGTCCTGGAGGACGGCCGCACCTTCCGCGGCCGCGCCTACGGGGCCGTGGGGGAGACCTTCGGCGAGGCCGTGTTCTCCACCGGCATGACCGGCTACCAGGAAACCCTCACCGACCCGTCGTACGACCGCCAGATCGTCGTCGCGACCGCCCCGCAGATCGGCAACACCGGCTGGAACGACGAGGACGACGAGTCGGGCCGCATCTGGGTCTCCGGCTACGTCGTGCGCGACCCCGCGCGCGTGCCGTCCAACTGGCGGGCCAAGCGCTCCCTGGACGACGAGCTGGAGCGCCAGGGCGTGGTCGGCATCTCCGGCATCGACACCCGCGCCCTCACCCGCCACCTGCGCGAGCGCGGCTCGATGCGGGCCGGCATCTTCTCCGGCGAGGCCCTCGCCCCCGAGGCGGAGCTGCTGGCCCGCGTGCAGGCCCAGCCGCAGATGAAGGGCGCGAGCCTGTACGAGGAGGTCGCGACCAAGGAGGCGTACGTCGTCCCGGCCGTCGGCGAGAAGCGCTTCACCGTCGCCGCCATCGACCTCGGCATCAAGGGCATGACCCCGCAGCGGATGGCCGAGCGCGGCATCGAGGTGCACGTCCTGCCCGCCACCGCCACCGCCGACGACGTCTACGCCGTCGGCCCGGACGGCGTGTTCTTCTCCAACGGCCCCGGCGACCCGGCGACCGCCGACGGCCCGGTCGCGCTGATGACGGCCGTCCTGGAGCGCCGGACGCCCCTGTTCGGCATCTGCTTCGGCAACCAGATCCTCGGCCGCGCCCTCGGCTTCGGCACCTACAAGCTGAAGTACGGCCACCGCGGCATCAACCAGCCGGTCCAGGACCGTACGACCGGCAAGGTCGAGGTCACCGCGCACAACCACGGCTTCGCCGTGGACGCGCCGCTCGACAAGGTCAGCGAGACGAAGTTCGGCCGCGCCGAGGTCTCGCACGTCTGCCTGAACGACAACGTCGTGGAGGGGCTCCAGCTGCTCGACCAGCCCGCCTTCTCCGTCCAGTACCACCCCGAAGCGGCAGCCGGACCGCACGACGCCGCCTACCTGTTCGACCGCTTCGTTTCCCTGATGGAGGGCCAGCGTGCCTAAGCGCACCGATATCCAGTCCGTCCTGGTCATCGGCTCCGGCCCGATCGTCATCGGCCAGGCCGCCGAGTTCGACTACTCCGGCACCCAGGCGTGCCGCGTGCTCAAGGCCGAGGGCCTGCGCGTGATCCTGGTCAACTCCAACCCGGCGACGATCATGACCGACCCGGAGATCGCCGACGCCACCTACGTCGAGCCGATCACCCCCGAGTTCGTCGAGAAGATCATCGCCAAGGAGCGCCCGGACGCCCTGCTGCCCACCCTGGGCGGCCAGACGGCCCTGAACACCGCCATCTCCCTGCACGACAACGGCGTCCTCGCCAAGTACGGCGTGGAGCTGATCGGCGCCAAGCCCGAGGCGATCCACAAGGGCGAGGACCGCGACCTGTTCAAGGAGGTCGTGGAGGAGGTCCGCAAGAAGATCGGGCACGGCGAGTCCGCCCGCTCGGTCATCTGCCACTCCATGGACGACGTCCTCAAGGGCGTCGAGACCCTCGGCGGCTACCCGGTCGTCGTCCGCCCGTCCTTCACCATGGGCGGCGCCGGCTCCGGCTTCGCGCACAACGAGGAGGAGCTGCGCCGCATCGCCGGTCAGGGCCTCACGCTCTCCCCGACCACCGAGGTACTCCTGGAGGAGTCCATCCTCGGCTGGAAGGAGTACGAGCTGGAGCTGATGCGCGACAAGAACGACAACGTCGTGGTCGTCTGCTCCATCGAGAACTTCGACCCGATGGGCGTGCACACCGGCGACTCCATCACCGTCGCGCCCTCGATGACGCTGACCGACCGCGAGTACCAGGTGCTGCGTGACATCGGCATCGCCGTGATCCGCGAGGTCGGCGTCGACACCGGTGGCTGCAACATCCAGTTCGCGGTCAACCCCGAGGACGGCCGCGTGATCGTCATCGAGATGAACCCGCGCGTGTCGCGTTCCTCGGCGCTCGCCTCCAAGGCCACCGGCTTCCCGATCGCGAAGATCGCCGCCAAGCTGGCCGTCGGCTACACCCTGGACGAGATCCCGAACGACATCACCGCCGAGACCCCGGCCTCCTTCGAGCCGACCCTCGACTACGTCGTCGTCAAGGCCCCGCGGTTCGCCTTCGAGAAGTTCCCGCAGGCCGACTCCACGCTGACCACCACCATGAAGTCGGTCGGCGAGGCCATGGCCATCGGCCGCAACTTCCCCGAGGCCTTTCAGAAGGCGCTGCGCTCCCTGGAGAAGAAGGGCAGCCAGTTCACCTTCGTCGGCGACCCGGGCGACAAGGACACCCTGCTGCGCGAGGCCGTGCGGCCCACCGACGGCCGGATCAACACCGTCATGCAGGCCATCCGCGCCGGCGCCACGCCCGAGGAGGTCTTCGAGTACACGAAGATCGACCCCTGGTTCGTGGACCAGCTCTTCCTCATCAAGGAGATCGCCGACGAGCTGGCCGAGGCTCCCGAGCTGACCGCCGACGTGCTCGCCGAGGCCAAGCGGCACGGCTTCTCCGACCAGCAGATCGGCGAGATCCGCGGCCTGCGCGAGGACGTCGTCCGCGAGGTCCGGCACGCCCTCGGCATCCGCCCGGTCTACAAGACGGTCGACACCTGCGCCGCCGAGTTCGCCGCCAGGACGCCGTACTTCTACTCGGCCTACGACGAGGAGAGCGAGGTCGCCCCCCGGCAGAAGCCGGCCGTCATCATCCTCGGCTCCGGCCCCAACCGCATCGGCCAGGGCATCGAGTTCGACTACTCCTGCGTCCACGCCTCCTTCGCGCTGGCCGACGCCGGATACGAGACGGTGATGGTCAACTGCAACCCGGAGACCGTCTCCACGGACTACGACACCTCCGACCGCCTGTACTTCGAGCCGCTGACGCTGGAGGACGTGCTGGAGATCGTCCACGCCGAGCAGCAGGCCGGCCCGGTCGCGGGCGTCATCGTCCAGCTCGGCGGCCAGACCCCGCTGGGCCTGTCGCAGGCGCTGAAGGACAACGGCGTGCCGATCGTGGGCACCTCCCCGGAGGCCATCCACGCGGCCGAGGACCGCGGCGCCTTCGGCCGCGTCCTCGCCGAGGCGGGTCTGCCGGCGCCCAAGCACGGCACGGCCACCACCTTCTCGGAGGCCAAGGCCATCGCCGACGAGATCGGCTACCCGGTCCTGGTCCGGCCGTCGTACGTGCTCGGCGGGCGCGGCATGGAGATCGTCTACGACGAGACCCGCCTCGCCTCCTACATCGCCGAGTCGACCGAGATCAGCCCCTCCCGGCCGGTCCTCGTCGACCGCTTCCTGGACGACGCCATCGAGATCGACGTCGACGCGCTCTACGACGGCGAGGAGCTGTACCTCGGCGGTGTGATGGAGCACATCGAGGAGGCCGGCATCCACTCCGGCGACTCGGCGTGCGCCCTGCCCCCGATCACCCTGGGCGGCTTCGACATCAAGCGGCTGCGCGCCTCCACCGAGGCCATCGCCAAGGGCGTCGGCGTGCGCGGCCTGATCAACATCCAGTTCGCGATGGCCGGCGACATCCTCTACGTCCTGGAGGCCAACCCGCGCGCCTCCCGCACGGTGCCCTTCACCTCCAAGGCGACCGCGGTGCCGCTCGCCAAGGCCGCCGCCCGCATCTCGCTGGGCGCGACCATCGCCGAGCTGCGCGCCGAGGGCCTGCTGCCGAAGGACGGCGACGGCGGCGAGCTGCCGCTGGACGCGCCGATCTCCGTCAAGGAGGCCGTCCTGCCGTGGTCGCGCTTCCGCGACTTCCAGGGCCGCGGCGTGGACACCGTGCTCGGCCCGGAGATGCGCTCCACGGGCGAGGTCATGGGCATCGACTCCGTCTTCGGCACGGCGTACGCCAAGTCGCAGGCGGGCGCGTACGGCCCGCTGCCCACCAAGGGCCGCGCGTTCATCTCGGTCGCCAACCGCGACAAGCGCTCGATGATCTTCCCGGCGCGCGAGCTGGTCGCCCACGGCTTCGAGCTGCTCGCCACCTCCGGCACCGCCGAGGTCCTCAAGCGCAACGGCATCAACGCCACGGTCGTGCGCAAGCAGTCCGAGGGCACCGGCCCGAACGGCGAGCGGACCATCGTCCAGCTCATCCACGACGGCGAGGTCGACCTCATCGTCAACACGCCGTACGGCACCGGCGGCCGCCTCGACGGCTACGACATCCGTACGGCCGCGGTGGCCCGCTCCGTGCCCTGCCTGACCACCGTCCAGGCCCTCGCGGCGGCCGTCCAGGGCATCGACGCCCTCAACCACGGAGACGTGGGCGTCCGCTCGCTCCAGGAACACGCCGAACGCCTGACCGCGGCCCGCGACTAGCAGCCCCGAGGGGGACACCGGAAACGGTGTCCCCCTCTTCACGAGGACACCATGTACAAGATCTTTTTCAGGTTGGTCTTCCGGCGCATGGACCCGGAGCAGGCCCACCACCTGGCCTTCCGCTGGATCCGCCTGGCCGCCCGCATCCCCGTGCTGCGCACCTTCGCCGCCGCCGTTCTCGCGCCCCGCCACAAGGAGCTGCGCACGGAGGCGTTCGGGCTGCGGATGCACGGCCCGTTCGGGCTGGCCGCCGGCTTCGACAAGAACGCCGTCGCCGTCGACGGGATGTCGATGCTGGGCTTCGACCACGTCGAGATCGGCACGGTGACGGGGGAGCCGCAGCCCGGCAACCCCAGGAAGCGGCTGTTCCGGCTCGTCGCCGACCGCGCGCTGATCAACCGCATGGGCTTCAACAACGACGGCTCGCTGACCGTGGCCGCCCGCCTGGCCACGCGTGAGCCCGTCTTCAGGACCGTCGTCGGCGTCAACATCGGCAAGACCAAGGCCGTCCCCGAGGCGGAGGCCGTCGCCGACTACGTGAAGTCGGCCGAGCGCCTCGCGCCGTACGCGGACTACCTCGTCGTCAACGTCTCCTCGCCCAACACCCCCGGCCTGCGCGACCTCCAGGCGGTGGACCACCTGCGCCCGCTGCTCACCGCGGTGCGCGAGGCCGCCGACCGCACGGTCCCCGGCCGACGCGTCCCGCTGCTGGTGAAGATCGCTCCCGACCTCGCCGACGAGGACGTCGACGCGGTCGCCGACCTCGCCGTGGAACTGGGCCTGGACGGCATCATCGCCACCAACACCACCATCGCCCGCGAGGGCCTGGGCCTGCGCTCCGCGCCCGCGCTGGTGCGGGAGACCGGCGGCCTGTCCGGGGCCCCGCTCAAGGCGCGCTCCCTGGAGGTCCTGCGCCGCCTGTACGCGCGCGTGGGCGACCGGATCACCCTGGTGGGCGTAGGCGGCATCGAGACCGCCGAGGACGCCTGGCAGCGCATCCTGGCCGGTGCCACGCTGGTCCAGGGCTACAGCGCCTTCATCTACGAGGGCCCCTTCTGGTGCCGCTCGATCCACAAGGGCCTCGCCGCGCGCCTGCGCACCAGCCCGTACGCCACCCTCGCCGACGCGGTCGGCGCCGACGTGAGGAAGCCCGCATGACCCACCCGGAGCCCTTCGGCGCCCGGCTGCGCCGCGCCATGGACGAGCGCGGCCCGCTGTGCGTCGGCATCGACCCGCACGCCTCCCTGCTCGCCGAGTGGGGCCTGGCCGACGACATCGCCGGCCTGGAGCGGTTCAGCCGCACGGTCGTCGAGGCCATGGCCGACCGGGTGGCCGTGCTGAAGCCGCAGAGCGCCTTCTTCGAGCGGTTCGGCTCGCGCGGCCTCGCCGTGCTGGAGAAGTCGGTCCAGGAGGCGCGCGCGGCCGGCGCGCTGGTCGTGATGGACGCCAAGCGCGGCGACATCGGCTCCACCATGGCCGCCTACGCCGAGGCGTTCCTGCACCCGGACGCCCCGCTGTTCTCCGACGCCCTGACCGTCTCGCCGTACCTCGGCTACGGCTCGCTCTCCCCGGCCGTCGCGCTGGCCCGGGAGAGCGGCGCCGGCCTGTTCGTGCTGGCGCTGACCTCGAATCCGGAGGGCGGCGAGGTGCAGCACGCGGTGCGCGCCGACGGCCGCACCGTCGGCGCGACGATGCTGGCCCACCTGGCGGCCGAGAACGCGGGGGAGGAGCCGCTGGGCTCCTTCGGCGCGGTCGTCGGCGCCACGCTCGGCGACCTGTCCTCCTACGACCTGGACACGGGCGGCCCGCTCCTCGCTCCCGGCATCGGCGCGCAGGGCGCGACCCCGGCCGACCTCCCGCGGGTCTTCGGGGCGGCCGTCCGCAATGTCGTGCCCAACGTCAGCCGGGGTGTGCTGCGGCACGGCCCCGACGCCGGCGCGCTGCGCGGCGCGGCCGAGCGGTTCGCGGCCGAGATCGCGGAGGCCGTCGCCGCGGGCTGAGCCGCGGGCGCGGTGCCCGGCTGAGCGGGATCACGCCGACTTGAGTGTGAATACATCCTCAAATCGAGGGCAATATGTCCAAAATGCCAGACCTGACGGAGGCTGACCAGGACTTTTCCGCTGTTCTCGCTGACTCTGGCGGACTTGCCCGCTAGTCTCCGAGGCAGTGGGGACACCTCCCGTGCCCCTCAAGGCAGTGGGGGAGGTCGGGCAGCGTGTTGCTCGTAGGTCCCCAGGTGTGGGGCGACTAGGTTCCTCACCGGTCCGTATCCGACAGTTCGACATCCGAGGTGACGTAGGCGTGGCTCTTCCGCCCCTTACCCCTGAACAGCGCGCAGCCGCGCTCGAAAAGGCCGCCGCGGCTCGCCGGGAGCGGGCCGAGGTCAAGAATCGACTCAAGCACTCCGGCGCCTCCCTGCACGAGGTCATCAAGCAGGGCCAGGAAAACGACGTCATCGGCAAGATGAAGGTCTCCGCGCTGCTGGAGTCCCTGCCGGGCGTGGGCAAGGTCCGCGCCAAGCAGATCATGGAGCGTCTGGGCATCTCCGAGAGCCGCCGCGTGCGCGGTCTCGGTTCGAACCAGATCGCCTCCCTGGAGCGTGAGTTCGGCAGCACCGGCTCCTGAGTCCGCCTCCCGGGCGGACCGGGAGTCCCGGGCACCCCGGGATTGCTGGAATAATCGCTGCATGAGTGAACGTCCGCGGCTGACCGTGCTCTCCGGCCCCTCGGGGGTCGGCAAGAGCACGGTCGTCGCCCATATGCGCAAGGAACACCCCGACGTCTGGCTCTCGGTGTCGGCGACCACCCGCAAGCCGCGGCCCGGCGAGCAGCACGGAGTCCACTACTTCTTCGTCACCGACGAGGAGATGGACAAGCTGATCGCCAACGGCGAGCTGCTGGAGTGGGCCGAGTTCGCCGGCAACCGCTACGGCACGCCCCGCGCGGCCGTGGCGGAACGGCTGGAGAACGGCGAGCCCGTTCTGCTGGAGATCGACCTCCAGGGCGCCCGGCAGGTCCGGGAGTCCCTGTCCGACGCCCAGCTGGTGTTCCTGGCTCCGCCCTCCTGGGAGGAGCTGGTGCGCAGGCTGACCGGCCGGGGGACCGAGTCGCCCGAGGTCATCGAGCGTCGCCTCCAGGCGGCGCGGACCGAGCTGGCGGCCGAGCCGGAGTTCGATGTGACCTTGGTCAACACCTCCGTCGAGGACGTGGCCCGCGAGCTGCTAGCCTTGATGGACGTTGTGTGATCGTGACTGTGATCACGATGTCTGATTCTTTTCCATCCATCGGAAGGTAGAGCGTGTCCTCTTCCATCACCGCGCCCGAGGGCATCATCAACCCGCCGATCGACGAGCTCCTCGAGGCGACCGACTCGAAGTACAGCCTCGTGATCTACGCGGCCAAGCGTGCGCGTCAGATCAACGCGTACTACTCGCAGCTCGGTGAAGGCCTCCTTGAGTACGTCGGTCCGCTCGTCGACACCCACGTGCACGAGAAGCCGCTCTCGATCGCTCTGCGCGAGATCAACGCGGGTCTGCTGACCTCCGAGGCCGTCGACGGCCCGGCGCAGTAGTACTTTCAGATTGCGACTGACTTATCCACAGGCCCGGCAGTCCTGCTGCCGGGCCTGTGGTGTGTCATGGGTGGTGCAGATTCCCGAATGCGAGGAGCCATGGTGGACAAGCCGAAGGTCGTACTGGGGGTCAGTGGCGGCATCGCCGCCTACAAGGCCTGTGAGCTGCTGAGAAGGTTCACCGAGTCGGGCCACGACGTCCGCGTGGTGCCCACCGCCTCCGCGCTGCACTTCGTCGGCGCCGCCACCTGGTCCGCGCTGTCCGGCAACCCGGTCTCCACCGAGGTCTGGGACGACGTCCACGAGGTCCCGCACGTCCGCATCGGCCAGCACGCCGACCTGGTGGTGGTGGCCCCGGCCACCGCCGACATGCTCGCCAAGGCCGCCCACGGCCTCGCCGACGACCTGCTGACCAACACCCTGCTCACCGCGCGCTGCCCGGTGGTCTTCGCACCCGCGATGCACACCGAGATGTGGGAGCACCCGGCCACCCAGGAGAACGTGGCCACGCTGCGCCGCCGCGGCGCCGTCGTCATCGAGCCCGCCGTCGGCCGCCTCACCGGCGTCGACACCGGCAAGGGCCGGCTGCCCGACCCGGCCGAGATCTTCGAGGTCTGCCGCCGGGTGCTGGCCCGCGGCAGCGCCGCGCCCGATCTCGAAGGACGGCACGTCGTCGTCTCCGCCGGCGGCACCCGCGAGCCCCTCGACCCGGTCCGCTTCCTCGGCAACCGCTCCTCCGGCAAGCAGGGCTACGCCCTCGCCCGCACCGCCGCGGCCCGCGGCGCCCGGGTCACGCTGGTCGCGGCCAACACCGCTCTGCCCGACCCGGCGGGCGTGGACGTCGTCCGGGTCGGCACCGCCGTGCAGCTGCGCGAGGCCGTCCTGAAGGCCGCGGCGGACGCCGACGCCGTGGTCATGGCCGCCGCCGTGGCCGATTTCCGGCCGGCCGCCTATGCCACCGGGAAGATCAAGAAGAAGGACGGCCAGGAGCCGGAGCCCGTCGTCCTGGTGCGCAACCCGGACGTCCTCGCGGAGATCTCCGCCGACCGGGCCCGGCCCGGACAGGTGATCGTGGGCTTCGCCGCCGAGACCGACGACGTCCTCGCCAACGGCCGCACCAAGCTCGCCCGCAAGGGCTGTGACCTGCTCGTGGTGAACGAGGTGGGGGAGCGCAAGACCTTCGGCTCCGAGGAGAGCGAGGCCGTGGTGCTGGGCGCCGACGGCAGCGAGACCCCGGTGCCGTACGGCCCCAAGGAGGACCTCGCCGACACCGTCTGGGATCTGGTCGTCCGGCGACTGGGCTGACCCACCGCGCCGGCCGGACACCCGCGAGGTCGTGTCCACGCCACGCTCGAATTGGGCGTGGCGAGCCTGGCCAACGCCGCTCGGCATTGGGCAGAATGCCCGTGCCGCAGGTCACAGCGCTCCCGAGAGGCGAGACGGGTGGCCCGTCGGCGGAGTGCGACCGATAAACTGTTCACGGTCGACGCCGGGCGCAGCCCCGCGTCGACCGAAAATGATCAGCCAGCAGCCGCTGCAACCACAGGGAGCGTTGTGTCCCGTCGCCTGTTCACCTCGGAGTCCGTGACCGAGGGTCACCCCGACAAGATCGCTGACCAGATCAGCGACACCATTCTCGACGCGCTTCTGCGTGAGGACCCGACCTCCCGGGTCGCCGTGGAGACGCTCATCACCACCGGCCTGGTGCACGTGGCCGGCGAGGTGACGACCAAGGCCTACGCGGACATCGCGACCCTCGTCCGCAACAAGATCCTGGACATCGGCTACGACTCCTCCAAGAAGGGCTTCGACGGCGCCTCCTGCGGCGTGTCGGTGTCCATCGGCGCGCAGTCCCCGGACATCGCCCAGGGTGTCGACGCCGCGTACGAGGCCCGGGTCGAGGGCGACGACGACGAGCTGGACCGGCAGGGCGCGGGCGACCAGGGCCTGATGTTCGGCTACGCCTCCGACGAGACGCCGACCCTCATGCCGCTGCCGATCTTCCTGGCGCACCGCCTGTCCAAGCGCCTGTCCGAGGTCCGCAAGAACGGCACCATCCCCTACCTGCGCCCGGACGGCAAGACCCAGGTCACCATCGAGTACGACGGCGACAAGGCCGTCCGCCTGGACACGGTGGTCGTCTCCTCGCAGCACGCCTCCGACATCGACCTGGAGTCGCTGCTCGCGCCCGACATCCGCGAGTTCGTGGTGGAGCCGGAGCTGAAGGCGCTGCTGGACGAGGGCATCAAGCTGGACACCGAGGGCTACCGCCTGCTGGTCAACCCGACCGGCCGGTTCGAGATCGGCGGCCCGATGGGCGACGCCGGCCTGACCGGCCGCAAGATCATCATCGACACCTACGGCGGCATGGCCCGCCACGGCGGCGGCGCCTTCTCCGGCAAGGACCCGTCCAAGGTGGACCGCTCGGCCGCGTACGCGATGCGCTGGGTCGCCAAGAACGTCGTGGCGGCCGGACTGGCCTCCCGCTGCGAGGTCCAGGTCGCCTACGCCATCGGCAAGGCCGAGCCCGTCGGTCTGTTCGTGGAGACCTTCGGCACCCACAAGATCGACCCCGAGAAGATCGAGAAGGCGATCGACGAGGTCTTCGACCTCCGCCCCGCCGCGATCATCCGCGACCTCGACCTGCTCCGCCCGATCTACGGCCAGACCGCCGCGTACGGCCACTTCGGCCGCGAGCTGCCCGAGTTCACCTGGGAGCGCACCGACCGCGTCGACGCCCTGCGCGCCGCAGCGGGCCTGTAACCCCGATCCCACCCGCCGAGACCCGGTTCTCCCTGCTAGGGGGCCGGGTCTCGGCGTGTTCCGGGGCGGCCGGCAGGTGCCGGCCGACCGGGCATTGTCGGTGGGGTTTGGTAAGAATGCAGGCGTGAGCAGCGAGAACGGGGCGGGCCGGGGTGAGGGGGGCGGCGGGGCCGAAGGGGCGCCGCCGGAGCAGCTCGCGCTGATCCGGGAGAGTGTGCGCCAGGCCAAGGTGCCGCGGGCCAAGCCGCGGACCTGGCGCGGAGCGGCGCTCGCCCCGGAGCTGCCCGTCGCACGGGTGCTGGTCGACAAGGGCGTGCTCCACCTCGACCGGTACTTCGACTACGCCGTGCCCGCCGAGCTGGACGCCCAGGCCCAGCCCGGGGTGCGGGTGCGGGTGCGGTTCGGGGCCGGACGGCACCGGGTGCGCGACGGGCGCCGGGAGGGCGGCGGGCTCATCGACGGCTTCCTGATCGAGCGCCGGGCGGAGTCCGACTACTCCGGACCGCTGGCCGCGCTCGCCCAGGTCGTCTCGCCCGAACCGGTGCTCGGCGAGGAACTGCTCGGCCTCGCCCGGGCCGTCGCCGACCGGTACGCCGGCAGCCTCGCCGACGTGCTGCAACTGGCCGTCCCGCCGCGCAACGCCCGCGCCGAGCAGCGGCCCTCTCCCGCCCCGCTGCCTCCGCCCGAGGCGCCCGGCACCGGTTCCTGGGCCCGGTACGAGCACGGGAGCGCCTTCCTCGACGCGCTGGCCTCCGGCGGAGCGCCCAGAGCCGTGTGGAACGCGCTGCCCGGGCCGCTGTGGAGCGAGGAGCTGGCCCGGGCCGTCGCCGCCACGCTCGCCTCCGGGCGGGGCGCCCTGGTCGTCGTACCGGACGGGCGGGCCGCCGCGCGCGTCGACACCGCGCTGACCGCGCTGCTCGGCCCCGGCCGGCACGCGCTGCTCACCGCCGACGCCGGTCCCGAGAAGCGGTACGCGCAGTGGCTGGCGGTGCGGCGCGGTGCCGTGCGCGCCGTCGTCGGGACCCGGGCGGCGATGTTCGCGCCCGTGCGGGACCTCGGGCTCGTCGCGGTCTGGGACGACGGCGACGACAGCCACAGCGAGCCGCACGCGCCGCAGCCGCACGCCCGCGACGTGCTGCTGCTGCGCGCCGCGCTGGACCGGTGCGCCTTCCTGCTGGGCGGCTGGGGCTGCACCGTGGAGGGTGCCCAGCTGGTCGAGAGCGGCTGGGCCCGGCCGCTGGTCGCCGGGCGCGAGCAGGTGCGCCGGTCCGCGCCCCTCGTCCGGACCGTCGGCGACGAGGACCTCGCGCGCGACGAGGCCGCCCGCGCCGCCCGGCTGCCCACCGTCGCCTGGCAGGCGGCGCGCGAGGGACTGCGGCACGGGCCGGTGCTCGTCCAGGTGCCCCGGCGCGGTTACACCCCCCGCATGGCCTGCGCCCGCTGCCGCGCGCCCGCCCGGTGCCGGCACTGCTCCGGGCCGCTGGAGGGACAGGACGGGGGCGTGCTGCGGTGCGGGTGGTGCGGGCGCGAGGAGAGCGCCTGGCACTGCCCGGAGTGCGGCGGCTTCCGGCTCCGCGCCCAGATCGTCGGCGCGCGCCGTACCGCCGAGGAACTGGGGCGGGCCTTTCCCGCCGTACCGGTGCGCACCTCGGGACGCGAGCATGTGCTGGACACCGTTCCGGACACGCCCGCGCTGGTGGTCAGCACGCCGGGCGCCGAACCGGTGGCCGAGGGCGGCTACGCGGCGGCCCTGCTCCTGGACGGCTGGGCCATGCTCTCCCGTCCCGACCTGCGGGCCGGCGAGGACGCGCTGCGCCGGTGGATCGCGGCCGGCGCGCTGGTGCGGCCGCAGGAGGAGGGAGGCACCGTGGTCGTGGTGGCCGAGCCCACGCTGCGGCCCGTGCAGGCGCTGGTGCGGTGGGACCCCGTCGGGCACGCCGTGCGGGAACTGGGCGAGCGGGCGGAGCTGGGATTCCCGCCGGTGTCCCGGATGGCCGCCGTGTCCGGACCGCCGGCGGCCGTCGCGGAGTTCCTGGCGGCCGTCGAGTTGCCGCCGGACGCGGAGGTGCTGGGACCGGTACCGCTGCCGCCCCCGCCGCCCGGCCGTCCGCGCAGACCCGGCGCGCCCCCGCCCGGCGAACACTGGGAGCGCGCCCTCGTCCGCGTCCCGCCGGGCAGCGGCGCCACCCTGGCCACGGCCCTGAAGACGGCCCAGGCCGCCCGCATGGCCCGCGGCACCGCCGAGCAGGTACGGGTCCGTATCGACCCACCGGACATCGGCTGAGCGGCTGGGCGCGTCCGCCTCCCGTCCGCCGCCTCCGTACGTCCGCCCCTCCCGGAAGGCTCCGGACGGCTCGGGAAGGGCGGGAGGAGAAGCCGCGGGGTCAGCCGTTGCGGGGGCTCGGGAAGGGTGCGGGACGGGTGTCCTCGCGCAGGGCCGGGGCGGCCGCCGTCGGCTGGGTGGGCATGGAGCGGGCCGCGGGGACCGTCGGCATGGTGGGCAGCCCGGCGTTCACATTGATCGTGCGGGTGCCGGACGGCTCCGGCGACCGCTCGGCCTCGGCCGCCGCCTGGGCCGCGGCGCGCCGCGCGCCGTACCGGCGGTGCACCGCCTGTTTGGTGACCCCGAGCGCCGAGCCCACCGCGTCCCACGAGAAACCGAGCGAGCGGTCGAAGTCCACCGCGGCCGTGACCAGGGTCTCGACACTGTCGCGGAGTTCCTGGGCGAGGCGGACGGTCGGGGCGGGAGCGCGGCCGTAGACGACGAAGCCCGTGGAAGGGCCGGAGCGGCGCGGGCGGTAGACGTTGCCCAGCTGGGCGGTGAGCGTGCGCAGCGCGTCCACCTGCCGGCGGACCCGCTCGATGTCCCGCACCAGCAAGTGCAGGCTGGCCCGGGCCTGGGCGTCGTGGGTTGCGTGGTCGGCCATGAACAAGCCTCTCGAACCGGCGTTGAAAGGAATTGGGCCGTGAAAGGGGCCCGATGTGGTCAACTCTTTCTTGACCAACGCGCCGACCCTCCGCTGGTCACGGGCTGGGGGCGTACAGGCATATGCGTACGCCGGTCGCCCACCCGTGCGCCGCCCGTGGCCATAGACTGGTGCGCCGCCCGCCCGACCCCCGCCCGAGAGGCCCGATCCCGCCCATGAAGCTCGTCTTCGCCGGTACCCCCGAGGTCGCCGTTCCCGCACTCGACGCCCTGCTCGCCTCCGGGCGGCACGAGGTGGCCGCCGTCGTCACGCGCCCCGACGCACCGACCGGGCGCGGGCGCAGGCTGGTCGCGTCGCCCGTGGCCGAGCGGGCGGAGGAGGCCGGCATCGAGGTGCTGAAGCCGCTCAAGCCCCGGGACCCGGAGTTCCTGGAGCGGCTGCGGGAGATCGCCCCGGACTGCTGCCCGGTCGTCGCCTACGGCGCCCTGCTGCCCCGGGCCGCCCTGGACGTCCCCGCCCACGGCTGGGTCAACCTGCACTTCTCGCTGCTGCCCGCCTGGCGCGGTGCCGCGCCCGTGCAGCACGCCGTCATGGCGGGCGACGAGATCACCGGCGCGTCCACCTTCCTCATCGAGGAGGGCCTGGACTCCGGCCCCGTCTACGGCACCGTCACCGAGGAGGTCCGTCCCACCGACACCAGCGGCGACCTGCTGACCCGGCTCGCCTTCGCGGGCGCCGGGCTGCTCGCCGCCACCATGGACGGCATCGAGGACGGCACCCTGAAGGCCGTACCGCAGCCCGCCGAGGGCATCACCCTCGCGCCGAAGATCACCGTCGAGGACGCCCGGGTGGACTGGGCGGCACCCGCGCTGCGCGTGGACCGGGTGGTGCGCGGCTGCACGCCGGCGCCCGGCGCCTGGACCACCTTCCGCGGCGAGCGGCTCAAGCTCGTCCAGGTCACTCCCGTGCCCGAGCGGACCGACCTCGCGCCGGGCCGGCTCGCGGTCGGCAAGAACAGCGTGCACGTGGGCACCGGTTCGTACGCCGTCGAGCTGGTCTGGGTGCAGGCCCAGGGCAAGAAGCCGATGCGCGCCGCCGACTGGGCCCGCGGAGTGCGCATCGCGGAGGGCGAGACGCTCGGCGGCTGACGCCCCGGACGGCAGCGCGGGGGACGCGCCGACGTAGGCTGGAGGCGCATTCCCTTCTATCTCCGGAGCACCTTTTTCGTGAGCGAGCAGTCCCGGCGGCCCCGCAGGCCCGCCAAGCCCTACCGCCGTCCCCAGAAGGACCCCGTCCGCATCCTGGCCTTCGAGGCACTGCGCGCGGTGGACGAGCGGGACGCCTACGCCAACCTCGTGCTGCCCCCGCTGCTGCGCAAGGCCCGCGAGAAGGGCGACTTCGACGCCCGGGACGCCGCGCTCGCCACCGAGCTGGTGTACGGCACGCTGCGCCGGCAGGGCACCTACGACGCGGTCATCGCCGCCTGTGTCGACCGGCCGCTGCGCGAGGTCGACCCGCCGGTGCTGGACGTGCTGAGCCTCGGCGCGCACCAGTTGCTCGGCACCCGGATCCCGACGCACGCCGCCGTCTCCGCCTCCGTGGAGCTGGCCCGCGTGGTGCTCGGCGACGGCCGGGCCAAGTTCGTCAACGCCGTGCTCCGCAAGGTCGCGCAGGACGACCTCGACGGCTGGACCGAGAAGGTCGCGCCGCCGTACGACGAGGACCCCGAGGACCACCTCGCCGTCGTGCACTCGCACCCGCGCTGGGTCGTCTCCGCGCTCTGGGACTCCCTCGGCGGCGGCCGGACCGGCATCGAGCGGCTGCTGGCGGCCGACAACGAGCGGCCCGAGGTGACCCTGGTCGCCCGGCCCGGGCGGGCCACCACCGAGGAACTGCTGCGCGAGGAGGCCGCCGTACCGGGCCGCTGGTCGCCGTACGCCGTACGGCTCGCGGAGGGCGGCGAACCGGGCGCGGTCGACGCCGTGCGCGAGGGCCGGGCCGGCGTGCAGGACGAGGGCAGCCAGCTGGTGGCCCTCGCGCTCGCGAGCGCCCCGCTCGACGGGCCCGACGAGAAGTGGCTCGACGGCTGCGCCGGACCCGGCGGCAAGGCCGCGCTGCTCGGCGCCCTCGCCGCCGAGCGCGGCGCCGTGCTGCTCGCCTCCGAGAAGCAGCCGCACCGGGCCGGCCTGGTCGCCAAGGCGCTGCACGGCAACCCGGGCCCGTACCAGGTCATCGCCGCCGACGGCACCCGCCCGCCGTGGCGCCCCGGCACCTTCGACCGGGTGCTGGTGGACGTCCCGTGCACCGGTCTCGGTGCCCTGCGCCGCCGTCCCGAGGCCCGCTGGCGCCGCCGTCCCGAGGACCTGGACACCTTCGCCCCGCTCCAGCGCGCCCTGCTGCGCACCGCCCTGGAGTCCGTGCGCGTCGGCGGGGTCGTCGGCTACGCCACCTGCTCCCCGCACCTGGCGGAGACCCGGGCGGTGGTCGCCGACGTCCTCAAACAGCACCCGCACACCGACCTGATCGACGCCCGCCCGCTCCTTGCCGGCCTTCCCGACCTGGGCGAGGGCCCGGACGTCCAGCTCTGGCCCCACCTGCACGGCACGGACGCGATGTACCTGGCACTGATCCGCAGAACCGCCTGACGCGGGCCGCCCCGGGCCTGACCCCGCGTCCCCGGCAGGGCATAGGCTTGGGGTCATGCCCGTGCAGATCAACCCCAGCATCCTGTCCGCCGACTTCGCCCGCCTCGCGGACGAGGCCGAGGCGGTCCGCGGCGCCGACTGGCTCCATGTCGACGTCATGGACAACCACTTCGTCCCGAACCTCACCCTCGGCGTGCCGGTGGTGGAGTCCCTGGCCCGGGCGACGGACACCCCGCTGGACTGCCATCTGATGATCGAGGACCCCGATCGGTGGGCGCCCCGGTACGTCGAGGCGGGGGCGTCGTCGGTCACCTTCCACGTGGAGGCCGCCGCCGCCCCGGTGCGGCTGGCCCGGGAGATCCGCGCCAAGGGTGCCCGGGCCTCGATGGCGCTGAAGCCCGCGACGCCCATCGAGCCGTACGAGGACCTGCTGCCGGAACTCGACATGCTGCTGATCATGACGGTGGAACCCGGCTTCGGCGGCCAGGCGTTCCTCGACATCATGCTGCCGAAGATCCGCCGCACCCGTGAGCTGATCAAGAAGCACGGTCTGGAGCTGTGGCTCCAGGTCGACGGCGGTGTCTCGGCCGCCACCATCGAGCAGTGCGCCGACGCGGGAGCGGACGTGTTCGTGGCGGGCTCGGCCGTGTACGGGGCCGCGGACCCCGCCGAGGCCGTGCGCGCGCTGCGCGCCCAGGCGGAGTCGGCCGCCGCCAAGGCGTCCTGGGCGTGCGACCACTGAGCCACGGCCAAGTGAACGGTTGAATGAAGGCCGCCCATCAGGGCGGATCAGTCGCCCCGAATCTGCGAGGATGAACGGCGAATCCAGAGTGTGAACAGCAGTGAGGAGATCGCCGTGTCGGGTATGTCGGCGGGCCGGTCAGCCATGCGGATGGGACCCGCTGAGCTGGTGCAGGCGGCGGCCATGGCCCGCCGCTTCTACCTCGAGGGAAAGTCCAAGATCCAGATCGCGGAGGAGTTCGGCGTCAGCCGCTTCAAGGTGGCCCGGGTCCTGGAGACGGCCCTCGAACGGGACCTCGTACGCATCGAGATCCGCGTGCCGGCCGAGCTGGACGCCGAGCGCTCCGACGCGCTCCGCGCCCGCTACGGCTTGAGGCATGCCGTCGTGGTCGAGTCCCCGGCCGAGGCGGAGGAGACCCCGGACCCCGAGAACCTCGGCGAGGTCGCCGCCGACCTGCTCGGCGAACTCGTCAACGAGGGCGACGTGCTGGGGCTGGCCTGGGGCCGGTCCACCATCCACATGGCGGCGGCGCTCGACCGGCTGCCGCCGTGCACGGTGGTGCAGCTGACGGGCGTGTACGACGCCGGGACCGCCGAGCGGGGCTCGGTGGAGGCCGTCCGCCGGGCCGCCCAGGTCTCGGGCGGCGACGCGCACCCCATCTACGCGCCGATGCTGCTGCCGGACGAGGCCACCGCGGCGGCGCTGCGCCACCAGACCGGGATCGCCCGGGCCTTCGAGTACTTCGACAAGGTCACGGTCGCCTGTGTCTCCATCGGCTCCTGGGAGCCGGGCATCTCGACCGTGCACGACATGCTCAGCGACGAGGAGCGCGCGCACTACGCCTCGCTCGGAGTCGCCGCCGAGATGTCGGCGCACCTCTTCGACGCCGACGGGCGCCGGATCGGACGGGACCTCGGAGAGCGGTGCATCACGGTCAAGGCCGACCAACTGCGCCGTATCCCGGAGGTGGTGGCCATCGCGGGCGGCCAGCGCAAGGCCGCCGCGATCGACGCGGTGCTGCGCTCCGGGCTGGTCACCAGCCTGGTGACCGACACCTCGGCCGCCGACTACCTGATGACGGCGGGCCCGGCGCCGAAGCCGGCGCTCGGCCGTCAGGACCCCGACGGGATCTGACACCGGGTCCCGGCGGGCCCCGGCGGGAGGGCCGTGGCAGCATCGTCCGCATGCTGCCGCGGTTCGTCCCCCGTCTCCTGGCCGCCTTGCTGGCCTGTCTCGCCGTTCTCCTGGCCGGCTGCTCCGGCGGCTCCTCGCCGGACGCGTCCGCTCCGCCGAGAGCGCACGGCATGGCCACCGTCCCCGTCTCCCGGCTGCCCGCCGAGGCCCGCCGGACGCTGGCCCTCGTCGACCAGGGCGGGCCCTTCCCCTTCGCCCAGGACGGGGCCGTCTTCGGGAACTTCGAGGGGCATCTGCCGAAGCACCGGCGGGGCTACTACCACGAGTACACCGTGCGGACCCCCGGCTCCCGCGACCGGGGCGCCCGGCGCCTGGTCACCGGGCAGGGCGGGGAGGTCTACTACACCGATGACCACTACGACTCGTTCCGGGCGGTACTGAGATGAGCGAAGACCTGACCGGCCGCCTCGTGGTCGCGCTCGACCTCGACGGCGTCACGGACAAGGACGGCCTGATGGACCGCGCGGCCCGGGCCCTGGCGCTGCCCGGCTGGTTCGGCCGCAACTGGGACGCGCTGGCCGACTCCCTGTCCGATCACACGGTCTGGCCCGACGGCGCCGTGGAGAGGGGCCTGCTGATCGTCGTACACGGCTGGCGGCCGTACGCCGGCGCCCGGCCGGAGGAGTGGCGGGTCGCCGAGGAGGTCTTCGCCGAGGCCGCGGACCGGACGCCCGCCCTCACCGTCGCCCTCGCCCTTGGAGGAACCTCCTAGCCGGCCGGTGACGACCCTGGATGTTTTGTCAGGGCATGACAGATGCCCCGACATGGGACAATGAAGTACGTGCTCTTTCCCCCTGGCGCACCCGTCGGGGGGTCACCTCTGATCGACTGGGATGTGCAGCACGTGCGTTTCCTCAATGACATCCAGCCCGCGTACGACCTGACGTACGACGACGTGTTCATGGTGCCGCGCCGCTCCGCGGTGGGCTCGCGTCAGGGCGTGGACCTCGCCTCGCCGGACGGGACGGGTACCACCATCCCGCTCGTCGTCGCGAACATGACCGCCATCGCCGGCCGCCGCATGGCCGAGACGGTGGCCCGCCGCGGCGGGCTCGTGGTCATCCCGCAGGACATCCCGATCGATGTGGTCACCGAAGTGATCTCCTGGGTGAAGAGCCGGCACCTGGTGCTGGACACCCCGATCGTGCTGGCCCCGCACCAGACCGTCGCCGACGCCCTGTCGCTGCTGCCCAAGCGCGCGCACAACGCCGGTGTGGTCGTGGACGAGAACCAGCGGCCCGTCGGTGTCGTCACCGACGCCGACCTCTCCGGCGTCGACCGCTTCACCCAGCTCGAAGTCGTCATGTCCAAGGACCTGCTCCTGCTGGACGCGGACATCGACCCGCGCGAGGCCTTCAACACCCTCGACCAGCACAACCGCCGCTACGCCCCGGCCGTCGACAAGGACGGCAGGCTCGCCGGCATCCTCACCCGCAAGGGCGCCCTGCGCGCCACGCTGTACAGCCCGGCCGTGGACGACCGGGGCAGGCTGCGGATCGCCGCCGCCGTCGGCATCAACGGCGATGTGGCGGGCAAGGCCAAGCAGCTGCTCGACGCGGGCGTGGACACGCTCGTCATCGACACCGCGCACGGCCACCAGGAGTCGATGATCAGCGCCGTCAGGACGGTGCGCGCCCTCGACCCGCAGGTGCCGATCGCGGCCGGCAACATCGTCTCCGCCGAGGGTGTGAAGGACCTGATCGACGCGGGCGCCGACATCATCAAGGTCGGTGTCGGCCCGGGCGCCATGTGCACCACCCGCATGATGACCGGCGTGGGCCGCCCGCAGTTCTCCGCCGTCCTGGAGTGCGCCGCCGAGGCCCGGAAGTACGGCAAGCACGTGTGGGCCGACGGCGGTGTCCGGCACCCGCGCGACGTCGCCATGGCCCTCGCGGCCGGCGCGTCCAACGTGATGATCGGCTCCTGGTTCGCCGGCACCTACGAGTCGCCGGGCGACCTCCAGCACGACGCCCAGGGCCGTGCCTACAAGGAGTCCTTCGGCATGGCCTCCGCGCGTGCCGTACGCAACCGCACCTCGGAGGAGTCGGCCTACGACCGGGCCCGCAAGGCCTTGTTCGAGGAGGGCATCTCCACCTCGCGGATGTTCCTCGACCCGGCCCGCCCGGGCGTCGAGGACCTGATCGACTCGATCATCGCGGGCGTCCGCTCCTCCTGCACCTACGCCGGCGCCGGCTCGCTGGAGGAGTTCGCCGAGAAGGCGATCGTCGGCATCCAGAGCGCGGCCGGCTACGCCGAGGGCAAGCCGCTGCACGCCAGCTGGAGCTGACCGGCCTTACGGCCGCCCGCACGACGGCCCCCGCCGTTCCCGCACCCGGGAGCGGCGGGGGCCGTCGGCGTATCCCGCCGGGTTTGGGAAAACGTGCTCGTCAGGGCCTTGTGCAACGGTCGACAGCTCGCGCGCAACGATTTGTCATTCCGGCCGGATGAACGCAATGATTCTGCGGGGATGCGCAAGGTTGCTGCATTACGCCCGTGAAGGCCCGCCTCGTAGGGTGCTGCGCTAGTACGTGCGTGGCGGGGACCCCGCTCGGTGGGTCCCTGCCCTTCGCAGGCCCACCGGTCCCCGTCCACGAGGGCCGGCTCTCCTGCCGGTCCGCGTCCGCACCACACCGGCAGCGAGAAGGAGCCAGCGCGTGCTCGACCAAGGCGCACCCCCGCAGAACCAGATACCGGCCGCCCCCGCGTCCCCGGGCGTCGCCGCGCGCCTGATGCGTCGCAAGCCCGTGGAACGCCTGGTCGCGGAAGGCGGCCAGGGTGAGGGAGGACAGCTCAGGCGCTCCCTCGGGCTGTGGCAGCTGACCATGATCAGCATCGGCGCCACCCTCGGCACCGGCATCTTCGTCGTCCTCGGCGACGCCGTCCCGGAGGCCGGTCCCGCGATCACGCTGTCCTTCGTGATCGCCGGTCTCACCGCGCTGTTCTCGGCCCTGTCCTACGCCGAACTGGCCGGCAGCATCCCGGTCGCCGGCTCCTCCTACTCGTACGCATACGCAACGATGGGCGAGCTGGTCGCGTGGGTCTGCGGCTGGTGCCTGATCCTGGAGTACGGCGTCTCGGTGGCCGCCGTCGCCGTCGGCTGGGGCGAGTACCTGAACCAGCTGCTGGACGGCACCATCGGCGTCACCATCCCCGACGTGCTGTCCTCGGCCCCCGGCGAGGGCGGTGTCATCAACCTGCCCGCCCTGATCGTCGTCCTGCTGGCGATGGTGTTCCTGCTCGGCGGCGCCCGCGAGTCCGCCCGCGCCAACACGGTCATGGTCTGTGTGAAGATCGTCGCCCTCGTGCTGTTCTGCGCGGTCGGCATCATGGGCTTCAAGTCCGGCAACTACGCCGACTTCATGCCGCTCGGCATGAGCGGCGTCAGCGCCGCGGGCGCCACGCTGTTCTTCTCGTACATCGGCTTCGACGCCGCCTCCACCGCCGGCGAGGAGGCGAAGGACCCCAAGCGGGACCTGCCGCGGGCGATCATGCTGTCGCTGATCATCGTCACCGCGCTGTACGTGCTCGTCGCCGGTGTCGCCGTCGGCGCCTGGAACTGGAAGAAGTTCGACGGCTCCGAGGCATCCCTCGCCGCGATCATGAACGATGTCAGCGGCCAGACCTTCTGGGGCACGCTGCTCGCGCTCGGCGCGGTCATCTCCATCGCGAGCGTGGTCCTCACCGTGCTCTACGGCCAGACGCGCATCCTCTTCGCGATGTCCCGCGACGGCCTGGTGCCGGGAGCGCTCGGCAAGGTGCACCGCAAGACCGGTGCCCCGCGCCTCAACACCGTGATCGTCTCCCTCTTCTGCGGTGTGCTCGCCGCCCTCATCCCGCTGGGCAAGCTCGTCGACGCCACCAGCATCGGCACGCTGTTCGCCTTCGGCCTGGTCAACATCGCGGTCATCGTGCTGCGCTACAAGCGGCCGAACCTGGAGCGCACCTTCAAGGTGCCGTTCGGGCCGGTGCTGCCGGTGCTGGGCTTCCTGTTCTGCGCGTACAACATGTTCAGCCTCGACACCGTGACCTGGGTCGTCTTCGGATGCTGGATGGCCGTCGGGCTCGTGTTCTACTTCCTGTACGGCTATCGCCGTTCCCGTCTCGCGACCGACGACGACCTCGCGGTGACGGCAGTGAAGTGACCGGACCGAAGAAGTGAACGACCCCCTGTGCTGAACGATCTCGACGAACGCATCGTGCACGCCCTCGCCGAGGACGCCCGCCGCTCCTACGCGGACATCGGGCAGCTGATCGGCCTGTCCGCGCCCGCGGTGAAGCGGCGCGTGGACCGGCTGCGGGCCACCGGAGCCATCACCGGGTTCACCGTCCGGGTGGACCCGGCGGCCCTCGGCTGGGAGACCGAGGGGTACATCGAGATCTACTGCCGGAGCAACACCTCTCCGGAGACCATCCAGCGGGGACTGGAGCGCTACCAGGAGGTCGTGGCCGCGTCGACCGTCACCGGCGACGCGGACGCGATCGCCCAGGTCTTCGCCTCCGACATGCGGCACTTCGAACGGGTCCTGGAGCGGATCGCGGGCGAGCCGTTCGTGGAGCGCACGAAGTCCGTCCTGGTCCTGTCACCCCTGCTGCGCCGCTTCTCCTCCGGGGCGCCGGGGTAGGAACGGCACGGCGGTCCGGGGCGCCTCGGCGTCGCCGGCTGCGGGCCGGCGCCCTTTCCGGGCGCCGGGGAGCATCCTCCCCACGACCCGCACCCGGCGCACGACGAGGCGCCCCGTTTCCGTTTCCGGGGACTGCGAGCGGGGCCGCGCAACGAATCGCCGCCCGGCCGCCTTGCGACGCAACGAACCTCGCACGCGCGCGCAACGGCTCCTTCTTGTCCGGCCGAGCGCACCGCCCGTACCGTCTTCCTGACCCCCAGCCCCCTTCCGTTTCCGGTGAGGATCACGCATGCGCACCGCCCTGCTCCAGAGCTCCGGCCGTCCCGGTTCCATCGCCGAGAACCTCAAGGTCCTCGACGAGGCCGCGGGCCGCGCCGCCGCCGCGGGCGCCGGGCTGCTGGCCGCGCCGGAGATGTTCCTCACCGGGTACGCCATCGGCGACGACATCGCGCGCCTCGCCGAGCCCGCCGACGGCGACTGGGCCGACGCGGTCGCCGAGATCGCCACCCGGCACGGCCTGGCCCTCGTCTACGGCTACCCGGAGCGCGACGGCGACACCGTCTTCAACTCCGCGCAGCTGATCTCCGCCGACGGCACCCGGCTCGCCAACTACCGCAAGACCCACCTCTTCGGCTGCTTCGAGCGCGACCACTTCACGCCGGGCGAGCGCCAGGTCGTCCAGGCCGAGCTGAACGGCCTCACCGTGGGCCTGCTGATCTGCTACGACGTCGAGTTCCCGGAGAACGTCCGGGCCCACGCCCTGGCCGGCACCGACCTCCTCGTCGTACCGACCGCGCAGATGCACCCCTTCCAGTTCGTCGCCGAGTCGATGATCCCGGTGCGCGCCTTCGAGAACCAGATGTACGTCGCGTACGTCAACCGGGTCGGCCGGGAAGCGGAGTTCGAGTTCGTCGGCCTCTCCGTGCTCGCCGGTCCCGACGGCGTCGCCCGCGCCCGCGCCGGCCGCGCCGAGCAGCTGGTGCTCGCCGACGCCGACCCCGCCTTCCTGGCCGCCTCCCGGGAGAACAACCCGTACCTGGCGGACCGCCGCCCCGGTCTGTACGGGTCCCTGGTCTGAGCCGCGCGGTCACCCGAAGGAAAGCCGCGGCGCAGCGGCCGCACCACGCCTCACCCCGTTCCACCACGCAAGGAGTCCGTACCCCATGACGTCCACGGTGCCCAACGCCGTCGAGCACACCGACGGGCAGCAGCCGCCGATCACCATGTTCGGCCCGGACTTCCCCTACGCCTACGACGACTTCCTCGCCCACCCGGCGGGCCTCGGCCAGATCCCGGCGACCGAGCACGGCACCGAGGTCGCGGTCATCGGCGGCGGCCTGTCCGGCATCGTCGCCGCCTACGAGCTGATGAAGATGGGCCTCAAGCCCGTCGTGTACGAGGCCGACCAGCTCGGCGGCCGGCTGCGCACCGTCGGCTTCGAGGGCTGCGACGAGTCGCTGAACTGCGAGCTGGGCGCGATGCGCTTCCCGCCGTCCTCCACCGCCCTGCAGCACTACATCGACCTGGTCGGCCTGGAGACCAGGCCGTTCCCGAACCCGCTGGCCGAGGCGACCCCGTCGACCGTGGTCGACCTCAAGGGCGAGTCGCACTACGCCGAGACGATCGACGACCTGCCCCAGGTGTACCGGGACGTCGCCGATGCCTGGAACAAGTGCCTTCAGGAGGGCGCCGACTTCTCCGACATGAACCGCGCGATGCGCGAGCGGGACGTGCCGCGCATCCGGGAGATCTGGGCGAAGCTGGTCGAGAAGCTCGACAACCAGACCTTCTACGGCTTCCTCTGCGACTCCGAGGCGTTCAGGTCCTTCCGGCACCGCGAGATCTTCGGCCAGGTCGGCTTCGGCACCGGCGGCTGGGACACCGACTTCCCGAACTCCATCCTGGAGATCCTGCGCGTCGTCTACACCGAGGCCGACGACCACCACCGCGGCATCGTCGGCGGCTCCCAGCAGCTGCCGCTGCGCCTGTGGGAGCGCGAGCCGGAGAAGATCGTGCACTGGCCGCACGGCACCTCGCTGCGGTCGCTGCACACCGGCGGCGAACCGCGCCCGGCCGTGACCCGGCTGCACCGCACCGCCGGCAACCGGATCACCGTGACGGACGCCAACGGCGACATCCGCACCTACCAGGCGGCGATCTTCACCGCCCAGTCCTGGATGCTGCTGTCCAAGATCGCCTGCGACGACTCGCTCTTCCCGATCGACCACTGGACCGCGATCGAGCGCACCCACTACATGGAGTCCAGCAAGCTCTTCGTGCCCGTGGACCGGCCGTTCTGGCTGGACAAGGACGAGGAGACCGGCCGGGACGTCATGTCGATGACGCTCACCGACCGCATGACGCGCGGGACCTACCTGCTCGACAACGGCCCGGACCGGCCGGCCGTGATCTGCCTGTCGTACACGTGGTGCGACGACAGCCTGAAGTGGCTGCCGCTGTCCGCGAACGAGCGGCTGGAGGTCATGCTGAAGTCGCTCGGCGAGATCTACCCGAAGGTCGACATCCGCAAGCACATCATCGGCAACCCGGTGACGGTCTCCTGGGAGAACGAGCCCTACTTCATGGGCGCGTTCAAGGCCAACCTGCCGGGCCACTACCGCTACCAGCGGCGCCTGTTCACCCACTTCATGCAGGACCGGCTGCCCGAGGACAAGCGGGGCATCTTCCTCGCCGGCGACGACATCTCCTGGACCGCCGGCTGGGCCGAGGGCGCCGTGCAGACCGCGCTGAACGCGGTGTGGGGCGTGATGCACCACTTCGGCGGCACCACCGACCCCTCGAACCCGGGCCCGGGTGACGTCTACGACGAGATCGCGCCGGTGGAGCTTCCCGAGGACTGACCGGGAGACGGACCGAGGCGCGGGCGGCCGGAGCGGGATTCCGGCCGCCCGCGCCTTCGCCGGCGTCCGGGCTCGTCCCGCTCAGCCGGGCAGCGGGGTCAGGAGCATCCGGCCCGCGAAGCCCACCGCCGCGTCCAGCCGCTCGGCGAACTCCTCCACGACGCCGGAGCAGTGCCGCAGCGCCCACAGGGCACGGGCCGCCGCCCAGGCCGCGTCCCGGGCCCGCTCCAGGCTCCAGGCGCCCAGCAGATGGGTGAGCGGGTCGGCGAGCTGGAGCAGGTCCGGGCCCGGCATCAGCTCTTCGCGGACGCGCTCCTCCAGCGTCCCGAGCAGCTCGCCGACCCGGTCGAACTCGTCCTCCAGATCGGCCGGCTCGCAGCCGAGCGCCCGGCAGGTGTCGACCACGGCCAGGGCCAGGTCGTGGCCGATGTGGGCGTTCACGCCGGCCAGCGCGAACTGCAGCGGCCGCACCCCGGGATGGCGGCGGAGCTGGAACAGCGGCCGCCAGCAGGCGGGCGGCCGGCGGTCGGCGGCGGCCGCGTCGACGGCCGCCAGATAGCGCTCGGCGAACCGCACGTCCAGCGTGCTCGCCGCCCGCGGGTCCGGGAACTCACCGGCGGTCAGCCGCCGGCCGACCTCCTCGGTGACGGCGAGGTAGACGCGGTTGAACACGGCGACGCCGTCCCGTGCGGGCAGGTCCGCGTCCAGCGCGCGCATCCGCGCCACGACGGCGTCGACGGGAGTGGTGAGTGCTGCGGGCTGCGCCATGGGGGAAGCGTCCCAGCCCCGGGCCGGCCGGCGCGCCGACCGGCCCGGCGCGTCGCCGGAACGAGGGAACGCCGGACTAGGGCTTGGCGTGCGGCGCCCGCGCGCCCGGCTCGGTGCCGGTCTGCGAGCCGGTCTGCGCGTCCGCCTCCGTGTCGTAGGCCGACGTGCCCTCGTCCAGCAGCGGCTCCTGCTGCTTGAGGTGGGGCGGGGCGAAGGCGCGCAGCGCGTGGTAGCCGGTGATGACGACCAGGGTGCCGAGGGCGATGCCGCTGAGCGAGAAGGTGTCGGTGAACTTCATGGAGACGTTGCCGACGCCGATGATGATGCCCGCGGCGGCCGGGACCAGGTTCAGCGGGTTGCGCAGGTCCACCTTGGCGTGCAGCCAGATCTGGGCGCCGAGCAGGCCGATCATGCCGTAGAGGATGACGGTGATGCCGCCGAGCACGCCGCCCGGGATGGCCGCCACGACCGCGCCGAACTTCGGGCAGAGGCCGAAGAGCAGCGCGAAGCCGGCGGCGGCCCAGTAGGCGGCGGTGGAGTAGACGCGGGTCGCGGCCATCACGCCGATGTTCTCGGAGTAGGTGGTGTTCGGCGGGCCGCCGACGGCCGTGGACAGCACGGAGGCGACACCGTCCGCGGAGATCGCCGTGCCGAGCTTGTCGTCCAGCGGGTCCCCGGTCATCTCGCCGACCGCCTTGACGTGGCCCGCGTTCTCCGCGACCAGGGCGATGACCACGGGCAGGGCGACCAGCACGGCCGACCACTGGAAGGACGGCCCGTGCAGGTGCGGCAGCCCGACCCAGTCGGCGTGCGAGACCCCGGAGAGGTCCAGGCGCCAGTGGTCGGTGACCTTGCCGCCCGGGCCCACGGAGTGGATCTTGCCGAAGACCCGGTCGAACGCCCAGGAGATGCCGTAGCCGAAGACCAGGCCCAGGAAGATGGCGATGCGCGACCAGAAGCCGCGCAGGCAGACGACCGCCAGCCCGGTGAAGAGCATCACCAGCAGGGCGGTCCACTGGTCCTGGGGCCAGTAGGTGGAGGCGGTCACCGGGGCCAGGTTGAAGCCGATCAGCATGACGACGGCGCCGGTGACGATCGGCGGCATGGCGGCGTGGATGATCCGCGCGCCGAAGCGCTGCACGGCGAGGCCCACCAGGAACAGCACGGCGCCCACGACGAGCACCGCGCCGGTCACGGTCGCGCTGGTGCCGCCCTGCGCGCGGATGACGGCGGCCACGCCCACGAACGACAGGGAGCAGCCGAGGTAGCTCGGCACCCGGCCGCGGGTGGCGAGCAGGAAGATCACGGTCGCCACGCCCGACATCATGATCGCCAGATTGGGGTCCAGGCCCATGAGCACGGGGGCCACGAAGGAGGCGCCGAACATCGCGACCACGTGCTGGGCGCCCAGGCCCACGGTGCGGGGCCAGGACAGCCGTTCGTCGGGGCGTACCACCGCTCCGGGCGCGGGCGTGCGCCCGTCACCGTGCAGCTTCCAGCGCACGCCGAGATCCATGGTGGGGTTTCGCTTTCTTACGTACATGAGGGTGGTCCGAACCATTGTGCGGGTATCCGGCGGCTCTCCGCCCACGCGGCTACCTGTGTGAACCGCATTCACATATGCGATCGCTTCACGACTGTGGGTCGGGCACCGCCGCGCTCCGCGAGCCGGCCTCCGCGCGGTCCCCGCGCTCGGCCGCGCCCAGCACGCCCGCGAACGCCACGAGGCCGCACGCCAGCGCCGCCACCACCCAGAAGGACACCGTCAGACTGGTCGCCTGGGCCACCGCGCCGATCAGGCTCGGCGCGACCAGCCCGGAGGCGTACGTGATGGTCGCCACGCCCGCGATGGCCTGGCTGGGACGGGGGCCGGCGTGCCCGGCCGCCGCGAAGCACAGCGGGACGACCACCGCGATGCCGAGCCCCATCAGCGCGAATCCGGCCATCGCCGACGCCGGGTGCTCGGCGCACACGATCAGCAGCCCGCCCAGCACGGCCAGGACACCGCCGGCCCGCACGGTACGGACCGCGCCGAAACGGTTCACCACCGCGTCCCCGGCGATCCGGGCCACCGCCATGGTCAGCATGGAGCCGGTCGTGGCGGACGCCGCCAGCCCGGCCGAGCCGTCCAGCCGGTCCCGCAGGAACACCGCGGACCAGTCCAGGGTCGCGCCCTCGGCGAACACCGCGCAGAATCCGACCGCGCCGATCAGCAGCACCGAACGCGGCGGCAGCGCGAACCGCGGGGGCGGCTCCTCGTCCTCGGCGGGCTGGACGTCCAGCACCCAGGCGCAGACCGTGTACCCGAGGACGAGGAGGACGGCCGAGGCCAGCGCGAAGTGCGCCCGCGCGTCCGCCCCGAGGTGCGCGGCGAGGGTGCCGGCCGCCGACCCGGTCAGCGCGCCGGCGCTCCACATGCCGTGCAGCCCGGACATCACCGACTTGCCGAGCAGCCGCTCGACCTCCACGCCGAGCGCGTTCATCGCGACGTCGGCCATGCCCGAGGAGGCGCCGTAGGCGAACAGCGCCAGGCACAGGGTGACCAGGTTCGGCGCGAGGGACGGCAGCACCAGGGCCAGCGTCCACAGCGCGAGCAGCCCGCGCAGGGCCGTACGGCTGCCGAAGCGGTGCGTGAGGCGGCCGGCCAGCGGCATCGCGCACGCGGCACCGAGCGCCATGAAGGCCAGCGCGAACCCCAGCTGGCCGGCGCTCAGCCCGGCGTGCTCCCGGATCCACGGCACCCGCGTCGCGAACGAACCGGCCACCGAGCCGTGCACGGCGAACACGGCCGCCACGGCGTACCGGGCACGCCGGACCTCCTCGCGTCCGCCGCTCATGTCCTCCATCTTTCTGTGCCTCCCCGGCCCGACCTCGTGTCAACCGGGCGTAAATTATCAGGAACCCTGCCTGATAGATAGGCGCCGATACGACCGCACGACCTCCGAGGCGACCGGACGACCTCCGAGGCGACCGCACGACCGACCCGGCTCCGACGATCTGGGAGGATTCCCGCCATGCCCGCATCACCCAGCACCGCCCGGGCCATCAACGACCGGCTGGCCCTGCGGCTGTTGCAGCAGGAAGGCCCGTTGACGGCAGGGCGGCTGAAGCAGCTGACCGGCCTGTCCCGGCCCACGGTCGCCGATCTGGTCGACCGGCTCACGGCCGCCGGGCTGATCACCGTGGTCGGCGAGTCCGGCGAGCAGCGCCGGGGGCCCAACGCCCGGCTCTACGGCATCGTCGCCGACCGCGCCCACCTCGCCGCGCTCGACGTGCGCACCGAAGGCGTCCTCGTCCTGGTCTCCGACCTGGTCGGGCGGGTGCTCGCCGAGGCGTCCGCGCCGATCGGCGGCGACACCGGGACGGGGCCCGCCGTGGAGCGGGCGGTGACCGCGGTGGAACGCGCCGTGAAGGAGGCCGGCATCGTCGGGACGCCTTCGCGCGAGGGCGTCGCGGAGCGGGGGAGGCTGCACACCGTCGGCATCGGCGCGCCGGGCCTGATCGACCCGGCCACCGGCGACCTCAGGGACTCCGCCGGACTGCCCGCCTGGCACCGCAGCCTGGCCGCCGCCCTCCAGGAACGGCTGCCCGGCACCCGGGTGACCGTCGAGAACGAGACGAACCTCGCCGCCCTGGCCGAACAGCGCGAGGGCGCCGCCCGCGACCGGGACACCTTCGTCCTGCTGTGGCTGGGACACGGCGTCGGCGCCGCCGTCGTCCTGGACGGCGCCCTGCGCCGCGGTGCCTCCGGCGGCACCGGCGAGATCGGCTTCCTGCCGGTGCCGGGCACGAGCACGCTGCCCTCGGCGACCGACTGCGACGGCGGCTTCCACTCGCTGGCCGGGGCGGCGGCGGTCGTCGCGCTGGCGGCGGAGTGCGGGCTGCCGGTCGCCGGCGCGCCGGACGGGCCGGGCGCGGCGCGGGTGGTGGGCGGCGCGGTGGCGCGGGCGTCCGCGGCCGACGAGCGCTTCCTGCACGCGCTGGCCGACCGGATCGCCGTCGGCGCGGCCTCGGTGGCGGCCGTCCTGGACCCCGGGTGCGTGGTGCTCGGCGGAGAGGTCGGCCGGGCCGGGGGAGCGGTGCTCGCGGGGCTGGTGGGGGAGCGGCTGCGCCGGATGTCGCCGCTGGCCACCGAGGTGCGGGCGAGCGGTCTCGGCGGGACGGCCGTGCTGCGCGGAGCACTCCTCACCGCCCGGGAACGGGCGCAGGACGACCTGTTCGGGCCGCCGGAGCGGTAGCCGGCCCCGCCTTGGCGGCCCGGCGGCGGGCAAGGGCCGTCGTCACCGCCGCCGAGCCCGTCCGCACCCTAAAAGGACTAGACCAGTGCGGTCAATGGTCCGGACCAGCCCAACCGCTTGGGCTCGCCGGACGGCTGTCCTCGGCCGTCGCGTGGCGCGAAACCTTCGGTACGCACTGTGAGGGAGGCCACACCGTCCACCCGTATGGACGAGTGACAGGCATGGCACACTGGCCCTGTACCAGAAGCAGCGCACTCCGGGGTCGGTGAAAGTCCGAACCGGCGGTTACAGTCCGCGACCCGGCCGCTTCCAGCGGCCGGTTGACCAGGTGAAATTCCTGGACCGACGGTTAAAGTCCGGATGGGAGGCAGTGCGCGGCGGGCGGGCACGCGTTTTCCGTGTGCGCGCCGCCGTACCGAGGCTCGTCCGTATCCGGACGCGTCCGTCCGGCGACGCATCCGGTGTGCTCACCCGTGGATTCTGTCGTCATCGACAGCCCCGGAGTCCGTGCCCGAAGAGGCAGGAGGACCCGGGAAGTGTTCACCGGAATCGTCGAAGAGCTGGGTGAGGTCACCGCCGTCGAGAACCTCGGCGACGCCTCCCGCTTCCGGCTGCGCGGCCCCGTCGTGACCGAGGGCGCGCGGCACGGCGACTCCATCGCCGTGAACGGGGTCTGTCTCACCGTCGTCGAGCACGAGGGTGACGAGTTCACCGCCGACGTCATGGCCGAGACCCTGAAGCGCTCCAGCCTGGGCGCGCTCGCCGTCGGCTCCCGCGTCAACCTGGAGCGCCCCACCGCCGTCGGCGCCCGCCTCGGCGGGCACATCGTGCAGGGACACGTGGACGGCACCGGCGAGATCCTCGCCCGCACGCCCTCCGAGAACTGGGAGATCGTGAAGATCTCCCTCCCCGCGGACCTCGCGCGCTACGTCGTGGAGAAGGGCTCCATCACGGTCGACGGCATCAGCCTGACCGTCGTGGAGGCGGCCTCGGACCACTTCACCGTCAGCCTCATCCCGACCACCCTCGACCTGACCACGCTCGGCGTGAAGCAGCCCGGCGACCCGGTCAACCTCGAGGTGGACGTCATCGCCAAGTACGTGGAGCGGCTGCTCGCGAGCGGACGGGAGACCGGCCGATGAGCTGGATGAACTCCGAGGCGTTCACCCTCTTCGGCCAGCGCATCATCTGGTCGGACATGATCGGCAACATCCTGGGCCTGATCACCCTCGCCCTCGGCTGGCGCCGCTCCCTGTGGACCTGGCCCGTGCAGTTCCTGTCCGGCCTCGTCCTCTTCGCCGCCTTCTACGGCCATCTGACCGGCAGCGCCGGCAAGCAGGCCGTCGTCATGGCCGTCGCCCTGTACGGCTGGTGGCAGTGGCAGCGCACCCGCAACCGGTCCGGCGACGGCCAGATCACCCCCCGGTTCGCCACCTGGCGCGAGCGCGCGGCCATGGTCGTCGCCGCCGGCGCCGGCACGGTCGCCGTCGCCCTGCTGTTCAAGGCCTACCCGTCCCTGTCCTGGGACCCCTGGCCCGACGCCTACATCTTCGTCGGCACCATCGTCGCGATGTACGCCCAGGCCAAGAGCATGGTCGAGTTCTGGTTCGCCTGGCTGCTCGTCGACCTCGTCGGCGTCCCGCTGAACTTCGCCAACGGCTACGCCTTCTCCGGCTTCGTCTACGTCATCTACGGCGCACTCGTCCTGTGGGGCATGCGCGACTGGTGGCTGCGCTCCCGCAGGGCGGCGCGGCCCACACTGGAAGGAGCGCCGGCATGACCTCGGCACCCGTCCTCCACGACACCCACGACACCCACGACATCGAGAACTTCGCGCTCGACCCGGTCGAGCGGGCCATCGCCGACATCGCCGCCGGGCGCCCGATCATCGTCGTCGACGACGAGAACCGGGAGAACGAGGGCGACCTCGTCGTCGCCGCCGAGAAGATCACTCCCGAGATCGTCGCCTTCATGATGAGCGAGTGCCGCGGACTGATCTGCGCCCCCATGGAGAGCGAGGAACTGGACCGGCTGCGGCTGCCGCAGATGGTCGAGGACAACACCGAGTCGATGAAGACCGCGTTCACCGTCTCCGTGGACGCCACCGCCGCGCACGGTGTGAGCACCGGCATCTCGGCCGCCGACCGTGCCACCACGCTCCGGCTGCTCGCGAGCGGCACGGCCGCGCACACCGACTTCGTCCGCCCCGGCCACGTCTTCCCGCTGCGCGCCAAGGCCGGCGGCGTCCTCGCCCGCGACGGCCACACCGAGGCCGCCGTCGACCTCGCCCGGCTCGCGGGCCTGCGCCCGGCCGGCGCCATCGTGGAGATCGCCGGCGAGGACGGCCGGATGCTCCGGCTGCCCGAGCTGATCCCGTTCGCCCGCAAGCACGGCCTGACGATCATCTCCATCGAGGACCTGATCGCCTACCGCCGGGGCAGCGAGCCCACCGTCCGCCGCGAGGCCGAGACGCGCCTGCCCACCCGGCACGGCGTCTTCACCGCCTACGGCTACCGGTCCACCGTCGACGGCGTCGAACACGTCGCCCTCGTCCACGGCGACCTCGGCGACGGCGAGGACGTCCTGGTCCGCGTCCACTCCGAATGCCTCACCGGCGACGTCTTCGGCTCCCTGCGCTGCGACTGCGGGCCGCAGCTGGACACCGCGCTCGGCCGCATCCAGGAGGAGGGCCGCGGAGTCGTCGTCTACCTGCGCGGACACGAGGGCCGCGGCATCGGCCTGCTGTCCAAGCTGCGCGCCTACGAACTCCAGGAACAGGGCCACGACACCCTGGACGCCAACCTGGAACTCGGCCTGCCCGCCGACGCCCGCGACTACGGCGCCGGCGCGCGGATCCTCGCCGACCTCGGCGTGCGCGGCGTCCGGCTGATGACCAACAACCCCGACAAGACCGACGCCCTCAGGCGCCACGGCATCGAGGTCACCGGCCGGGAGCCGATGCCCGTCCAGGCCGGCGAGCACAACCTCCGCTACCTGCGCACCAAGCGGGACCGGATGGGGCACGACCTGCCCTGGCTCGACACGCCCGCCGTGTCGGCCTGCGGCAACCAGTAAGCGAAAGAGCACGGAGGTAAGACGTGAGCGGCAAGGGTGCACCGGAAGTGTCCGTACGCAAGGCGAGCGACCTCAGGGTCGCCGTCATCGCGGCGCAGTGGCACGAGAAGGTGATGGACGGCCTGGTGGACGGCGCCCTGCGCGCCCTGCACGACCTGGGCATCGACGAGCCGACCCTGATCAGGGTCCCCGGCAGCTTCGAGCTGCCGGTCGCCGCCAAGGTCCTCGCGGGCCGCGGCTACGACGCGGTCGTCGCCCTCGGCGTCGTCATCCGGGGCGGCACCCCCCACTTCGACTACGTGTGCCAGGGCGTCACCCAGGGCCTCACCCAGGTCTCCGTCGACACCGGCGTCCCCGTCGGCTTCGGCGTGCTCACCTGCGACACCGAGGAACAGGCCCTGGACCGGGCCGGCCTGGAGGGCTCCAGCGAGGACAAGGGCCACGAGGCGGTGACGGCGGCCGTGGCGACGGCGGCCACGCTCCGCTCGGTATCCGAACCCTGGCACTAGGCCGCCCGCCACAACGGCTAGGGTGGGGATCACCATGTCCAAGAAGACGTTCGAGGAGCTGTTCACCGAGCTCCAGCACAAGGCCGCCCACGGCGATCCCGCCACCTCCCGCACCGCCGAGCTGGTCGGCAAGGGCGTCCATGCCATCGGCAAGAAGGTCGTCGAGGAGGCCGCCGAGGTCTGGATGGCCGCCGAGTACGAGGGCAAGGAGGCGGCAGCCGAGGAGATCTCCCAGCTGCTGTACCACGTCCAGGTGATGATGGTCGCCCGCGGCATCTCCCTGGACGACGTCTACGCCCACCTGTAAGCCGTACCGCCCACTCCCTCCCGCAGAGAACGAACGAAGGAAGCCGACCTCATGCTGCGCATCGCCGTCCCCAACAAGGGTTCACTGTCCGGCCCTGCGGCGGAGATGCTGCATGAGGCCGGCTACCAGCAGCGCCGCGAGTCCAAAGAGCTGCGCATCGTCGACCCGGAGAACGAGGTCGAGTTCTTCTACCTCCGCCCCCGCGACATCGCGATCTACGTCTCCTCCGGCCGCCTCGACATCGGCATCACCGGCCGCGACCTGCTGATCGACTCCGGTGCCGAGGCCGAGGAGATCCTGCCGCTCGGCTTCGCCCGCTCCACCTTCCGCTTCGCCGCCAAGCCCGGCACCGCGAGCGGCATCGAGGACCTCAAGGGCCGCACGGTCGCCACCTCCTACGAGGGGATCGTCGCCAAGCACCTCGCGGACGGCGGCATCGACGCCTCCGTGGTCCACCTGGACGGCGCCGTCGAGACCGCCATCGAGCTGGGCGTCGCCGAGGTCATCGCCGACGTCGTGGAGACCGGCACCAGCCTGCGCAACGCGGGCCTGGAGGTCTTCGGCGAGCCGATCATGAAGTCCGAGGCCATCGTCGTCCGCCGCACCGGCGCCGACGCCGAGGAACCCAAGGTCCAGCAGTTCCTGCGCCGCCTCCAGGGCGTCCTGGTCGCCCGGACCTACGTGATGATGGACTACGACTGCCGGGTGGAGCAGCTGGAGAAGGCCGTCGCGCTCACCCCCGGCCTGGAGTCCCCGACCGTCTCTCCGCTGCACAACGAGGGCTGGGTCGCCGTCCGCGCCATGGTCCCCGCCAAGGAGGCCCAGCGGATCATGGACGATCTCTACGGCATCGGCGCCCGCGCCATCCTGACCACGGCCATCCACGCCTGCCGTCTCTGAGAGCCGCCGAGAGGTACGCATCAGATGTCCGATCTGCCCGCCCTGCCCGTCACCTTCCGGCCCGGCCGCACCCGTGCGATCCTGCTCACCGCCGGAGTCCTGATCTTCGTGGTGATCTCCGGGATCTCGCTGCTGCTGGAGAACATCGGCCCGGGCTCGCGGCTCAGCTTCGTCGTCACCGGGGCGCTGTGCCTGTGGGTGCTGGCCCGGCTGGCCCGGGTGAAGGTGGTCGCCGAGGAGACCGGCGTCACCGTCGTCAACATCGCCGGTGAGCGGCGCCTGGCCTGGGCGGAGATCCTCCGGGTGAACCTCCGGCCGGGTGACCCCTGGGTGTTCCTCGACCTCAGCGACGGCACCAGCCTGCCCGCCCTCGGCATCCAGCCGGGCATCGCCAAGCGGCAGGCCATCGCCGACGCCCGGACCCTCCGCGAACTCGCCGAGGCCCGCTCCGGCTCACCCGCCCTGCCGCACGAGCCGAGATCTTGATTAATCTGGAGGGCGGAGGCCGTCCCGCTGCGCCTCCGCCCCTGCGCGCCACCCGGTGCACAGGGGTTCCTGCTACCCGAGGAGTGACCCCCTCCGGCGATGGACGGATCGTCCTGTAGTACCCGCGCCACCCCTGCCCGACATAGCGGCAAGGCGGTGGCCGCGTGACCACCCCCCTGCTGCTGCTCGCCGCGGCCTTCCTGCTGATCCTCGCCAACGGATTCTTCGTGGCGGCCGAGTTCGGCCTCGTCACGGTCGAGCGTCCGGAGGCCGAGAAGGCCGCCGCCGACGGCGACCCGCGCGCCCGCACGGTCGTGGAGTCGCTGAAGGAGCTGTCCTTCCAGCTCTCCGGCACCCAGCTCGGCATCACCATCACCTCCCTGGTCGTCGGCATGCTCGCCGAACCCGCGCTGGCCGGGCTGCTGCGCGGCCCGTTCGCGGCGCTCGGCATCCCCGAGGGAGCCGCCTCCGGCGTCGCGGTGGTGACCGGCATGCTGCTGGCCTCCGCGATCCAGATGGTGATCGGCGAACTCGTGCCCAAGAACTGGGCGGTCTCCCGGCCGCTGCAGGTCGCCCGCTTCGTGGCCGGCCCGCAGCACCGCTTCGCCCTGCTGTTCCGCCCGGTGATCTCCGCGCTGAACACGGTCGCCAACCGGCTGGTCCGCGCCCTCGGCGTGGAACCCACCGAGGAGCTGGCCTCCGCCCGCACCCCCGGCGAACTCGTCTCGCTGGCCCGGCACTCCGCCCTGGCCGGCGCCCTGGAGCAGGATACGGCCGACCTGTTCGTGCGCACGCTGTCCCTGGGCGAGCTGACCGCACAGCACGTGATGACCCCGCGCGTGAAGGTCAGCGCCTTGCAGGACTCGGCCACCGCCGAGGACGTCGTCAACCTCACCCGGGCCACCGGCCTGTCCCGCTTCCCCGTCTACCGGGAGAAGATCGACGAGATCGTCGGCATGGCCCACCTCAAGGACGCGCTGGCGGTCCCGGTCCGCGACCGCCTGCGCACCCCGGTCGGCCGCATCGCCCGCAAGGCGCTCCTGGTCCCCGAGACCCTGCCGGTGCAGCCCCTGCTGGCCCGGCTGCGCAGCGAGCAGCCCATCGCGGTAGTCGTCGACGAGTACGGCGGCACGGCCGGTGTGGTCACCCTGGAGGACATCGTCGAGGAACTGGTCGGCGAGGTCCGCGACGAGCACGACGCCAAGGACATGCCCGAGCTGGCCCCCGCCCCGCCCGAGGACGGCAGGCCCGCCTGGGACGTGGACGGCGGCTGCCGCGTCGACCTCCTGCAGCGCATAGGCCTGGAGGTGCCCGAGGGGCCGTACGAGACCGTCGCCGGACTGGTCGCCGACCTGCTCGGCCGGATCCCGGCCCCCGGCGACCGGGCCGAACTGCCCGGCTGGCGGCTCTCGGTCCGCCAGGTCGGCCACTACCGCGCCGAACGGGTCCGCCTGGTCAGGACGTCCCCGGTGTCCGGAGCGACGGAGGCCGTCCGATGACCGTCCTGCAACTGGCCTTCGCCGCGCTGCTCGTGCTCGCCAACGGTTTCTTCGTCGGCGCCGAGTTCGCGCTCGTCTCCGTCCGCCGCAGCCAGATCGAACCGCTCGGCACCGCCCGGGCCCGCCAGGTGCTGTACGGCCTGGAGCGGCTGCCGCAGATGATGGCCGCCGCCCAGTTCGGCATCACCGTCTGCTCGCTGACGCTCGGCGCGGTCGCCGAGCCGACGGTGGCGCACCTGCTGGAGCCGGTGTTCGAGTGGATCCACCTGCCGCACGGCATGATCCACCCCCTCGGCTATGTCATCGCGCTGGCCGCGGTGGTCTTCTTCCACCTGGTCATCGGCGAGATGGTGCCGAAGAACCTGGCCATGGCGGCGCCCGAGAAGGCGGCGCTGTGGCTCAGCCCCGGCCTGGTCTACTTCGCCCGCCTGTGCAAGCCGATCACCGCGGCCCTCGGCGCCTGCGCCCAGGGCATCCTGCGGCTGTTCCGGGTGGAGCCGAAGGACGAGGTGGCGGCGGTCGTCACCACCGAGCAGCTCAACCGCCTGCTGGAGGACTCCGGCGAGGCCGGCCTCCTCGACCCCGAGGAGCGCGAGCGGCTGGAGGACGCCCTCGAACTGGGCTCCCGCCCGGTGACCGACGTCCTGCTGCGCCGCGAGTCCCTGGTCACCGTGGAGCCGTCGGTCACCCCGGGGGACATCGTGGAGCTGACCGCCCGCACGGGCTACTCCCGCTTCCCGGTCGCCGCGACCGGCAAGGGACCCTTCATGGGGTACGTGCACGTCAAGGATGTCCTCGACCTGGAGGACTCCGACCGGGCCGTCCCCCAGCAGGTCTGGCGGCCCATGGCCACGCTCCGCGCCGAGCTGCCGCTCGACGACGCCCTCACGGTGATGCGCCGGGCGGCCACCCACCTGGCCCAGGTGGCCGACGCCTCCGGCCGGATACTGGGCCTCGTCGCCCTGGAGGACGTCCTGGAGACGCTGGTGGGAGAGGTCCGCGACCCGGCGCACCGGGACATGCCGGAGCCCCGGGCGAGCGGCGAACCGGAGGGGGCGCTGGCCTAGCCGACGCCGCCGCTAGGAAGAGGGATCCTGCGGCCCCCGGCCCGACAGCACCTCGCCGTAGGCCTGCATCAGGTCGGGCAGCCGCAGGGTCGCCAGGTCGTCCCGGGACAGGGAGCCGGCGTACGACGACAGCCGCAGGTCGCGGTACGCGCAGCTCTTCTCGTACAGCGTCCGCAGGAACCGTCCGTTGCCCAGCTCGTCGATCCACCCCTGGTCGACCACGTGCCCGGCGATCGACCGCAGCTCCTCCAGCGCCTCCTCGTCCCACTGGTCGCCGTTCTCCGCCGCGAGCACCTTGCCGATCTCGGTGAGTTCCAGCGGCCGGTAGGAAGGGAAGTCCACCCGGGTCGTGAAGCGGGAGGACAGTCCGGGGTTGGCGGCGAGCAGGCGGTCCATGCCCTCCGGATAACCGGCCAGGATCACCACCAGGTGGTCCCGGTTGTCCTCGGCCCGCTTCAGCAGCACCTGGAGCGCCTCGTCGCCGTACGCGTCCCCCTTGCCGTACCCGGAGTTGGACAGCGAGTACGCCTCGTCCACGAACAGCACCCCGCCGATCGCGGAGTCGATCAGTTCGTTGGCCTTCACGGCCGTCTGCCCCAGGTACTCGCCGACCAGGTCGGCCCGCTGGGCCTCCACGAGGTGGTCGCCGCCGAGCAGGCCGAGGGCGTAGAACACCCGGCCCAGGATGCGCGCGACCGTGGTCTTGCCGGTGCCGGACGGGCCGGAGAAGACGAAGTGCCGCTTGGGCGGCTGCACCGGAAGTCCCTGACCGGCCCGCAGCCGGGCCATGTTCAGCTGCGCGGACAGCGCCTTGACCTGGCGCTTGACCGGCTCCAGGCCCACCATGCGCTCCAGTTCGGCGAGCGCCTGCTCGAGTAACGCGGGGTCGGTCGGGCCGGCCGGGATCGGCGAGGCGGTCCCGCCGGGGCCGGTTCTGGTCCGCACGGAGGGATCGGCGACCGACGGCAGCGGACCGGTCGGCGGCTCGGGCTCCGGCAGCCTGAGATCGCGGCCCTCCATGCCGAACAGCGGATCGAACCCGTCCGGGCCGTCCACCGCGTCCTGTCCCGCGCCGGTCAGCGTGATCGCGGCGAGGTCGCCCGTCTCGTCGTACCCGTCGCCCTCGGCGATCGCGGCGAGCCGGGCCGAGGTGTCCATGAAGGCCGGGTCGACCCGGTGCACCGCCCGGTACAGGGGGAGCGCGGCGGCCGACCGTCCCGTCCCCTCGTGCGCCCGCGCCAGCCAGTAGCGCAGCTCCTTGCGCTGCGGCTGCTCGCTGCGGCACCGCATCAGCGCCGCCGACAGCAGTGGTTCGGCCTGGCCGTACATCTCCAGCCGGACCCGGGCCATGCCGCCGAAGAGGCCGGCCTCGATGCCGAGCAGGGGGTCGTCCAGCAGCGGGTCGGTGTGCCGGACCAGCTGCTCCCAGTCCTTGACCAGATAGGCGCGGCAGGCGTGCAGGAAGCGGACCTGGGCGTCGGTGTCGACCGGCGGCAGCCCGGCCAGGGCCCGGTCCAGCTCGGGCACGTGCCGGCCGTCCAGCCAGTGGGAGGCGTGCGCCAGCAGCAGGTCGCGCGGGCTCTCCAGCACCGGCTGCACCCACCAGCCCAGCCAGTACCAGGAGTTGAGGGAACGGCGGTGCCGGGTGCGCTGCTCGCCGAAGCGGTCGCGGTGCCGGAACATGCGCAGCAGCGCGGTGGTGGTGTCGACCCGGAGCGCGTGCAGTCCGAGCCAGGCGTCCGCCATGCCCGGGTCCGTCCGCACCGCGGTGCGGAACTCCTCCTCCGCCTGCGGGTAGGCGCCCACCGTGTAGGCGTCCACGCCCCGCAGCCAGGCGAGGTCGGCCGGCGCCTCGGGGCCCTGCGTGCCGAAGTCCATCCCGTCCCCCCACAGACCTTGCCCCCGTGGTTCACCACCGGGCAGTCGCCCGGTGGCCGCCGCGGTCGAACCGCTGTGCCGCGGACCGGAGTTGCAGGTGCGCGAGGCTCCCGCTCGAAGGTCGCACCGAGGGCATCGTACCCGCGGTGCGGGTGCCTGCCGAAGGGTGCCGCACAGGGCGTTCGGCGAGGTGGGAGCAGACGGGGCGCGCGGCGTTTCGTGACCGAGGGTGAGAGGGCCGGTGCGCCGGCGCGTGGAATCGGGGTCCCGAGGGCAGAACGAAGCCCCCGGTCACGGGGGAACAACCGGGGGCTTCGTGTCGGCGGGCGGCTCCGAAAGCCGCACATTGAGAACGTAAGTCCTGTACGGGCCCTCGGTCAAGCGAAGTTGAGGCACTGGGAGAACTTCTCCCGCAAGAGCCTTCACAACTTCACCACATCGCGGAGGAGTCGTCACCGAGCGTCACATCGAGCGCTGATCCGGGGGGCGCGGCCGGTCCCGGGAGCACCTCGTACCCCCCGGATCGCTGGACTATCAGGAGATCGGCGTGCGGACGTGAGGGGTCGGTGACGAAGTGCGCGCGTTCCGCCGCCACCCATCCGTCCCAGAACTCCCGCTGCTCCGTCCCGTCCCGCCGCCGGCCCCGCGCCCAGGACTCCTCCCGCGGCAGCTCCATCCACAGCAGCCGGGCCAGATGGGGCCGCAGCGCCCGGCGTCCGGCGCCGACGCCCTCGACCAGCACCACGGGCGCGGCCGGCAGCGGACGGGGGTCGCCGAAGGCGCGGGCCCGCCAGTCGTACGGCGTGACGTGTCCGCTCTCGCCGCGCCCGAGCGGTTCGATCACCTGGGTCATCAGCGGGCCGGTCCAGGCGAAGAGCCGGTCATGGCTGGCGAAGTCGTCGAGGTGGACCACCGGGGCCCCGCCCAGCGCCCGCGCCAGCCGTCCGGCGAACGTCGACTTCCCCGATCCGGCGTGCCCGTCGACGCCGATCAGCCGGACCGGTCCCAGGGACGGCGGGAGCCCGCGCAGCCGGGCGGCGAGGTCGTGGATGGCGATTCCCGGGGTTCGAGGTTCGAGGTGTGAGGCGATGTGGGCCGTTTTCCCGTGAAACAGTCTAGTGGCGGACCCGGGCGGTGGCCGGGAGAGGGGCCGGCGGCCCGCGGGAGACGGCGGGCCGTCCGGGCCGGGCCGGGAAAAGTCTCGCCTTGAATCACCGGCCGGCAGCCAGTCAAAGGCGTCGATAAACAATCCGAATCCGGTGACCGATATGTCGAATTCGGCGTTCCGGGTGTGCCCCACGCTGAGTAAGGTGCCTCCTGCGCAACGTGATGCGCCGCACGCCGGACGGGCAGGGGGAACATGGCCGCGGACTTATTCGAAGGGCACTATGTGTGGCATCCGGCGGCCGACGACCGGGTCCTGGCGAGCGTCTGCGTCGACGTGCGCGCCGGGCGCTACCGGTCCGCCGACGAGGCCCTCGCCGACACCCGGACCGACTTCGGGCTGCGCGCCCACCGCTCCCTGGTGCTCGCCTCCGAGGCGGCCGGCACGGATCTGGCGGAGCGCTGGCTCGCCGAGGAGCCGAGCCCCGAGGCCGCGCTGATGTGGGCGCGGGTGGCCGTGCAGCGCGCGCTGCGGGCCGCCGACGCGCGCGACGAACGCGCCGAGGCGTTGGAGCGGATAGCGCTCGCCGCCTGCGACCGGGCCGCCGAGGCGGCCCCCGCCGACCCCACGCCCTGGGTCGCGCGCCTCGCCATGGCCCGGCTGCACCGGCTGCGCGACCCGGCCCCCAAGGGCCTGCTCACCTCCCCGCCCGGCCCCTGGCGGCTGTTCGCGCACATCCTGTCCCTGGACCCCTGGCACCGCGAGGCCCACCACCGGTTCCTGTCCTGCTTCTTCACCCGCCACGGTGGCTCGGTCACCGCCGCCTGGGACGTGGCCGCCTTCCTCAGCCAGCGGGCACCGGCCGACTCCGCGCTGCGGCTGCTGCCCCTGGTGGCCCTGGTGGAGAGCTACAACCCCACCCAGCTGCTCGCCGACCGGGTCTGGGAACAGCCCCAGTGGCGCTCCACGGCGCTGGCGATCTACCAGAACTGGCTGCCCACGGTGTCCGGTTACCGCTTCACCCCGGTGCTCGACCTGGCCTACCTCGCGCACGCGCTGGTGATGGCCCAGCGCGAGTTCGAGGCCCGGGCCGTCTTCGCCGCGATGGGCCCGTACGCCTCCCGCATGCCGTGGAGCGCCTTCGGCGACCCCGTCGAGCAGCTCTCCCGGGCCCGGCGCGCCTGCGGCCTGCCCGTGCCCGGGCCGGGCTGATCGCGCTCGTTTCCCCCACCCCCTGGTCCGCCCCTCCTGTCCCCCTTGTCTCCATCGAGAGAAAGGCCGATCCGTGTCGGAACGGATGTCGACTTCCCGGGCCCGCACCCGGGCCGCGGACACCGTCGTGCTCGACGACGACGCGACGCTGCACGCGATGGGTTATCCGCGCAAGCTGACCCGGCGCTTCAAGGCGTTCGACAATTTCGCGATCTCTTTCACCATCATCAATATCCTCTCGGGTATTTTCTCGTCCTTCGGATTCGGTATGAACGCGGGCGGCCCGCGGATTCTCGTGTTCGGCTGGATCGGCGTCTCGGTGATGGTGCTGCTCATCGGCGCGGCCATGGCGGAGGTCGCCTCCGCCTATCCCACGAGCGGCGCCCTTTATTTCTCGGCCGGTAAACTCGCCAAGCGGCACAAGGGTGCCTGGTCCTGGTTCACGGGCTGGCTGAACTTCGTGGGCCAGATCGGCGGCACCGCCGCCACCGGATACGCCGCGGCCACCTTCATCCAGGTGTTCATCGCGCTCCAGTGGCCCTCCTACCAGCCCACCGCGCACCAGACCGTGCTGATCACGGCCCTGATCATCGTCCTGCAAGGGCTCGCCAACACTTTCACCGTCCAGCTCGTCGCCCTGCTGAACCGCATTTCCGTGTGGTGGCTGCTGATCGGACTCGTCGTGATCGTCGGCGCACTGATCGTGATGCCCGACCACCACCAGTCGGCCTCCTTTGTCACGCATTTCGAGAACAACACCGGCTTCACCAGCGGACTTTACGGCGGCATGCTCGGCCTGCTGGTCACCAGCTGGACCTTCACCGGGTTCGACGGCAGCTTCCACATGTCCGAGGAAACCGTCCAGGCGACGGTCAGCGCACCGAAGGGCATCACCCGCGCCATCGCCTGTTCGGCGATCGCCGGCCTGGTCCTGATGCTGGCACTGGTCTACAGCATCGGCGACTACGCCAAGGTCGCCGGCGCGGCCGCCCCGCCCATCCAGATCCTCATCGACGGCCTCGGGCTGCGCACCGCCAAGGTCCTGCTCCTCATCGTCATCGGCGCGATGCTCTTCTGCGGTCTCGCCAACCTCACCAGCAACACCCGGCAGATCTTCGCCTTCTCCCGGGACGGCGCCATGCCCGGCTCCCGCTGGTGGCACTCGGTCTCGCTGCGCACCCGTACGCCGGTGAAGGCCGTGTGGCTCGCGGTCGGCTGCTCGCTGGCGCTGGTGGTGCCCGGCTGGTGGTCGCACACGGCGTTCACCGCGATCGTCAGTGTCAACGTGGTCGGCCTCTTCCTCGCCTACGCCGTGCCGATCTTCCTGCGGCTGCGGCTCGGCGACGCCTTCCAGCCCGGCCCCTGGCACCTGGGCCGCTGGGGCCGGCCGATCGGCTGGCTGGCGGTGGTGTGGATCGTGCTGAGCAGCGTCCTGTTCATGCTCCCGCAGGCCTCGCCGATCACCGTCGACTCCTTCAACTACGCGCCGATCGCGCTCGCCGCCGTCCTGCTGATCGCCACGGTGTGGTGGTTCGCCACGGCCCGCCGCCGCTTCCAGGGGCCGGTGAGCTACGGCCGGCCCGACGAGGTCGCCGCGATGGACCTGGTCTGACCTCTTCACGGGACGGAGTGCGCGGGGGCCGGCCGAGCGCACGCGGCGAAACCGCGCGCCGGCCCGGTCCCGCGCCTCTCCCGGGCGCCGCCAGTGGCCCAGACCAATATTCGTGGCGCGGCATGCGCCGAAGTGCTGGCAGCGCGATTCGGCCTGCTCCATAGTTACCGCACCGGACCAGCCCGACTCGGACACCCCGGGGGTCGTCGCGCCCATGAGCCAAGCCCAAGAGCCGTCCCGCAGAACCGTCCTGGCGGTGGCCGTCGCCGCGGCGGTGACCGGCACCGCGGCCCCCGTCGCCGCCGCCGCGCCGCGCACCGCGTCCGGCGCCGACGACCCCGCCCCGGCCCGCCCGATCGACTACCACGCCTGGACGACGTACCGCGACTGGCGCTCGGGGACGGCCGAGGGCACCCGGGCCGTCGCCGGACACCGGCCCGGCGTGGTGATCGGCGCCCCGGCCGGCCGCACCGACTATCCCGACCCGCACACCGGCACCACCGCCGCCTGGGAGTACGCCACCTGGACCGGTCCGGCGCACCGGCTCCCCGTGCCCGCGACCGAGGTCGTCGCCTCCTGGAACGCGCACACTCCCGACGGCACCTGGCTCCAGGTCGAGCTGGGCGGCACGTACTCCGACGGCACCGACACACCCTGGTACGTGATGGGCCGCTGGGCGTCCGGCGACCAGGACATCAAGCGGACCTCGGTGGACGGCCAGACCGACGGCAGGAGCACCGTCTGGACCGACACCTTCGCCATCGACGACCCGAGCGGCGGCCTGCGCCTTGCGTCGTACCGGCTGCGCCTGACCCTCTACCGCAGGCCCGGCACGCGGCTGACGCCGACCGTGTGGCGGCTGGGCGCGATGGGCTCCGACATTCCCGACCGCTTCACCGTCCCGGCCTCCACGCCCGGCCTCGCCCAGGAACTGGCCGTCCCGCGCTACTCGCAGGAGATCCACAAGGGCCAGTACCCGGAGTACGACAACGGCGGCGAGGCCTGGTGCAGCCCGACCTCCTCGCAGATGATCATCGAGTACTGGGGCGGCCGGCTCACTCCCGAGCAGCTGTCCTGGGTCGACCCGTCCTACGCCGACCCGCAGGTCTGCCACGCGGCCCGCTTCACCTACGACCACCAGTACGCGGGCTGCGGCAACTGGCCCTTCAACGCCGCCTACGCGGCGACGTTCGGGGGCCTGCAAGGCGTGGTCACCAGGCTCTCCTCCCTCACCGAACTGGAGACGCTGATCGCGGCCGGCATCCCGGCCATCACCTCCCAGTCGTTCCTGAAGAGCGAGCTGACCGGGGCCGGTTACGGCACCGCCGGTCACCTGATGACCGTCATCGGCTTCACGGCCGACGGCGACGTCATCGCCAACGACCCGGCCTCACCGACCGACGAGGCGGTACGGCGCGTCTACAAACGCCGCGAATGGGAGAACATCTGGCTGCGCACCAAGCGCTACAACGCCTCCGGCAAGATCGCCTCCGGGACCGGAGGAGTCTGCTACCTGTACTTCCCGGCGCATCCGACCCCGCACCAGCGCCGGGCGCTCGCGCTCGTGGGGGTGCGCTGAGGAGGCTGTGACCAAGCTCATCGTCGCGAATGCCGTCGCGGGTGGCATGGTGGACGTCAGGGTGGGGGAATCAGCCGTATTCGTCCGATGTCTGTGAGTGAACACCATGACCGCACACCCGGCCACCGCCCCCCGCGCCGTCACCGGCGGCCCCCAGGAAGACGGCCCGAACCTCGTCGAGCACGTCATGGGCTGGGTGCTCGTCGCGGTGTTCGCGATGCTCGTGACCCGGCTCGGACTGCTCTGAACCGACGCCCGCCCGCCGGGACGGCCGACGGGCGGGCGAGGGTGCGGGCGGAGGGCCGGCGCGGCTAGTTGATCGCCTTGATCAGCTCACCGTTCGCGGTGTCGCCGCTCAGCTCCCAGAAGAAGGTGCCGCCGAGACCCTGCTGGTTCTTGTACGTCATCTTCGTGGCGACGGTCGCCGGGGTGTCGTAACTCCACCAGTCGCTGCCGCACTTGGCGTAGGCCGTGCCGGCCACCGTGCCGGTCGCCGGGCACTTGGTCTTGAGCACCTTGTAGTCGTCGATGCCCTGCTCGTACGTGCCGGCCGCCGGACCCGTGGCCGTGCCGCCGGGCGCCGCCTGGGTGACGCCGGTCCAGCCGCGGCCGTAGAAGCCGAGGCCGAGCAGCAGCTTGGAGGCCGGGACGCCGAGGCCCCTGAGCTTGGCGATGGTCGCGGAGGTGTAGTAGTCCGCCTTCGGGATGCCCGAGTAGGAGTTCAGCGGGGAGTGCGGGGCGGTCGGGCCCTTCGCGTCCCAGGCGCCGAAGTAGTCGTAGGTCATCGGGTTGTACCAGTCGACGTACTGGGCGGCGCCGGCGTAGTCCGCCGCGTCGATCTTGCCGCCGCTGGTGGCGTCCGCGGTGATCGCCGCGGTGAGCAGGTTCCCGGAGCCGAACTTCGCGCGCAGCGCGGCCATCAGGTTGCGGAACGCGTCCCGCCCGCTGGTGTCACAGGTGTTGCCGCACGCGTTCGGGTACTCCCAGTCGATGTCGATGCCGTCGAAGACACCCGCCCACTTGGAGTTCTTCACCAGGTCGTAGCAGGACTGGGCGAAGGCGGCCGGGTTCTTCGCGGCCTCGCCGAAGCCGCTCGACCAGGTCCAGCCGCCGAAGGACCACAGGACCTTCAGTCCCGGGTGCTTCTTCTTCAGCTTCAGCAACTGGTTGAAGTTGCCGCGCAGCGGCTGGTCCCAGGTGTCGGCGACGCCGTCCACGGACTCGGCCGCGGTGTAGGCCCGGTCGGTGGCCGCGTAGGCGTCGCCCATGGCGCACTTGCCGCCGCTGACGTTGCCGAAGGCGTAGTTGATGTGGGTCAGCTTGGCCGCGGAGCCCGAGGTCTCGATGTTCTTGACGTAGTACTTGCGGTCGTAGGTGCCCCATTCGGTGAAGTAGCCGACGACCTTGGAACCGGCCGTGGCCTCGGGGGCGCTCGGGGCCGCCGCGGTGGCGGTGCCCGTGCCGGCCAGCAGACCGGCGCCGAGGACGGCGGTACACGCGGCCGACAGGAGCGTCCGGACGAGGGAGCGGTGGGGAGAGTGCATCGGGTGTCTCCTCGTGGGGGAGGGGAAAGCGCGCCGATTGGCATGAACGCGGTAAGGCGTGGCCTGCACAGTAGGAGGACTAGACCAGTAGGTCAATGGTTCGGACCAATTTCACCGACGAGTGAAGCCCGCACGGAATCCTGAAGTGAGCGGTCGTTAACTGGTGACGGGAGGTCGGCGATCGGGCATACTCACAGCGCATGCCGCTGGTCAGCAGCTTCCGAGACCCGGGAGCGGGCGCCTCGGCACAGCGGAACGATCAGGCGGAGCCGCCCCCACCACGGGCCGTTCCGCCGGTGTCCGAACAGGGAGGAGCCCGACGCCATGCCCGACCGCGAACCGCAGCCGGTGGAGCGTCAACTGCCCACGGAAGAGGCGAGGGATCTGCTCGCCCTCGTCCGGGAGATCGCCCAGCGCGAGATCGCGCCGAAGGCCGCCGAGGAGGAGGACGCCGGACGCTTCCCGCGCGAGGTCTTCACCCTGCTCTCCGAGTCCGGCCTGCTCGGCCTGCCCTACCCCGCCGAGTACGGCGGCGGCGACCAGCCGTACGAGGTCTACCTCCAGGTGCTGGAGGAGCTGGCCACGGCCCGGCTCACCGTCGGCCTCGGCGTCAGCGTGCACACGCTCGCGTCCTACGCGCTCGCCACCTACGGCAGCAAGCAACAGCAGGTCGAGCACCTGCCCGCGATGCTGGGCGGCGGCCTGCTCGGCGCCTACTGCCTGTCCGAGCCGTCCTCCGGCTCCGACGCCGCCTCCCTGCGCACCAAGGCCGTCCGCGAGGGCGGGGGAGAGTGGGTGATCGACGGGACCAAGGCCTGGATCACCCACGGCGGCATCGCCGACTTCTACACCGTGATGGCCCGCACCGGCGAGGACGGCCCGCGCGGCATCACCGCCTTCCTCGTGCCCGGCGACGCGCCCGGCCTGAGCGGCGCGGCACCCGAGCGGAAGATGGGCCTGAAGGGCTCGCCCACCGCCCAGGTCCACCTCGACGGCGTCCGCGTCCCGGACGCCAGGCGGATCGGCGAGGAGGGCCAGGGCTTCTCCATCGCGCTCTCGGCGCTCGACTCCGGCCGGCTCGGCATCGCGGCCTGCGCCGTCGGCCTCGCCCAGGCCGCCCTGGACGAGGCGGTCCGCTACGCCGTCCAGCGCCGCCAGTTCGGCCGGCCCGTCGCCGACTTCCAGGGCCTGCGCTTCATGCTCGCCGACATGGCCACCCAGATCGAGGCGGGCCGCGCGCTGTACCTCGCCGCCGCCCGGCTGCGGGACGCGGGCCGGCCGTTCGCCAAGCAGGCCGCCATGGCCAAGCTGCACTGCACCGACACCGCCATGAAGGTCACCACGGACGCGGTGCAGATCCTCGGCGGTTACGGCTACACCGCCGACTTCCCGGCCGAACGCTATATGCGCGAGGCCAAGGTCCTGCAGATCGTCGAGGGCACCAACCAGATCCAGCGGATGGTCATCGCCCGTCACGTGGCGGGCCCGGAAGGTCGCTGAACCGGCCCGTGAGGACCGCCGGAGCCGCCAGCCTGGCCCACTCCGGGTCGTGGCGGCCCGGCACGGTGCGGCCCCGGTCGGCCCAGGCCCGCACCAGATCCCGGTAGATCGGCGGATCCGGGGACGGGGACGGTGCGAGCGTGTGAGCCGGGCGGGGAACGAAGAAGTGGCGCTGACGCCCGGTCGCCGGGTACATGGGGGTCATACCCGGCCAACGCGCCGACGGCCGGCAGGTCACCCCCCGGCGGAATCGAGCGTCAGTCCACCGGAGCGGCCGGCCGCGCGCGGCGAAGGACACCGGACGCGAGCGCCTGGAAGCGCCGGCGGCCGGGCCACCGGCCCGGCCGCGCGGCCAACTGCCGTCGCCCGGCGCGGCGTTCCCCACCGCACGGGCCACGGCCGGCGGGGCGGGCGCGGAAGGCCGTGGCCGCCACCGGCCGGTTCGCACCCGGGTGAAACATGGTCTCGTCCGCCCGCCTCTCCCGGCGGACCCTTGCGGTGCCCGGCCTGTCGCCGGGAGTGCGCCGGAGGCGCCGCGTCGCGGCGGGCCCGGGCACGCCGATGCCGCACCACGGCGGCCTGCGCGCCATGGTGCGGGGCGGATACGGGCAGGGGTGGGCCGGCTCAGGCGGCCTGGCGGCGCATCTCCGGCACGCGCATCGGGCGCGAGCCCGGGCCGCCGACGTGCGAGAAGGGCTGCGTCCGCCAGTTCAGACCCTGGGGGAGCGTGAGCAGCAGCGCGGTGTCCTGCTCCTGCGGCTCGGCGGACTCGTCCGCGGGGCGGGCGTCGGCCGCCGGCCGGCCCGTGCCCGCGCACACCGTGAGCCCGAACGGGTTCCACGGCGAGGCGCACAACGCGTGCTCCGGCAGGAACTCCTCGTCCGCCAGCAGCGCGATCGGCTGCGCGCAGTCCGGGCAGATCACCCGGTACATCTCGAAGGTGTCGTAGGCGTCCAGTTCCTCGTCGTAGGCGTCGGGTTCGACGCCCTCCGGCTCGGGCTCGGCGACCGGCTGGGGCCGCGCGGACGCGGATCGACCAGGGCGATGGGTACTCTGCATGGGATTCTCCCCCTAAGGCTGGGCCGTGAAGGCACTGCGGCCTCGACCACAGCAAGCACTTCCCGTCAGCCCTCCGCGGTAATCACGAGAACATCACGGAGCCCGCCCATGTCGTGTGGCATTCGTCACATGCCGCGCGCAGATGCCCGTCCCGGCGCGTTTTCCGGGGGACGGGGCATGACCTGCGTCTGCGAGGTATCCGTGGAGATCAAGCGCACTGTAGGTTGTGGCGGCATGGAGGAGCTGGACCGTCAGATCGTGCAGCTGCTCGTCACGGACGGGCGGATGAGCTACACCGACCTGGGCAAGGCCACGGGCCTGTCCACGTCGGCCGTGCACCAGCGGGTGCGCAGGCTGGAACAGCGTGGCGTCATCCGCGGCTACGCCGCGGTCGTCGACCCCGAGGCCGTCGGGCTGCCGCTGACCGCGTTCATCTCGGTGAAACCGTTCGACCCCAGCGCCCCCGACGACATCGCGGACCGCCTCGCCGGTGTCCCGGAGATCGAGGCGTGCCACAGCGTGGCCGGCGACGAGAACTACATCCTCAAGGTGCGCGTGGCCACCCCGCACGAACTGGAGGAACTCCTGGCCCGGCTGCGGTCGCTGGCGGGGGTGTCGACGCGGACGACGGTGGTCCTGTCGACGCCGTACGAGGCACGTCCGCCGAAGATCTGACGACGGCACGACGGCCCGCGCCGCGGTCGCCTCCGGACGCGCTGCCGACGCGCCCCCGGTGCGGCCCGCCTCCGGCGCCGGGAGAAACTGTCGGCTATGAGCAACCGCACCGCCGAGCCTCCCAAGACCGTCCTGCTCCGCCGCGGCGAGGTGCACAGCCCCGCCGACCCCTTCGCGACGGCGATGGTCGTCGAGGCGGGCCATGTCGCCTGGGTCGGCTCCGAGGGCGCCGCCGACGCCTTCGCCGACGGCGTCGACGAGGTGGTCGACCTCGACGGCGCCCTGGTCACCCCGGCCTTCACCGACTCCCATGTGCACACCACCGCCACGGGTCTCGCCCTGACCGGCCTGGACCTCTCCGACGCGCCCTCGCTGGAGGCGGCTCTCGCGCGCATCCGCGAGTTCGCCGCCGCCCGCCCCGGCGACCGGGTCCTGCTGGGCCACGGCTGGGACGCCGCCCGCTGGCCCGGCGGCCGGCCGCCGGCCCGCGCGGAGCTGGACGAGGCCACCGGCGGGCGCCCGCTGTACCTGTCCCGCATCGACGTGCACTCGGCGGTCGTCAGCACCGCCCTGCTGGACCTGGTCCCCGCCGGCGTGCCCCGCGACGACGCCCCGCTCACCCGGGACGCCCACCACGTCGTACGGGAGGCCGCCCTCGGCGCCATCACTCCCGCCCAGCGCGAGGAGGCCCAGCGCGCCGCGCTGGCGCACGCCGCCTCCCTCGGCATCGGCACCGTGCACGAGTGCGGCGGCCCCCAGATCTCCTCCGAGGACGACTTCACCGGTCTGCTGCGGCTCGCCGCCGGGACGCCGGGTCCCCGCGTGGTCGGCTACTGGGCCGAGCGGGACACCGCCAAGGCCCGTGAGCTGGGCGCGGCCGGCGCGGCGGGCGACCTGTTCGCCGACGGCGCCCTCGGTTCGCACACCGCCTGCCTGCACGAGCCGTACGCCGACGCCGCCCACACCGGCACCGCCTACCTGGACGCCGACGCCGTCGCCGGCCACGTGGTGGCCTGCACCGAGGCGGGCCTCCAGGCCGGCTTCCACGCCATCGGCGACGCCGCCGTGGCCGCCGTCGTGAAGGGCGTGCGCGCCGCCGCCGAGAAAGTGGGCCTCGCCCGGGTCCGTGCCGCCCGGCACCGTGTCGAGCACGCCGAGATGCTGAGCCCCGAGACCGTCGCCGGCTTCGCCGAGCTGGGCCTGATCGCCTCCGTCCAGCCCGCCTTCGACGCGCTGTGGGGCGGTGAGGACGGCATGTACGCGCGGCGTCTGGGCGCCGAGCGGGCCCGCACCCTCAACCCGTTCGCCGCGCTGCTGCGGGCCGGCGTACCGCTGGCGTTCGGCTCGGACAGCCCGGTCACCCCGCTCGACCCGTGGGGCACGGTCCGCGCCGCCGCCTTCCACCGCACGCCGGAGCACCGGATCTCGGTCCGGGCCGCGTTCACCGCGCACACCCGCGGCGGCTGGCGGGCCGTCGGCCGGGACGACGCGGGCGTCCTGGTCCCCGGCGCCCCCGCCGACTACGCCGTCTGGCGCACGGACCGGCTCGTGGTGCAGGCCCCCGACGACCGGGTGGCCCGCTGGTCCACCGACCCGCGCTCCGGCACCCCCGGCCTGCCCGACCTGACCCCGGGCCGGGACCTGCCGGTCTGTCTGCGCACCGTGGTGGGCGGACGGACGGTGTTCGTACGGCCGGGCGAGTGATCTCCCGGGGCGGCGGGGCCGCGGCCGGTCGCCGCGGCCCCGCCGCCCCACCTGCGCATCCTCCCCGCCGCTCGCCGAGTCGGAGCCGTCGTCCCAGCTCAGAGGGCTGTTGACAGTCGGCGGCCGGGGGCCGGTAGGTTCGGCCGGGTCCACCACCGGCACGCCCGGCCGGGGCGGTTCGCAGGGCTCGTCGCAGCGTCGCTGGGCCGGGGACGGCGTGCCGCGCCGGGGCACCGTCACCGGGAGCCGGGCCCAGCGCCCGCGCCGGCGAGGGAACGTCCCGGACGGCCGGCCGGTGTGACCCGGGTGGGGCCCGGGCGCTCCCTAGACAACGGCTCTCGGCAGATCCGCAGCCAGCGGGTCCCAGGTCGGCCCGAAGGGCGCCGGGCCCCCGCCCGTAGTGGCGGAAAGCCACTCGGCGCGTGGCGGGAAGGTGCCGGAAACCGTCACTCTTACCCCGCTCCCGGGCATTCGACACCACATGATGCCCGTGCCGTCGCGTCTTCCCAGGCCGCGGCCACTATGGTGGACCCCTGCGTACGACATGAAGGGGCAGCAGTGAACGACGGCGACGGGACCCTCGCGGCCAAGGCCCAGGGGAGGCAGTTCGGTCCGCTCGGCACGGCCTTGGTGATCATCCCGACCTACAACGAGGCGGAGAACATCAAGTCCATCGTCGGCCGGGTACGCAAGGCCGTCCCCGAGGCGCACGTACTGATCGCGGACGACAACAGCCCCGACGGCACCGGCAAGCTCGCCGACGAACTGGCCGCCGCGGACGAGCACGTCCGGGTGCTGCACCGCAAGGGCAAGGAGGGCCTCGGCGCCGCCTATCTGGCGGGCTTCCGCTGGGGCCTGGAACACGACTACGGCGTGCTGATCGAGATGGACGCCGACGGCTCCCACCAGCCCGAGGAACTGCCCCGGCTGCTCACCGCCCTCAAGGGCGCCGACCTGGTCCTCGGCTCCCGCTGGGTGCCCGGCGGCCGGGTGGTGAACTGGCCCAAGTCCCGCGAGTTCCTCTCGCGGGGCGGGTCCACCTACTCGCGCCTCATGCTCGACGTGCCGATCCGGGACGTGACGGGCGGCTTCCGGGCCTTCCGCCGGGAGACGCTGGAGGGCCTGGGCCTGGGCGAGGTCGCCTCGCAGGGCTACTGCTTCCAGGTCGACCTGGCCCGCCGCGCGATCAAGGCCGGCTACCACGTCGTCGAGGTCCCCATCACCTTCGTCGAGCGCGCGCTGGGCGACTCCAAGATGAGCCGGGACATCGTGGTCGAGGCGCTGTGGCGGGTCACCGCCTGGGGCGTCGGGGACCGCATCGGCCGGTTCACCGGCAAGGACCGGCCCGCCTAGCACACCGGCCACGGCCGCGGCCGGTCGCTCCCTTATCCGGTGCTGAGCCCCGCCCAGGCACACTGGGGGTATGACGACTGGCGTTCCGACCTCCCCGCACACCGCCCGCCGCCGCTCCCGGCTGCGCAGGTATCTGCCGCTCGGCATCGCCGCGTGGCTGGTGCTGGAGATCTGGCTGCTGACCCTGGTCGCGGGCGCGGCCGGCGGTCCGACGGTGTTCCTGCTGCTCGTCGCGGGCCTCGTGGCCGGCGCCGCCGTCATCAAGCGGGCGGGCCGCCGCGCCTTCGCGAGCCTGAACGAGGCCGTGCGCCAGGGCGGCTCGCCGGCGCGCGGCGGCGGCAACGGCCTGATGATGCTCGGCGGTCTGCTGCTGATCATCCCGGGCCTGGTCTCGGACGCGGCGGGCCTGCTCCTGCTGCTGCCGCCGGTCCAGCGGGCGGTGAGCCGTCTCGCGGAGAACGCTCTGGAGAAGAGCCTGCGCCGGGTCGCTCCGGGCAGCCTGGGAGACGTGTTCCAGCAGGCCCGCATGCACCGTCCCGACGGCAAGGTGGTGCCGGGCGAGGTCATCAGGGACGACGCGCCGTACGACGCGTCGCGGGGCCCCCGCCCGCCGCTGACCCGCTGAGCGGTCCCGTCCGGGCGGACCGCTTCCGCACGGGTGTACGCACAACGACCGCGGGCGCCGTACATGATCTTCATGTACGGCGCCCGCGGTCGTTGTGTCGCGCTGTGAATCGGCCGAGCCCCGCGCGGGGACTAGGCGCTCTTGCGGCTGTCCCTGGGGTGGACCGCGATGTTCATCGCGCCCGAACGCAGCACCGCCAGACGCTCCTCGAGGACCTCTTCGAGTTCCTCGCGGGTGCGCCGCTCCATCAGCATGTCCCAATGGGTGCGCGCGGGCTTGGCCTTCTTCTCCTCAGGGCCGTCGCCGTCCACCAGGAGTGCCTGGGCACCGCAGACCTTGCACTCCCACTCCGGCGGGATCTCCGCCTCCACCGAGAAGGGCATCTCGAAGCGGTGCCCCTTCTCGCATGCGTACTCCACGGCCTGGCGCGGGGCCAGGTCGATGCCGCGGTCCGTCTCGTAGCTGGTCACCACGAGGCGCGTACCGCGAAGAGCTCGCTCACTCATGAATCGTGCCTCCCGGGCTTGTCGCCCACAGGACAGGTGTCGCTGTCGTCGTCATCCGGTCAACGTCCGGTCGGCGGTAAAGATTCCCGTTCCGGGTCATGCGTCGCCGTCGTAGCCGCCCCTTGTTCTACCCACAGGCGCCCGGTTTGTCACATCTGCTAGAAGATGTCACCCAGCGTTTCGGCATCTTTGACGCGCAGTAACGGTACGCCTTGCAGGCCAAACGCGTACACTACCGCTCTTTCGCGCCGAGTGCGAAATCGTATCCGGATCTCTCCCGGGCGGTCAGGCCCAGACGCCGCGCTTTTCCATCACTTCGCGCAGGATGTCGATGCGGTCCGTCATGATGCCGTCCACGCCGAGGTCCAGAAGCCGGTGCATCCGCTCCGCCTCGTTGACGGTCCAGACGTGCACCTGGAGCCCGAGCGCGTGGGCGGCGCGGACGAAGCGGTGGTCGACCACGGGCACGCCCGACCGGGCCTCGGGCACCTGCGCGGCCACGGCCGACCGCCGCACCGCCGCGGGCAGCCCCCAGGAGCGCAGCCTCAGGCCCAGCACACCGCGCGTGCCGAACGAGGTGGCGAGCCCGGGCCCGGCCAGCCGCTGCGCGCGCAGCACCCGCGCCTCGGAGAAGGAGCCCACGCAGACCCGGTCCCAGGCGTTCGCGCGCTCGAGGAGCGCCAGCAGGGGCCGCAGCGCCGGCTCCGCCTTGACGCCGATGTTCCAGCGCACTCCGGGAAAGGTCTCCAGCAGTTCCTCGAACAGCGGCACCGGTTCCCGGCCCGCCACGCGCGCCTGCCGCACCTCCGCCCACGGCAGGTCGGCGATCCGGCCGGCGCCGTCGGTGACCCGGTCCAGCGTGGCGTCGTGGAAGGCGACGAGCCGGCCGTCCGCCGTGGCGTGCACGTCGGTCTCGATGTACCGGTAGCCCAGCTCCACCGCGCGCCGGAACTGCGCCACGGTGTTCTCCAGGCCGTCGGCCGCGCCGCCCCGGTGGGCGAAGGCGATCGGCCCCGGGTGGTCCAGGTACGGGTGGCGCGGCGGAGGCGTCGTCCAGGTCACGGACGCAGTATCGCCCGTTCGGGTGTCCCGGCGGCGACGACCGTGCTGCCCGCCGGTGCCGCCGGGACGGCGAACATCCGCAGGAACAGCTGTGCCAGCGGGCCGATGGACACGGCATACAGCACGGTGCCCACCCCGATGGTGCCGCCCAGCACGAACCCGGTCGCCACCACCGCCACCTCCACCGCCGTCCGCATCAGCCGGATCGACCGGCCGGTGCGCCGGTGCAGCCCGGTCATCAGCCCGTCGCGCGGGCCCGGACCGAAGCGCGCCGCGATGTAGAGGCCGGTCGCCATGCCGTTGAGCACGACGCCGGCGAGGAGCAGGGGGACGCGGGCGGCGAGGGAGTGGACGTCCGGCAGCAGCGCGAGGGTGCCGTCCAACGCCAGACCGACCACGAAGACATTGGAGACCGTGCCCAGCCCGGGCCGCTGCCGCAGCGGGACCCACAGCAGCAGCACGGCCGCCCCCACGATGATCGACAGGACCCCGATGCTGAGCCCGGTCAGCTCCGCGAGTCCCTGGTGCAGCACGTTCCAGGGCTCCAGGCCCAGCCCGGCCGCCACGAGCAGCGCGGAACTCGCGCCGTAGAGCGCGAGTCCGGCGTAGAGCTGGACCAGGCGCCGGCCGAGTCGCCGGCCGGGCGCGGGGGCGCCGGCGGTGGACGCCGTGGACCCGGAGCCGACAGTGGACATGGAAATACCCCCTGAGTGGTGGCGGTGGCCTGACACATGTCACTCTGTGGCTTGGTGATAATCGCCATCCATGGCCAATCCGGGGAAGGTGGACTGATCTCATGGCGCAGTGGACCTCGGCGGTGGGGGCGTCGCAGCTCGCCCGGCTCCTCACCTCCCAGCAGGACCGCCCGGCCGGCCCCGGCACCCGCCGTCCCCCCGCCTACCGCGCCCTCGCCGACGGCATCCGGCTGCTCGTCCTGGAGGGCCGCGTCCCGGTGGCCGCGCGCCTGCCCGCGGAACGCGAGCTGGCCCTGGCGCTCGCCGTCAGCCGCACCACCGTCGCGGCGGCCTACGAGGCGCTGCGCGGCGAGGGCTTCCTGGAGTCTCGGCGCGGAGCCGGCAGCTGGACCGCCGTCCCGGCCGGCAACCCGATCCCCGCGCGCGGCCTGGAGCCGCTGCCCCCGGAATCCCTCGGCTCGATGATCGACCTGGGCTGCGCCTCGCTCCCGGCGCCCGAGCCGTGGCTCACCCGGGCCGTGCGGGGCGCCCTGGAGGAACTGCCGCCGTACGCCCACACCCACGGCGACTATCCGGCCGGGCTGCCCGCGCTGCGCTCGATGATCGCCGAACGCTACACCGCGCGCGGGATCCCCACCATGCCGGAGCAGATCATGGTGACGACCGGTGCGATGGGCGCCATCGACGCGATCTGCCATCTCTTCGGGGGCCGTGGCGAACGTATCGCCGTCGAGTCGCCGTCCTACGCCAACATCCTCCAGCTGATGCGCGAGGCGGGCGCCCGGCTGGTCCCGGTCGCGATGGCCGAGGGACTGTCCGGCTGGGACGTGGACCGCTGGCGTCAGGTCCTGCGCGAGGCCGCGCCGCGCATCGCCTACGTGGTCGCCGACTTCCACAATCCCACCGGGGCGCTCGCCGACGAGGACCAGCGGCGCCGGCTGGTGGACGCGGCGCGCTCGGCCGGCACGGTGCTGGTCGCCGACGAGACGATGAGCGAGCTGTGGCTCGACGAGGACGTGCGGGACGGCGGCATGCCCCGGCCGGTGTGCGGCTTCGACCCGGCCGGCTCCACGGTGATCACGGTCGGCTCGGCCAGCAAGGCGTTCTGGGCGGGGATGCGGATCGGCTGGGTGCGCGCGGCGCCGGACGTCGTCCGCAGCCTGGTCGCCGCGCGGGCGTATGCCGACCTCGGGACGCCGGTGCTGGAGCAGCTCGCCGTGAACTGGCTGTTCAGCACCGGCGGGTGGGAGCAGGCGGTGGAGCTGCGCCGCGCGCAGGCCCGGGAGAACCGGGACGCCCTGGTGGCGGCGGTGCGCCGCGAGCTGCCCGACTGGGAGTTCGAGGTGCCGCGCGGGGGGCTGACGCTCTGGGTGCGCGCCGGCGGTCTGTCCGGGTCCCGGATCGCGGAGGCCGGCGAGCGGACGGGCGTCCGCGTGCCTTCGGGGCCGCGCTTCGGGGTCGACGGCGCGTTCGAGGGCTATCTGCGGCTGCCGTTCACCGTCGGGGGAGCGGTGGCGGACGAGGCGGCGGCCCGGCTGGCCGCGGCGGCGCGCTTGGTGGAGTCGGGCATGACGGGCGGGACGGAGTCGCCGCGCACGTTCGTGGCGTAGGACGGCCCGGGCGCTGGTGACCGCTGTGGCGACCGCGGGCGCCGGTCAGGACTCCGCGGCCAGGGCTTCCGCCGGTACCGGTGTCTTCGCCGGCGTGGTCTTCGAGAGGTCCGCCGGCCCGGTCGCGACCGCGGTGGGCCGCGCGGGCAGCAGGTCCAGCACCGCCTGCCGGTCGGCGTCGCTCGTGGCGTCGTCGTAGGGGTCGGGCGTCCGCGGTACCTGGAGCCGGTGCACCGGGCCCGAGCCCAGCCGCGCGTACCCCCGCCCGGGCGGCACGTGCGCCGGCGGCGTGGTGTGCGGCACCGCCCCGAGCACCGCCTCCACCTGCCGCGGCGCCGCGGCCCCCAGCACGACCCGCGCGCGTGTGTGCTGCCGTACCGCGTCGCCGAGCGTCTCCGCGCTGTCGAACTGCTCGGCGACGACGACGGTCACGTTCGCCGCGCGGCCGTGCCGCAGCGGCACCTGGAGCAGCGCCTGCGGGTCCTTGCGGCCGTCGGCCGCCGCGAGGTGCGTGAAGACGGCGGGCCGGTCCAGCAGGAGCCACAGCGGGCGCCGGGTGTCCTCGGGCGGCGGCTCGCCCGCCTGCCGGGCCAGGTTGACCGCGATGAGCCGCCGCTCGGTCTCCCGCGCGGCCCACTCCAGGCTGGCCAGCGCCCCGGCGAGCGCGCACTCCACGGCCAGGACGCCGTCCCGGCCGGTCAGGCAGGCGTACTCGCCGGTGCCGCCGCCGTCGACGATCAGCACGTCGCCGTGGCGCAGGGCCTGGAGGGCGACGGAGCGCAGCAGGGTGGAGGTGCCGCTGCCGGGGTGGCCGACGGCCAGCAGGTGCGGCTCGGTGGAGCGGATGCCGGTGCGCCAGACGACCGGCGGGACGTCGACCCGTTCCTCTCCGTAGGAGAGGGGAAGCGTGCGCTGGACCTCGCTGGGGTCGGTGTAGCCGAGGACGGTCTCGCCGGGCGCGGTGACGAAGGGCTGGGCGGGGATGTCGGCGGGCAGCGGGGCGAGCGCGGTGACGGTGAGCCGGTTGCCCTCCTCGTCCCAGTCGAAGTGGTACTCGCGGCTCCGCCCGGCCTTGACGGTGAGCAGCTGCTCGACCCGCGCGCGGGCCTCGGGCTCGCCGTCCGGGAAGTAGGCGGGATAGCGGATCACCAGGTGGTCGACGCGGCCGGCGGCGTCGAACTCGTGCTCCTTGAAGGCCTTCTCCCACTCCCCGCCGTGCGCGTACAGCGGCGCCGGGTCGTCGGCACCGGAGAAGTACGGCACCAGGGCCTCGTAGAGCGCCGTGAGGCGTTCGGTCCGGGCGGCGTCGGGGCCGTCGGGCGCCGACGGCGTGCGGTCGCGGCCCTGCCAGGCCGCCGCCGCCATCACGGTGACGACGGCGAGCAGCGGCCCGTACGGCATCAGGGCCACGACCATCATCGCGGAGGCCGCGAGGAACAGCAGCGGCCCGCGCCTGTCCTTGGGCGTGTCCGCCCACCTGCGACGGCCGGCCGAGGCCAGCACGCGCAGCCCGCGCGTGACGGTGATCAGCGGGTGGAGGACGTCGGTGGCGCTGTCGGCCGCCGTCCGGGCCAGTTCCCTGCTCCGGGCGAGCTGCGTCCGGGCGATCTGGGCGCTGTCCTTGCTCAGGATGCGGGGGAGAGGGCGCCGGGCCACTGCTGACTCCTGATCGTGCGTGCGGGCGGTGCGGGCCGGGTCAGAACTTGATGCCGCCGAGGAGGCTGGCGAGGCTCTCTCCCCCGGCTTTGATGCTCGGGGCGATGCCTGTGGTCGACAGGTAGAAACCGAACAGGGCCGACACCGTGGCGTGCGAGCCCTTCAGTCCGTCCTTGCGGAAGAACAGGAAGACGACGATGCCGAGCAGCAGCACGCCTGAGAGGGAGAGGATCATTTGGGGCCTCCTGGTGTCGAAGGTGGGGGACAGTCACCATGAGTTCTTCCAGGATCACAGCATGTATCCATACGATTAAAGGTGCAACCGGGTGAAAAGCGGTGAATTTCGCCCACCCGGAGGAGACGGCCACGGCCCCATTGACCAGGGCTGTTGCCTCCCGCCGGGCCTGTCGGTGATCTTTACCTCGGGCACATCGGGTCATGTGCCCCGAGAGCCAGTACGCTGGCGATTCACTCGTACGAAGCAGTCCCCCAGTGAGCCAAGCAGTCCCCAATCAGCATGGAGAGGCGGTCCGGCCATGAGTGAAGCCCCCGACCCCGAGGTCGTGGAGCTGGCGACCAAGATCTTCGATCTGGCCCGGCAGGGGCAGACCGAGGCGCTCGTGGCGTATGTCGACGCGGGTGTGCCCGCCAACCTCACCAACGACCGCGGCGACTCCCTGGTGATGCTCGCCGCGTACCACGGCCACGCCGACGCGGTGCGCGCGCTGCTCGCCCGCGGCGCCGCCGCCGACCAGATCAACGACCGGGGTCAGACCCCGCTCGCGGGCGCCGTCTTCAAGGGCGAGGCGGATGTGATCAAGGCCCTCCTGGAGAGCGGCGCCGATCCTTCCAAGGGCACGCCGTCGGCCGTCGACACGGCCCGCATGTTCGGCAAGACGGAGCTTCTGGAACTGTTCGGCGCGCGCTGAACCGATTGTTCCGACCAGCAACGACAAGAAAACGGGGGAGGCGGTACGGGGCCGCCGGAAATACGGTCGCGGCAGCACACACCGCGGGTCATCATGACGACGTGATTCACGGACGTGATGGCTGGGCAGAGGTTGCCGCACCGCGCGGGCCGTGACGCGGTCCGCATGGGCCACCGACGAGAGGCAGAGAGAAATGGTCTACAGCAAGCAAGAGACGGCGGGCGCTCCGACGTTGTGTCGCGCGGCCAGGTAACGCGTGTTCACCCGGTTGTGTCGACGCTTGATGTGAGGCTGTTTCCCATGTTCGATCCGGTCATAGCGCCCAGCGGTACCCTGCTCGGGCTGCTCCAGCGCGGCCGTGGCGACGGCACGCTGCACGCGCTGACGGCCCCGCGCGCCGAAGCGCTCGCGGCCCTGAACCACTGTGTGCTGCGCGACCCCCGCCACGACTGGCAGGTGGAGAACCGCTCCCTCTACTACGCCCGCCTCTACCTCGACCTGAACGGCGGGCTGGACACCGTCGAGGCGCACCTCTTCGCCACCGAGGACGTCCTCGACACCGACGAGTCCCGCACCGGCCTGGCCCTGGCCGTCCTCGGGCACCTCGCCTCCTACGGCCGGCGGGACGCCCTGGACCTGCTGCGCAGGTACGCCGCGCACGGCTCCAACTGGGCCTGGGCCCTGGACGAGCTGGCCCTGCGGGACGACGACGCGGGCCTGCGCGCCCTCGCCGCCCCCGTCCTGGCCCGCTTCGCCACCGACCCCGAGGGCGAGGCCGAGCTGGCCGCCGCCGTACGCGACGCCTTCGAACCGCGGCCCTGGCGCTTGTGGGCCGAGGACCCCCGCGAGGCGATCGCCACCCGCGTGCGCGCCGCCCAGGAAGCCGGCTGCTTCGACCGCTGGCAACGGCAGATGCGCCCCACCGGCCCCCGGCCCGGCTGGAGCGTGCGCGCCGTCTTCGAGTGGGCCCAGCAGGGCCTGGACCGCGGTGCCGCCCTCCATGTGCCCGCCGCCCGCTGTCTGGCCGCCGTGGCCGGTCCGGAGGACCGGCCCGAGATCCTCCAGGCCGCCCGGACCGGCGACGACGGAGCCCGCTGCACCGCCCTGCGCTACCTCGCCGACAGCGACGACCCCGGCACCCTCGACCTGATCGAGGCCGCGGTCGCCGACGGGACCGGCGTCGTCGTGGAGGCCGCCGTCGACGCCTTCGAACGGATGCGCGGCGTCGCCGCCGTCGATCGTGCGCGCGGCTGGGCCCGGCGCACCGACGCGCTCGGCGCCGCCGCCGGCCGCATCCTCGCCTGCCGCGGCGGCATTCGCGACCGCGACCTCGTCCTCGCCGCCCTGCGCCAGGCCGTACGCGGCGAGGGTCCCGACGCACCGACCCTGTGGACCCTCGTCGACGGCGCCGGGCGCCTCGGCATCGGCTGCGCGGCCCCCGTGCTGCGCCACATCTACCGCGAGACGGCCTCCTCCCACCTGCGCGGCCGCGCCGCCCGCGCGCTGGCCGCCACCGACCCCTCCTTCGCCGCCGGCTTCGCCGTCGAGTGCCTGTGGGACTGCGAGGAGACCACCCGCGAACTCGCCGCCCGGCACGCCGAGACCGGTGACACCCGGGTCGTGGAGCGCCTGCGCCGCCTGGCCGCCGACCCGGCCGAGGAGGACGAGGTGCAGACCGCCGTACGCAGCCGCTTCGGACCCGACGCCACCCTCGGCTGACCCCACTCGCGCCTCCCGGCCGGGGCGGACGACCGCCCGTTGGGTGAACGACGGACGACCCGTGGGTCAGGACGCCGTGACGAAAGCCTGACCCACGGGGGCGGACGGCCCGACACTCATGGAACGTTCCCCGCGCGCAAAGCGAGTTCGTCCGCAGCGGCGCATGCGACGTCGTACGCGCCTCCCTGGGCGTCGACCCCGTGGAACGCCGTCCGGCGCTCCACGACCCCGGGCTGCGGGCCCACCACGCGCGCGGATGAGACGAGACGCTGCTCCCGATGACCTCCCGGCTCTCCGTGGAGAAGCGGCGCGGCGCGCTCCGGGCCGCCCTCTGCGCGCTCCATGCCCGCGCCGGCGTGCGCCTTGTGCCCGGGCCCGCCGAGACCTACCGGCCGGCCGCGCTGGAGGCCATGGCGTGCGGCACGCAGGCGGCACGCAGGCGGCACGCGCGCGTGCGGAGTGCTTCGGCTGGTAAGCGGCCGCGGAGGCGTTCCTCGCACCCCACGACGCACGGGCCCCGAGCCGCCGCTCCGGGGTGTCAGCGGCGGCGCACCGGTACGAACCTGACCGGCGTGCCCGGCGGCGCCTGCGCGGCGGCCGGCAGGTCGGCGGCGCGCACCACGGCGATCACCGGGTAGCCGCCGGTCGTCGGATGGTCCGCGAGGAAGACCACCGGACGGCCGTCCGGCGGCACCTGGACCGCGCCGAGCACCATGCCCTCGCTGGGCAGCTCGCCGGCCCGGGCCCGCTCCAGGGCGGGCCCCTCGGTGCGCAGGCCGATGCGGTTGCTCGCCGCGGACACCCGGTACGCGCGCGTGGTGAGGTCCCGGACCGCGTCCGCCGTGAACCAGTCGTCGCGCGGACCCAGGGTGACCCGCAGCACCAGCTCCGCGGGCGGACGCGGCTGCGGGGCGCCGTCCACGCGGGCGGGAGCGCCGGCCGGAGGGCCCAGCGGCAGCACCGTACCGTCCGCGAGCGGCGCCGGGCCGAGGCCCGACAGCAGGTCGGTGGCGCGGCTGCCGAGGACCGGCTCCACGGCGATGCCGCCGGTAACGGCCACGTAGCCGCGTACGCCGGCCGTGGCCGCGCCCACCTCCAGCAACTCGCCCGCCGGCACCACGACCGGGGCGCCCCACGCGGCCGGACGGCCGCCCACCGACACCGGGCCCGGCGCGCCGCCGACGGCGACCGCCACCGTCGTACGCGGGCGCAGCGCACAGCCGTCGAGCGTGGTCTCCAGCACCGCGGCGTCCGGCGGATTGCCCACGAGCCGGTTCACCAGCGCCGCCGCGCGCGGGTCGAGCGCCCCGGAGCGCGGCACGCCGAGATGCGCGTACCCCGGCCGCCCCCGGTCCTGCACGGTGGTCAGCAACCCGGCCCGCGCCACGAGGAGCACACGGTCGCTCACGCGCCCACCTCCCCGGCGGCCGGCACCACGGTCCGCGCAGGCGCGGCGGCGCGCGCCCCTCTGACAGCCGCCCGCGTCACGACTCCTCCACCGGAACGAACCGCACCCGCGCCCCCGGTGTCAGCAGCGCGGCCGGCACGCGCCGGTGGTCCCACAGCACCGCGTCCGTCGTGCCGATCAGCTGCCAGCCGCCCGGGGAGGAGCGCGGGTAGACGCCCGTGTACGGCCCCGCCAGCGCGACGGCGCCCGCGGGGACCGCCGTGCGCGGGGTGGCGCGGCGCGGGACGGCGTAGCGGTCCGGGAGGCCGGTGAGGTAGCCGAAGCCCGGTGCGAAGCCGCAGAAGGCCACCGTGAACTCCGTGCCGGCGTGGAGGCGGGCCGCCTCCCGTTCGGTCACTCCCCAGTGCCCGGCGACCGCTGCGAGGTCCGGACCGTCGTAGCGCACGGGCAGTTCGATCAGCTCGCCCGCGCCGGACGGCGCCTCCGGGATCCGCGCGGTGGTCAGTTCCGCCGCCCAGCGGTCCGGTTCGCGAAGACCGTCGAGCAGGACCGTACGGGCGGCGGGGACGATCTCCCGCACGGTGAGCGCGCCCTCCGCGCGGCGGCGCAGCAGCCACGCGTGCAGGGCCCGCGCCTCCTCCCCGGACGCCGCCTCCACGAGGAGCGCCTCGTCGCCCACGGCGAGCGCCCTCACGCGAACGCCTCCACCCGCACGCCCGCCGCCACCAGCCGCTCGCGCACCCGGCGGGCCAGGTCCACCGCGCCGGGCGTGTCGCCGTGCAGGCACAGCGATCGGGCGCGAACCGGGATCCGCGCGCCGGAGTGCGCGATGACCGCGCCGGAGCGCGCCAGGCTCACCGAGCGCTCCACGACCGTGTCCGGGTCGGTCACCACGGCGCCCTCCCGGCCGCGCGGCACCAGCGTGCCCTCGTCGGTGTACGCGCGGTCCGCGAAGGCCTCCGTGACGGCCGGCAGCCCCGCCTCGGCGGCCAGCTCCAGCAGCCGCGAGCCGGGCAGGCCCAGCACCGGCAGCGAGGCATCCGCGAGCCGCACGCCGTCGATCACCGCGCGGGCCTGCTCCGCGTCGCGCACCACCCGGTTGTAGAGCGCGCCGTGCGGCTTGACGTAGGCCACGCGCGACCCCGCCGCCCGCGCGAACACCTCCAGGGCGCCGATCTGGTAGGCCACCTCGGCCGCCAGCTCGGCGGACGGCACGTCCATCGCGCGCCGCCCGAAACCGGCCAGGTCCCGGTAGGAGACCTGGGCGCCGATCGTCACCCCGCGCTCGGCCGCCAGCTCGCACACCCGGCGCATGGTGGCCGGGTCCCCCGCGTGGAAACCGCAGGCCACGTTGGCGCTGGTGACGACGGACAGCAGCTGTTCGTCGTCGGTCAGCCGCCAGCGCCCGAAGCCCTCGCCGAGGTCGGCGTTCAGATCGATCGCTGTCATGGTGTTCTCGTGTCTCCGGTTCTCGTGCGGCGGTTCTCGTGCGGCGGTTCTCGTGCGGGTGGGGCGTACGGCGGTCGCCGTACGGATGGGCCGTACGGCGATTCTCGCGCGGTGGGTCCTCCGGGGACTCCCGTGCCTCAGGCGAGTTCCCTCCCGCGGGTCTCCGGCAGTCCCAGCAGGGCCAGCGCGGCGATGCCGTAGCCGATCGCGCCGAAGACCAGCGCGCCGCCGACGCCCCAGCCGTCCGCGAGGAAGCCGACCACAGTGGGGAACACCGCGCCCACCGCGCGGCCGGTGTTGTACGTGAACCCCTGTCCGGTGCCGCGCACGGCCGTCGGGTACAGCTCGGCCAGGTAGGAGCCGAAGCCGCTGAAGATGGCCGACATGCAGAAGCCGAGCGGGAAGCCGAGCACCAGCAGCAGGGTGTCGGCGCCGTGCGGGATGTTGGCGTACGCCAGGATGCACAGCGCCGACAGCAGCGCGAACAGCCAGATGTTGTTCCGCCGGCCCAGCCGGTCGGTCAGCACGCCGCCGGTCAGGTAGCCGAGGAAGGCGCCGGAGATCAGGAAGGCCAGATAGCCGCCGGTGCCGACGACCGACAGGCCGCGTTCGGACTTCAGGTACGTCGGCACCCAGGTCGCCAGCGTGTAGTAGCCGCCCTGCACGCCCGTCGACAGCAGGCTCGCCAGGAGCGTCGTGCGCAGCAGCCCCGGCGCGCCGTCCCGGCCGGGGCGGAAGACGGCCGTGAACGTGCCGCGCCGCGGGTCCTGTTCCCGGGCCGCCGTCGCCGTCGGGGCGTCGTGCACCCGGCGGCGCAGCCACACCACGAGCAGCGCCGGCAGCGCCCCCGTCCAGAACATCACCCGCCAGGCCAGGTCCTCGCCGACGAAGGAGAAGACCAGCGTGTAGACCACCGCCGCCAGTCCCCAGCCGACCGCCCAGGCGCTCTGGACCGCGCCGAGCGTACGCCCCCGGTGGCGCGCGTCCGCGTACTCGGCGACCAGGATCGCGCCGACCGCCCACTCGCCGCCGAAGCCGAGGCCCTGCAGCGCGCGGAAGAGCAGCAGCGTCTCGTAGTCGGGCGCGAAGCCGCAGGCGACGGTGAACACGGCGTACGTGACCACCGTGATCATCAGGGCCCGGACCCGGCCGACCCGGTCCGCGACCACGCCGGCCGCGGCGCCGCCGACCGCCGAGACCACCAGCGTGACGGTGGTGAACAGACCGGTCTGGCCACTGCTCAGGCCGAAGTACGCGGCAAGCGCCACCATGCTCAGCGGCAGGGTGAAGTAGTCGTAGGAATCCAGGGCGTATCCGCCGAAAGCTCCGCCGAACGCACGCCGGCCGCGCGGGCCGAGGGCGCGCAGCCAGCCGAACGCGCCGTCCTCGGCGGTCCGCCCGCCGGGCGCCTGCCGCATGCCGGCGGAGGGTCCGGACGAGGAGGGTGGTGTCGTGCTCATGGGCACCTCGCAGGAGGGGGACGGAGGGTGCTGGGAAGTGAGCCGTGTCGAGCACCGTAGAGGATCGTTCAACGATCCTTCAATACCCATGTTGTCTCGTTCCGACGTCTGCGCTTGAATTCCGGGCATGGCGAAGCAGCTGACGGGACTGGCCGGCGACCGCGTCCTCCTGGGCCGTACCAGCACCGCGGAGCGGGTCTCCGACATCCTCAGGAGCCGTATCTCCGAGGGCTACTTCCCGCCCGGCACCCGGCTGTCGGAGGACAGCATCGGCGGGGCCCTCGGCGTCTCCCGCAACACCCTGCGCGAGGCGTTCCGGCTGCTCACCCACGAACGCCTGCTGATCCACGAACTCAACCGCGGCGTGTTCGTGCGGGTCCTGACCGTCGAGGACGTGGAGGACATCTACCGCACGCGCGCGCTCGTGGAGTGCGCCGTCGTCCGCGGCCTCGGCGCGCCGCCGTACCGGCTCGGCGGACTGGTCGCGGCGGTCGAGGAAGGACACACGGCCGCCGCCCGGAACGACTGGAAGGGCCTGGGCACGGCCAACATCCACTTCCACCGCGAGCTGGTCGCCCTCGCCCGCAGCGAGCGCACCGACGAGCTGATGCGCAGCGTCTTCGCCGAGCTGCGCCTCGCCTTCCACGTGGCGGACGACCCGCGCCGGCTGCACGAGCCGTACCTCGCCCGCAACGCCCGCATCCTGCAAGCGCTCCAGGCCGGGGACACGCGAGGCGCCGAACGGCTGCTGGAGACCTACCTCGCCGACTCCCTGGAACGGGTCGTCGAGGTGTACCGGCGCCGGGTGGGCGCGGACACGGCCGGCCCCTCCTGAACCACGCGGCCGGCCCTCCCGGGCCGGCCGGCCCGGACCGGTGCGGCCGGTCCTCTTCCGCCTCCGTGACGGCCGTCGCTTCTGGGCCGTTTGGGTCGATGTCGGACCCAGGACCTAGTCTGTGCACCGTGACTTCGCCTGCATCGACGGACCGTGTTCCGTCCCAGCTCAGCGCGGCGCCGCGCCCTGCCCAGGGCCCGGCCGCCGACGAGGGACTGGCGCGCCGGCTGCGCGCGCTCGCCTGCACCGCGCCGCTGCACGACCTGGACGCGCGCAAGGCCAACCTGGCCGGCGAGTACTCGGTGTACGGGATGGCGGAGGTGGCGCTGGCCGCCATCGACCTGGTCACGCTGAACATGGACTTCGACACGGGCGCCGACCACGAACAGGTCGTGGCCCGGCTGGTACCGCGCATCGCCGCCCAGGCCCCGCACCGGTCCGCCGCCGAACACGAGCGCGTGGCCCGCTGGGTCCTGGAGAACCTGATCAACGTCGGCAGCGTGGACCGCGGCTTCCGCGCCGTCTACGGCACCTTCGCGCCGGACGGCACGTACGTCCGCCGGGACTACGACTTCAAGCTGATCGAGGAGGTCCCCGGCCCCGGCGGCACGGTCTACCTGCGCACCACGGACGAGGCGGTCAACGTCCTCGTCGGCGCCCTCGACACGGACGTCACCAGCGCCCAGATCGCCGCCGAGGTCAAGCTGGAGGTGCTGATCAGCCGCGGCCGGCTCGCCGACGCCCAGCTCGCCGCCGAACAGGCCCGCTACCGCACGGTGCAGTACTCCGAGACGCTGCGCCGCGCCCTGGACGCCACCCGGCGCAACGTCCGCGCGGTGGACTGGCTCAACACCGTGCCCGACATGATCGCCGAGGCCCTGGACCACGTCGCCGAGCGCTACCGCCACGAGAACGCCATCCTCACCAACATCCGCAAGGCCCGCGACGAGACCGAGGAGCCCGAGCACAAGCGCCGCGCCGCCGAACTCGTCGACATCGTCAAGGACTGCATCCGGCGCCACACCCAGCTCCAGTCGCGCCTGCTGGAGGCCGGCCCGCTGTTCCGCGCCGAACAGGACCGGCAGGCCTTCGCCACCCCGGCGGCGACGTCCGGGATAGACCTCTACGGCCATCTCGTCGCCCCCGTCCTGCCGCTGCCCCTTCAGCAGGCGATCCGGGTCACCGACGCCTTCTTCGCGCACGGCACCGGACTGCGCACACCGGTGTCCGTCCGGGTCGGCGACCTCGTCGACATCCTGCTGACCCCGCCCGTGGAACGCGAGCACCTGGGCGCGGAGATGCCCGAGCCCGACCTGATCGCCACGCCCGACGACAGCCGGTTCAGCGAGGAACAGCTCGCCGCGGCGACGGACCTGCTGGACCTGCCGCCGGACGCGCCCAGAAGACTGTCCGGACTGCTCGCCGAGGCCAGGGAGAGGGACGGTTACGAGCTGGCCTATCTGGTGGCGCTGCTGGCCGTGCACGCGGCCAGCCCTCCCGTCGGCACCGCCTACCGGCAGGGCGAGGAGAAGCTGCTCTTCGCCGTGGACGACGGCACCGAGCTGGACGATCCCGACTTCGGCGGGGCCGACCTCATCGTGGGCACGGCCCTGCTGGACGCCGCCGGGATGGCGGCCGACCGGACGGAAGCAGCATGACCGAGCACGACCGCGACAAGGAGCCGAACCCGTGACCGAGCACGTCGAGTGGAGCGAGGCGGAGACACCCGCCCCGCCGGCGTCCACCGCCGTCACTCCCGCCGACGCCGCCGACGCGGCCCGGCTCGTCGCCTTCGGACTCCAGCCCAAGCTGGCGCCCGCACGCGACCAGGAGTACGCCGAACTGCTGCGCCGCTACCGCGAGGACCCGGCCTTCGCCCGGCTCGCCGACGCCGTCGCCACCGGACTCGGACTCGTCGTGCTGGAGGTGTCCCCGCGCGCGGGCATGGCCGTCACCGCCGCCGAGGACTCGGTCTTCGCCGTCCGCATGGGCGACTACGCGCGTCGCACCGCCGCCGACTCCGGCGACCGCTTCCTGCACGGCCTCGCCCACCTCGCCGTCGCCGCCCTGGCGTTCCCGCGCCCCGAGGACCTCGCCGACGACTCCTACATCGGCCGGGTCACCGTCAACGGCGTCGACGCCTTCGTCCGGCAGGCCTGCCGCCGCCTGGAGGAGCGTGCCGAGGAGCGCGGCGAGAACACCGACCCGGCGACCGACGCGCCCGGGCTGGAGGCCGCCTGGCGGATCTGGGCCAGGCGCAGCGCCACCGGCGCCACCAAGGACGCCCGCCGCCCCGCCGCCTCCACCACCGGCATCGTCGCCAAGGCCCTGGCCTTCCTCACCGACTCGGGCTTCCTGCAGCGCACCGGCGACGACAGCGGCGGCACCTACCGCACCACCGCCCGCTACCAGCTCCAGGTCCGCGACCTGGCCGGCAACGCCGCGCTGGCCGAACTGTCGGAGCTGGGCGTCGTCCCGGTCACCGACGGCACGGCCACCCTGCTGCCCGCCGAGGACACCGACGACCTGGACCTGGTGGCCGACGCCGGGCTGCCGTTCCACTCCTGAAACCCCCTCCACCGCAAGAACACTGACGAGAGTCCGCCATGTACGAGCTGTCCCGGGTCCGCCTCTACTCCATCGGTCCCGCCGGTGCGCGCTACGCCGACACCGTGCTTGACCTGCGGGGTGTCGGCGAGCCCGTGCCCGACCCGGCGCCCACGCAGGCGGAGTTCTTCGAGGAGGAACCCTCCGGTCCGCCGCGCCGGCCCGCGCCCGCGGGCGTGCTGTTCCTGGAGAACGGCGGCGGCAAGTCCGTCCTGCTCAAGCTGATCTTCTCGGTGATGCTGCCGGGCCACCGCAACACCCTCGGCGGCGCCAGCTCCGGTGTGCTGCGCAAGTTCCTGCTCGCCGACGACTGCGGCCACGTGGCCCTGGAGTGGCAGCACGTACAGACCGGCGAGTGCGTGGTCGTCGGCAAGGTCAGCGAGTGGCGCGGCCGGCAGGTCTCCAACGACCCGCGCAAGTTCGCCGAGGCCTGGTACTCCTTCCGGCCCGGCCCCGGTCTCAGCCTGGACAACCTGCCCGTCGCCGAGGCCACCGCCGTACGGCCGTCCGCCGAGGGCACCTCCGGCGCGCACGGCCGCCGCCGCACCATGAAGGGCTTCCGCGACGCCCTCATGGAGGCCGGCAAGGCCTACCCGCACCTGGAGGTGCACTGGGAGGAGATCCACGAACGCTGGACCGAGCACCTCGGCGACCTCGGCCTGGACCCCGAACTCTTCCGCTACCAGCGCGAGATGAACGCCGACGAGGGCGAGGCGGCCGGCCTGTTCGCGGTCAAGAAGGACTCCGACTTCACCGACCTGCTGCTGCGCGCCGTCACCGACACCCGCGACACCGACGGCCTCGCCGACCTCGTCAGCGGCTTCGGCAACAAGCTCGGCCGGCGCGCCGAGCTGATCGCCGAACGCGACTTCACCGCCGGCTCGGTCGACCTGCTCGGCAGGATCGTGGAGGCCGCCGACGCGCGGGCACGCGCGCGTGACGTGCACACGGGCGCCGAACGCCGTACCCGTACGCTGGCCCGCCGGCTGTCCGCGCGAGCCGTGCGGGAGCGGCTCCGGGCCGCCGACCTCGCCCAGCGGGTCACGGCCGCCGCCTACGCCGTCACCCACTCCGAGGGCGCCCGCGAGCGCAGCGCCCTCATCGCCGCCGAACTCGCCTACCGGCACGCCTCGCTGGCGCTGGCCGCCGCCGAGAAGTCCGCCGCCGCGCAGAAGCGCGAACTGGCCGACGCCCGCACCCTGCACTCCGCCTGGCAGGCCGCCGAGGCCGTGCTGCGCCACCGGGCCGCCGCCGACCGCGTCGCGCGCGTGTCCGCCGCCATCCAGGAAGCCGAACGGGACGCGGCCCCCGCGCTCGCCGCCCGCGCCCAGGCCGCCGTGGACCTCGTACGCGCCCTGCACGCCGCCGCCGGGAGCGCCGAGGCCCTCGCCAACGAGGAGGAGGAGCGCTCCGCCGCCCTCCAGGAGGCCGGCGACCGCGCCCACCGGGACTCCACGACCGCCGCCACCGAGGCGCAGCGGGCCCGCAGCGAGGCCGGACACCTGCGCCAGCGCCTCGCCGAGGTCGAACAGGAGACCGCCGAGGCGGTCCGGGCGGGCTGGCTGGACGACAGCACACCGGACGCCGACCCGGCGCGGGCCGCGCTCGCCGCCAGCGACGCCGAGAAGACCGCCGTGGCCGCCTGGGACACGGCCCGCGAGGCCGCTCGCAGGGCCACCGAGCACGCCCGCGAGGCGGCCTCCGCCGAGTCCCGCGCGGAGCTGACCGCGGCCCGCGCGGCGGACGCGGCGACCGCCGCCGAGCGGGCCCACGAGGCCGAGCGGCGCCTCGCCGAGTCGCTGGCGGCCGAGGAACGGCTGGCGGAACTGCTGAGCCTGCCCGGCGCGCCGAACACGGTCCGCGTGCCCGGCCCCCGCTCCGGAGCCGACGACGCCGTCCCGGCGGCCCGTGCCGCCGCGGAGGGCGCGCTCACGCCCGAGGACCTCGACCGCTTCGCCGACGAACTGCGCGAACTCCTCGACGACGCCGTGTCCACCGCCGAACGGCACCTGTTCGACCTGCGTACGGCCGCCGCCGACGACGCCCGGATCCTCGGCGCCCTCGGCGACGGCGGACTGCTGCCGCCCGGCCCGGACGTGCTGGCCACCGTCGAGTTCCTCGGCGAGCACGGCATCCCGGCGCTCCCCGGCTGGCGCTACCTCGCCCAGGCCGTCGACCCGGCCGACCACGCGCGCGTGCTCGCCGCCCGCCCCGAGCTGGTCGACGGCGTCATCATCACCGACCCGGACACGCACGCGCGTGCCCGCGAGGTCCTCGGCGACGCCGCCCTGCTGCCCCGCTCCGCCGTCGCCGTCGGCACCGCCGCCGCGCTGCTCGCCCCGCCGCCCGCCGCCGGCACCGGCGCCGAAGACGTCTTCCTGGTGCCGCCGAACCCGGCCATGCACGACGAACACGCCGCGGACGAGGAACGCCAGGCCCTGCGCGCCCGGGCCACCGAGCGCGACGAGGAGATCCGCGTCCTCGCCGCCCGCCTCGGCAAGGACCGCGAACTGGCCGCCCGCCTCGCTTCCTGGCGCACCGGCTGCCCCGCCGGCCGCCTCACCGAACTGGCCCGGATTGCCGTGGAGGCCCGCGCGTTCGCCGAGGAGACCGAGGCCGAACTCGCCGAGGCGCGCACCGCGCGCGCGGAGGCCGACGAGACCGCGGCCGAGGCCGCACGGGTCCGCGACGAACGGCAGGAGCGGGCGCAGAAGGCCCGGCGCGCCGCCGACGCCCTCGCCGGCCTCGCCTTCCGGCTCCGCGAGCGCGCCGGCTGGCAGGCGAGACTGCGCGAACTCGCCGACGAGGCCGCCGAGTCCGAGGCCCGCGCCCAGGCCTGCCTGGAGCGCGCCCGCGCCGCCGACGAGGACCGCCGCGCCGCCCAGCGCGCCGCCGACGACGCCCGCCGCACCGCCCGCGCCCTGCGCGCCGAGCGCGCCGAGATCGCCGGCGCCCCCGACGACGTACCCGTGGAGAGCGCCGGCGCCCCCGAGGCGTCCCTGCCCGCCCTCCGCGAGGCCTACCGGGCCGCCTCCCAGGTGTACGAGAAGGTCGGCGTCGGCGCCGACCTGCGCGCCGAGCAGGCCCGCGCCGAGAGCGACGAGAGCGCCGCCCGCGCCGAACTGGACCGGCTCAGCAACAAGGTCCGCACCCGTGCCGAGCAGCTCCTTCAGTCACCCGACGGCTCCGACGGGCCGTCCCGGCAGGCCGCCGCCACGCGTGCCGAGGAGCTGGTACAGCTCCTGGAGACCCGTATGTCGACCGCGAGCGAACAGCTCGGCCGGCTGCGCGGCGAGACCGAACGGCACGCTCCCGAGGACGGCGAGGCGCACACCGAGCTGCCCGAGGAACTCCTCCCGCGCGACGCCGAGCACGCCCAGGCCCTGCTGCGCACCGCCACGACCGAACTCGCCGCCCGCACCGAGGCGCTGGCCGAGGCCCGCGAGGCGCACGCGGAACTGCTGGAGGCCCACCGCGCCGCCGAGGACGCGGCCGGCGGCTTCGACGAGATCGCCGCCATGCTCCGCGACCTGCTGCGCGAGCAGGCGGCCGAGGAGGAGCAGGAGGAGCCGGAGCCGTACCCCGGCACCCTGGAGGAGGCCCGGCAGTCCGCCGCCGAGGCCCGCCGCTCCCTGCGCGGCTGCGCCGCCGACCTGTCCGCCGCCGAGGCCGCCGTGCGCGAGGCGAGCGACATCCTGGTCCGGCACGCCAACTCCACGCGCTACGAGCACGTCCGCACCCCGGCCCGGCAGCAGATCCGGGAACTGCCCGCCTCCGCGCTGCCCGAGCACGCCCAGAAGTGGGCGGACGCGTTCGCGCCCCGGCTGCGCGTGCTGACCGACGAGCTGGCCCAGCTGGAGCGCAACCGCGACTCCATCGTGGACCGGCTGCGCGGCCTCGTGGAGTCGGCGCTCGCCACCCTGCGGTCCGCCCAGCGGCTCTCCCGGCTGCCGGAGGGGCTCGGTGAGTGGTCCGGGCAGGAGTTCCTGCGCATCCGCTTCGAGGAACCCGACCAGGCCACGCTGACCGAACGGCTCGGCGAGGTCATCGACGAGGCCACGCGCGCGGCCGTGAAGAAGAACTCCGACCTGCGCCGGGACGGCATGTCCCTGCTGCTGCGGGGCGTCGCCGCGGCCCTCCAGCCCAAGGGCGTGGCCGTGGAGATCCTCAAGCCCGATGCCGTACTGCGCGCCGAGCGCGTCCCCGTCGGCCAGATGGGCGACGTGTTCTCCGGCGGCCAGCTGCTCACCGCCGCCATCGCGCTGTACTGCACGATGGCCGCGCTCCGCTCGAACGACCGGGGCCGCGACAAGCACCGGCACGCGGGCACGCTGTTCCTGGACAACCCCATCGGCCGCGCCAACGCGACCTATCTGCTGGAGCTCCAGCGGGCCGTGTCCGACGCGCTGGGCGTGCAGCTGCTGTACACCACCGGCCTGTTCGACACGACCGCCCTCGCCGAGTTCCCGCTGGTCATCCGGCTGCGCAACGACGCCGACCTCCGGGCGGGCCTGAAGTACATCAGCGTGGAGGAACACCTGCGGCCCGGCCTGCCGCAGCCGCCCCGGGCCGGGGAGAGCGGGCACAGCGAGATCACGGCGACGCGCATGTTCAGGAAGTCGGCACCGAGCGCGTCGTAGAAGGCGTTCGTCCTTCTTGGTGTTGCGCATCACACGATGAGCCGGGTGATGCGCAACAAGTGAGGTCCTGGTGACGCGGCGGGAACGGGGCCGGGAGCGCCGGTCGGCCGGTGCTCAGAAGCCGTACCCCATCCGCCGGGACAGCTCGGCGCCCGCCGCGACCGTACGCTCGGCCACCTGCGGCAACCGGTCCGCGTCGAGCCGGTACACGGGGCCGGAGACGCTGATCGCCGCGATCACCTCGCCGTCGTGCGCGCGGACCGGCGCCGCCACGGCGGCGAGTCCCGGCTCCAGTTCCTCCACCGTGACGCCGTACCCTTGCCGGACCACGGCCTCCAGCTCGGCGCGGAGCAGCGCCGCCCCGGTGAGCGTGCGGTCCGTGAACCGCGTCAACGGCCGTGCCAGCAAGCCCTCGCGCAGGGTCGGCGGCAGGTGCGCGAGGAGCACCTTGCCGCTGGACGTGGCGTGCAGCGGGGTGCGCCGGCCCAGCCAGTTCTGCGCGGTCACGGCCGCGGTGCCGCGGGCCTGCATGATGTTGACCGCCGCGTCGTCGTCGAGGACGGCGATGTTGACCGTCTCGCCCAGCTCGTCGGCGACCTCCCGGCACACCGGGACGGCCTCCTGCGAGATGTCGAGCCGCACCGCCGCCGCACCCGCCAGGCGCAGTACGCCGGCCCCCAGGTAGTACTTCCCGCGCTCCTTGGCCTGGGCCACCAGGCCCCGGTTCTCCAGGACGCCGAGCAGCCGGAACGCCGTGGACTTGTGGACGTCCAGCTCCGCGGCGATCTCGGTGACGCCCGCCTCGCCGTGCCGGGCGAGGATCTCCAGCACGGTCACGGCACGGTCCACCGACTGCACGGCACCGGCCGCGCCACGGCCGCTGCGCCTCTCCGGGCTCCCCGCCTTCCCGGTCGTCTCTTCGCGGCGGTCAGGCTGCTTCTGTGTGCGGGGCATGGCTCGGCTCTCGTTACCTGGTGGGCCCGTTCGTTGCGTAAGGCGCTACATCGTGCGCGATACGAAACCCGATGCTATCGAAGCGCCCCGCGGACACCCAGGAGTGATCGCGCGGTCCGCTCCAAGGCCCTGCCCCCGGCCGCTCAGGGGTGCGACAGCTGACCGGCACCGCCCCTGCGGCGTATCCGCTCCTGTTCACGCAGGGCCGCACGCTCCTGGCGGCGGCGGGCCCGGCGCTCGCGGCGGAGGGAGCGGGCCGTGCTGCTCGGCTCCGAGACCACGCCGTGCCGCTGGCTCCACACCTGGCGGGTCACCCACACGTCGACCACGGCCCACGTGGCCACCACCGTGCTCGCCACGCCGCTCATCACCATCGGGAAGGCCAGCCAGGACCCGGCCAGCGTGCACAGGAACGCCACCATCGCCTGTATCAGCGTGACCGCGATGACGAGGAGGGCCCGCACCGCCGCAGCACGCACCGGATCGGGCACCGGATGCCGGCGCGCGGGCTCCTCCCGCCACAACGGCCGGTAGTCATACCGCTGTTCGTGGCTGCGCGCCGCGCCGTGATCCGGCGCCCCGCCGCCCCATCGCGTCCGCGCGCGCCCCGCCCCGTGATCCTCGGGCGCCCCGCGCCGTTCCGCCGTGCCCATACCGTGTCACTCCCCACCGCCGGCAGACCGCTCGCCCCGGAATCCCGAAGACCCCGACTCCCCAGTGGCTGCCCGGCTCGCGCTGCTTTACGCCGCCGGAACGCGGGACGCGGCCGCTGTGGCCCATTCCGCCCCCAATTCCCCTAGAGAAGGACGAACGAGACCGCGCGAAGATTCCCGCCGGGCGAAAGAATCCGGCCAACCGTCCGTCGAAGTTCCCACCGGCTACCGGACATGATCCTCCGGATCGCGGTGGCAATCTCCCCCAATGCCCGGACAACTCGCCATCTCTCGGCCGCGATGCGGAACTTCACCCGCCGGACATGTCTTCGAGTTACCTGTGAGGCGGTAGTAGGCTCGCGCCGTTTGCTGACGAACATGAACACCCCCGACCAGCGGGGGTCGAGCTGGGGGAGGCCATGCGCTTTCGCGGGAAGTCGATCCGCCGGAAGATCGTGGCGCTGCTTCTCGTGCCGCTGGTGTCCCTGACCGGTGTCTGGGCCTTCGCCACGGTCTTCGCCGGCCGTGAAGTGGCTCAGTTGTTCCGCGTGTCGGACGTCGTCGAGGACATCGGCTACCCCACCGAGGACACCGTCCGCGTCCTGCAGCAGGAACGCCGCCAGGCCCTGGTCTACCTCGCCGACCCGCGCGCCTCCGAGTCCCTCTCCGCGCTGCACCGCACCCGCGCCGCCACGGACCGGGCCATCGCCACCATCCGCGAGCACGCCGAGGACCCGGACACCCGCTCCGACCTGGAGGCGGACGACCGCGAGCACCTGGCCACCGTCCTGGACGCCTTCGACGACCTCGACTCCCTGCGCCGCGGCGTCGAGGAACGCTCCGTCACCCGGTCCGAGGCGCTCGGCCTCTACAACCGCCTCGTGGACCCCTGCTACGCGCTGCTGGCCTCCCTCGTCGGCATCGACGACGTCGAGGTCGAGAAGCAGGCCCGCGCCCTGGTCAACCTCACCCGCGCCCGGGAACTGCTCGCCCGCGAGGACGCGCTGCTCGGCTCCTCCCTCGTCGTCGGCCGGCTCACCCGGGACGAGACCCGCGACATCTCCGGCCTCGTCGCCCAGCGCACCCTCCTGTACGACATCAGCCTCCCGCTGCTGCCCGCCGCCGAACGCGCACGCTACGAACGCTTCTGGAAGAACGCCGCCACGGCACCCCTGCGCGAAGCCGAACGGTCCGTCATCGCCTCGGACTCCGGCGAGCCCCGCCGGGTCACCGCCAAGAGCTGGGACGCCACCGCCGCCACGGTCCTGGACGAGCTGGGCACCCTCGACGACCAGGCGAGCGACCGCTACCAGAACCGCATGCGCCCCGTGGCCGTCGGCGTCATCGCCCAGGCGGCCGTGGTGGGCCTCCTCGGCCTGATCGCCCTCCTCGTCTCCATCGTCCTGTCCATCCGGGTCGGCCGCGCGCTCATCCGCGACCTGCGCCAGCTGCGCCTGGAGGCGCACGAGGCGTCCGGCGTCCGGCTGCCCAGCGTGATGCGCCGGCTGTCGGCGGGCGAACGGGTCGACGTCGAGACCGAGGTGCCGCGCCTGGAGTACGACAAGAACGAGATCGGCGAGGTCGGGCAGGCGCTCAACACCCTGCAGCGCGCCGCCGTCGAGGCCGCCGTCAAACAGGCCGAACTGCGCGCCGGCGTCTCCGAGGTCTTCGTCAACCTCGCCCGCCGCAGCCAGGTGCTGCTGCACAAGCAGCTCACCCTGCTCGACAGCATGGAGCGCCGCACCGAGGACACCGACGAACTCGCCGACCTGTTCCGCCTGGACCACCTCACCACCCGGATGCGCCGCCACGCCGAGGGCCTGGTGATCCTCTCCGGTGCCGCGCCGTCCCGGCAGTGGCGCCGGCCCGTGCAGCTGATGGACGTCGTCCGCGCCGCCGTCGCCGAGGTCGAGGACTACGAGCGCATCGAGGTCCGGCGGCTGCCGCGGGTCGCCGTCACCGGGCCCGCCGTCGCCGACCTCACCCATCTCGTGGCCGAACTCCTGGAGAACGCCACGGTCTTCTCGCCCCCGCACACCGCCGTCCAGGTGGTCGGGGACCGGGTCGCCAACGGCTTCACGCTGGAGATCCACGACCGGGGACTCGGCATGACGGCCGAGGCACTCCTCGACGCCAATCTCCGCCTCGCCGAGACGCCCGAGTTCGAACTCTCCGACACCGACCGGCTGGGCCTGTTCGTCGTCAGCCGCCTCGCCCAGCGCCAGAACGTCCGGGTCTCCCTCCAGCCGTCCCCGTACGGCGGCACCACCGCGGTGGTGTTCATCCCCGACGCGCTGCTGACCGAAGACGTCCCGGACACCAACGGCCTCGGCTTCCGGCTCGACCGGGACCGCCCGGGCAACGGCCCCGAGCAGGCGCTCGGCCACGGCGGCGGGCCGGCCCCGCTGCGGCTGCCCGGCCTGCCGGCCTCCGTGCTGGCCGGACCGGTGGAGCTGGAGGCGCCCGTCGACCTCGACGCGCTGGACGACTTCCCCGGCGCCCTCCCGGACGAGGACAGCGAGCGCGGCGGCCTGTTCCGCCCCCGCCGGTCCCGCCCCGGCGGCGACGGACAGGCCGACCGGCCGCCGCACCACGAGTCCGGCGACCGGGGAGCCGTACCGCTGCCCCGGCGGCAGACGCCCAAGCTGGTCAGCTCGCACGGCAAGCCCGTCACCGACCAGCGGCCCCGACGCGGCGAACCCGCCCCGGGACCCACCGCCGGCCCGCAGGACACCGACCCGGGCGGACTGGCCCCGCTGCCCTCCCGCCGCCGCGGCGGCGCCTCCCGGCGCCCCGCCGACATCGGCGACCCCGCCGCGGACCGAGCCGCCACCTGGGCCGAGAGCACCGGCGAGACGCCCGAGGCGCCCGCGCTGCCCCGGCGTACCCGGTCCAGGCCGCCCGGCCCCGGCGGCCCGGCCGACCCGGCACCGCCCGCCGGCGGCCCCGCCGGGCCCGTCGGCGACCCGGCCCCGGAGTCCGGCGCCCGGCCGCTGCCCCGGCGGGTACGCCAGGCCAGCCTGGCGCCCCAGCTCAAGCAGGACACCGAACGGCGCGCCGCACGCGCGGCACAGCCCGACGACCGCGACGCCGACGAGGTCCGCAGCAGAATGGCCTCGCTCCAGCGCGGCTGGCAGCGCGGCCGGGAGGAGAACGCCGCGGGCGACGGGGCCCGGGACGGCACAGCACAAGGAACGACCAAGGGAGACGGTCGATGACCGCACCGAAGGCCACCGGCCACACGGCGACGAACAAGGGGGAGCTGAACTGGCTCCTGGACGACCTGGTGGACCGGGTCGCCAGCATCCGCAAGGCCGTCATCCTCTCCGGCGACGGACTGCCGACGGGGGTGTCCAAGGACCTGGCCAGGGAGGACAGCGAGCATCTGGCCGCCGTCGCGTCCGGATTCCACAGCCTCGCCAAGGGCGTCGGCCGCCACTTCGACGCGGGCAGCGTCCGGCAGACCATCGTCGAACTGGACGGTGCCTTCCTCTTCGTCACCGCCGCCGGCGACGGCAGCTGCCTCGCCGTCCTGTCGGACGCCGACTCCGACGTCGGACAGGTCGCCTACGAGATGACGCTGCTGGTCAAGCGGGTCGGCGTGCATCTGGGCACCGCCCCGCGCACCGATCTGCCCGCAGGCGGGTAGTGGGATGGCATGAGCGGAGACGGTCAGGGAAGAAACCACTGGTTCGACGACGAGGCCGGGCCGGTCGTCCGGCCGTACGCCATGACACGTGGCCGCACCACGAGTGAGGGCCAGCACCGCCTCGATCTGATCGCCGTGGTCGTCACGGAGCCCGACGCCGGCGACCCGGAAGCGGACCCGACGATGTCACCCGAGCACGTGGACATCGTCGGACTCTGCCGGGACGAGCCCCAGTCGGTCGCCGAACTGGCCGCGGAACTCGACCTGCCCATCGGCGTGGTCCGCGTCCTCATCGGCGATCTGGTGCACGCCGGTTTCGTCCACGTGACCCGCCCGGTGCCGCCGGCCGAGCTGCCGGACGAGAGTATTCTGCGCGACGTGATCAACGGCCTCCGGGCGCTGTGACCGGCGCGGGAGCGGGGTAGCGACGTGACTGGCCGGCAGTTCCGGGCGGACCGAGGCGGCACCGACACGGGCATCGGCGCGCGGCGCCCGGACGGCCGGACGCTCCCGCGCGAGCGCCCTCCCGGCCGTCACCCGTGGCGTGGCGACGCGCCGCGCGCCGCCCACCGCGATCGTCCCCGCGTCCCGGCTCCCGACGCGAACCGGGTGGAGCGGGCCGGCGGCTCGGTCGCCGGCGTCGGCCGAAACGGCTCGGCCGAGGCCGGCCCCGCGGACGTACTCGTCATCGAAACCCCCGGTGGCGGCGGCTACGGCCGACCGTCGCCCGACCCCCATCAAGCAGGAGAAGAGATCGATGATCTTCGGGCGTTCTGAGCGCGGCAAGCCCCCGGTCGAGCCCGTCACGCTCAAGATCCTCGTGGCCGGCGGCTTCGGCGTGGGCAAGACGACCCTCGTCGGCGCGGTCAGCGAGATCAGACCGCTGCGCACCGAGGAGTTGCTCACCGAGGCCGGGCGGCCGGTCGACGACACCAGCGGTGTGGAGGGCAAGCACACCACCACGGTGGCCATGGACTTCGGCCGTATCACCCTGCGCGAGGACCTGGTGCTCTACCTCTTCGGCACGCCGGGGCAGGAGCGGTTCTGGTTCATGTGGGACGAGCTGTCCGAGGGCGCGCTCGGCGCCGTCGTCCTCGCCGACACCCGCCGCCTGGAGGACTGCTTCGCCGCCGTCGACTACTTCGAACGGCGTTCCATCCCCTTCGTCGTCGGCATCAACTGCTTCGAGGGCGCCTCCCGTTATCCCGCCGAGTCCGTCCGCCAGGCGCTCGACCTGGACGACGGCGTGCCCCTCCTGCTGTGCGACGCCCGGGACCGGGAGTCGGTCAAGGAACTGCTCATCGGACTCGTCCGGCACGCGATGGCGTACACGGCCGAACTCCGCCGGGCCGCCACCGGCTGACCGTCCCGCGTCCGCGCCGCCACCGCCCGCCGGGCACGGCCCGTACCCCCGCCGACCGGAGTACGGGCCGTGGTCCTGTACGGCAGCCGGACCGCTCCGGAGGCCGGGCCGTGGGCCGTGGGCCGTGGCAGATTTGCGCCGTAGTGCCGGATAACACCGGGAATGTACGGCGATGTCGGCCGACACCGGGAAGTTTTCACCGGCGCCGCGGGGGCGTCAAGGCTGTGGACGGCGAGGGTGACACCGGCCCGCCCGCCGCCGTGCGGGTACGGGCGCGCCGGTGAACGGCCCGATGGCCGTACGCCGACGGCCGCGGCAGCGAGTTCCGTTCACCACCGTGGCTCGGCGGCCGCGAATCCGGTCTCCGCCGGGGCCGGGCCCGGGCCGCCGCGCCGGACCTCGTGGCCGGGAAGCCCGGCCCGGCCGAGCACCCAGCTCGCGCCGCGCAGCGCCTTGGCCGCCTTCTTCAGCGGAGCGAGCTGCGCGGCGGCCTGGTGGTGGTCCCCGACGCTGCCCGGCGCGCACACCACGGTCGCCAGGGACAGCGTCACCGGCCGTCCGCCGACCGCCCAGGACGCGTCGAGCACGGCGCTCACCAGCGGATCGAGCGCCTCCTCGTCGGCCAGCACCAGGAAGTCGTCCCCGCCGATGTGTCCCACCCGCGCCTGCCTCGCCACCGCCCGCTGAAGGGCGCCGCCGACCGCGCGGATCAGCTCGTCGCCCGCGGCGAACCCGGCCCCGTCGTTGACCTGCTTGAAGTGGTCGATGTCCAGCCAGCTGAGCGCGAACGCCCGGCCCTCGGAAATCCGCCGGTCCACCTCGCCCACGATCGCGTCCGAACCGGGCAGCCGGGTCAGCGGGTTGAGCCCGGCCGCCTCCTCCACCCGGCTCTCGGCCAGCGCCCGCACCAGATCCGCCAGCCGTACGACGCCCACGCACCGGCCCTGTCCGTCGACCACCGCCACATCGTCCGAGGTCCGGTCCCGGCCGCCGACCGCCACCACGTCCAGCACCTCCCAGGCCGTGGCGTCCACTCCGACCGTGCGGGGCGGGTCGCCCAGTTTGGACGCGGGCCGGCCGGCGTACAGGGCATGCCCGTAGCGGGTCGACATCGACAGCAGGAAGCGCGAGCGGTGCACCGACCGGACGGGCCGCCCGGCCGCGTCCACCAGCAGCACCCCGGAGACGTCCGGGGAACCGGTCAGCAGGGCCCGCACCTGCTCGGCCGGCGCGGACAGCGGCAGTACGGCGGCGGGCCGCACGAACTCCCGCACCGACGGCCCGGACCGGGGCGCGGCCACGGCGGCGGGCGCGAGGGGCGGAACGTAGACGTCCACCACGGGAATCCGGGCCGGCGGCGCGAACAGCTCGCCCTGGGCCAGCTGCGCACCGGCCGCGAGGGCCGCCGCGCACTGGTGCTCGGTCTCCACGCCCTCCACCACGACCAGGGCGCCCAGTTCCTCGCACAGCGTCCGCATCGCCCGCACCGCGGCCGGCCGCGCCAGCAGCGAGGCGTCGAGCTTGACCAGACCGGGGGAGAGGTCGGTGAGCAGCCTGAGAGGTACGTCGCCGTCCCCGATGCCGTCCGCGCTGATCCGGAACCCCTGCTCGCGCAGCGAGGCGACCGCCTCCAGCAGGGCGCGGTGCGGCACGTGCGTGTAGGGCGGGACGATGTCGAGCGTCACCTCCCAGGGCATGCGTCCCGCGCCGCGCACCGCGTCGCGCAGCGGAGTGAGGCCGCCCAGGTCGGCGAGCGTGGCCGCGAACACGTTCAGATGCAGCGGCAGCAGCGACTCCTTGCGCGCCGCGGCCCGGAACGCCAGCACGGCCAGCCTGCCGTCCAGCTCGGGGTCCCGGCGGGCCTCGGCCAGGATGTCGCCGGTCTCCGGGCGGGCGAGTGTCTCCAGTGCGGCGACCGCGCCCGTCCTCAGGTTGACCACCGGCTGGAAGGCGAAGCGGAGAGTATCCGTCCAGGAGTGCACGGGAGCATGATGGCGCCGCCCGCGCACGACCTGGCGCAGTTCATGAGACGTTCACGCAGGATTCCGTGGCGATCACACGGAGTGCGAGGTCCCGCGCCGTCACGGGTTCGCGTGGACGCGGCAAGCCCGTTCCCGCGACGTGATCTGATGGGACGTCAGAAGTGCGCCAGGGGCAATGTGAAATGTGCAGACTGCCGCAGGAACCAAATGGGCGCGAGAGACGTCGTGTTACAGGAGGGGCGGCCGGGGCCGACGGGGGTGATTCCGGCCGCCTCTCCCGATCTGCCCGTTCCTGACACGTCGCTGCCGGAACACGCTCCTTCTGTGATCGGATACAGTCCGCGCGTGTCCGAAACCCAACACCCAACTGCCAACTCCGTGCCGGACTCCCACTGTTCGAGCTGCGGAGCGCCCTTTGGAGAGGGCATCACCGGCTGGCCGCGGACCTGCCCGGCCTGCGGGACCGTCGCCTACCGCAACCCGCTGCCGGTCGCGATCGCGCTCCAGCCCGTGTACGACACCCAGGGCACCTCCCTGGTCGTCATCACCCGCACCGTCGCCCCCGCGCGCGGCGGCACGGCCCTGCCCGGCGGCTACGTCGACCACCGCGAGGACTGGAAGCAGGCCGTCGTCCGCGAACTCCGGGAAGAGACCGGCATCGACGCGGCCGCCCGCGACGTGCGGCTCGCGGACGCCATGAGCGCGCCCGACGGGCACCTGCTGCTGTTCGGTCTGCTCCCCGAACGCCCGGCCGACGGACTGCCGCCCTCCGGCCCCACGGACGAGACCGAGGGCTGGCACCTGCTGCGCCGGCCCGGGGAACTCGCCTTCCCGCTGCACACCGTGGCCGCCGAAGCCTGGTTCGAGGGCCGCTACGTGTGAGCCGGGCCGGTCAGCCCAGTCCGCGTACGCGCACCGGGTGGGGCGGCGCCGTCGCGCCGTCCTCCCGTTCCCGGGTGACCACCACCCGCCCGTCCTGCCGGCGCGCGGCGTAGCGCTCGATCTCCGGTTCCGCCCATCCGTCGCCCGCGTCCGGTACCACCAGGCCGCCCCCGGGCCGCCCGCGCGCGGGCGCCCACACCTCCAGCTCCAGCCCGCCGTCGGCACCCCGCACGGGCAGCACCGCCCCCGCGCGCGCGAAGACCGGCACCCGGGACAGCGGCGCGTCGACCACCACCCGCGCCGGCCCCTCGTAGACCTCCTCCGTCACCGTGTCGTACCAGCGGCCCCGCGGCAGACGCACCGCACGCCGGCCGGTACCGGGATCCAGCACCGGTGCCACCAGCAGGCCGTCGCCCAGCAAAAAAGCGTCCTCGCAGTCGCGCAGCGCCCGGTCCTCCGGCGATCCCCACCACAACGGCCGCACATAGGGCGCCCCGGTCCGCCGGGCCAGATGCGCGAGCGTCAGGAAGTACGGCAGCAGCCGCCGGCGTTCGAGCAGCGCCACGCGCGCGTGCTCCAGTACCTCCGCACCGAACTCCCACGGCTCGCGGCGCCCGGCCCGCGGCCCGGCATGGGTGCGGAACAACGGCAGATACGCGCCCAGCTGGAACCACCGCAGATACAGCTCCGGCGACGGACCGCCGTCGAAGCCGCCCACGTCCGGACCCGAGTACGGCACCCCGCACAGCCCCAGCCCCAGCACCAGCGACAGCGACGCCCGCAACCCCGGCCAGCCCGTCGCCACGGCCCCCGACCACGTGCCCCCGTACCGCTGCGACCCCGCCCAGCCCGAGCGGGACACCACGAAGGGCCGCTCCTCGGGCGCCAGCTCGCGCAGCCCCGCGTAGGCCGCCCGGGCCATGCACAGCGCGTACACGTTGTGCGCCTCACGATGGTCGCCGCCGCGCCCCTCCAAGGCGTGCCGGGCCGACCGGGGCAACGTGGGCTCACCGAAGGCGCTGAACGACGTCGGCTCGTTCATGTCGTGCCAGAACCCCGCGAAGCCCTGCTCCAGCCGCTCCCGGTAGAGCCCGCCCCACCACGCGCGCACGCGCGCGTGCGTGAAGTCCGGGAAGACCGACTCGCCGGCCCGCGCGACACCCTCCACCGCGCGGCCCCGCGCGTCCCGTACGAACGCGTCCACGGCCGCACCGCCGTCGTACACCGCGTCGCCCGGCTCCGCCCGCACCGCCGGCTCCACGACCGACACCAGCCGGATCCCGTCCCGGCGCAGCTCCTCCGCCAGCACCGGCAGCTTGGGAAAGCGTTCCTGGTCGACGGAGAACACCCGGTGGTCTTCAAGGTGGTCGGTGCCGAGATGCACCGCGTCCAGCGGCAGGCCCCGCTCCTGATAGCCGGCGACGGTCCGGCGCACCTCCTGCTCGCCGCCGAAGTCCCACCGCGCGTGCTGGTGCCCCAGCGCCCACGCCGGCGGCAGCGCGGGCGCCCCGGTCAGCGAGGCCCACGTGTACAGCACGCGCGCGGGCGTGCCCACCATCGCCCAGCAGCGCAGCGGCCCGCCGTCCATGTGCACCTCGCACCGCCCCGCCCGGTCGTGCCCGGACCCGGCGCCCTCCGCGCCCTCCCGCAGCACCACCGAGCCGTCCCAGCTGGTGTCGTGGAACACCAGATGCGTGCCCGCGTCCGCCACCACGAGCTGCACCGGCATCGTCAGGTACAGCGGATCGTCACCGGCCCCGAACGCCCGGCCCGGGTCGGTGTTCCACAGCCGGTACCTGCCGTCCCGCAGCCGGGGCCCGGACGACCGCCCGCCCAGCCCGAAGAACCGGGCGTCCGCCGCCACCTCCGACCGCTGCATCCACCGCGCCGCACCCCCGCCGACCGGCTCCCACCAGCGCGGCGGAAGATCCCGCCGCAGCACCACCCCGCCCGGCGTGCACACCTGCACCGCCCCGTGCCGCGACACGACCACCGTCACCCGCTCGGCCACCACCCGCCAGCCGCCGTCCTTGTCCGGCTCCAGCACGGCCCGCGGATCCGGCTCCGGCCCGCTGCCCGCCAGCGCGTACGACGGCAGCGCGTCCGCCCCGTCCCAGCCCCAGAACACCGCTCCGTTCGCCGCCACGACGATCCGCAGCTCGGAGCGGCCGAACCGGATCACACCGCCGCCCGGACCCGGCTCCACGTCCTGCACCCGCCCCGGCACCCGGGCCCGCTCCGGCCCCCGCCGCGGCAGCCCCGCCGCGTCGATACGGCTCCTGCGCCACGCGGCCCGCACGGTGCGCAACCCCCGAGCCGCCCGCCCCGAACCGACCACACTCATCGAACGCACCAGGTCACGACCGTCCATGCTGCTCACCCTGCCACCGAGCGCCTCACGCGCGGGCGCCGTTCAACTGCCGTTCACCCGGGTCCGGGCCACATCTTCACGACCCGGACTATGTGCGGCACACCCTGGTGCGGAAGTCGATCACATGGCATCGTCCGTGTCAGCCGCGTCACGCGCACACCCCAGCCCGTGCGCGGACCGACGCACACGACGCGCACAGCCCGGGAGCCTCCGATGTCGACCGAGAACCCCCAGCCGCTCTGGCAGCCCGATCCGGAACGGATCGCCCAGGCCCGCATCACCCGGTTCCAGGCATGGGCCGCCGAACACCACGGCGCTCCGGCCGAGGGCGGCTACCCGGCCCTGCACCGGTGGTCCGTCGACCGGCTCGACACCTTCTGGAAAGCCGTCACCGAGTGGTTCGACGTACGCTTCTCCACCCCCGGTACGCGCGTGCTCGGCGACCGCGCCATGCCCGGCGCCCAATGGTTTCCCGGCGCCACCCTCAACTACGCCGAACACGCCCTGCGCGCCGCCGCCGACCGCGCCGACGAACCCGCCCTCCTTTGCGTGGACGAGACCCACGAACCCCGCCCGGTGACCTGGTCCGAGCTGCGCCGCCAGGTCGGCTCCCTCGCCGCCGAACTCCGCGCGCTCGGCGTACGCCCCGGCGACCGCGTCAGCGGCTACCTCCCCAACATCCCGGAAGCCGTCGTCGCCCTCCTCGCCACGGCCGCCGTCGGCGCCGTCTGGACCTCCTGCGCCCCCGACTTCGGCGCCCGCAGCGTCCTCGACCGCTTCCAGCAGGTCGAACCCGTCGTCCTGTTCACCGTCGACGGCTACCGCTACGGCGGCAAGGAACACGACCGCCGCGAGACCGTCGCCGAACTGCGCCGCCGACTGCCCACCCTGCGCGCCGTGGTCCACATCCCCCTGCTGGGCACCGCGGCCCCCGAAGGCGCCCTCGCCTGGCCGGAACTGACGGCGGCGGACACCGAGCCCGTCTACGAGCAGGTCCCCTTCGACCACCCGCTGTGGGTGCTGTACTCCTCCGGCACGACCGGCCTGCCCAAGGCCATCGTCCAGTCACAGGGCGGCATCCTCGTCGAACACCTCAAACAGCTCGGCCTGCACTGCGACCTGGGCCCCGAGGACCGCTTCTTCTGGTACACCTCGACCGGCTGGATGATGTGGAACTTCCTCGTCTCCGGCCTCCTCACGGGTACCACGATCGTCCTCTACGACGGCAGCCCCGGCCACCCCGACACCGGCGCCCAGTGGCGCATCGCCGAACGCACCCGGGCCACCCTCTACGGCACCTCCGCCGCCTACGTCATGGCCTGCCGCAAGGCCGGCGTCCACCCCGCCCGCGACTACGACCTGTCCACGGTCGAGTGCGTCGCCACCACCGGCTCCCCGCTGCCGCCCGACGGCTTCCGCTGGCTGCACGACGAGGTCCGCGCCGACCTCTGGATCGCCTCCGTCAGCGGCGGCACGGACGTCTGCTCCTGCTTCGCCGGAGCCGTCCCCACCCTCCCCGTCCACACCGGCGAACTCCAGGCACCCGGCCTCGGCACCGACCTGCAATCCTGGGACCCGAGCGGCAAGCCCCTCGTCGACGAGGTCGGCGAACTGGTCGTCACCCAGCCCATGCCGTCCATGCCGGTCCGCTTCTGGAACGACCCCGACGGCAGCCGCTACCACGACAGCTACTTCGACACCTACCCCGGCGTCTGGCGCCACGGCGACTGGATCACCGTCACCTCCCGGGGCTCCGTGATCATCCACGGCCGCTCCGACTCCACCCTCAACCGGCAGGGCGTCCGCATGGGCTCGGCCGACATCTACGAGGTCGTCGAGCGCCTGCCCGAGATCAGGGAATCGCTCGTCATCGGCGTCGAGCAGCCCGACGGCGGTTACTGGATGCCCCTGTTCGTGCACCTCGCACCGGGCGCCGCCCTGGACGAGGCACTCCTGAACCGCGTCAAACAGGCCATCCGCGAACAGCTCTCGCCCCGGCACGTCCCCGACGAGATCATCGAGGTCCCCGGCATCCCGCACACCCTCACCGGCAAGCGCATCGAGGTCCCGGTCAAACGCCTCCTGCAGGGCACTCCGCTGGAAAAGGCGGTCAACCCCGGCTCCATCGACAACCTCGCCCTGCTCGGCTTCTACGAGGAACTGGCCCGCACCCGCGCCTGACCCACCGGAACATCACCCTCCGCACAGGTCCCGGACCCGCGCCGACCCGACCGCGAGTCCGGGACCGACTACTTCCACACCCGCCACGACCTGCGAAAAAACCCTGCCCTCCCGGTCCGCGACCGCCCGCAGGCCCCCGTTGTCAGTGCCGCCGGTTACGGTGAGTGAGCATTGATCGACCGCGCAATGGGGGAATCATGGCGCACACCGACCACCAGACCATGCGACGCGTCCTGCGCCGCGAGATCGCCGGCACCATCGGCGTCCTCACCGACGACCACGACTTCCGCGCGATGCGGCGCTACCGCAGCTTCACGTTCGACGACCACACGGCATACCTCCGCCAGCTGGAGACGGTCCTGAAGACCCGCGCCGCACAGGGCAGCCACACCACACTCGCCCTGTTCGACCCCGAGGACTACGCCGCGTACTGCGCGGACACCGGCCTCGACCCGGACACCCCGGCCAGCCGCACCCGGTTCACCGCACAGCTCGCGGCCACCGGCCCCACCGTCCCCTACGACGGCCGCCCGCTCGCCGATCTCCTGCCCCGGCTCGTGGACGAAGCCGTCCGCCAGGCCACCTGGGAGTACGCCACCACCCTGCTCACCCGCCTCGGCCCCTGCCCGACCTGCGGCGAGGACATCGGCAGGGCCGCCTTCACCCGCGCCTCCGCACTCCTGGTCCGCATCCTCGACACCGCACCGCCCGGCGAACGGCACCTCGTCTGCACCGTCTCCGGACCACCGGACACCCTCGTCGCCGTCCTGCACGGCGACCAGGACGGCCCCGGCGCCACCCGCCTGGACGAGGCCGAGGCCCTGGAATTCACCAGCGTCCTCGCCCTCGGACTCGCCACCCGCAGCCCCGGCGGACTCGTCATCCGCACCACCGCCGCGGGCGCGCCCGACCGTGTCCACGGCTGGCGACTGCGCGCCGGCACCCTCGAACCCCTGACGGCCGCGGAAGTCTTCGACGCCTACTGCACCGACGTCGAATCCGGCGACCTCATCGCACCCGAGTCCGGCGTCGACTACGGCGCACCCCCCGACCTCGGAGACGACACGCCACCGGACCACCGCCACTGACCCACCACGCACACGTCAGGGGCGCCCCACCCGAAGGCAGGACGCCCCTGACCCGGCACCCGAAGGCACACCGGTACGGCTACTCGCCGGACAGCACCGCCTGAGCCGCCTCGCGCGCCTCCTCGGCACTGTCCGCCGCCCGCGCCGCCGCGGCCGCCCGCTCGCACTGCGCCAGCGTGTACTTCGCCAGCGTCGCGCGGACATACGGAATCGACGCCGAACCCATGGACAAGGAGGTGACACCCAGCCCCGTCAGCACACAGGCCAGCAGCGGATCCGAGGCCGCCTCACCGCACACCCCGCAGCTCTTGCCCTCGGCCCTCGCCGCCTCGGCGGACAGCGCGACCAGGTCGAGCAGCGCCGGCTGCCACGGGTCCTGCAGCCGCGACACGGCACCCACCTGCCGGTCCGCCGCGAACGTGTACTGCGCGAGGTCGTTGGTCCCCAGCGACAGGAACTCGACCTCCCGCAGGATCGACCGCGCCCGCAGCGCGGCCGACGGAATCTCGACCATCGCGCCGAACTTCGCCTGGAGCCCCGCCTCCCGGCAGGCGTCCGCGAACGCCTTGGCGTCCTTGCGGTCCGCCACCATGGGCGCCATCACCTCGAGGTGGACGGGCAGCCCTTCGGCGGCCTTCGCCAGCGCCGTCAGCTGGGTGCGCAGCACCTCCGGGTGGTCGAGCAGCGTCCGCAGGCCCCGCACACCCAGCGCCGGGTTCGGCTCGTCCGCCGGCGTCAGGAAGTCCAGCGGCTTGTCCGCGCCCGCGTCCAGCACCCGCACGACCACACGACCCTCGGGGAACGCCTCCAGCACCTGCCGGTAGGCCTCCACCTGCTTCTCCTCGGAAGGAGCCTTCCTGCTGTCGTCCAGGAACAGGAACTCGGTACGGAACAGACCGACGCCCTCGGCACCCGCCTCGACCGCCGCGGCCACGTCCGCCGGACCGCCCACATTGGCCAGCAGCGGCATCTTGTGCCCGTCCGCGGTCACACCGGGACCCGTCGAGGCGGCCAGCGCCGCCTTGCGCTCGGCGGCCGCGGCCGAAAGCCGCGCCTTCTTCTCCTCGCCCGGGTTCACGAAGACATCGCCCGTGCTGCCGTCCACGGCCACCACCGTGCCCTCGGCCAGCTCACCGGCGCCCGGCAGCGCCACGACGGCCGGCACGCCCAGCGCCCGCGCCAGAATCGCGCTGTGGCTGGTCGGACCGCCCTCCTCGGTCACGAAACCGAGAACGAGCGACGGGTCCAGCAGAGCGGTGTCGGCCGGAGCCAGGTCCCGGGCCACGAGGACATAGGGCTGGTCGCTGTCCGGCACACCCGGCATCGGCACGCCCAGCAGCCGCGCGACGATACGGTTCCGCACGTCGTCCAGGTCGGCAACGCGCCCCGCGAGGTACTCACCGGCACCGGCCAGCAGCTCCCGGTACGCCGCGAACGCGTCGTACACCGCGCGCTCCGCGGTGCTGCCGACGGCGATCCGCCGGTCCACGTCCGCCATCAGCTCGGGGTCCTGCGCCATCATGGCCTGCGCTTCCAGCACGGCCTGGGCCTCGCCCCCCGCCAGGTTGCCGCGCGCCATCAGATCGGCGGCCACGGCGTCCACGGCCTGCCGGGCCCGCCCCTGCTCCCGCTCGGCGTCCTCGGCGGGGATCTGCTTGGCCGGCGGTTCCAGCACCGCCGTGCCCATGTGCCGAACCTCGCCGATCGCCACACCGTGGCTCACGCCGACGCCTCGCAGCGTTGTCTCCATCTCACCCGTCTCCGATAGTGCGGCGGGTCCGGCCGCCGCGGTGGTTGTCCTGTTCGCCGTCCCGGGACGGCACGGCCGTCAGTTCCAGGAGAAGAGGCTCTCGCCGGTCTTCACGTCACCGCTGTCACGCAGATCGGAGAGGGACTCGGCGGTGGCTTCGAGAGCGACGACCGGGCACACCGGGGACTTGCCGGCGGCCTCGACGGCGGCCGGGTTCCAGCGGACGACGGCCTGGCCGCGGCTCACGGTGTCCCCCTTGTTGACGAGCAGCTCGAAGCCCTCGCCGTTCAGCTGGACGGTGTCGATGCCGAGGTGGGTGAGCACGCCGTGGCCGCTCTCGTCGACCACGACGAAGGCGTGCGGGTGCAGGGAGACGATGACACCGTCCACGGGCGCCACCGCCTCGGAGGCCTCGCGCACGGGATCGATCGCGGTACCCGGGCCGACCATGGCCCCGGAGAAGACCGGGTCCGGCACTGCGGCCAGCCCGATGGCCCGTCCAGCGAGAGGGGACGTCACGGTGGTCATGGGAAGCCTCCCAAGGAGTGGAGCTGCTCGCGGGCCGTCACCGCCTGTCCCGGACGGCGCACTGAGCAGCAGCGTATGTCAAATGAACTGGCGGTTCCGGATAGAAGCTACCAGCTAGTGGTCTAGACCACCAACCGCGACGATTTGCACGGCGTTCCGGGCCCCGTGTACAGTCGTACTCCTGCTTGGGGCAGAGAGACGCGAAACAAGTGTCCAGCTCCGAGTGGCAACCAAACTCATCAGATCCTGATCCCTGGATCTTCTTCTGCGTGTTCGCAGGAGGGTGGTCAGAGAGACGCAAAAAGCCTGGTAGAGTTTGAAACGTCGAAGGGAAGCGCCCGGAGGAAAGCCCGAGAGGGTGAGTACAAAGGAAGCGACCGTTCCTTGAGAACTCAACAGCGTGCCAAAAGTCAACGCCAGATATGTTGATACCCCGTCTCCGGTCATCACGGCCGGGACGAGGTTCCTTTGAAAAAACACAGCGAGGACGCTGTGTGCGAGAGGACTATTCCTCCTCTCGCACCGCTCTCGTGATGTGTCATCCCGATTACGGGAAAACATTCACGGAGAGTTTGATCCTGGCTCAGGACGAACGCTGGCGGCGTGCTTAACACATGCAAGTCGAACGATGAACCTCCTTCGGGAGGGGATTAGTGGCGAACGGGTGAGTAACACGTGGGCAATCTGCCCTGCACTCTGGGACAAGCCCTGGAAACGGGGTCTAATACCGGATATGAGCTTCCATCGCATGGTGGAGGCTGTAAAGCTCCGGCGGTGCAGGATGAGCCCGCGGCCTATCAGCTTGTTGGTGAGGTAACGGCTCACCAAGGCGACGACGGGTAGCCGGCCTGAGAGGGCGACCGGCCACACTGGGACTGAGACACGGCCCAGACTCCTACGGGAGGCAGCAGTGGGGAATATTGCACAATGGGCGAAAGCCTGATGCAGCGACGCCGCGTGAGGGATGACGGCCTTCGGGTTGTAAACCTCTTTCAGCAGGGAAGAAGCGAAAGTGACGGTACCTGCAGAAGAAGCGCCGGCTAACTACGTGCCAGCAGCCGCGGTAATACGTAGGGCGCAAGCGTTGTCCGGAATTATTGGGCGTAAAGAGCTCGTAGGCGGCTTGTCACGTCGGTTGTGAAAGCCCGGGGCTTAACCCCGGGTCTGCAGTCGATACGGGCAGGCTAGAGTTCGGTAGGGGAGATCGGAATTCCTGGTGTAGCGGTGAAATGCGCAGATATCAGGAGGAACACCGGTGGCGAAGGCGGATCTCTGGGCCGATACTGACGCTGAGGAGCGAAAGCGTGGGGAGCGAACAGGATTAGATACCCTGGTAGTCCACGCCGTAAACGGTGGGCACTAGGTGTGGGCAACATTCCACGTTGTCCGTGCCGCAGCTAACGCATTAAGTGCCCCGCCTGGGGAGTACGGCCGCAAGGCTAAAACTCAAAGGAATTGACGGGGGCCCGCACAAGCGGCGGAGCATGTGGCTTAATTCGACGCAACGCGAAGAACCTTACCAAGGCTTGACATACACCGGAAAGCATTAGAGATAGTGCCCCCCTTGTGGTCGGTGTACAGGTGGTGCATGGCTGTCGTCAGCTCGTGTCGTGAGATGTTGGGTTAAGTCCCGCAACGAGCGCAACCCTTGTCCCGTGTTGCCAGCAGGCCCTTGTGGTGCTGGGGACTCACGGGAGACCGCCGGGGTCAACTCGGAGGAAGGTGGGGACGACGTCAAGTCATCATGCCCCTTATGTCTTGGGCTGCACACGTGCTACAATGGCCGGTACAATGAGCTGCGATACCGTGAGGTGGAGCGAATCTCAAAAAGCCGGTCTCAGTTCGGATTGGGGTCTGCAACTCGACCCCATGAAGTCGGAGTCGCTAGTAATCGCAGATCAGCATTGCTGCGGTGAATACGTTCCCGGGCCTTGTACACACCGCCCGTCACGTCACGAAAGTCGGTAACACCCGAAGCCGGTGGCCCAACCCCTTGTGGGAGGGAGCTGTCGAAGGTGGGACTGGCGATTGGGACGAAGTCGTAACAAGGTAGCCGTACCGGAAGGTGCGGCTGGATCACCTCCTTTCTAAGGAGCATCTAGCTGCCGCGAGGCAGCCAGAGCCACTACGTCGGCGAATGATCGACGGTGGTTAGCTCATGGGTGGAACGTTGACTACTCGGCACTTTTGACCTGCTGCTCTTCCTAGTACTGCTTCGGCGTGGAACGGAACGAGCGAAGGGATGAGGGTGTCGGGCACGCTGTTGGGTGTCTGAGGGAGCGAACTTCCTCAGTTGCCGGCCCCAGTGCACTCGGACCTTTGGTCTGGGGTGATGGGTGGCTGGTCGTTGTTTGAGAACTACACAGTGAACGCGAGCATCTGTGGCCAAGTTTTTAAGGGCGCACGGTGGATGCCTTGGCACCAGGAACCGATGAAGGACGTGGGAGGCCGCGATAGTCCCCGGGGAGTCGTCAACCAGGCTTTGATCCGGGGGTTTCCGAATGGGGAAACCCGGCAGTCGTCATGGGCTGTCACCCGCTGCTGAACACATAGGCAGTGTGGAGGGAACGAGGGGAAGTGAAACATCTCAGTACCCTCAGGAAGAGAAAACAACCGTGATTCCGGGAGTAGTGGCGAGCGAAACCGGATGAGGCCAAACCGTATGCGTGTGAGACCCGGCAGGGGTTGCGTATACGGGGTTGTGGGATTTCTCTTGATCAGTCTGCCGGCTGGTCGACGAGTCAGAAACCGTTGATGTAGGCGAAGGACATGCGAAAGGTCCGGCGTAGAGGGTAAGACCCCCGTAGTCGAAACATCAGCGGCTCGTTTGAGAAACACCCAAGTAGCACGGGGCCCGAGAAATCCCGTGTGAATCTGGCGGGACCACCCGCTAAGCCTAAATATTCCCTGGTGACCGATAGCGGATAGTACCGTGAGGGAATGGTGAAAAGTACCGCGGGAGCGGAGTGAAATAGTACCTGAAACCGTGTGCCTACAAGCCGTGGGAGCGTCGGACATCAGCTTGCTGGTGTCTCGTGACTGCGTGCCTTTTGAAGAATGAGCCTGCGAGTTTGCGGTGTGTTGCGAGGTTAACCCGGGTGGGGAAGCCGTAGCGAAAGCGAGTCCGAATAGGGCGTTTTAGTAGCACGCTCAAGACCCGAAGCGGAGTGATCTAGCCATGGGCAGGTTGAAGCGGAGGTAAGACTTCGTGGAGGACCGAACCCACCAGGGTTGAAAACCTGGGGGATGACCTGTGGTTAGGGGTGAAAGGCCAATCAAACTCCGTGATAGCTGGTTCTCCCCGAAATGCATTTAGGTGCAGCGTCGTGTGTTTCTTGCCGGAGGTAGAGCACTGGATAGGCGATGGGCCCTACCGGGTTACTGACCTTAGCCAAACTCCGAATGCCGGTAAGTGAGAGCGCGGCAGTGAGACTGTGGGGGATAAGCTCCATGGTCGAGAGGGAAACAGCCCAGAGCATCGACTAAGGCCCCTAAGCGTACGCTAAGTGGGAAAGGATGTGGAGTCGCACAGACAACCAGGAGGTTGGCTTAGAAGCAGCCACCCTTGAAAGAGTGCGTAATAGCTCACTGGTCTAGTGATTCCGCGCCGACAATGTAGCGGGGCTCAAGCGTACCGCCGAAGTCGTGTCATTGCAGCAATAAGCCCCAACGGGTGCTGTGATGGGTAGGGGAGCGTCGTCTGCCGGGTGAAGCGGCACTGGAAGGTAGTCGTGGACGGTTGACGAGTGAGAATGCAGGCATGAGTAGCGATACAAACGTGAGAAACGTTTGCGCCGATTGACTAAGGGTTCCTGGGTCAAGCTGATCTGCCCAGGGTAAGTCGGGACCTAAGGCGAGGCCGACAGGCGTAGTCGATGGATAACCGGTTGATATTCCGGTACCCGCTGTGAAGCGTCAAACATCGAGCATCGTGATGCTAAGGCCGTGAAGCCGTTCCGGACCCTTCGGGGAATGGAAAGTGGTGGAGCCGCCGGACCAAGCGGTTAGTAGGTGAGTGATGGGGTGACGCAGGAAGGTAGTCCATCCCGGGCGGTGGTTGTCCCGGGGTAAGGGTGTAGCCCGAGTGGTAGGCAAATCCGCCACTCTTGCAGGGTGAGACCTGATGCCGAGCCGATTGTGGTGAAGTGGATGATCCTATGCTGTCGAGAAAAGCCTCTAGCGAGTTTCATGGCGGCCCGTACCCTAAACCGACTCAGGTGGTCAGGTAGAGAATACCGAGGCGTTCGGGTGAACTATGGTTAAGGAACTCGGCAAAATGCCCCCGTAACTTCGGGAGAAGGGGGGCCACACCTGGTGATGAGCTTTGCGCTCTGAGCTGGGGGTGGCCGCAGAGACCAGCGAGAAGCGACTGTTTACTAAAAACACAGGTCCGTGCGAAGCCGTAAGGCGATGTATACGGACTGACGCCTGCCCGGTGCTGGAACGTTAAGGGGACCGGTTAGTCACATTTCGGTGTGGCGAAGCTGAGAACTTAAGCGCCAGTAAACGGCGGTGGTAACTATAACCATCCTAAGGTAGCGAAATTCCTTGTCGGGTAAGTTCCGACCTGCACGAATGGCGTAACGACTTCTCGACTGTCTCAACCATAGGCCCGGTGAAATTGCACTACGAGTAAAGATGCTCGTTTCGCGCAGCAGGACGGAAAGACCCCGGGACCTTTACTACAGTTTGATATTGGTGTTCGGTTCGGCTTGTGTAGGATAGCTGGGAGACTGTGAAGCTCGCACGCCAGTGTGGGTGGAGTCGTCGTTGAAATACCAGTCTGGTCGTGCTGGATGTCTAACCTGGGTCCGTGATCCGGATCAGGGACAGTGTCTGATGGGTAGTTTAACTGGGGCGGTTGCCTCCTAAAGGGTAACGGAGGCGCCCAAAGGTTCCCTCAGCCTGGTTGGCAATCAGGTGTTGAGTGTAAGTGCACAAGGGAGCTTGACTGTGAGACCGACGGGTCGAGCAGGGACGAAAGTCGGGACTAGTGATCCGGCGGTGGCTTGTGGAAGCGCCGTCGCTCAACGGATAAAAGGTACCCCGGGGATAACAGGCTGATCTTCCCCAAGAGTCCATATCGACGGGATGGTTTGGCACCTCGATGTCGGCTCGTCGCATCCTGGGGCTGGAGTCGGTCCCAAGGGTTGGGCTGTTCGCCCATTAAAGCGGTACGCGAGCTGGGTTTAGAACGTCGTGAGACAGTTCGGTCCCTATCCGCTGTGCGCGTAGGAGTCTTGAGAAGGGCTGTCCCTAGTACGAGAGGACCGGGACGGACGAACCTCTGGTGTGCCAGTTGTTCTGCCAAGGGCATGGCTGGTTGGCTACGTTCGGGAGGGATAACCGCTGAAAGCATCTAAGCGGGAAGCCTGCTTCGAGATGAGGACTCCCACCCACTTGATGGGGTAAGGCTCCCAGTAGACGACTGGGTTGATAGGCCAGATATGGAAGCCTGGTAACGGGTGGAGTTGACTGGTACTAATAGGCCGAGGGCTTGTCCATTGATGCTCGCGTTCACTGTGTTGGTTCTGAAACCACGACCATGTCGCCCCCTTGGGGGGCGTTCCGGTTGATTGTTTCATAGTGTTTCGGTGGTCATAGCGTGAGGGAAACGCCCGGTTTACATACCGAACCCGGAAGCTAAGCCTCACAGCGCCGATGGTACTGCAGGGGGGACCCTGTGGGAGAGTAGGACACCGCCGAACTCCTTTTGAAGCTCCGGCTCTTGGGCACTGCCCAGGGGCCGGAGCTTTTTTGCGTTGAGGTAAAGTCAGTGAGCATCATCGGCTCGTTTCGCACAGGAGGCCCCCGGGTGGAGGTCCAGGAGACCCGTGTCCAGACGGACCGGGTCCTCACCATCCCCAACATCCTCAGCATGGCACGGCTCGTCGGCGTACCCCTGTTCCTGTGGCTGATCCTCAGGCCGGAGTTCGGCGGTCCGAAGAGTGATGGCTGGGCCCTCCTCGTGCTGGCGTTCAGCGGGGTCAGCGACTATCTCGACGGCAAGCTCGCCCGGCGCTGGAATCAGATCAGCAGCCTCGGCCGGCTTCTCGACCCCGCCGCCGACCGCCTCTACGTGCTTTCGACGCTCCTGGGGCTCACCTGGCGGGAAATCCTGCCCCTGTGGCTGACCGGCCTGTTGCTGGCGCGAGAACTGGTTCTGCTGGTCATGGTGGGCATCCTTCGCCGGCACGGCTATCCGCCGCCCCAGGTGAACTTCCTCGGGAAGGCCGCCACGTTCAACTTGATGTACGCCTTCCCGCTCCTGCTGCTCAGTGACGGAAGTGGTTGGATCTCGTCACTCGGCGCTATTTTCGGATGGGCTTTCGCCGGATGGGGTACAACCCTGTATTGGTGGGCAGGAGTGCTCTACGTGGTACAGGTCCGCCGATTGGTTCGAGCGGACACCATGGCCGATTGAGCTCGGCGATTGTCCTGACATAACGCCTCGATGGCCCGCGGTGTAAAAGTGCGGGACAATCTGGACGGGTGAAGTCGGCTAGACCGTCGTCTCTTGGAGGAGGACGCTTCCGACATGAAGGCCGTCGTGATGGCCGGGGGCGAAGGCACACGCCTGCGCCCCATGACCTCTAGCATGCCCAAGCCGCTCCTGCCCGTGGCGAACCGCCCGATCATGGAGCATGTGCTACGGCTGCTCAAAAGGCACGGGCTCACCGAGACCGTCGTCACCGTGCAGTTCCTGGCATCGCTCGTAAAGAACTACTTCGGTGACGGCGAAGAGCTCGGCATGGAGCTCACCTATGCCAATGAGGAGAAGCCACTCGGTACCGCCGGAAGCGTCAAGAACGCCGAGGAGGCGTTGAAGGACGATGCCTTCCTCGTCATCTCCGGCGATGCGCTGACCGACTTCGACCTCACCGAACTGATCAACTTCCACAAGGAGAAGGGAGCGCTGGTCACGGTCTGCCTGACCCGCGTGCCCAATCCGCTGGAGTTCGGCATCACCATCGTCGACGACGAGGGCAAGGTCGAACGCTTCCTGGAGAAGCCGACCTGGGGACAGGTCTTCTCCGACACCGTCAACACCGGCATCTACGTCATGGAGCCCGAGGTCTTCAACTACGTAGACCCCGACGTGCCCGTCGACTGGTCCGGTGACGTCTTCCCGCAGCTGATGAAGGAAGGCAAGCCGGTCTACGGCTATGTCGCCGAGGGCTACTGGGAGGACGTCGGCACGCACGAGAGCTATGTGAAGGCCCAGGCGGACGTCCTCGAAGGCAAGGTCGACGTCGACATCGACGGTTTCGAGATCTCGCCGGGCGTGTGGGTGGCCGAGGGCGCCGAGGTGCACCCCGACGCCGTACTGCGCGGACCGCTGTACATCGGCGACTACGCCAAGGTCGAGGCCGGCGCGGAGATCCGCGAGCACACCGTCGTCGGCTCCAACGTCGTCGTCAAGAGCGGTGCCTTCCTGCACAAGGCCGTCGTGCACGACAACGTCTACGTCGGCCAGCACAGCAACCTGCGCGGCTGCGTCGTCGGCAAGAACACCGACATCATGCGCGCCGCCAGAATCGAGGACGGCGCGGTCATCGGTGACGAGTGCCTGATCGGCGAGGAGTCGATCGTCCAGGGCAACGTCCGGGTGTACCCGTTCAAGACCATCGAGGCCGGCGCCTTCGTCAACACCTCGGTGATCTGGGAGTCACGCGGTCAGGCGCATCTGTTCGGCGCCCGCGGTGTCTCCGGCATCCTGAACGTGGAGATCACCCCCGAGCTGGCGGTACGGCTCGCCGGTGCCTACGCGACGACCCTGAAGAAGGGCGCCACCGTCACCACGGCCCGTGACCACTCCCGCGGCGCCCGGGCGCTCAAGCGCGCGGTGATCTCCGCGCTCCAGGCCAGCGCCATCGACGTACGCGACCTGGAGAACGTGCCGCTGCCCGTGGCCCGGCAGCAGACCGCGCGAGGCAGCGCCGGCGGCATCATGATCCGGACCTCGCCCGGTGTCCCGGACTCGGTGGACATCATGTTCTTCGACGGCCAGGGCGGCGACCTCTCGCAGGGCGGCCAGCGCAAGCTCGACCGGGTGTTCGCGCGCCAGGAGTACCGGCGGGCGTTCCCGGGCGAGATCGGCGACCTGTACTTCCCGGCGAGCGTCTTCGACTCGTACACCGGGTCGCTGCTGCGCAACGTCGACACGACCGGGATAGCCGAGTCGGGGCTCAAGGTCGTCGTGGACGCCTCCAACGGCAGCGCCGGGCTCGTGCTGCCCAGCCTGCTCGGCAAGCTCGGCGTGGACTCGCTGACCATCAACCCCGGTCTGGACGAGTCGCGGCCCACGGAGACCGCCGAGATGCGGCGCAAGGGACTGGTGCGGCTCGGGGAGATAGTGGCGTCCTCGGGCGCCGCGTTCGGTGTGCGGTTCGACCCGGTCGGCGAGCGGCTGTCGCTCGTGGACGAGAAGGGCCGGATCATCGAGGACGACCGGGCGCTGCTGGTGATGCTGGACCTGGTGGCCGCCGAACGGCGCAGCGGGCGGGTCGCGCTGCCGGTCACCACGACCCGGATCGCCGAACAGGTGGCCGCCTACCACGGCACCCAGGTCGAGTGGACCACCACCTCGCCGGACGACCTCACGCGCGTCGGGCGCGAGGAGGGCACCATCTTCGGCGGCGACGGCAAGGGCGGATTCATCGTCCCCGAGTTCAGCGGCGTGTACGACGGCACCGCGGCCTTCGTCCGGCTCATCGGGCTCGTGGCGCGCACCCAGCTCACGCTGAGCCAGATCGACGCCCGGATCCCGCGGGCGCACGTCCACAAGCGGGATCTGGCGACGCCGTGGGCCGTCAAGGGCCTGGTGATGCGGCGTGTGGTCGAGGCCGCCGGCGATCGCTTCGTCGACACGACCGACGGTGTGCGCGTCGTGGAGACGGACGGGCGCTGGGTGATGGTGCTGCCCGACCCGGCCGAGGCGGTCACCCATCTGTGGGCCGAGGGCCCCGACGACGCCTCCGCGCAGGCCCTGCTGGACGAGTGGTCGGCCGTCGTGGACAGCGCCGGCCGGTAACCACCCACGGGCCCGGGGCCGTCGGTACGGCGTCCCCGGGCCGCATCGAACCGCGTGCGGCGGCAGAAGCCGCCGCACGCGCGCGTGGCGGACAAGTGTCCCCCGAAGGGGCCCGTCCGGCACGCCGGTGGGGCCGTTCGGAGGTACTGCTCGCGACATGCGACGATGTGCGGCATGCCGCAGCAACCCCCCGTTCGGAGCAGCCCCGCGCGGCCGCAGCGCCCCGACGCCTCCATGTCGTTGATCACCAACGTCATGGACCACAGCCTCGACGACGGATACGCCGAGGCCGCCGCCCGCAGGAAGTCCGCGGGCGAGGGCGGTCTGCCGAAGACCCTGCGGGCCAAGCTCGGCCTGGCCGGCGGTCTGGTCCTCGCGGCGCTGGTCGTGACCGTGGGAGCGGCCCAGGCGCGGGTGACGGCGCCCGTGGTGGCCAAGGAGCGCCAGGAGCTGATCGACCGCATCGACAGCGAGACCGACGACGTGGACGAGCTGGAGAGCACCGTCGACAAACTGCGCGACGACGTCGACACGCGCAGGCGGGCGGCCCTGAGGTCGAGCGGCGGCAGCGCCGAGGCGGACCTGGTGGGCCTGTTGTCGGGTGCCACCGCGGTGCACGGCCCCGGTGTGCGGCTCGTCGTGAACGACGCCAAGGAGGCCGCCGGCGGCGGGGACGGCGCCAACCCCCGGGAGACCTCGGGCTTCTCCGACACCGGCCGGGTACGGGACCGGGACATGCAGCGCGTGGTGAACGGACTGTGGGCGTCCGGGGCCGAGGCGGTCTCCATCAACGGGCAGCGGCTGACCGCCCTGTCCGCGATCCGGGCCGCGGGTGACGCGATACTGGTCGACAACAGGCCGCTGGTGCCGCCGTACACGGTGCTGGCGGTGGGGGACGGGAAGAGGTTGGGCACCAGGTTCCAGAACAGCGCCGACGGCCTGTATCTGCATGCCCTGGAGGAGAACTACGGCATCCGCGCCACCATCTCGACGGAGGACGACGTCCGGTTGCCCGCCGCTCCCAGTGTGATCGTACGTACAGCACAGCCGAAGTCCGAGAAAACCGGGAAGGGCACATCGTGATCGCCGTACTGGGCCTCGTCGTGGGAGTCGTGGCCGGCCTGTTGGTCCGGCCCGAGGTTCCGGCGGTCGTCGAGCCGTATCTGCCGATCGCCGTCGTCGCCGCGCTGGACGCCGTCTTCGGTGGTCTGCGGGCCATGCTGGACGGCATCTTCGACGACAAGGTCTTCGTGGTGTCGTTCCTGTCGAACGTGGTCGTCGCCGCCCTCATCGTGTTCCTCGGCGACAAGTTGGGGGTGGGCGCGCAGCTGTCCACGGGCGTCGTCGTGGTCCTGGGCATCCGCATCTTCTCCAACGCCGCGGCGATCCGGCGACACGTCTTCCGGGCGTGACATCCATGAGCGAGCAGAACGACCGCGAGGACCAGAACGCCCGCGCCGACCGGCGTGAGCAGCCCGCTCACCACCTGCGCAGGGAACTGCCGGCCGAGGTGCCGGTGCCCGCGCCCGGTGCCGGGCAGCCGGCCGGACAGCGGCCCCCGCAGCCACAGACGGGCCGGCAGCGGCTCGTCAAGGGCCTGTGGCCGCCGCGCTTCACCCGGGCGCAACTCATCGTCGCCGTGCTGCTGTTCGGCCTCGGCTTCGGCCTGGCCGTGCAGGTGGCGTCCAACAGCGACACCGACAGCGCGCTGCGCGGCGCACGCCAGGAAGATCTCGTACGCATCCTCGATGAACTGGATTCGCGTACTCAGCGTCTTGAGGACGAGAAGCAGGGACTCGAAAAGCAGCGTCAGGAACTGCAGAGCAGTTCCGACCAGGCCGCGGAGGCGCGCCGGCAGACCGCCGAGAAGGCAAGACAACTCGGCATCCTGGCGGGCACCGTGGCGGCCCAGGGTCCCGGCATCACCATGACGATCGAGGACACGAAGGGGACGGTCAAGGCGGACATGCTGCTCGACGCGATCCAGGAGTTGCGCGCGGCCGGCGCGGAGGCGATCCAGGTCAACGGGGTCCGGGTGGTCGCCGGCACCTACTTCGCCGACTCCGACAGGAGTGTCAGCGTCGACGGGAACAAGATCAACGCACCGTATCGTTTCAGGGTCATCGGCAAGCCGCAGGACCTCGAGCCGGCGCTGAACATCCCGGGAGGCGTGGTGCAGACTCTGAAGAAAGAGCAGGCCACGGTGACCGTCGAGCAGTCCGACAAGATCGTCGTGGACGCCTTGCGGCGGGCGGAGCGGCCTGACTACGCTCGGTCGTCCTCCCAGTGAACCGGCGGTGCATGGTGATCGTCGGGCAGGGGCATGAGGTTGCGGGGGGTCGGCGCACCGAAGGGGTGGTGCGTGGTGGAAACTGTCTGGTGGTTACGGACGTTGTGAGAATGTCCGGCTCGGCCGGTGTAGGCAATCAGGGTTCGTCCTGCCCCACGGGCGGGTCTGTTTCGGTCAAGGGGAATCGCCCGTGAAGTTGTTTGCGAAGTTGTTCGGCAAGAGCGCGCGAGAGGGCCGCGACAACGCGACCGCTCGTCATCGCGCGCAGCCTGACGCGGAGGGCCAGCGCCCGCTGTTCCGGGACCAGGTCGCTGGTCCGGGCGGTGACATTTCGGGAGGTCAGGGCGCGGCGTCTGTTGACCCTGCCCAGTCCGGCGGCATAGGTTTCGGGCAACCGTCAACCTCAGGTACGGGTGGAGGGTTTGCCTCCGGCCCGTACGCGTCCAACGCCCCGGCGGGGCAGCCGCGGCAGGAGGATCCGTCCATGTCGGTCCTGGTGTGTACGAGGTGCGGTAACCGCAATGCGGAGAACGCCCGGTTCTGTTCCAACTGCGGGGCGCCGCTGCGTCCCGGGCTGACGCCCGAGCGTGCCTCCGAGACGACGTCCACGATCTCGATCTCCGGGCTGGAGGCCTACGACTCGGAGGCGACCGGCCAGACGCCGCTGCCGATGCTCTCCCCGGAGGCGCAGGCCGCGGTGGACGCGCTGCCGCCGGGCTCGGCGCTGCTGGTCGTGCGCCGTGGGCCGAACTCGGGCAGCCGCTTCCTGCTGGACAGCGACCTGACGACGGCCGGCCGGCATCCGCAGAGCGACATCTTCCTGGACGACGTGACGGTCTCCCGGCGGCACGTGGAGTTCCGGCGCTCCCCGGACGGCTCCTTCACGGTGGCCGACGTGGGCAGCCTGAACGGCACGTACGTCAACCGCGAGCGCATCGACCAGGTCGCCCTGTCGAACGGTGACGAGGTGCAGATCGGAAAGTACCGGCTGGTCTTCCACGCGAGCCGACAGGGCTACTGACCCGCCCCCGGACCGGTGTCCGGGGGGACCCCCAGAGGGAAGGTCCATGCTTCAAACACCGAGCGGCGGTGCCGGAAGCGGTACCGCCGCCAGGGACAGTGGGCTGATGAGCATCGGCACGGTGCTGAACGTGCTGCGCGACGAGTTTCCCGAAGTCACCATCTCCAAGATCCGCTTCCTGGAGTCGGAGGGGCTCGTCGAGCCGCGGCGGACCCCGTCGGGGTACCGCAAGTTCAGCGCCGGGGATGTCGAGCGCCTCGGCCACATCCTGCGGATGCAGCGGGACCACTATCTGCCGCTCAAGGTGATCCGGGAGCACCTGGACGCCATGGAGCGGGGCGAGGCCGTCCCGCTGCCCCTGGTCGGGCGCCAGCGCACCGCGCAGGACGGGCCGGTGCTCGTGGAGGGGCCGACGGTGGCCAGGGTGGGCCGGGCCGAGCTGCTGGCCGCGGCGGACATCGACGACGGCGAGCTGAGGGAATGGGAGTCCTACGGGCTCATCGCTCCCCTGGAGGACGGGGCGTACGACGCCGAGGCCGTCACGGTGGCCTCGCTGGTGGCCGAACTGGGCCGGTTCGGGATCGAACCGCGCCACCTCCGGGTGATGAAGGCCGCCGCCGACCGTGAGGCGGGCCTGGTCGACCAGGTGGTGGCCCCGCTCAAGCGCCACCGCAATCCGCAGACCAGGGCGCATGCCGAGGCCCGCACGAAGGAGCTGGCGGACCTCACGATGAAGCTGCACGCGGCCCTGGTGAAGAGCGCTCTCGGGGTCCGGATCCCCTGAACCGGGGGTCGCCGGGCGGCCGGATCGGGCACCTGTTCCCGGCCCGACTACCCAAACGTCCCGGGCACGGCCTAGGGTTGCTGTGTGAACGAGCTCGATGTCGTAGGTGTCCGGGTCGAAATGCCCTCCAACCAACCGATCGTGCTCCTGCGCGAAGTGGGGGGCGACCGTTACCTCCCCATCTGGATCGGGCCGGGGGAGGCGACGGCGATCGCCTTCGCCCAGCAGGGCATGGCCCCCGCGCGACCGCTGACCCACGACCTGTTCAAGGACGTGCTGGAGGCCGTCGGCCAGGAGCTGACCGAAGTGCGCATCACCGATCTGCGAGAAGGTGTCTTCTACGCGGAGCTGGTGTTCGCCAGTGGGGTCGAGGTCAGCGCCCGCCCCTCCGATGCCATAGCGCTGGCTCTGCGCACCGGCACGCCGATCTACGGCAGTGACACGGTGCTGGACGACGCGGGCATCGCCATTCCCGACGAGCAGGAGGACGAGGTGGAGAAGTTCCGGGAGTTCCTCGACCAGATCTCCCCCGAGGACTTCGGCACCAGCAGCCAGTGAGCCGCGCGGCCGGCCCGTCGGACCAGCGGTGGTGCCGGCGGGATCGGCGGCTCCGTGCCGGCCGGTGTCCCGGCAATTGCCTCCGGCACCGAGAGCGTCCTACGGCCCGCCGCGAGCGCATTCGGCTAGCCTTTCCCCGCGGTGGGACACGGGAAACCACTCCTAGGGTGATTATCACTCGGCGTGCCGAGTGTGGCGATCGTTGACGCACCCCTGGTGACTGCCTACCGTCGAGAAGGCAGGTCAAGGACGGAGGTCGGCGTGAGAACCAGCGGCGACGGTACGGTTGGGGGTGCCCCGGGACGCGGTTTCGGGGAAAGCGGTCCGTACCCGCCCCCGAGTTCGCGGCTGCGCCCAGGCGGGGGACATGCCCATCTCGGCGGCGCGGTGGAGCACGCTCCGCAGCTGCCGACGGCGGTGCCGAACGGCGGAGGGGTGGCGTCCATGACGTCCGAGGAGATCGGCTACCGCGGGCCCACGGCCTGCGCTGCCGCCGGCATCACCTACCGGCAACTGGACTACTGGGCCCGCACCGGCCTGGTCGAGCCGAGCGTGCGGCCCGCCTACGGATCGGGCACCCAGCGGCTGTACAGCTTCCGTGACGTCGTCGTCCTGAAGATCGTGAAGCGGTTCCTGGACACCGGTGTGTCGTTGCAGAACATCCGCACGGCCGTGCAGCACCTCAGGGAACGCGGTTTCCGTGACCTGGAGCGGATGACCCTGATGAGCGACGGCGCCACCGTGTACGAGTGCTCCTCGCCGGACGAGGTCCACGCGCTGCTCCAGGGCGGCCAGGGCATCTTCGGGATCGCCGTCGGCGTGGTGTGGCGGGACGTGGAAAGCGCCCTCTCCCAGCTGCACGGCGAACGCATCGACACCGGCGAGACCCTGGTCGGGCACAACCCCACGGACGAACTGGCGCGGCGCCGCAACCGGGCGGTCTGACCGGCCGGTCCCGCCGGGACCCGCCGGCACCCCCGATTGTCAGTGCCGTGGTGCAGCATCGGACATGTGAGAAACGCGCCCACGATCCTGCATCTCGACATGGACGCCTTCTACGCCTCGGTGGAGCAGGCGTCCAAGCCGAGCCTGCGCGGGAAGGCCGTCGTCGTGGGCGGGCTCGGACCACGCGGTGTGGTGGCCACCGCGTCGTACGAGGCACGGGTCTTCGGAGTGCACTCGGCGATGCCCATGGCCCAGGCGCGCCGGCTGGCGCCCAACGCCGCCTATCTGGTGCCGCGCTTCACCCTGTACCGGGCGGTCAGCGAGCAGGTGATGGCGCTGCTGCGGGAGCTGTCGCCGCTGGTGGAGCCGCTGAGCCTGGACGAGGCGTTCGTGGACCTGGAGGCCGGGGGCGCGGCCTGGGACGAGGAGTCGGCGCGCCGGACCGGGGAGCGGCTGCGGGCGGACATCCGGGCGGTCACCGGGCTCACGGGTTCGGTCGGGCTCGCCGCCTCCAAGATGCTCGCCAAGATCGCCTCCGAGCAGGCCAAGCCGGACGGCCTGGTGCTGATCGAGCCGGGCGCCGAGCGGGAACTGCTCGCGCCGCTGCCGGTGCGTACGCTGCCGGGGGTCGGGCCGGCCACCGGGGACCATCTGCGCAGAGCCGGGATCACCACGGTGGAGGAGCTGGCGGAGGCCGGCGAGGACGAGCTGGTCCGGCTGCTCGGCAAGGCGCACGGGCAGGCGCTGTACGCGATGGCCCTGGCCCGGGACGAGCGGCCGGTGGTGGCCGAGCGGGAGGCCAAGTCGGTGTCCGTGGAGGACACCTATGACGTGGACATCCACGACCGGCTGCGGGTCGGCCTGGAGGTGCGGCGGCTGGCCGACCGGTGCGTGCGGCGGCTGCGCGGGGCCGGGCTGTCCGGGCGGACCATCGTGCTCAAGGTGCGGCGCTACGACTTCTCCACCCTGACCCGCTCCGAGACGCTTCGAGGGCCCACCGACGATCCGGTGGTCATCCGGGAGGCGGCGGCGCGGCTGCTGGACTCCGTGGACACCACCGGCGGAGTACGGCTGCTCGGGGTCGGAGTGTCCGGGCTCGCCGACTACACGCAGGAGGACCTGTTCGCGCAGGCCATGCCGGTGCCGGCGGCGGAGGAGCCGGAGGAGGACGGCGTCGAGACCGAGGCGGAGCAGCCGGACACCGCCGAACGGCAGTGGCGGGCCGGGCAGGATGTGCGGCACGCCGAGTACGGGCACGGCTGGGTGCAGGGGAGTGGGGTGGGGAGGGTGACGGTGCGGTTCGAGACGCCTCGGTCCGGGCCGGGCCGTGTGCGGACCTTCTTCGTCGACGATCCCGCGCTGGCGTCCGCTGATCCGCTGCCGTTGGTCGAGGACCCTTCCGACGCTCCGGAAGGCGCCCGCGACCAGCGGGAAGGGTGCTCTCAGGTCTCCTCCGAACCCGCCAGCTTGCCGAAGTCGTGGTCCGGGAGCGAGGGAGGGGAGGCGGTGTCCAGGCCGTAGTGGTGGTAGAGCTGGAGTTCCTGCTCGGGGGAGAGGTGGCGGCCCACGCCGAAGTCGGGGGCGTCCTTGATCAGGGCGCGGTCGAAGGGGACGCGCAGGCGGCCGTCGACGAGTTCGCTGGGTTCCAGGGGCACGAAGGCGTCCCGGGAGAACAGGCCGGTGCGTATGGCGGCCCACTCGGGCACGCCGGTCGCGTCGTCCAGGTACACCTCGTCGATGGTGCCGATCTTGGTGCCATTGCGGTCGAACGCCTTGCGGCCGATCAGGCTGCGCGGATCGATGTCGGTCTGCACGGTCCCTCTCCCTCCACGTGGTCGCAACTCATCCGTAAGCACTACCAAAGAGCACATTCAAGGAGGCGGCCACTCGAAGACCGCCCCATTGACCCCGCTGGTAGGCTGGCAAGCGGCTGCTGACCCCGCGCGGGAGAGTCCTCCGACCACGTCGGAGGCGCCGAAGGAGCAACTCCTCCCCGGAATCTCTCAGGCCCATGTACCGCACGGACGAGGTCACTCTGGAAAGCAGGGCGGGTGTCGACGGCTCCCGCCCTCACCGACGGTGAAAGCCGGTGCCCGCGGGCGCCCGGTGAAGCTCTCAGGTGCAGATGACAGAGGGGGAGGCCGTCGGGGTACCCGCGCCGGGGTGCCCCTCGCAGGTCGCGTCAGACCAGGAGGCCTCCGCAATGACCGCCCCTCGCATTCCGCTCTCCGAACTCGAAGCGGGCATCCCGTTCGAGCAGCGCCACATCGGGCCCGACCAGGAGGCGCGGGCCAAGATGCTCGCGCAGGTCGGATACGGCTCGCTGGACGAGCTGACCGCCGCCGCGGTCCCGGATGTGATCAAGAACGCCGACTCCCTGGACCTGCCGGGCGCCCGCACCGAGGCCGAGGTGCTCGCCGAACTGCGCTCGCTCGCCGACCGCAACCAGGTCCTGCGCTCCATGATCGGCCTGGGCTACTACGGCACCTTCACCCCGCCCGTCGTCCTGCGCAACGTCATGGAGAACCCGGCCTGGTACACGGCCTACACGCCGTACCAGCCGGAGATCTCCCAGGGCCGGCTGGAGGCCCTGCTGAACTTCCAGACGATGGTCGCCGAGCTGACCGGACTGCCCACCTCCGGCGCCTCCCTGCTGGACGAAGGCACGGCCGCCGCCGAGGCGATGGCCCTGTCCCGGCGCATGGGCAAGAACAAGAAGGGCCTGTTCCTGGTCGACGCGGACGCGCTGCCGCAGACCATCGCCGTGATCGAGACCCGTGCCGAGCCGACCGGTGTGGAGGTCGTCGTCGCCGACCTGGCCGCCGGCATCCCGGCGCAGATCGCCGAGCGCGAGATCAACGGCGTGCTGATCCAGTACCCGGGCGCCTCCGGTGCCGTACGGGACATCAAGCCCGTCATCGACCAGGCGCACGAGCTGGGCGCCCTGGTCACCGTGGCCGCCGACCTGCTCGCCCTGACCCTGCTGACCTCGCCGGGCGAACTGGGCGCGGACATCGCCGTCGGCACCACCCAGCGCTTCGGCGTGCCGATGGGCTTCGGCGGTCCGCACGCCGGCTACATGGCCGTACGCGAGAAGTTCGCGCGCAGCCTGCCCGGCCGCCTGGTCGGCGTCTCCGTCGACGCCGACGGCAACAAGGCCTACCGGCTCGCGCTGCAGACCCGTGAGCAGCACATCCGCCGGGAGAAGGCCACCAGCAACATCTGCACCGCGCAGGTGCTGCTCGCCGTCATGGCCGGCATGTACGCCGTCTACCACGGTCCCGAGGGCCTGCGGACGATCGCGCGGCGCACCCACCGTTACGCCACCCTCCTCGCCGCGGGCCTGGAGGCCGCCGGTGTGGAGATCGTCCACGGCGCGTACTTCGACACCGTGACCGCGCGTGTGCCCGGCCGGGCCGCCGGGATCGTCGCCGCCGCCCGGGACAAGGGCGTCAACCTGCGGCTGGTCGACGCCGACCACGTCTCCGTGGCCTGCGACGAGACCACCGACCGGGCCGGTCTGGAGGCCGTCTGGGCCGCCTTCGGCGCCGAGGCCGACATCGAGGCGCTGGACCGGGCCGCCGAGGACACCCTGCCCGAGGCGCTGCTGCGCACCGACGCCTACCTCACCCACCCGGTCTTCCACCAGCACCGCTCCGAGACCGCGATGCTGCGCTACCTGCGCCGCCTGGCCGACCGTGACTACGCGCTCGACCGCGGCATGATCCCGCTGGGCTCCTGCACCATGAAGCTCAACGCGACCACGGAGATGGAGCCGGTCACCTGGCCCGAGTTCGGGCAGTTGCACCCCTTCGCGCCCGCCGAGCAGGCGCAGGGCTACCTCACGCTCATCCGTGAGCTGGAGGAGCGTCTCGCCGAGGTCACCGGCTACGACAAGGTCTCCCTCCAGCCGAACGCCGGCTCCCAGGGCGAGCTGGCCGGTCTGCTCGCCGTCCGCGGCTACCACCGTGCGAACGGCGACGACCGGCGCACGGTCTGTCTGATCCCGTCCTCCGCGCACGGCACCAACGCCGCCAGCGCCGTGATGGCCGGCATGAAGGTCGTCGTCGTCAAGACGTCCGAGGACGGCGAGATCGACGTCGAGGACCTGCGCGCCAAGATCGAGCAGTACCGCGAGGAGCTGGCGGTACTGATGATCACCTACCCGTCCACGCACGGTGTGTTCGAGGAGCACGTCGCCGACATCTGCGCGGCCGTGCACGAGGCCGGCGGCCAGGTGTACGTCGACGGCGCCAACCTCAACGCGCTCGTCGGCGTCGCCAAGCCGGGCCACTTCGGCGGCGACGTCTCCCACCTGAACCTGCACAAGACGTTCTGCATCCCGCACGGCGGCGGCGGCCCGGGCGTCGGCCCGGTCGCGGTCCGCGAGCACCTCGCGCCGTACCTGCCGAACCACCCGCTCCAGCCGGAGGCCGGCCCGGAGACGGGCGTGGGCCCGATCTCGGCGGCTCCGTGGGGCAGCGCGGGCATCCTGCCCATCTCCTGGGCGTACGTCCGGCTGATGGGCGGCGAGGGCCTGAAGCGGGCGACCCAGGTGGCCGTGCTGTCGGCGAACTACATCGCCAAGCGCCTGGAGCCGCACTTCCCGGTGCTCTACACCGGTCCCGGCGGCCTCGTCGCGCACGAGTGCATCATCGACCTGCGCCCGCTCACCAAGGCGACCGGCGTGAGCGTGGACGACGTGGCCAAGCGACTGATCGACTACGGCTTCCACGCGCCGACCATGTCGTTCCCGGTGGCCGGCACGCTGATGATCGAGCCGACGGAGTCCGAGGACATCACCGAGCTGGACCGTTTCTGCGACGCGATGATCGCCATCCGCGCGGAGATCGAGAAGGTCGGCTCGGGCGAGTGGGCCGCGGAGGACAACCCGCTGCGCAACGCCCCGCACACCGCCGCCGCGCTCGGCGGCGAGTGGGCGCACGGCTACAGCCGGGAGGAGGCCGTGTTCCCGGCCGGTGTCTCGGCCGCCGACAAGTACTGGCCGCCGGTGCGCCGTATCGACCAGGCCTTCGGCGACCGCAACCTGGTGTGCTCCTGCCCGCCGCTGGACGCCTACGAGGACTGAGCGAACCGCCGGTGAACGGCCCCGCCCGGGTTTTCGGGCGGGGCCGTTCGCTCGCTACGGGCCGACCAAGGCGACCCCGGTGGCCTGCACCAGGGCGTGTACGGGGCTGCTCGGAGGCCTCCAGGGTGATGGCGGCGGTCAGGGAGGGGCCGTCGTCCGGGCCGGACCCGCACGGTGGCCATGACCTCGCCCGTGTGGACCTCCGTGACGGTGCCGGGCAGCTGGTTGCGGATGCTCGGGTTCATGGGCACCCACCGTAGGGCGCCGGTCCGCTCAGGCCGGGTATGCGTGGGTCTGGGTCGCCTTGACCGTTGCCCAGACCGGTGCACCGGGACGCAGGTCCAGCTCGGCGGCGGCGACCGTCGTCAGATCCGCCGTGAGCGGCAGCTCTCCGGTGAGGTCGGCGCGGATCTGGTCGCCGTGCGTCTCCAGGCCGGCGACCTCGCAGCGCCACAGGTTGCGGGCGCTGGTGCCGGCGGGCCGGTCCCGGAACAGGGTCACGGCGGACGGCGGGAACGCCACGAAGGCCGGGCCGGACAGCTCCTCCGTCGTCGTGATCGCGGGCCCCGCGTCGAGCCGTACGGTGTGTCCCGCGGCCTGCCCCCGGTAGAGGTTGAGGCCGACGAGCCGGGCGATGTAGTCGGTGCGCGGATGCCGGGCGATGTGGGCGGGGGTGCCCTCCTGCACGACCCGGCCGTGCTCCACGACCACCAGGCGGTCCGCGAGCACCATGGCGTCCAGCGGGTCATGGGTGACCAGGACCGAGACCGCCTCGAACTCGGCCAGGTGGCGGCGGAGCCGGGCGCGGACCTCCAGACGGGTACGGGCGTCCAGGGCCGCCAGCGGCTCGTCCAGGAGGAGCAGGCGGGGGCGGGTGGCGAGGGCGCGGGCGAGGGCCACGCGCTGGGCCTGGCCGCCGGACAGCCGGCGCGGCTTGGCGCCGGCGTGGTCGGCGAGGCCCATGCGGTCCAGCCAGGCCGCCGCCCGGGCCCGGGCCTCGGTCTTGCCCGCGCCCTGGCAGCGCGGGCCGAAGGCGACGTTGTCCAGGGCGGACAGGTGAGGGAAGAGCAGGTAGTCCTGGAAGACGACGCCGACCGGGCGGGACTCGGGGGGTGTGCGCTCCAGAGGGGTGCCGTCCAGGCGGAGGTGGCCGTCCGTGAGCGGGGTGAGGCCGGCGAGGGCGCGCAGGGCGGTGGTCTTGCCGGCGCCGTTGGGGCCGAGGAGGGCGAGGACGTCTCCGGGGGCCGCCGTCAGTGTGACGTCCAGCCGGAATCCGGGACGGTCGACCACGAGGCGGGCGTCCAGGCCGGTGGCCGGGTGCGGGGAGGGAGCGCCGTCGGCGGGTGCGGGTGCGCGGGAGGTGGTGGTGCTGTCGGGGGCCGTGGGCCTGTCGTGGCGGGGGTCGGTGTGGGTCATGGGGTGGTCATCCAGCGGTCTCTGAGGGCGGCCAGGACCGCGATGGAGACGGTGAGCAGGACCAGGCTGAGGGCGATCGCGGCCTCCGGGTCGTTCTGCAGGGCCAGGTAGACCGAGAGGGGCATGGTCTGGGTGCGGCCGGGGAAGTTGCCGGCGAACGTGATCGTCGCGCCGAACTCGCCGAGCGCCCGGGCCCAGGCCAGCACCGCGCCGGCCGCGATGCCCGGCGCGATCAGCGGCAGCGTGACCCGGCGGAACGCGGTGAAGCGGGATGCGCCGAGCGTGGTGGCCGCCTCCTCGTAGCGCGGGTCGGCGGCGCGCAGCGTGCCCTCGACGCTGATCACCAGGAACGGCATCGCCACGAACGCCTCCGCGATCACGACCCCGGTGGTGGTGAACGGCAGGGTGATCCCGAACCACGCGTCCAGCCACTGCCCGACGACCCCGTTGCGTCCCAGGGCCAGCAGCAGCGCCACACCGCCGACGACCGGCGGCAGCACGAGCGGCAGGGTGACCAGGGCCCGTACGAGGCCGCGCCCGGGGAAGTCCGTACGGGCCAGCAGCCAGGCCAGCGGCACACCGAGGACGAGGCTCACGGCGGTCGCCGCGGTCGCGCTGATCAGCGACAGCTGGAGCGCCTGCCACACCTCGGTGCTGCTCAGCTGCTCCGGCAGAGCGCGCCAGGGCGCGCGGACGAGCAGCGCGAGCAGCGGCAGCAGCAGGAACGCCAGCGCCAGCAGGCCCGGCAGCAGCAGCGGCAACGGAACCGCGCGCCGGCCCCGCGCGCCGGTGCGGCGGCGCCGCGGCGGGCGCGTGCGGAGGCCGGTCGCGGCGCCGGGCTCGTCGAGCGAGGTCACGGCTTGAGGAATCCGGCCCGGCCGAGCACCTTCTGCCCCTCGGCGGACCGCACGAGGGCGATGAACGCCTTGGCGGCCTCGGCGTGCTCCGCGTTCTTCAGCACGGCGATCGGATAGTCGTTGACGGCGCCGGCGGACTCGGGGAACTCCACGCCCTCCACCTTGCCACCCGCGGCCCTCACATCGGTCTTGTAGACGACCGCGGCGTCCGCCTCCTTCAGCTCCACCTTGTTCAGGGCGCTCTTGACGTCCTGCTCGTAGGAGACCGGGGTGAGCCTGACGCCGGCGGCGTCCAGGGCCTTCCGCGCGGCGGAACCGCAGGGCACGGTCTTGTCGCACAGAACGACCTTCAGCCCGGACCTGGTGAGGTCCTTCAGGGAGGTCACCTTGTCCGGGTTGCCGGGCAGGGTGGCGATCTCCAGCTGGTTGCGCGCGAACGTGACCGGGGTGCCGGACGCCTCGTTCCCGTCCGTCACGGTCTTCATCGTCCCGGGGCTGGCGGCGGCGAAGACGTCGGCCGGAGCGCCGCTGGTGATGCTCGCGGCGAGGGTGTCGCTGCCACCGAAGTTGAAGCCGACCTCCGTGCCCGGGTGCCGCTGCTCGAACTCCTTGCCCAGGGTCGTGAAGCTCTCCTTCAGGGAAGCGGCGGCGAACACGGTGACCGTGCCGGACAGCTTCGGGGAGGCCGGCGCGTCCGAGGAGCCGGACCCCTTCGTGTCCGACGCGTCCGGCGAGGAGGAGCAGGCGCCGAGAGCCAGTACGGCGACGGCCCCCGCACCGGCCAGTCGCAGCAGCCGCCGGGTCCGGCGCACGGAACGGGTCATCACGGATCTACTCCTCGGTTCTGGGGACAACGGTCGCGCCCTGGCACGCCCGTCGCCCGGCCGTGCGGCGATGATACTGCCGCAGTTGCCAGGCAGAAGTCTCCTGTCGCATCGCATGAGCCGGGAGCTTTGGGTTTGTAGCTTGCATGTGCGTTCGTACGGCGGGACCGTCGGCGGCGTACCCGGTCAGGCGCGGTCGATATGGACGTTCGTGGACTTCACGCGCGCGGTGGCCTCCATGCCGACCTCCAGGCCCAGTTCCTCCACGGCCTCCCGGGTCAGCAGCGAGACGAGCCGGTGCGGGCCCGCCTGGATCTCCACCTGGGCGGCGACATCGCCGAGCTTGATCGCGGTGACGATGCCGGGGAAGGCGTTGCGGACGGAGGTGCGGGAGGTCTCTTCCTCGCCGCCGTCGCCCTTGGCGAGTTCGACGGAGAAGGCGGCGAGGTCCCTGCCGTCGACGAGCCGCCGTCCGGACTCGTCGCGGTGGGTGGCCACGCGGCCGGCGTCGGCCCAGCGGCGGGCGGTATCGGGGCTGACGCCGAGCAGCCGCGCGGCCTGGCCGATCGTGTAGGACTGCATGCCGGTCACGATAGGGCCATCCGCCGGCGGTCAGGGATGTGGGGCTGGCGTGGCGCCGTGGGCTCGCACCCCGGTGAACTGGACGAACGTGGGGCGGCGGCGCCGGTCCGCGCCCGTGCGGGAACCGGCGGCGCCGCCGGCCGACCTGCCCGGGGAGACCGGCCCGGCACCGGCCGAGGAGACCGTCCGGATCGAGCGGCAGCGCGCGGCGGCCACCGGGAGCGGCGCCCGGCCCGTGCCGCGCCGGACAAAGATCGCGGACCCGCCGGCCGGCATGCTGCGGCTGATCACCCGGCCCGGCGTGGTCGCGACCGGACGGCGCGGGCCGGGCCGAGGGCGGAGCCGCGCGGCCGGCTCGGCGCCGCGGGTGACGCCACCGCGCGGCGGAGTGCCGGACACGGATGCCTCCTCGGCCGTGACCCCGGGTCCGGCTCAGCCGGTGTGCACCCGGGGCCGGCGTTCCCGGTCCGGTTCCGCCTCGCGCAGCACCTCCCGGGTGACCGGGGCGACCTCGCCCTGGCCGAAGAGGAAGAAGCGGAGGAAGTTGGCGAACGGATTGCCCTCGGTCCACTCGAAGTAGATGTGCGGGGTGCGGCCCGTGAGGTCCCGGACGTGCAGCAGCAGCGCGGCGAGGGCGTTCGGGATGGAGGCGGACTCCAGCGTCAGCACCCGGTAGCGGCCGTGCAGCACCTCGCCGCGTACGGTCAGCCCCGCCTCGAACTCGGACGGGTCGGTGACCGTGACCTCGACGAAGACGAAGTCCTCCTGCTCCGGCAGATCGTTGTCGGCCTTGGTCTGCTCGGCCTTGTCGCGGTACTCGGCCTTGTCCCGCCGGCCCGGCTCGTTGGCGATGAAACGGATGCGCCGGTGGGCCATGTCCCGGACGAATCGTTCCGCCAGCGGATCCAGCGTCACCCTCGTCACCCGCAGCTCGAAGGCGCGGGCCAGCCGGGACAGCAGCGAGATCAGCATGATCCCGACGATGAAGCAGGCACCGATCTTCACACCGTCCGGACGCTCGATGACGTTCACCACGGTCGTGTAGAGGAACACCGCCGCGATCGCCCCGAACCCGAGCGTCCAGCCGCGTTGGCCCGCCTTGCGCGCGGCGATGGTCACCGCGATCGCCGCCGAGCTGATCAGCACCAGCACACCGGTGGCGTAGGCGCCGCCCTGCTTGTCGACGTCGGCGTCGAAGATCCAGGTCACCAGGAAGGCGACCAGGATGAAGACGATGACCATCGGGCGCACCGCCCGCGCCCAGTGCGGGGCCATGCCGTAGCGGGGCAGATAACGCGGCATCAGGTTGAGCAGGCCGGCCATGGCGGAAGCGCCCGCGAACCACAGGATGGCGATGGTCGAGGCGTCGTACACCGTGCCGAAGACGCTGCCGAGGTACTCGTGCGCGAGGTAGGCGAGCGCGCGGCCGTTCGCCCCGCCGCCCGGCTCGAACTCCCGCTCGGGGATGAGCAGTGTCGTGATGAAGCTGGTGGCGATCAGGAAGCAGCTCATCACCAGCGCGGCGGTGGTCAGCAGCTTCTTGGTGTCCCGGATCCGGCCGGCCGGCCGCTCGTCGGTGTCGCCCGGGTCGCCCTGGACGTGCGGCATGACGGCGACGCCGGTCTCGAAGCCGGACAGGCCGAGGGCGAGTTTCGGGAAGACGATCAGGGCGACGCCGATCATCGCGAAGACGTTGCCGTGCTCCGTGGTCAGGGCGCCGCTCCAGTCGGTGATCACATGCCCGGCGGTGACGACGTGCCACAGGCCGGTGATCACGACGACGAGGTTGAGCGCGAGATAGATGCCGACCAGGGCGACCGCGACGCCGATCGCCTCCAGGAAGCCCTTGAGGAACACCGCGCCGAGCAGGGCCACCAGGAGCAGCGTGATGACCATCTGGTGGCCGTGCAGCGCGCCGGTGAGGTGCGGGTTCTCCACCAGGTGGGTGGAGGCGTCGGCCGCCGAGAGCGTGATGGTGATCAGGAAGTCGGTCGCCGCGAAGCCCAGCAGGGTGAGGACGAAGAGCTTGCCCTGCCAGAAGGAGAGCAGCCGCTCCAGCATCGCGATGGAGCCCTCGCCGCGCGGGCTCTCCTCGGCCACGCGGCGGTAGACCGGCAGGGCGCCGGCCAGGGTGACGACGACGAGCACGATGGTCGCCACCGGTGACAGCAGGCCGGCCGCCAGGGCCGCGATGCCGGGCTGGTAGCCGAGGGTGGAGAAGTAGTCGACGCCGGTCAGGCACATCACCCGCCACCAGCGCTGGCCCTGGTGCGCGGGCTCCGGCTCGGCGTGCGGTCCCGGATGCTGCTTGGCCAGGTCGGACAGGCCCTCCAGCAGCCAGGCGCGCAGGCGGCCGGTACTGGGAGGGTGTTCGGTCGTGGCCATCGGTGTGCTCCTGACATGCGGCGGCTCTTTCCGGCCATCACCCGGACGGCGGCACCAGCGTAAGCAGAGAGTGATGCTCAGGCCCGTGGGTCGGCGGCCCGACGGCGTCAAGCTTGCGTTAAGAATGGCCCGGGAGCGCGAGGGCCGCATGAAGAAGGGGAGGCCGGGAGCGGTGTACCGGCTCGGCGCCGCACGGGTGGGCCGCCGGTGGAGGGACCGGGCATCGACGAGGTGACGGCCACCGAGTGTCATGACGTGGCACCGTCTTAGCGTCCCGGTGAGCGGTCCGAGGTGTCGGGCGGCAGGGCGTGAGTGGCCTGGACCGTCGCCGGCCGGACGTGCGCGCCGGGCGCCGCGGAGAGGAGGCTCGGGCTCTTGCCGGCCGTGGGGGAGCGGCGGTGTGTCGCGGCGTACGGCGCGGATGGGTCCCTGGTGGTCGGGGCGTGCCGTCGCGGAGTGCGGTGGGTGGACATCCGCCGGTCGCCGGGGTGCCGTCGGGCGTGCGCGGCGGGCGGTTTCGCCGGTCGTCGTTCCGGGACCCGCTACTCCAGGCCCGATACCCGGAACACACCTCGGGCCGTATCGCGGTCCACGCGGCGGGCGAGGACGTGCAGGGCGGTCGTACCGGTCAGCAGGAGGCCCGCCGCCTCGGCGCGGCGGGCGCCCTCGTCGAGCCGGTACCACAGGTCCGGGTTGCGGATCAGCACCTCGGGGTCGATCTCGACCCGGCCGCCCCGGATGTCGCGCAGCACCAGCCGCGGGCCGACGCCGTCCACCGGGCGCACCGCGGTCAGCAGGTCGGTACGGACCCGGCGGGTGCGTCCGAGACGGCGGGTGGCCAGCCAGCCCGGGCCCGCCGATACGCGCGCCGGGCACAGGACGAGGAACAGCAGCAGGGCCGTCAGCGGCCACAGCACCGCGCGCCACCAGGTCAGCGAGCCGGCCGCCGTGTCCAGGCACAGCAGCAGCGCGAGCAGCGCGCCGGCGTAGCGGACCGCGCCGCGTACCTCCCCGGCCCACTCCCGGTCGTACGCCACGACCGCGGTGCCGGTCGGGGACGAGCCGGTCACCTGGGGGCGGGTGTCGTCGCGGTGCTCCATGAGGAAGACGGTAGACCCGCCGGCCGCGCGGAGCGCTCCGCGTTGACGGCGTCCTGACGGCCCGGAGGCCGTTCTTGACGCGACCGTATCGCCCACGGCCCGTATCCGCGCACGAGGCCGGCCGGCCAGGGCCGGTGCCGACGCGCAGGTGGCCGCGCGGTGCCACGGCCCGGTGCCCGGCCGGCGGGCCGCCGCGGACATGCGTCGGGGCCGGTGCGCACCGGTGGGTGCGGCCGGCCCCTGGGATTGCTGTGCCGTGCTCAGGCGGCGGTCATCACCTGATCCGCACCCAGCGGGCGGTGCGGGTCGATGATGCTGCCGTCGGGCAGCAGCTCACCGGTGTCCTCGAAGAGCAGGACGCCGTTGCACAGCAGGCTCCACCCCTGCTCCGGGTGGTGCGCCACCAGGCGGGCGGACTCCCGGTCGGCGGATTCGGCTGGCGGGCACGGTGGCTGGTGCTGGCACATGGGCGGGATCTCTCGGTCTGTCGTGATCATGTCCGTCCCCCGTGATGAAAGAGTCGGTCTGCGTCCAGTGTTCTCTCCCGCGCGTCATTCCGCAGGCTTTTCCCACCACCGCTTCTCACAGGTTCATGACGCGTCACCCGCACGGGCGGTTCAGCCCAACCCCGCGGTCCCTTCGGATGGTTCGCACTGGCCGGATGGGACTAGTCCGGCCGGCGTAGGGCCCCGGGAGCCGCCGCGCCCCGGGCCCAGGGGCCCGGAAAACAGTCGTACCCCGCTTCCCGGGCGGGAAGCGGGGTACGCGGGTGTCTGGTCAGGCGGCGGGCGAGCCGAGCGCCGTCGGGCCGAGCAGCGGGAGAGGAGTCGCCCGATGGGTCAGCACCGGAAGCAATTCGGCGACGCGGAAGGGACGGTGCGCCGGAATGCCCGGCGGGGCCGGCGCCAGCGGGACGAGGAGATCGGTGGCGGCCGGATGGCCCTCGGTGCCGTCGCCCGAGCGGTCGCCGTGCAGCCACAGGGTGAGCATGTACAGGCCGGGGACGGACAACAGCCTTGCCTGGTACGGATGTTGGAGGGCCTCGGCCTGCTCCAGGGCGCGCTCGGTGGAGGTGACGTACGGGCCCTCGAAGAAGTGCGAGAAGGTCCAGCCGTCGGGGGTGAGCATGGTGTCGGCCGCGGCCACCGCACGGCCGCCGCACCGGATCAGGAACCGCCAGCCGGCCAGCCGGGTGGCGGACAGGCCTTGCGCGGAGATGCGGTCCCAGACGTGGACCGGCAGCGGGAGTTCGGGTGTCGTGGGCCCCTGCGCGGCGCGCAGGGAAGGAGTGCGCGCCTCGCGGACCGCGGTGGGGGAACCGAGGGCGGCGAGGACGGAGCGCAGGGCGGGCGCGGGGGCAGGAGGAACGTGCAGCGGCATGTGGGTCGCCTCTCATTCGACAGGCGCGGCGGCGCGAGGAGGTGGTGGGGCGGACGGCGCTGTCTGCTCACGGAAGGCCGGAGAGGTGGGGCCCGGGTCGGGTGTGAACGAGGGTGCGGCTCGGCCTGCCGCCCGGCAACCGGGACGGCAGGAACGCCTCGGAAACCAGGTCCGAGGGTGCCACCTCTGCCTTGCGCCGCAGTTTATACGACGTTTGTTCGGCCGACGTTTCGGCTATCCGCTTCCGGTTCCCGGGACAAGGCCGAATTAGGCCGTCGATTTGCCGAACTCATCCCGATTCCCGGTCCGGACCGCCGCCGCTGACCTCGCATTACGCGCCGGTAGCGGTCGGCCGAATGTCGTCGGCGTTTTTCACGAGGTGTTCGGGGCACCCGAGGGAGCAACCTGCGGCATGCCTCGTGAATGTGCCGCCGGGAACATTCCGACAGAGTAACGGGCGGCGGGCCGGTGCGTAACGTTATCGATCGCTTCGGCTGGGCATCATCCCACCTGACCCGGGAGCCCAGCGGCCGGAGCGCCGGCCCGCCCATCCGAGGAGGGACACTTCGATGGGGGAGAAGGTCGTGGCGGGGCAGTTCGACCTGTCCGATCGCCAGCGCTACCGCGAAAAGCTCCAGAAGTGTCTGACGGGGCTGGAGCGGTTGTTGCGGGAGAAGCGATTCGACCGCCCGAAGAATCTCATGGGAGTCGAGATCGAGTTGAATCTCGCCGGCAACGACGGCATGCCGAAAATGTTGAACGGGCAGGTGCTGGAACGTATCGCCAGCCGTGATTTCCAAACAGAACTCGCCATGTTCAACCTGGAAGTGAACATAGCGCCCCACCGGCTGGGCGGCCGGGTATTCGACCGGCTCGCCGAGGAGCTGCGCACCTCGCTCGCCTACGCCGACCGCAAGGCCGGCGAGGTGGACGCGGGCATCGTGATGATCGGCATCCTGCCCACCCTCGGCCGGGACGACCTGGTCTCCTCGAACCTTTCCGAGGTCGACCGCTACACCCTTCTCAACGACCAGATCGTCGCCGCGCGCGGCGAGGACTTCCGGCTCGACATCGACGGCGTGGAGCACCTCGTCTGCACGTCCAAGTCGATCGTGCCGGAGGCCGCGTGCACCTCGGTGCAACTGCACCTCCAGGTCACCCCGGACCGGTTCGCGGACGTGTGGAACGCGGCCCAGGTGACCAGCGCGGCGCAGATCGCCGTGGGCGCCAACTCGCCGTTCCTCTTCGGGCACGAGCTGTGGCGCGAGTCCCGGCCCCCGCTGTTCCTGCAGTCCACCGACACCCGGCCGCCCGAGCTCCAGGCACAGGGCGTACGGCCGCGCACCTGGTTCGGCGAGCGGTGGATCTCCTCCGCCCACGACCTGTTCGAGGAGAACCTGCGCTACTTCCCGGCGCTGCTGCCGATCTGCGACGACGAGGAACCGCTCGAGGTCATCGAGGCCGGCGGAGTGCCCCGGCTCGGCGAACTCGCGCTGCACAACGGCACGGTCTACCGCTGGAACCGACCGGTGTACGGCATATCGGACGGCCTTCCGCACCTGCGCGTGGAGAACCGCGTGCTGCCCGCCGGGCCGACCATCACCGACGTCATCGCCAACGCGGCCTTCTACTACGGCCTCGTCCGCGCGCTCGCCGAGGAGCCCCGGCCGGTGTGGACACGGCTGCCGTTCGCCGCGGCCGAGGCCAACTTCGACGCGGCGTGCCGGTACGGCATCGACGCGCGCTTCGTCTGGCCCCGGCGGGGACGCTACGGCGGCACGGGCGAGGTCGACGCGGTCACGCTGATCCGCGACGAACTGCTGCCGCTGGCCGCGGCCGGGCTGGACGCGTGGGGCGTGGAGGCCGCCGACCGGGACCTCTACCTGGGCGTGATCGAGGAACGCTGCCGGCGCCGGGTCAACGGGGCGTCCTGGCAGGCGGCCACCTTCCACCGGGCCCTGGAACGGGGCCTGTCCCGGGAGGCGGCCCTGGCGGCGACGACGCGCCGGTACGCCGATCTGATGCACGGGGGAGAGCCGGTGCACACCTGGCCGGTGGGCCTGCCGGAGCCGGTACCGCTGGGCTGAGGTCCGGGCACGGCGTGGGGCGGGGTGCGGGCTTCGCGCGTGCTTCTGCGATCCTTGCCAGGCGAGGGCGGCCCACGGGCCCATGAGCCGGCTGGAGGCGGGAGTGCGGGTGGAGGCTGACGCGGTGGCCGGTTCGCCGGCGGAGGCGCGCGTCCCGCGGCGGACGCTGCGGGACGAGACGCTGCTCGTGCTGGCGCTCTCCCTCGGGGCGAGCGGAGTGTCCGCGCTGATCAGTTTCATCGGCTCGGTCACCAAGCCCGGCGGCCTCAAGGACCAGGCGGCCACCCTCAACGCCTCCGCCGCCCCGGGCCGCCCCTGGCTGGACCTGGCCTGGCAGCTCTTCGGCATCGCCAGCGCGCTGGTGCCCGTGGCCCTCGTCGCCCACCTGCTGCTGCGCGAGGGCACGAGCCTGCGCGTCCTCGGCTTCGACCGCACCCGTCCCTGGCCCGACCTGGCCCGCGGCGCCGGGGTCGCGGCCGTGATCGGCAGCACCGGCATCGCCTTCTACCTGGCCGCCCGCGGCCTCGGCTTCAACCTCACCGTCGTCCCCGAGGCCCTGCCGGACGTGTGGTGGAAGTACCCGGTGCTGATCCTGTCGGCGGTGCAGAACGCGGTCCTCGAAGAGGTCGTCGTCGTCGGTTATCTGCTGCGCAGGCTGGGTCAGCTGGGCTGGTCCCCGGCCGCCGCCCTGCTGGCCGGGGCGGTGCTGCGCGGCTCGTACCACCTCTACCAGGGCATCGGCGGCTTCCTCGGCAACATGGTCATGGGCGTGGTGTTCGTCTGGCTGTACCGCCGCTGGGGACGGGTCGGCCCGCTGGTCGTCGCGCACTCCCTGCTCGACATCGGGGCGTTCGTCGGCTACGCCCTCCTCGCGGGCAAGGTGGGCTGGCTGCCGACGGCCTGACCGGGCGGGCCGCCGCCGACCGCTCAGGCGTGCAGTTCGCCTTCGATGACCGTCACCGCGCGGCCGGTGAGCAGCGTGCGCGCGCCGCGCAGGCCGGTACGGACCAGGCCCGTGCGGCGGGAGGCCTGGAGCCCGGTGAGGTCGTCGCGGCCCAGCCGGGGGGACCAGTACGGGGCGAGCGCGGTGTGGGCGCTGCCGGTCACCGGGTCCTCGTCGATGCCGACGTTCGGGAAGAAGCCGCGGGAGACGTAGTCGTAGCCGCGGGCGGGGTCCTCGGCGCGGGCCGTGGCGATTATGCCGCGCGAGGAGTAGGCACCGAGCGCCTTGTGGTCCGGTGACAGCCCGAGGACGGTCTTCTCGTCGGCCAGCTCCACCAGCAGGTCGCCGGTGTTCGGGCCGGTGTCGAAGGCGGCGAGCGGCTGCGCGCCGAGCGCCTCGGCGACCCCGGCCGGCAGCTCGGCCGGGGTGAGCGGTGCGGTCGGGAAGTCGAGGGTGATCGAGCCGTCCGCGGCGGGCGTGCCGATCAGCACGCCGCTGCGGGTCGCGAACCGCACCGGTCCCTCGTGGGCGCCGGTGGTGTGCAGGACGTGGGCCGTGGCGAGGGTGGCGTGGCCGCACATGTTGACCTCGGTGACGGGCGTGAACCAGCGCAGCGCCCAGTCCGCCTCACCGCCCTCGGGCAGCGGGTGCGCGAACGCCGTCTCCGCGTGGTTCACCTCCATGGCGACGTTCTGGAGCCAGTCGTCGTCCGGGAAGACGTCGTCCAGGAGCAGGACTCCGGCCGGGTTGCCGGTGAACGGACGGTCGGTGAAGGCGTCCACGATTCGAATACGCATGGCGCCGACGCTAGCGGCCTCACGGCCCGCCGGACCAAGGCCAATTCGCGAGCGCCGGACTGATTTCCCGTACGGCACCCGCGGCCGTCCGCGCCGGTCCGGCGGCAGGAGAGCCGCACGCGTCGGAGAACCGGCCCGGCCCCTGCGGCGGCGTGACCCCGCCGGAGGAACCGGGGCCGGGACGTCGAGGAGACGGCACCGGCGTCGAGGTGGTGGGCGGTCGTCCGGAGGACGCGTTGCAGCCGTCTGTCCCTGTCCCTGTCCCTGTCCCTGTCCCTGTCCCTGTCCGTGGCCCGGGTCCGTACCGCCGCCTGCCGCCGGGTCCTGTCCGACTCCCGGGCGAGCGCGCGCGTCCACAGGGGGCTCGCCGCCGCCACCCGCCTGTTCATCCGGTTCATTTGGTGATTCTCGCCGGTGCCGATGACCGGTCACGGCCGCTCGTGCCCCTGCGCGGTGGCCGCTCCAGGCCACCGGGCGCCTCGGAGGTCTCGCGTCACCAGGCCGTCCGGTGCGCGCGGAGAGCCGTTCAGGGCGGCCGTCGCCGAGTCCCTGATGAACCGTCAGGTCATGCGACAGAGGCGGTGCGTCTACGGCAAGGCGGCGCGCGTGCTTTTGCGTCACCTCGGCCGAAATCTCCTCCGCAAGGATGAGATCCGGGCCGGCGATGTCCACTCCGCGCGGGACGCCAAAATGGTTCCCCTCGGGGATGTCCCGTCCCCTTGCGGCTGATGAGGTAGGGGATGTGCAACCCCGTACAGCCCACCGGACCGACGCCGGCCCGGCGGCCCGGCACCAGGACGGCGCTGCCGGGCTCGGTGCCGAGCTGGCAGCGGTGGTCGCCGGTGCCCGCCGCAGGGCCGTCCGGGACCGGGACCGGCACACCGACACCGCCCATCTGCTCCACGCCCTGCTGGAACACGACCCCGAGGCCCGCGCCGCCGTGGGCGAACCGCGGCGCCTGGCCCGGCTCCTCGGCTACCTCGTGCAGCGCAGCATCGGCTACGGCCTGCGCTGGCAGGCCGGCGTGGAGGACTCCGGCGCGATCCCCCTCGCCACCGCCCCGGCCGACCGTCCCGGACGGCCGGCCGCAGGCGCCGGGGGCAGGGACGCCGACCGCTGGTCGCCCGCCGCTGCCGCCGCGCTCGCCGAGGCCCGTGCCCGCGCCCGGCGCCGGGGCGCGCCCCGCGTCGCCGGCACCGACCTGCTCGCCGCGCTCGCCGCCGACCCCCGCTCCCGGGCCGTGGAGGTCCTCGAACGCGCCGGCATCGCGGCCTCCGAACTCGTCGCGCGGATCGAGTCCGCCGCACAGGCATGCGCCGACGACGACCGGCAGGAGTGCCTGCGCTCCGCACCGTCCACCAGCTGAGACAGGTGTCAACAGGGGTGACGCTCCTGTCGGCTCCTGTCATCATGTGCCGGTGCATACGTCTGTGACCAGTCAGGACAGTCCCGGCAAGGGAGCCGGGCTCGGCCTCGCACTCGCCTCCGCGCTGGCCTTCGGCGGGTCCGGCGTGGCCGCCAAGCCGCTGATCGAGGCGGGTCTCGACCCGCTGCACGTGGTGTGGCTGCGGGTGGCGGGCGCCGCCGTGGTGATGCTGCCGCTCGCCGTGCGGCACCGCGCCCTGCCGCGCCGCCGGCCCGCGCTGCTCGCCGGGTTCGGCCTGCTCGCCGTGGCCGGGGTCCAGGCCTGCTATTTCGCCGCGCTCTCCCGGATCCCGGTCGGCGTCGCCCTGCTCATCGAGTACCTGGCGCCCGCACTGGTGCTGGGCTGGGTGCGGTTCGTGCAGCGGCGGCCCGTCACCCGTGCCGCCGCGCTCGGCGTGGTCCTCGCGGCCGGCGGCCTCGCCTGCGTGGTGGAGGTGTGGTCCGGGCTGGGCTTCGACGCGCTGGGCCTGCTGCTCGCCCTCGGCGCCGCGTGCTGCCAGGTCGGCTACTTCGTCCTCGCCGACCAGGGCGGCGACGCCGGACAGGCGGCGCCCGATCCGCTCGGCGTCATCGCCTACGGCCTGCTCGTCGGCGCCGCCGTACTGACCGTGGTGGCCCGCCCCTGGCACCTGGACTGGTCGGTGCTGGCCGGCTCCGCCGACCTGAACGGCACCGCCGTACCGGCCGTCGCCCTGCTCGCCTGGATCGTGCTCGTCGCCACGGTGATCGCCTACGTCACCGGAGTGCTGTCGGTGCGCCGGCTGTCGCCGCAGGTCGCCGGGGTCGTCGCCTGCCTGGAGGCGGTCATCGCGACCGTACTGGCCTGGGTGCTGCTCGGCGAGCACCTCTCCGCGCCGCAGGTCGCGGGCGGCGCGATCGTCCTGGCCGGCGCCTTCATCGCCCAGTCCGCCACCCCCGGCGAGGACACCGCGCGGCCGGCCGCCGCCGACAGCGCGGAAAGGGAGTTGTCCGCCCGGGGCACCGCCGCCTAGAGTCCGGACCATGCCGCAGAACGCACTCGTCCTTCCGCCCCCGGCCGCCTGAGGCGGGCCTCCGGGACACTCGCCCGGCGCATCCGCGCCGGGCTGGACGGTGCTGCCCGCAGATGAAGTCAGCGCGTCCCGCCGAGACGGGACGCCTTCGGCCTTCCGCGCTTCCACGCGCGTTTCTGCGGAGAGATCCTGTTGTCGAACAATTCCTCCGGCCTGCCCGTCGGGCGTGGCCTGCTCTATCTGGTCATCACCGGTGCCGCCTGGGGCACCGCGGGTGCCGCCGGCTCGCTGGTCTACCGGACCAGCGACCTGGGCGCCTTCGCCCTCTCCTTCTGGCGCTGCGCGCTCGGACTCGCCTTCCTGCTGGCCGGCCGCCCGCTGCGCCCGCGCGCCCGCCGCACGGCCCCGGCCGCGCCGCCGCGCGGCCGGGCGGTGACGGTGCTCGCCACGGGACTCGGTCTCGCCGTGTTCCAGACCGCCTATTTCGCGGCGGTGGCGTCGACCGGGCTGGCCGTCGCCACTGTCGTGACCCTCGGCGCGGGCCCCGTGCTGATAGCGCTCGGCGCCCGGCTCCTGCTCGGCGAGCGACTCGGTACGGGCGGCGCCGTGGCCGTCGCGGGTGCGCTCGCCGGGCTGGCCGTGCTCACCTTCGGCGGCTCTGCCGCGACCGTCCGTCCGGCCGGTGTGCTGCTGGCCGTGATCTCGGCGGCGGGCTACGGCGCCATGACCCTGCTCACCCGGTGGCGCGGGCGGGACGGCGGCGCCGGCACCGCCGGTACGACGGCGGGCGCCTTCGCCGTGACCAGCCTGTGCCTGCTGCCGTTCGCCGCCCACGAGGGGCTGCTCCCGCACACCGCCCATCCGGCCCGGCTGCTGTGCCTGCTGCTCTACATCGCCGCCGTGCCCACGGCCCTGGCGTACGCGTTCTACTTCGCGGGCGCCGCGGTCGTCCGGTCCGCCACCGTCTCCGTGATCATGCTGCTGGAGCCGGTGACCGCGGCCGTGCTCGCCGTCCTGCTGCTCGGCGAGCGGCTCACGGCGGCCACGGCGGCCGGCACCCTGCTGATGCTCGGCGCCGTCACGGGCCTGGCCGTGAGCGAGGCCCGTGCCTCCGGCCGCACGGAGCCGGCGTCGGCGTGACGGGCCGCCGGCGCGGCCGGGCCGGGTACGGCGGGGCCGGCCGCCGGTGCGGTGACGCCGGTACGACGTGACGGGGCGCGCCGGGCCGTCGGGCCCGGCGCGCCCCGCCGCCGGCTCCGTGCCTCCGCTACCGCGCCGTCAGATAGTCCGGAAGGCCGATGCCGGGGGCCAGGTCGCCGTTGGGGACGGGGGTCTCGTAGCCCTTGCGGAGCGGGACGACGCCGGCCCAGTGCGGCAGCGAGAGGTCCTCGGGCTCGTCGTTGGCGTCGCCGGTGCGGACCTTGGCCGAGACCTCCTGAAGGTCCAGGCGGATCACGGCGGTGGCGGCCAGCTCCTTCTTGTTCGCGGGCCGGGAGTCGGCGGACCGGCCCGGTACGACGTGGTCGACCAGCGCGTCCAGGGCCAGCCGCCGCTCCTCCGGGTCGGTGACCTCGTGCGCGATGCCGTGCACCACGACCGAGCGGTAGTTGACGGAGTGGTGGAAGGCGGAGCGGGCCAGCACCAGGCCGTCGACGTGGGTGACCGTCAGGCACACCGGCAGGCCCGGGTCGGCCTGGCCGGTCATCCGCAGCGGCCGGGAGCCGGTCGAGCCGTGGACGTAGAGCCGCTCGCCGACCCGGCCGTACAGCGTCGGCAGCACCACCGGGGCGCCGTCCCGGACGAAGCCGAGGTGGCACACGTACCCCTCGTCCAGGATCGCGTGCACCAGCTCCTTGTCGTACGACGCACGCTCCGCGGAGCGCGTCGGCACGGTCCGGCCGGTCGGCGAGTAGGCGGCGGGCCGTGTTTCCCCGGTGGTGCCCTGCATGGTCCCCTCCATGGCGATCTCTATTGCACTAGTGCATAATGAGCTTTGTGCTAGGAGAGTATCGGATCGAAGGACGTGGCGCAGCCGAGATCGCGGCCAGCGTCGAACAGGCGGTCGGGTCGGGCGGGCTTCGGCCGGGACAACTCCTGCCGCCCATGCGGGAGTTGGCGGCCCGCCTGGGCGTGAACGCCAACACGGTCGCCGCCGCGTACCGCATCCTGCGCGAACGGGGGGTGATCGAGACGGCCGGCCGCCGCGGCAGCCGCGTCCGTCCCAAGCCGGCCACCACCGGCCGCGAGGAACTGCGCGTCGAGGTGCCCCCCGGCGGCCGCGACCTGTCCACGGGCAACCCCGACCCGGCCCTGCTGCCCCGCCTGGCGCCGGCCCTCGCCGCGGCGGCCGAGCAGGGCGACCGGCGGCCCGTCCGTTACGGCGACGACCCCGTGGACCCGGACCTCGCCCGCCTCGCCCGGGCCGAACTCGACGCCGACGGCGTCCCCGCGGGCCCGCTCACCGTGACCTCCGGCTCCCTCGACGCCGTCGAACGCGTCCTCACCGCGCACCTCAGACCCGGCGACACCGTCGCCGTCGAGGACCCCGGCTGGGGCGGCCTCCTCGACCTCGTCCCCGCGCTCGGCCTGCACACGGCCCCGGTCGGTGTGGACGACGACGGCCCGCGCCCGCAGGACCTGCGCCGCGCCCTGGAGTCCGGAGCCCGCGCGCTGATCGTCACCGACCGGGCGCAGAACCCGACCGGCGCCTCGGTGACCGCCACGCGCGCGCGGGCCCTGCGCGCGGTGCTGCGCGAGCATCCGGGCACCCTGCTCATCGAGGACGACCACGGCCACGGCATCGTCGACCTGCCGCTGCGCCCTCTGGCGGGCGTCACCCGGCACTGGGCCTTCGTCCGCTCCGCCGCCAAGGCCTACGGCCCCGACCTGCGCCTCGCCGTCCTCGCCGGCGACCCCGTCACCGTCGACCGGCTCCGCGGCCGCCAGCGCCTGGGCCCCGGCTGGGTGAGCCTGCTGCTGCAACGGGCCGTGGCCCATCTGTGGGCGCACGGCGCGATCGACCGGGCGGCGGTGGCCCGGTCCTACGGCGCCCGGCGGGACGCCCTGGTCGGCGCGCTGGCGGACCGCGGCGTCACCGCCCACGGCCGCAGCGGCATGAACGTCTGGGTGCCGGTCCCCGACGAGACGGGTGCCATCGCCCGCCTGCTCCAGAGCGGCTGGGCCGTGGCCCCGGGCGCCCGCTTCCGCCTGGCCTCCCCGCAGGCCGTGCGCATCACGGTCTCACCGCTCGCCGAGCAGGACATCGGCGCGCTGGCCGACGCGGTGGCGGCGGCCGTACGCCCCTCTCCGGCCCGCGTCTACGGCTGAGGCGACCCGGCACAGGGCGCGATGGTCCGCGTGTCCACGGCCGTCACGGGCGACGGCGACCGGGAAAAGAGGCGCGCCGGGCCGCGGCGGACCCGCGCCCGCGTGCGCCCCGCTCCCATCACCCGCTCTTCCCCCGCACCTGGGTCAGTGCCGCGCCCGCCAGGACGATCACCGCGCCCACCGGTGTCGTCCACCGCAGCGACTCCCCGAGGATCGCGACCCCCGCGGCCGTGGCGATGACGGGGATGAAGTACGTGACCATCTGGGCGGTGGTGGGCCCGACCTCGGCGACCAGGCCGTACTGGATCAGCACCGCCAGCCCCGTGCCCAGCGCCCCCAGCGCCGCGACGGCCAGCAGCGGGACCGGCGCGAAGTGCTCGGGCACGCCGGTGAACAGGGGCGTCACCACCGCCAGCTGGACCGTGGCCAGCAGCAGCTGCCCGCCGGTCATGGACAGATGGGAGTTGCCCGTGCCGGCCAGCGTCCGCCGGACGTAGATCCACCCCACCGGATAGCTCAGCGACGCCAGCAGCGCCAGCGCCGTGCCCCGGCCGTCCAGCCCGTGGAAGCCCTGCCAGGCGCCGAGCACGGTCAGCACGCCCAGGAACCCCAGCCCCAGCCCGGCCACCCGCACCCGGGACGGCCGGTCCTCGGACAGCGCGACCAGGGACAGGGCCATGCCCCACAGAGGGGAGGTGGCGTTGCAGATGCCGGCCAGGGTGGAGGGGATGGTCAGCTCGGAGTAGGCGAAGAGGGAGAACGGCAGCGCGTTCAGCAGGAACGCGGCGACCGCCATGTGTCCCCACAGCCGGGCCCCGCGCGGAAGCCGCTCCCGCTTCACGGCCATCGTCGCCACCAGCACCGCCGTGCCGAACACCAGCCGGCCCAGCGTGACCTGGAACGGCGCGTACCCGTCGGTCCCCACCTTGATCAGCAGGAAGCTGAAGCCCCAGATCAGGGACAGCAGGCCGAAGCGCAGCCGCCAGTCCAGGCGGGCGCGGGCGCCGCCGGGCGCGGGGGACTCGGGCCGGGTTCGGGATCGGGTGCGGGAGGACGCGCTGATCGTGCTCATGACCTCAACGATGCGGGAGGCAACCTCGTAGCACAATCGAGATTTCCCACCTGGTACCTCTTAGAATCACTTATATGTTGAACCTTGAGCGCCTGCGTACCCTGGACGCGCTGGCCCGCCACGGCTCGGTCAGCGCCGCCGCGGACGCCCTGCATGTCACCACGTCCGCGGTCTCCCAGCAGCTGGGCAAGCTGGAGCGGGAGATCGGCCAGCGGCTGCTCGCCAGGAACGGCCGGGGCGTGCGGCTCACGGACGCCGGCCGGCTGCTGTCGGAGCACGCGGCGCGCATCCTGTCCCAGGTCGAGCTGGCCGAGTCCGACCTGGAGGCGCACCGGGGCCAGGTCGTCGGCGAACTCAGGCTGTCCGCGTTCCCGACCGCCGCCCGCGGACTGTTCCCCGCCGCGCTGGGCGCGCTGCGCACCGAGCACCCGGGGCTGCGGGTGCGCTCCAGCGAGCTGGAACCGGAGCAGGGCATCGCCGGGGTCGTCCGCGGCGATCTCGACCTCGCGGTGGTCCTGGACTGGTACAACAAGCCGATGCCCGTCCCCGACGGCCTGGTCAAGGCGCCCCTGCTGGACGACCCCGCCGACGTCGCCATGCCCGTCGGGCACCGGCTCGCGGACCGGGACGAGGTGGACCTGACCGAGTTCGCCGAGGACGAGTGGATCACCTGGGGCGAGGGCGAGTTCTGCCACGAGTGGCTGATGTTCACCCTGCGCTCCAAGGGCGTCGAGCCGATCGTCGGCCACCGCGCCGGTGAGACCCACACCCAGCTCGGGCTGGTGGCGGCCGGGCTGGGCGTGTGCATAGCGCCGCTGCTGGGCCGGCACCCGGTGCCCGAGGGCGTGGTCCTGGTGCCGCTCCGGCAGCGCGTGCGCCGCCATGTGTACGTGATCTGGCGGGCGGACGCCGACCGACGGCCCTCGATCCGCGCCGCGGTGGAGGCCCTGCGGACGGCCGCGCGGCGGCTCGGTTGAGCCCTACGCCCCGCCCAGCTTCCGGAAGTCCCAGGACACGATCTTCTCCGGGGTCAGCCGGGCCCACGCGTGGCGGCCGTCGTGGGGCATCTCGTCCAGGCCGAGGTTCTTGCGCGCGAACAGCGTCTCGGCCGTGTCCAGTTCGGCGCACAGCTCACCCCGGCGCGGCACCTCGCCCACGAACTCCACCCGGCCGGACAGCTCCGCCCCCCGCAGCTCGTCGTACTCCTCCCCGGAGTCCACCACGACGGCCACCCGGGGATCGCGGCGCAGCTGTGCCCAGCGCCGGCTGCGCACCACGGAGTACAGCCACAGCGACGTGCCGTCCCAGGCGAACCACAGCGCGCTGACATGCGGCATACCGTCGGCCGAGACGGTCGCGACCCGGCAGGTGCGCTGGGTCCCGAGGAACTCGTCCAGTTCGGCCGGCGTCATCATGATCCTCCGGCCCCGGCGCTGCTCGGTGACGGACATGCGGTCCCCTCTTCTCCCACGTCGTGTCAGAGAACTGTCGTGCGGCACCGATCCTCTGGCATCGCGTCAGGAAAGGAAACCGGTCGTCTCCAAGGGGACGTGCCGTGCCGTCGCACGAGCAGCTCGGCGAACTCCTCGATCCCGCCGGTTCGGTCCTGCTCACCGTGGGGCGCCGGCAAGGGGCCGCCGGCCCGGACGGTGCCCTGCCCGACCCGGCCCGCGCGGCACGCGCCTGCGGCACGCCGACGGCGCGGCACCGGCCGCGACGCCCGGCTGTTCCGGGCCGCAGAACGGCTTTCCGTGCGGCAGCGGCCGGCCGGCCGGCAGCACGGCGGTCCGGGCCGCGCCGCCGGTCGAGGTCGCCGAGGAGGACATCGCCGTACGGCCGCCGCACCGGCCGTCCCCGCCGCACGGCACCGATGCCGACGCCCCGCCGCGCCACCTCGGCTGCCGGACGCCGATCGTCACCGGTGTGCAGGCCAACGTCGCCACGCGGTGTTCGACGCCGTCGGCCTCGGCTGCGCCGCCGTGATCCGGCCGACGCCCTCGCGGACGTGTCCGCCGACCGCACCGCCGCGACGCTCCGCCACACCCTGGCGCCGCTCGCCACGCTCACGACGGCCGACGAGACACCCGGCCGCCTCGCCCGGACGCGGTGGCAAGGCGGCCATGGAGGACGGTGACCGGGCTCAGGCCAGCGTGATCTCGTCGCCGGCGACGGTGATCCGCGCGGCGGGCAGCCCCCGTGTCGCGGGTCCCTTCCGCACGCTGCCGTCCGCCACGGAGAACTCGCTGCCGTGGCACGGGCAGACGATCATGCCGTCTGCCACGCTGCTTACCGCGCAGCCCTGGTGGGGGCACTTCACGGAGAACGCCTTGTAGGTGCCCGCCGCCGGCTGGGTGACCACGACACCCTGGTCCTCGAAGATCTTCCCGCCGCCCTCGGGGATGTCGGCGGTCCTGGCGAGCGCGGTGCCACCGCCGGCCGGCGCGGCCCCGGCGGCGGACCCGGCGTCGGACGAGCCGTCGTCCGAACCGCAGGCGGTCAGCGCGGCGGCGAGCCCCGCCGCTCCGGCCGCCGCCATGACGGCACGACGGCCCGGACCGGCGGTGGGGTGGAGCGAGGCGCTGGACATAGGGCGTATCCCTTCGACGGAGCGTTGCGTGGTCCGCCCCGGGGTACGGCCGTACGACCGCGCCCGTTCAATCCGCAGCCGCAGCCGCAGCCGCAGCCGCAGCCGCAGCCGCAGCCGCAGCCGCAGCCGCAGCCGCAGCCGCGCGCCTGCCCGGCGCCGGCCGTCGAAGCCGAGGTCAACCGCTCGGATAGCCTGGCGAAATGCTGCGAACTGTCACCGCGACCCGCTACATCACGCCGCTGCGTGAGGGCGGGTCGCTGCCGGGGCTGGTGGAGGCCGACGACCTCCACGCCTATGTCATGAAGTTCACCGGGGCGGGACAGGGGCGCAAGACCCTGGTCGCCGAGGTGGTGTGCGGGGAACTCGCCCGGCGGCTCGGGTTCCGCATGCCCCGGCTCGTCGCCCTCGAACTGGACCCGGTCCTCGGGCTCGGCGAGCCCGAGCAGCAGGTGCAGGACCTGCTGCGGGGCAGCGGCGGCACCAACCTCGGCATGGACTTCCTCTCCGGCGCCCTCGGCTACGACCCGCTCGCCTTCCCCGTCAGCCCCGAGGAGGCCGGCCGGATCGTCTGGTTCGACGCGCTGATCAACAACGTCGACCGCTCCTGGCGCAACCCCAACCTCCTGGTGCACCGGGGCGAACTGTGGCTCATCGACCACGGCGCGACCATGATCTGGCACCACAACTGGCCCGGCGCCCAGGCCTCGGCGGCCCGCCCCTACGACGCCTCGGACCACGCCCTCGCCCGCTTCGCCCCGGACGTGCGCGCCGCCGCGGCCGACCTCGCCCCCCAGGTCACCGAGGACCTGCTCGCCGAGGTCACCGCCGAGATCCCGGACGTCTGGCTCGACGGCGAGCCGGGCTTCGACAGCCCGGACGACCTGCGCCGGGCCTACACGCGGCCGCTGCTCGCGCGCGCGGCCGTCATCGCCGAGCGGATCACCGGCCTCGGCACCGGAGCGGAGGAGGGCAAGTGAGCGAGCGTCACATCCACATGGCCGGCCATGTCACCGAACGGCACATCACCCGTGCGGGGCAGGGCGGCGACCGGGACGTGTTCGAGTACGCGCTGCTGCGTGTCGTGCCCCGGCTGGAGCGCGGGGAGTGCGTCAACGCGGGCGTGGTCGTCTACTGCCGCGCCCAGGGCTACCTCGGTGCCCGCACCCACCTGGACGAGGCCCGGCTGCGCGCGCTGGACCCGGCCGCCGACGTGGCCGGAGTGCGCGCCGCGCTCGCCGCGGTCGAGCGGATCTGCGAAGGCGGCGAACAGGCCGGACAGGCGGCCGGCGACGACGCGGGCCGGCGCTACCGCTGGCTGGTCGCGCCCCGCTCCACCATCGTGCAGCCCGGTCCCGTGCACACCGGGCTGACCGCCGATCCGGCCGCCGAGACGGAGCGCCTGCTCAACCTCCTGGTGAGGTAATGGATCACACCGGCCGGAGTTGCCGTTGACACCGGGTGCCAGGGCTTCTAGCGTCACGGGTGGAGAAGGTACTAAGCGGTCGCTCACCGCACGAGCGGACCCTCTCCGAGGGTCCGGTAGGTTCTCTCAAGGGCGAGGAGAAACAGCATGTCCACCAACGAACAGCGGGTCGCGGTAGTCACCGGCGCGGCGCGCGGCATCGGTGCCGCCACCGCCGTACGGCTGGCCGCGGAGGGCCGCGCGGTCGCCGTGATCGACCTCGACGAGGCCGCCTGCAAGGACACCGTCGAAAAGATCACCGCCGCCGGCGGCAAGGCCGTCGCGGTCGGCGCGGACGTCTCCGACGAGGCGCAGGTCACGGCAGCCGTCGCCCGCGTCGCAGACGAGCTGGGCGCGCCGACGATCCTCGTCAACAACGCGGGCGTGCTGCGCGACAACCTGCTGTTCAAGATGAGCGTGTCCGACTGGGACACGGTCATGAACGTGCACCTGCGCGGCTCGTTCCTGATGACCAAGGCCGTGCAGCAGCACATGGTCGAGGCCGGCTGGGGCCGGATCGTCAACCTCTCCTCCTCCTCGGCGCTCGGCAACCGCGGCCAGGTCAACTACTCGGCCGCCAAGGCCGGTCTCCAGGGCTTCACCAAGACCCTCGCCATCGAGCTGGGCAAGTTCGGCATCACCGCCAACGCCGTCGCCCCGGGCTTCATCGCCACCGAGATGACCAAGGCCACCGCCGACCGCGTCAAGATGGACTTCGAGGACTTCAAGAAGGCCGCCGCCACCCAGATCCCGGTGCAGCGCGTGGGCGAGCCCGAGGACATCGCCAACGCCATCGCCTTCTTCACCGGCGAGGCGGCCGGCTTCGTCTCCGGCCAGGTGCTGTACGTCGCCGGCGGACCGCTCAACTAAGGGATGCAGAGGTAGCACGGACATGACTGAACTCCCGGAGCTCTCCGGCAGGGTCGCGATCGTCACCGGCGCCAGCCGCGGCATCGGCTACGGCGTCGCCGAGGCGCTGATCGCCCGCGGTGACCGCGTCTGCGTCACCGGCCGCGGCGAGGAGGCCCTGAAGGAGGCCGTCGAGCGGCTCGGCGCCGAACGGGCCATCGGCGTCGCCGGCAAGGCGCACGACCTCGGCCACCAGAGCGAGGTCGTCGAGCGCACCATGGAGGCCTTCGGCCGGGTCGACTTCCTCGTCAACAACGCGGGCACCAACCCCGTGTTCGGCCCGATCGCGGACCTCGACCTCGACGTCGCCCGCAAGGTCTTCGAGACCAACGTGATCTCCGCCCTCGGCTTCGCCCAGAAGACCTGGCACGCCTGGCAGAAGGACAACGGCGGCGCGATCGTCAACATCGCCTCGGTCGCCGGCCTGGCGGCCTCGCCGTTCATCGGCGCGTACGGCGTGAGCAAGGCCGCGATGATCAACCTGACCCAGCAGCTCGCGCACGAGTTCGCGCCGCGGGTACGGGTCAACGCGATCGCCCCGGCCGTGGTCAAGACCAAGTTCGCCCAGGCCCTGTACGAGGGCCGCGAGGAGGAGGCCGCGGCCGCCTACCCGCTGGGCCGGCTCGGGGTGCCCTCCGACATCGGCGGCGCCGCCGCGTTCCTCACCTCCGAGCAGTCCGACTGGATCACCGGTCAGACGCTCGTCGTGGACGGCGGGATCTTCCTCAACGCCGGCGTCGGCTGACCGACTCTTCCGGGCGCCCGGTTTCCGGACGGATCGGCGCCCGGAAGACCGCCTGGCATCCGCCCAGCGGACGGACCGCGCCGTCACCGCCGAGTCGATCAAGTGCCCCTGCTCCAGGGGAGGTTCAGGGGCCCGGGCGCTGCGGTATGGTCTGCCGACCCTTGGTACGGCGGATCGAGGAGCGTGCGCGTGTTCAACCGGAACCGATGCCTGCGCAAGGTCGCGGCGATCGTGTCCCTGTCGCTGGTCGCCGGCTGCGGCCTGCTGTCCGACGACGACCCCGGCGAGCAGGGTCCGATCGTCGTGGGCACCACCAGCGCCCCGAGCACGCTGGACCCCGCCGGAGCCTGGGACGGCTCCTGGGAGCTGTACCGCAACATCTTCCAGACCCTCCTCGCCTACCCGAACGGCGCCACCACCCCTCAGCCCGACGCCGCCCGGGCCTGCGCCTTCACCGACTCCACCAGCCGCACCTACCACTGCGAGCTGCGCGCCGGCCTGAAGTTCGCCGACGGCGACCCGCTGACCGCCGAGGCCGTCCGGCACTCCATCGACCGCATCCGCACCATCGCCGCCCCCGGCGGCCCCGCCGGGCTGCTCGGCAGCCTTGACCGGGTGGAGACCTCCGGCGACCGGGACATCGTCTTCCACCTCGACAAGCCCGACGCCACCTTCCCCTTCGTGCTGGCCACCCCGGCCATGTCCATCGTCGACCCGGACGACTATCCGGCCCACTCCCTGCGCGAGGGCACCGACGTGCACGGCTCCGGGCCGTACCGGCTCCGGTCCTACGAGGAGGGCAAGCAGGCCGTCCTGGTCCGCAACGACCACTACCAGGGCTTCGCCAAGCGGCAGAACGACGCGGTGACCATCCGCTACTTCAAGGACTCCGCCGGCATGGTCGAGGCGCTGCGCGACAAGCGCATCGACGTCACCTACCGCGGCCTCGCCGCCGACGACATCGTCGCCCTCCAGGAGCGCGACGACGAGCACCTGCAACTCGTCGACGGCGCCGGCACCGACATCAGCTACCTGGTGTTCAACCCCGAGGACCCCTGGGCCGGACGGACCGCCGTCCGCAAGGCCGTGGCCCAGCTCGTGGACCGGGGCGCGATCGCGCACAAGGTGTACAAGGACACCGTCGACCCGCTGTACTCGATGGTCCCCAAGGGCCTGACCGGCCACGCCACCGGTTTCTTCGACGACTTCGGCGACCCCAGCGTGCCCAAGGCCCGCAGAATCCTCTCCGACGCCGGCATCACCCGGCGCGTCCCGCTCACCCTCTGGTACACCACCGACCGCTACGGCTCCGAGACGGCCCGCATGTTCCGGGAGCTGAAGCGGCAGCTGGACGGCTCCGGCCTGTTCGCCGTCACCCTCAGAAGCCGCCCCTGGAACACCTATGTGACCGGCTTCCAGAACCAGGAGTACCCGGTGTTCGGGCGCGGCTGGTTCCCGGACTTCCCCGACGCGGACAACTTCATCGCCCCGTTCGTCGGCGAGCACAACGCGCTCGGCACGCCCTATCCGGCCAAGGAGATCACCGGCCGGCTGCTGCCCCACGCGCGCGCGGAGAGCGACCGCGCCGAGACCGTCAAGGACATGGAGGCCGCGCAGCAGATCATGGTGGACGACGCCCGGCTGCTCCCGCTGTGGCAGGGACGGCAGTTCGTGGCGGCCAGCGTCGACATCTCCGGCGGCGAGCAGGCCCTGGACCCGTCGACGATCATGACGATGTGGGTGCTGCACCGCAAGACCAGCTGGTGAGACCCCTCGCGGCGCCGGTTGTCAGTGGTCGCCTGTAGGTTCGGCATCCTGGAAGTGACCGCACGCGGTACCTGAACGACATCGTGAGGACGTTGACGTGACCGACATCGCCATGCTGCCCGAGTCCTGGCGCGGGGTTCTGGCCGACGAACTTCAGCAGCCCTACTTCAAGGAGCTGACCGAGTTCGTCGAGGAGGAGCGGGCGAAGGGCCCCGTCTACCCGCCGCGCGAGGAGGTCTTCGCCGCGCTGGACGCGACGCCGTACGACCGGGTGAAGGTCCTCGTCCTCGGCCAGGACCCGTACCACGGCGAGGGCCAGGGCCACGGCCTGTGCTTCTCGGTCCGTCCCGGAGTCAAGACCCCGCCCTCCCTGCGGAACATCTACAAGGAGATGCAGGAGGAGCTGGGCCTGCCCATCCCGGACAACGGCTATCTGATGCCGTGGGCCGAGCAGGGCGTGCTGCTGCTCAACGCGGTCCTGACCGTCCGGGCCGGCGAGGCCAACTCGCACAAGGGCAAGGGCTGGGAGAAGTTCACCGACGCCGTGATCCGCGCGGTGGCCTCCCGCCCGGACCCGGCGGTCTTCGTCCTGTGGGGCAACTACGCGCAGAAGAAGCTCCCGCTGATCGACGAGACCCGGCACGCGGTGGTGAAGGGCGCGCACCCCTCGCCGCTGTCCGCGAAGAAGTTCTTCGGCTCCCGTCCGTTCACGCAGATCAACGAGGCGATCGCCGCGCAGGGACACGAGCCGGTCGACTGGCGCATCCCGAACCTGGGCTGACGGCCGCACCGGGCTCCGGGCCGGCGGGCGGCTCGTCACCGGCCCCGGACACCGGCGCCGCCTGACCGGGAATCCGCGCGGCGCCGGTTAGCGTCGGCAGCGGACCATTGCCGACAGCCCGGAGGGCACCCGTGGCGGAGCGACAGGAACAGGTGGCGCCGGACACCGTGCTGACGCGGATCGGGCAGGTCGTGATGTTGCACCACGGCGGCGACCGCGAGGAGGCCCGCAGCCGCTTCCTCGGCCTGTGGGCGGAGATCGGCGAGGAGGGCGCACCGCTGCACCGCTGCACCCTCGCCCACTATCTGGCCGACACCCAGGACGACCCGGCGGACGAACTCGCCTGGGACCTGCGGGCGTTGTCGGCGGCCGAGGAACTGGCCGACGGCCGCCCGGGCGCCGACCCGGGCAGTGTGCGGGGGTTCCTGCCGTCCCTGCACCTGAATCTGGCCGCCGACTACGTCAAGCTGGGCCGCGCGGAGGCCGCCCGCAGCCATCTGCGCCGGGCCCGCAGCACCGCGTCCGCCCTCGCCGACGACCGCTACGGCGACGTGATCCGCTCCGCGATCAGCCGACTGGCGCTCCGCCTCGGCGAGGACGGCGAACCGGACGAGGCGAGCGACCCACCGCGCGGCTAGCGCCGCCTCCCGCCGGCCGGTCAGGAGCGCGCGGCGGGCTGTTCCTGGACGACGGCGCCCGTCCGGTGACGGTCGTCGCGGCCCGGTCGGCGCCACCGGACCGGCGCTCCTCCCGCGGGGCTTCCACGGCCTCGCCGACGGATGGCCCCCGTATGCTTCCGGCAAGGCAATCCGCAGGCCAGCGATAGGGGAGAGCACGTGAAGGTCGGCTGCATCGGACTCGGGGACATCGCGCAGAAGGCGTATCTGCCGGTGCTCGGCACGCAGCCGGGAATCGACCTGCACCTGCAGACCCGCACCCCCGCCACCCTGGACCGGGTCGGGGACGGCCTGCACCTGCCGCCCGCCCGGCGGCACACCACCCTGGACTCGCTGCTCGACGCCGGCCTGGACGCGGCCTTCGTGCACGCGCCCACCGCCGTCCACCCCGAGATCGTCACCCGGCTGCTGGAGGCCGGCGTGCCGACGTACGTGGACAAGCCGCTCGCCTACGAACTCGCCGACTCCGAACGGCTGGTGGACCTCGCCGAGCGGCGCGGCGTCTCGCTGTCCGTCGGCTTCAACCGCCGCTACGCTCCGGGATACGCCCAGTGCCTGGACCATCCCCGCGAGCTGATCCTCCTGCAGAAGAATCGGACCGGGCTGCCGGAGGAACCCCGCTCGATGATCCTGGACGACTTCATCCACGTCGTCGACACCCTGCGCTTCCTGGTGCCCGGCCCCGTCGACGAGGTGACGGTGCGCGCCCGTGCCGAGGCCGGGCTGCTCCACCACGTCGTGCTCCAGCTCGGCGGCGACGGCTTCACCGCGCTCGGCGTCATGAACCGGCGCAGCGGCTCCGCGGAGGAGATCCTGGAGGTGTCCGGGCAGGACACCAAGCGGCAGGTGGTCAACCTCGCCGAGGTGATCGACCACAAGGGTCAGCCCACCGTGCGCCGGCGCGGCGACTGGGTGCCGGTGGCCCGCCAGCGCGGCATCGAGCAGGCGGTCCTCGCCTTCCTCGACGCCGTACGCGCCGGACAGGTGCTCAGCGCCCGGGACGCACTGGCGACTCATGAGCTGTGCGAGCGGGTGGTACGAGCGGTGCGGGACCGGCACGCCGCAGCCTGACCGCCCGCACCCCCTCGCACACCCCCAGCGCGGCCAGCACCAGCAGCGCGCCGTACACCGGCCAGTCGCCGTAGCGGACGTACGGCGTGACGCCGTGCGCGAGCGGTACGTCGTACACCCGCGCGCCGCTCGCGGCGGTGCCGAGCCACGGGCCGACGCGCCGCCCGTCCGGGCCGTACACCGCCGAGACGCCGGTGAGGGTCGCGTGCACCATCGGGCGGCCGGTCTCGGCGGCGCGCAGCGCGGCCAGCGAGGCGTGCTGCTCCGGCGCCCAGCTGTGCTGGAAGGACGAGGTCGAGGACTGGCCGAGCAGGACGTCCGCGCCGTCCGCGGCGAGATGCCGGCCGAGGTCCGGGAACGCGGTCTCGAAGCAGATCAGCGGGCCGATCCGCAGTCCGTGCCCGACGTCCAGCACGGTCTGCCCGGTGCCGCGATGCCGGTCCTCGCCGGCGGCCCGGCCCACCGAGGTGGCCCAGCCGAGCAGCGAACGGGCCGGTATGTACTCGCCGAACGGAACCAGCCGCATCTTGTCGTACCGATCGCCGGTCGGCCCGTCCGGGCCGACCGGCACCGCGCTCTTGTAGATGCCGGGCCGGTCGGAACGCCGGGCGTCCACGTTCACCAGCACCTCCGCGCCGGCCGACCGGGACAGCGCCGCCAGCCGCCGGGCCAGGTCCGGCCGGTCCGCGAGGTCGAAACCGACGCTGGACTCGCCCCACACCACCAGGTCGGCACCCTCTCCGGCGAGCCGCCGGGTCAGCCGTTCCTCCCGGTCGAACCGCCGCTCGGCGCTGTCCGGCCCCGCGACCACCCCCGGCTGGACCACGGCGATCCGGGCCCGCCCGTCCACCTCCGGACGCGGCGCCCACGCCCACCCGGCCGACGCCACGGCGGCCGTCGCGGCCAGCGAGGCCACGGCCGGCCCCCGGGACGCGGGCACCGCCAGCAGCACGGCCGCCGCCACGTTGACGGCCACCACCAGGAAGCTGAGCAGCCACACCCCGCCCACCGAGGCCAGCCGCAGCGCCGGGCCCACCTGCCACTGGCTGGCGCCCAGCATGCCCCACGGCCCGCCGAGCCCCTGCCAGGACCGGACCAGCTCCACCGCGAGCCAGGCCGACGGCAGCACCAGCAGCGCGGCGGCACCCCGGCCCGCCGAGGGCAGCCCGCCCAGCAGCCGGCGCACCAGCCATCCCCACGGCGCCCACAGCGCGCCCAGCAGCGCGGCTATCAGGAAGATGAACACGTGCAGGCTCGGCAGCAGCCAGTGGTGGACGGCCAGCAGGAAGCCGAAGCCGCCGCACCAGCCGTCGTACGCGGCCCGCCGCCCGGTCGGCGCCGAGCGGACCAGCAGGATCCACGGCACCAGGGCGACGTACGCCCACCACCACAGGTCGGGAGCCGGGAACGCGAGCACGGGCAGCGCGCCGAGCAGGGCGGCGGCGGCCGAGCGGCGCCAGGGGGAGGTCAGCCAGCGGTCGATCGTCCTCATAGGGAGCCTCCCTACCCACCGATGGCCCCGATGTGCGCGATGGGTTCGCGCGGACGCCGGACGCCGGGCGGCCGTCCGGCTACGGGACGGCGGGCTCCGCGACCGGCGGGCGGCGCCACTTCTCGTGCACGACGACCTCGCGCAGGCGCCAGCCGTCCGGCGTGCGCAGCAGGCCGAAGTCGTACCGGCCGCCGCACAGCAGGTCCGGGGCGGCGGCGCCGGCGGCGCCGGCCAGGCGCATGGGGTTGAGGTAGTCGGCGCGCACCCGGGCGGTGTCGCCGGTGTCGTTCTCCAGGACGCCGAACCGCACCTGCCGGTTGACGATCAGGTGCTGCCGCATGGCGAACCGGGCCAGGTTCTCGCCGAGCCACGCGGCGATCCGTCCCGCGTCGCCCTCGATACCGCCCGCCGAACGGTAGTCGGCCCGTCCGTCCGCCGTGAACAGCCGGCGGTACGCCGCCCAGTCGCCGTCGTCCAGCGCCACCGCGTACGCGGTGACCAGGTCCTCCACGGCCAGCCGGTCCCTCACGGTCGCGAACTCCGCACGCTGCGTCATCGCCACAGTCTTGGCCACGCGGGACGCGGAGCCAAGGGGTCGGCGGGGTGAATATTCGGTGGTGCGAGGCCGCGGCGACGGCCGAACCTGTTCCCCGTGAACGCACACACCGTCGACAGCGAGCCCCTGTACCGCATCCGCGCCCGGCACACGGACACCACGGTCACCGTCTACCAGGCCTACCGCCCGGAGATCGGACGGGCCGCCGCCCGCGCCGGACGCTTCCCCACCGCCTGGAAGCGGGACCGGATGACCTGGGTCAAGCCGTCGTTCCTGTGGATGATGTACCGCTGCGGCTGGGGCACCAAGGAGAACCAGGAGACCGTCCTCGCGCTCGACATCACCCGCGAGGGCTTCGAGTGGGCCCTGCGCCACGCCTGCCTGTCCCACTACGTGCCCGCCCTGCACCCCGACCAGGCGGCATGGAAGCAGGAGCTGGCGCGCAGCCCGGCCCGGGTGCAGTGGGACCCGGAGCGGGACCTGCACCACAACCCGCTGCCCCACCGGTCCTTGCAGCTCGGCCTCGCCGGGCAGGCGGCGGCCCGCTATGCCGACGAGTGGATCGTCGGCATCCGGGACGTCACCCCGCTGGCCGGGCAGATCCACGCGCTGGTACGGGCCGGCGAAACGGAGCGGGCGGGCGCGCTGCTGCCCGAGGAGCCGCCGTATCCGGTGGCCGACGAGGTGCTCGCGCACCTGCGGGCGTAGGGCCGCCGGCCGGGCGTGTCGGGTCGCCGGTGCGACTCAGGCCGCCTCGACGACCCGGCGGCGGATCGCCGCGGCCCACTCGACCACCAACAGCTCGTACGCGGCGCGCTCCTGGGCCGACAGGGTGCCGCCCGCACGCAGCCACAGCGCTCTGATCTGCTCGTTCACCTCGGCGGCGGAGCGTGCGTCATCAGGGGACGGGGAATCGGGGGACATACGGCACAGCCTAGGCCCAAGCCCTGACCGTGCGCTACCACTCGGCTACGCAGACGGTACCGGGTCGGTCACCGGCACCGCGCGGTCACGTGTTCGCGGCCGCGTGGTGCCGGGCGCCGCCCGGGTGTTGCCCAGGTCGCGGGCGGGTCACCGGCACGGCGAAGATGTCCGAAACCGGGGCGTGGCGTCGAGCGGGCGAACTTCCGGAGCGAGCCAGCCATGCATCCGGCTTCCGGCCGCGGAGGCATCGCACCGGAGCAGTGGAGCGACGGCTCCCATGTCATCGCCCCGCTCGGCGGCCCGCAAGATCAGCGCTTCTTGGTCTTCTTCTTCTGCGGCGGGGTCCAGTCGCCTCGGTGCAACTGGCAGCGGGAGTAGCCGATCATTGCCGGGTTCCGGCACCGTTTGCCGGTCTTGGTTTCGGTCGACCCGCACTTCACCTGCTTACCCATTCGTCCTCCCTGTCCGGCCGAAGGTTTCCTGGCTCGAGCCATCGTCACCGCTCAGAGGGGCTCACCGCATCGCCTGCTGTCAGATCCGGCTGATTCACTCTTCTTCGTGCCTGAATCATGACATTTACGTCCTGATGTCGACCGGACCAGCGGCTGTCAGGGGTCCGTCGCCTGGACCGGATCAGGTGTCAGTTCCCCGGAGTTCCGAGCCGTGCAACGTCTGCGGCGAGGAGCAGGTCGGTGAGGCCGGGAGCCCGGAGCGCATTCTCCCGTCGGCTGCCCTACCCCGCCGACTCGGCTGCGTGGGGACTCAACACACCGGCGCTGACCAGCGCGATGATCACAATGCCGAGGGCCACGCGGTACCAGACGAACGGCATGAAGCTCTTGTTGGAGATCCACTTCATGAACCACGCGATGACGGCATATCCGGAGGCGAAGGCGATCACCGTCGCGAACAGGGTCGGGGGCCAGTCCACGTGTCCCTCGCCCAGCGAGTCCTTCACCTCGAAGGCGCCGGAGGCGAGTACGGCCGGGATGGCGAGCAGGAAGGAGTAGCGGGCGGCGGCCTCGCGCTTGTAGCCCATGAACAGGCCGCCGCTGATGGTCGCGCCGGAGCGGGAGACGCCGGGGATGAGCGCGCAGGCCTGGCAGAGGCCGAAGATCAGGCCGTCCTTGACGCCCAGGTTCTCCAGCGTCTTGCGCTGCTTGGGCGCCCGGTGCCGGCGGCCGGTCTCGTCGCGGGCCGCCATCCGGTCGGCGATGCCGATGACCACGCCGACCACGAGGAGCATGGTCGCGGTGATCCGCAGATCGCGGAAGGGACCCTCGATCTGGTCCTTCAGCGTCACGCCCAGCAGGCCGATGGGGATGGAGCCGACGATCACCAGCCAGCCCATCATCGCGTCCTGGTTCCGCCGCATCGTCTTGTCGAACAGCGAGCGGAACCAGGAGGTGATGATCCGGCCGATGTCCTTGCGGAAGTAGATGAGCACCGCGGTCTCGGTGCCGATCTGGGTGATCGCGGTGAAGGCGGCGCCGGGGTCCTTCCAGCCGGAGAACGCGGCGGTGAGCCGGAGATGGGCGCTGGAGGAGACGGGCAGGAACTCGGTCAGCCCTTGGACGAGTCCGAGGACGAGGGATTCAAACCAAGACATGAAGGTATGGCGTCCAAGTGCTGAAAGGAGAAGAGGTGATCATGTGACGAAGGAAGGGTAGCGGGCCCCGCCGACAGCACGGCAACAGGGGCCGCGCACTTCGGCCTTCGCCGGCGACGCGGACTCCGCGGCCCTTCCGTGGTCGCGACTGGTGTAATGGGACGCGCCCGAGGGTTCGGACGACGCGGCCGGGAGGTCTTGGTGAAGACTGATCACTGTCTTCTCATCGACGGGGACGACACGTTATGGGAGAACAACATCTACTTCGAGCGGGCGATCGAGGAATTCCTCGACCTGCTCGGGCATGACTCGCTCTCGCGGGCCGAGCTGCGGCAGGTCCTCGACGACGTCGAGCGGGAGAACTGCCAGGTCTACGGCTACGGCGCGAAGAGCTTCGTACGCAGCCTGCACGACTGCTACGAGCGGGTGCACGAGATGCGGGCGGCGGAGGACCACGGCAGGGCCATCGCCGAGCTGGGCGAGCGCATCCTGCGCCAGGAGCCGGTGCTGATCGCGGGCGTGGAGGAGACGCTGACCGTCCTGCGCACCCGGCACCGCCTGGTCCTGCTGACCAAGGGCGACCACGAGGAGCAGGCGGCGAAGGTGGAACGCTCCCGGCTGGGACCGCTGTTCGAGCAGATCGTCATCGTGCCGGAGAAGACCGTCGAGACGTACGCCACCGTGGTGGAGGACCTGAAGGCCGACACCGCGCGGACGTGGATGATCGGCAACTCCCCGAAGTCCGACATCGTGCCGGCGCTCGCCGCCGGGCTGGGCGCGGTGTACGTCCCGCACCCCGACACCTGGGTGCTGGAGCACCACTCGTTCCCCGAGACCGCCGAACGGCTGCTCTCCGTGGAGCGCTTCACCGACCTGGCCGAGCACTTCTGACGGCCCTCGGCCCCGCCGGTCCCGACGGTCTCACGCGGCCGTCGGCCCGGAGAGCGTCCAGCCCGGGGCCTGCGGGTGCGCCGTCAGGTCCTCGTGGCGTACGGCGTCCCCGCAGGCCTGACACGTCACCACCGGCACCAGTTCGTTGCCGCACGCGTGCTCGACCACCATGGGCAGGCCGGTGCCCTTGCGCAGATGGCGGTCGCCCCATTCCTTGAGGGTCATCAGCACCGGCTCCAGCTCCAGCCCGGCCTGTGTGGGCCGGTACTCGAAGCGCTGCGGGCGCTCGCTGTACAGGTGCTTGGTGAGGATGCCGGCCTCCACGAGCCGGCGCAGCCGGGCGGCCAGGATGTCGCGCGGGGCGCCGATGTTGCGCACGAGCCGGTCGAAGCGGCCGTTGCCCAGGCACACCTCCCGCAGGACGAGCAGGGAGTACTTCTCGCCGACCAGCGCCAGGGCGTCGGCGATCGAGCAGGGACGCGGTTCCTTCGTAGCGGCCATGACGCCAGTCTAGAGGAGGGTTTGTTTTTCCAACCCTGCGAGCTATGGTGAGTCCAGTTTTCCAACTCACCGGTAACCGCGCATCGCCCACAGGGCGGCCAGGGCGGCCAAGGAGGCCCGCACCATGCCAGACGCAGTCATCGTCGAAGCCGTACGCACCCCCGTCGGCAAGGGCAAGCCCAACGGCTCCCTCGCCCACGTCCATCCCGTGCAACTCCTCGCGCACACCCTGCGCAGCCTGGTCGAGCGCTCCGGTGTCGACCCGGCGCTGATCGACGACGTCATCGGCGGCACCGTCGACCAGGTCGGCGAGCAGGCCATGAACACCACCCGGTACGCCCTCCTCGCCGCCGGCTTCCCGGAGTCGGTGCCCGCGACCACCGTGGACCGCCAGTGCGGCTCCTCCCAGCAGGCCGTGCACTTCGCCGCGCAGGGCGTCATCTCGGGCGCGTACGACCTCGTCGTCGCCTGCGGCGTGGAGTCGATGAGCCGGGTGCCGATGTGGTCCAACGTGCCGGCCGGCGCGGACCCGTTCGGTCCCGGTGTCGCCGAGCGCTATCCGGAGGGCCTGGTTCCGCAGGGGATCAGCGCGGAACTCATCGCCGCCAAGTGGTCGCTCACACGCGCGCGGATGGACGAGTTCGCCGTCTCCTCGCACCACAAGGCCGCCGCCGCGTGGCAGGCCGGGCTGTTCGACGCCGAGATCGCGCCGCTGGACGGCGTCGCCCGCGACGAGTGCGTACGGCCCGGCAGCACCCCGGAGATCCTCGCCGGACTCAAGCCCGCCTACTACGACCCCGGCTTCGCCGAACGCTTCCCGCAGATCGAGTGGAACGTCACCGCGGGCAACGCCAGCCCCGTCAACGACGGCGCCTCCGCCGTGCTGATCACCTCCGGTGACACCGCCGCCCGGCTCGGCCTGCGCCCGCTCGCCCGGCTGCACAGCTTCGCCGTGACCGGCTCCGACCCGCTGCTGATGCTCACCGGGATCATCCCGGCCACCGACAAGGTGCTGCGCCGGGCGGGGCTGGAACTGGCCGACATCGACCTCTTCGAGGTCAACGAGGCCTTCGCCAGTGTGGTGCTCGCCTGGCAGCAGGAGACCGGCGCCGACCTCGCCAAGGTCAACGTGCACGGCGGCGCCATCGCCCTCGGCCACCCGCTCGGCGCGAGCGGCACCCGGCTGACCACGACCCTGGTCCACGCCATGCGCGAACGCGGCGCCCGCTACGCCCTCCAGACCATGTGCGAGGCGGGCGGCCTGGCCAACGCGATGATCCTGGAAGGGCTCTGAGACCGGTCACCGCGTCGGGACACGGGCGGACCGTACGGGCACGAGCGGCCCGCGGCCCGACACCCCGCCTCGCACGGCTCACCACCGCGAGCCGACCGGCCCCGCCGCTCACCGGGCCCGCCCCGGCCCGCCGGTTCCGCGCCGCGCGGCTCGCCTGCCGGGCCGCGCCTGCCTCGCCTGCCACCGGCATCGTTCCGGCGCGCGTGGTCGGGCGCCGCGTCTCGCGTGGCGCGCCGTCGTACGCCGGGCAGCGGCCCGTTCACCGGGCCATGCTCCCCAGCGCCCAGCCCCTCATCCGGGCCGTCCGGGCGTGACCGGTGCGGCGGCGCGGCTCGCCGCCGCACCGGTCACGCCCGCTCTGCTTCGGGGTTCACCGGGCCATCGCCCGTCCGGCCGCGGCGATCAAGGCGTCCGTCGCCGTGATGGCGGCCTCCCGGCGGGCGGTCAGCTCGGCGTGGTCGGGGGCGTCGCGGAGGGCGAACGCGGCCAGGGCCGCCCGGCGGGCCGGTTCGGCGAGGGCCGGTTCGAGGACGGAGACCGAGACCAGGGGAGAGGTCACGGCGGAACGGGTGGCGCGGGTCTGTGCCCGGGCCGCCTCGACGGCCTCCGTGCTCGCACCGCTCAGCACCAGGTTCTCCCGGTGCCACAGGGCCCGCCGGTGGTCGCCCAGCGCCGCCACCAGCTCGCCCAGCGCCCCGCGCAGCGCCTCCGCCCTGCGCTCGTCGCGGGCGGCCCGCTCGCGACGCAGTTGGAGCAGCGCGGTCAGCGCGCCGCCGAGCAGCGTGCCGGCCACGGCGATGAGGCTGGACCACATCGGACATCTCTCCTGCGACGGCTGCGCGGGCGGACGCGACGGCTCACCCGGCGCCCAGCCGGTGGCGCTTGCGCCACGCGACCACCGTGCCCGCCAGGGCCGGTACGGCCACGCAGGCCATCGCGATCAGGAAGGCGGGTGAGGTCGGCGCCGACGCGCGGGCGCCGGCGACCGCGTAGGCGGCCGTGTTCGGGATCGAGCCGAGGGCCGTGGCCAGCAGGAAGGGCAGCCAGCCCATGCGGGAGACGGCCGCGCAGTAGTTCGCCGCCCAGAACGGCACGCCGGGGAACATCCGCAGGGCCAGCATGGACCGGAACCCGTGCCGGCTGAGCTGTCCGTCGGCCGCCTTCAGCCAGCGGCCCCGCAGCAGCGGGCGCAGCGCGTCCTGCCCGAGCGCCCGGCCCAGCCCGAACGACACCCCGGCGCCGAGCACCGTGCCCGCGAGCGCCGTCGCCAGCCCCACCTGGGAGCCGAACATCGCGCCCGCGGCCAGGTTCAGCAGGGGACGCGGCACGAACACCACGGTGCACAGCCCGTAGGCCGCCGCGAACACGAGCGCCGCCGCGGCCCCGCCGAGCTGCGGCGGCCAGCCGTGCGTCAGCAGCCGCTGCGGTTCGCACAGCAGCACTCCCGCCGCCCCGCCCGCCAGCAGCGCGAGCAGCAGGGACAGCCGGGCGTAGGGGGACAGCAGGAGCCGCGTGCAGCGGACGAGGAACCCGGGGCGCGGCAGCGCGGGGCCGGCCGGGGCGCCGGGGGAGGCCGGGGCGAGGGCCGGCTGCGGGACGGCGGCCGGGAGAGAGGACGCGGCGGCCGGAGAAGAAGGCGTGGCGGCCGGGGGAGAGGCCGTGGCGGTGCCAGAGCGGTTGGCAGCGAGCATCCGCAGACACTAACCGACGCGCATGTGTGATCGCCGTATGGTCCGAACTCGCCCGTGCCCACGGGGCGTACGGCCACGATGGCCGGCGCCGCCCGGCACGTGCGGCGATGGACGGCCGAAGCGGTCCGGCGCCGCCCGGCGCGCGGTGACCCGGCGCCGCGGGACCCACAATGGTCGGGTGAACGAATCGATACCCGTCTCCCGCGCCACCGACCACGGCACCGCCCGGCTGATGCCCGACGTCGACCGGGAGCGGGCCTGGCTGCTCACGGTCGACGGGGCCCCGCAGTCGTACGTGGACCTGGACGACCCGGCGTACCTGGAGTTCGAGTACGCGCGGCGGCTGGGACATGTGCTGGACACCGTCGCCGAGGCGGGGCGGGCGCTGGACGCGGTGCACCTCGGCGGGGGCGCGCTGACCCTGCCGAGGTATGTCGCCGCCACCCGCCCCGGCTCCCGGCAGGACGTCGTCGAGGCGGACCGGGGGCTGCTGGAGCTGGTCACCGAGCAGCTGCCGCTGCCGGCCGGCGCCGGCATCGCGCTGCACGCGGCCGACGCCCGCGACTGGCTGGAGGCCGCGCCGGACGACCGTGCCGACGTGCTGATCGCCGACGTGTTCGGCGGGTCCCGGGTGCCCGCCCACCTCACCACGCTGGACTACGTCCGCACGGCCGAGCGGGTCCTGCGGCCGGACGGGGTCTACCTGGCCAACCTCGCCGACGCCGCGCCGTTCGGGTTCCTGCGTTCCCAACTGGCCACGCTGGCCGCGGTCTTCCAGGAGATCGCGCTGATCGCCGAGCCCGCGGTGCTGCGCGGGCGGCGGTTCGGCAACACGGTGGTCGTGGCCTCCCACCGGCCCCTCGACACCGCCGCGCTGGCCCGGCGCACCGCGGCGGACGCCTTTCCGGCGCGCGTCGAACACGGAGCGGCGGTGCGGAAGTTCACCGGGTCGGCGCGACCGGTCGAGGAGGCCGACGCCGTACCGTCACCCGAGCCTCCCGACGGAGCGTTCGGCATCGGCTGAGTCGGGCACGGCACCGGTGTCCGCCGGGCCGGTGCCCGGGCTCACTCCACGGTCGGGTCGCCGTGCAGCCGTACCGTGGCGAGGATCTTGTCGACGGTGGCGTCGGACAGCTCGTCCTTGACGCCCTTCGCGCCGTACAGCGTCCACGACACGAAACTGCCCGAGGAGTTCTTGAAGGCGAACGTCACCGCCTTGCCGTCGGTGTCGCACGTGTGCTTCTTCGGCACGCCGGTGACGTACGACGTCGCGACGCTGCCGGTGAGGCCCGACGCGGTGGTGAAGGACTTGGCCTTGCCTATGCGCAGGTACTTCTTGGCGGCCTCCGACTGGTCGGTGAACCCGCCGAACGCGAAGGTGGCCGAGTCGCCCCGGGCGATGCTCGCGGTGTCCTTGGCGCCGCTCTCGCCCTTCGTGCCGCTGCCCGCCAGCGCGTGCGTCTCCTTGTAGCCGCCGTCCTCGGAGGTGCAGTAGTCGGGCTTCAGGAACGAGGCCCCGGAGAAGCCGATGAACGCCGAGCCGTCGCCCTTCGCCTTGTCCTCGAAGAAGGCGAAGACGCCGGGCCGCTGCACCTCCCAGTCCGCGGGCACCTCGAAGGCCGTGCCGTACTTGGGGTTGACCACGACCTTCCAGCCCGCGACGGTCGGCTTCTCCGTCTCGCCGGAGCGGGGGTTGTCGGTCGAGGCGGGCGACGCGGGCGAGGTGGCGGTCGGCGACGGGCCCGTGGTCCGTCCGTCCTTGCCGTCGTCCGCCTCGTCGTCCTTCGAACCGCCGAGCACCAGGAAGCCGGTGACGGCCGCGGTGACCACGACGGCCGTGGCCGCGACGACGGCGACCAGCTTCGTCCGGCCGCCGCCGCGCGGGGGCTCGGGCATCGGCGCGGAGGGCTGGCCCCACTGCGGCTGCTGACCGTACGGAACGGTCTGCGGCTGCGGGTACGGGCCGCTCGGGGGCTGCTGTCCGTACGGGGCTTGCGGCGGCTGTCCGTACGGCTGCGGGTACGGGGTGCCCGCGGGCTGCTGTCCGTACGGGCCCGGCTGCGGGTGCTGCTGGTGTCCGGGCTGCTGGTACGGGTTCGGCTGCTGGTCACCCGGCTGCTGGTACGGGTTCTGCCGCGGATCGTGCCGCGCGTTCTGCGCGCCCCCTGGCGGCTGCTGATCTGGCCACATGGCCCGTAACCCTAGTGCGATTCTCTGGCCAGGCCCTGCTACTCGTGAGTAACATGACGGTCATGAGCGCAGACCAGATGCCGATCGGCGAGATGCTCGCCGCCACCGTGCCCATGGCCCGGACCCTGAACCTGGAGTTCCTGGAGACCACTTCCGAGAAGGCCGTGGTGTCCCTGCCGGACCAGGGCGCGTACCACAACCACGTGGGCGGTCCGCACGCCGGTGCGATGTTCACCCTCGGGGAGTCGGCCAGCGGCGCGATCGTGCTGGCCGCCTTCGGGGACCAGCTCTCGCGTGCCGTGCCGCTCGCCGTACGGGCCGAGATCGCCTACAAGAAGCTGGCGATGGGCGCCGTCACCGCGACCGCGACACTGGGCCGCCCGGCCGCCGAGGTCGTCGCCGAACTCGACGCGGGACAGCGCCCCGAGTTCCCCGTGGCGATAGAGATCCGGCGCGCCGACGGCGCGGTGACCGGCGAGATGAGCGTCCTGTGGACGCTCCGGCCGACCGACCAGGAGAAGTGAGCCGCCACCGGCCGGCCGGCACCGCGCCCCGCCCCGTCGACACCGGGGCGGGGCGCGGCCGTTCGGGGCGGGGTCACCGGATGGCGATCACGTTGGTGGCCTTCGCGCCGACCACCTCGAAGGCGACCCGCTGACCCTCGCGGGTCGTCTGTGTCTCCATGCCGGAGAAAGGGCGCCTCTCGCCGTCCTCGCCGGTGATGATGCCCACGCCGTCCGCGTCGTTGTAGACGGCGATCCTTCCGAGCGGCATCGTCTGCTCCTCCGTGGGTTGCGGAAATCACTGCTCTCCCCCGGTGAGCGAAGCATCACGCACCGTGCCGGGGCCGAGGAAGGGCACATCGGTGCGTCGGCCAGGGTTTGACCGGATGTCGGCGCCGGTCGGGTGCGCGTACGGCCGATAACAGAGTCGGGGATTCCGTCCGTCATCCGGCTTTTTCCGCACGGCAGTCGACCGACGGATCGGACCCCGTTCGGAGATACCAACGGTAACCATTGTGCGAAGGGCCGACTTCACCGCCGGAGGCATTCCGGATCCTTGTTTCCGATGAGCCGCCTGTGCAAGGGTGAGCCTCCCCGCGGGAGGGCAAAGGCGGACGCCGACGTCCGGCCGGCCCTTTAGGTATGCACCAAGCACTGTTTTCCGACAGGACGCCCACGCGCATGCGGTCCTGCGGCTGGAAAGGAAATGTTTCCGTGCAGCCCCCTCACCCCCCACGCCCGCCCCTGCCCGGTCCCGCCGGCGAGTCCGACCGCGCCCTCGTCGCCCGGCTCGGCGGCCCGGACGCCGACGGCCGCCACCACGCCGTCGCGCTGTTGCTCGCCCGGCACTGGCCGGCCACCCGCGACCACGCCGTGGTCTGCCTGGCCGTCGCCGGTCCCACGGCCCAACTGGTCGCCACCGCGGCATTCCATCGGGTGCTCGGCGGTGTGGCGGGCGCCCCGGGCGCCGGCGCGCTGCGCCCGCGGCTGCTCGTCGCCGTCCGTGAAACCGTCCGCGCCTGGGCCGCGGACGACACGGCCTGCGCCGTCCTGCCGGAATTGCGCAAAACCACCGGCGGACGCGGACTGCGCGCGGCAAAGCCCGGCCCCTCGGAAAGCAGACAGCTCGCCGCCCGCGCATTCCGGGCCCTTCCCGACGCCGCGCAATGTCTTCTCTGGCATACCGAGGCCGAGGCCGAACCCATAAACATACCCGCCGGTCTGCTGGGCATCGACACGGTCACCGCGACGACCGCTCTGAAGCGGGCGCGCGAGCAATTCCGGGCCGGTTGCGTCCGCGCCCACCGAGAACTCGCGCCGACCGGGGAATGCCGCTCCTGCAACCGGCTCCTCGACATCTCCGTCCGCCGTGGCGGCCTCCTGCCGCCGGACGCGCACCGGCACCTGACGGACTGCCGGCACTGCCGTTACGCCGCCGAACAACTCGGCCACTTCGACGGCGGCCTGCCCCTGCTGCTCGCCGAGAGCGTGCTCGGCTGGGGCGCCCGCCGCTACCTCGCCTCCCGGCCGGCCCGCACCGGCCGGCAGGAGCGGCCGCCGGCCCCGGAGTGGCCGGCGCCGGCCCCGCCCCGTGCGCCGAGCGGCCGGCACCGCAAGGCTCTTGCCGTCGGCGTCGGACTGACCTCCCTCGCGCTGCTCGCCACCACCCTGGCGGCCCGGACCCGGCCCGATGACAACGGTGTCCCGGGGCCCGGCACCACCTGGGCCGCGCCCGCCGTGGACACCGCTGGACCGGTCGGCACCGCAGGACCGGTCGGCACCGCAGGACCGGTCGGCACCGCAGGACCGGTCGGCACCGCAGGACCGGTCGGCACCGGGGCGCGCTCCGCCGCCTCCTCCGGCGACCGTGCCGAGATCGCCGGCGGCACCTTGCGCGAGCTGGCCTCCGGACGCTGCCTGGACGTGCGCGGGGACCGGGTCGCCGCGGGCGCCGGCGTCCGGCTCGCACCGTGCTCGGCCGCCGTCTCCCAGCAGTGGACCTACCAGGGCGACGGCCTGCTGCGCAGCGCCGCCGACCCGGCCCTCTGCCTCACCGCCGACCCCGCCACGAGGACCGTCGCACTGGCCGGCTGCCCGGCGTCGGCCGCGGAGGCGTCCTACGACTTCACGCTCCACGGCGAGATCCTGCTCCGCCGCCATCCCGGCCTGGCCCTGGCTCCCGGGCCCGGGCTTGGGGTCACGGGCGTGAGCGTCGTGCACCGCGACTACGGGCCCCGGGAGCGGCGGTGGGTGCTGGGGGCGGACGGAGCGCCGCGCGGCGGCGCCGTGCCGGAGGGGCGGCCGAAGGCGCCGGGCGCCACGGATCGCAGGGCTGAGGAACTGCGCCGCCCGCACGGCGTGCGGGTCCGCGAGGGAGAGGGCGGGCAGCTCGGCCGAGCCGATGACCAGCCTGGCCGTGCCGGTGACCACCGGCACGCGTGATGCCGTAGAGGGACGGATGAGGACGGCGTACCGGGGAACGCGGACTCCGGCCGTCCCGCCGGCGGCCGGCCGCCGCTCAGCGAGTCCAGCCCGTGGCGGTGAGGACGTCCTCGGCGACGGCGCGCACGGTGCGCCGGTCGGTGGGGACGCGTACCGTCCCCGGCGGAGCCTCCGCTTCCAGTCGCCTCGCGGCGGCCGCGCTGCGGCGCAGGTGGATGTCGAGCTCGGAGCCGCGTTCCCGCCCGCCGAGACGACGGCGCGCCGTCGCGTCGGTGGCGGTGAGCAGGACGTTGACGAGTCTCGGCGGCGCGGCGGCGGAGAGGGCCTGCCGGATCAGGTCCGGTTCCAGGATGGCGACGGTGTTGGTGTAGATCAGACGGCGCGTGCCCAGCTCGGCGTAGTTGGCCCACAGGGCGGCGAGGTTGCGCCGCGTGATGCGCGTGCGGGAGGGGTCGTCCGGTGGCGCGGGGTGGACGTGGTCCAGGAGATCGCCCTCGATGAGACAGTGCGGGACGCCGGCTTCCCGTAGGAGCACCGACGTCTCCAGGGCCACCGTCGTCTTGCCCACCCCCGAGCGGCCGCCGATCAGCAGTACTTCGATGTCCGTCATGCGCCACACCGTGGCACCGCGCCCGCGACCGGCGCACCGGGGTTTTCTGTGATCGGCGGTGAACACGTGGAAGCCGTGGTCACAGCACCTTCCTTCGGATCAGGCCCGACAGCACCAGCGCACCCGGCAGCAGCGGCACCCAGTCGGTCAGCACCCGGTAGCCGATGACGGTCGCGGTCGCCGTCGCCGGGGCGGAGCCGAAGGCGACCAGCGTCCACACCAGCGCCGCGTCGACCGCGAGTCCGCCCGGCGCGGGTACCGCCCCGACGGCCGTGCCCGCCGCCAGACAGGCCAGCACCACCTGCTCCCACGGCAGTCCCAGCCCCAGCGAGGCCCCGACACAGGCCAGCGCGCCGGCCTGCACCAACGGCATCGCGACGGCCCCGCCCCACAGCGCCAGCACCCGGCGGGGCCGGGCGTGCACCGCGCGCGCGTCGGCCACGGCCGTGCGCAGCAGCCCGGTCACCGGCCGCCGCAACGGCCGTACGCATGTCAGCAGCACCCCCGCCACCGTCACCGCCCCGCCCACGCCCGCGGCGAGCGGCACCAGCAGCCCGCCGTCCGGGATCAGATCCCCGAGGCGCCGCCGGGCCGGCGACACCGCCAGGAACACCACCAGCACCAGCGTCTTCGCGACGGACCTGGCCAGCGAGTACAGGCCGATCGACGCCGTCGCCCGCTCCAGCGGCACACCCTGCCCGCGCAGGAACCGCAGGGTGACGGCGTGCGCGCCGAGCCCGCCGGGCAGCGCGTGGTTGGCGGCGCCGGCGGCGAACTGCGACATCAGCAGCAATCGCGGCGGCAGCGGATCGGGCAGCGCGCCCTGCCGGATACAGGCGGCGGCCACCCAGGTCAGACAGGTGAACCCGGCCCCGGCCACCAGCCATCCCGGCTCGGCCGCGACCAGCCGCCGGATTCCCTCGTACAGCACGGGCCGGTTGGCCACGGCCCAGCCGGCGGCGAGCAGCAGCGGAGCCACGCACAGCACCAGCCGCACCCATCGGGACTGCACACGCCCCGCCGCCGAACGCGCCGGAACCGCACGTTCCGGCTCGGGGACGGTGGATTCCGGACGGGAGACGGCGGCTTTTGCGACGGAGATGGCGGTTTCCGTGCCGGAGCCGGTGGCTTCCGTGCCGGGGCCGGTGGTCTCCGGGCAGGTACGCGGAAGCGGCAGTGGGCGGGACCGGGACGGTGGTGGGGACACGGGACGTCGTCCTTCCGCGGCGGGCCCCTTGCGGGCCTTAAGGGAGCGGGCCGGGCGGAACCGCGTGGAGCCTTCCCCTCCCGCGTGACACGGGGATGACCGGAAACGTAAGGCGTGCGGGCGGAACGGTGCCGCCGGCCGGGCGGGCAGGCGGCCGTTCGGCGCCGACCAGGTAGCCTTCCCTTGGGGCGCGCTTTACATGCGGCGCCCGGACAGCAGGACAGCCTGGTCAGCGACAGGGGAGGAACCGGCGGTGCACGTCCAGGAATGGCTCGACTCGGTGCCTGCCGCCGCCGTCTACGCCGTAGTGGGCCTGGTGATCGGCCTGGAGAGCCTGGGCATCCCGCTGCCCGGCGAGATCATCCTCGTCTCGGCGGCGCTGATGTCCTCGCAGCACACGGGCGTCAACCCCGTCGTCCTCGGCGCCTGCGCGACCGCCGGAGCGGTGATCGGCGACTCCATCGGTTACGCCATCGGCCGCAAGGGCGGACGGCCGCTGCTGGCCTGGCTCGGCAGAAAGTTCCCACGCCACTTCAGCGCGGGCCACGTGGCCACCGCCGAACGGTCCTTCACGAAGTGGGGCATGTGGGCGGTCTTCTTCGGCCGTTTCGTCGCCCTGCTGCGCATCTTCGCCGGCCCTCTCGCGGGCGTCCTGCACATGCCGTACTGGAAGTTCCTGATCGCCAACATCCTCGGCGGCATCTGCTGGGCCGGTGGCACCACGGCCGTCATCTACTACGTCGGCATCGTCGCCGAGGACTGGCTGAAGCGCTTCTCCTACGTCGGCCTGGGCGTGGCCGTCCTCATCGGTCTCGGCTCCATGCTGGTCCTCAAGCGCAAGGCGAAGAAGGCCCAGCAGGAGCACCCGGAACGGGAAGCGGAACCGGTGGGCGCCGGGGAGTGACCGCCGGGAGCTCTCCCTGCGGTCCCGCCCTCACGCGTCCTACGCGTCATGCACCTCACGATGTGCCTTCGCCAGTTCGGCGTACAGCGTGCCGTTGAGGGTCACGCCCTCCCGCTCCTCCTCCGACAGGGCCCGCTTCACCTTCGCCGGCACCCCCGCCACCAGCGACCCGGGCGGCACCACCATCCCCTGCGGCACCAGGGCCTGGGCCGCCACCAGCGAGCCCGCCCCGATCGCCGCGCCGTTCAGCACGGTCGCGCCCATCCCGATCAGGCAGTCGTCCTCCACGGTCGCCCCGTGCACCACCGCGTTGTGCCCGATGGACACCCGCTCACCGACGGTCACCGGGAACCCGGGGTCGGCGTGCAGGGTCACGTTGTCCTGCACATTGGCCCGCGCCCCCACGCTGATGCTCTCGACGTCCCCGCGTGCGACGGCCCCGTACCAGAGACTGGCCCCTTCGTGCAGCGTGACGTCACCGATCACGGACGCCGTGGGCGCCACGAACGCCTCCGGATCGATGCGGGGCTCCTTGCCCCCGATGCCCACGACCAGCGCCTTCTGCGTCATCACCGTCTCCTTGCGTCCGTGCCGTCCCCGCACCGTACGACACCGCGTGGGGCAAAGATCACAGCGGCCCGGCCTCTCGCCGGGGACAACCGGTGAGTAACGTGAGCCCGTGCCGAAGCGCAAGAACACGTTCTCATCCTGGCGCCGCCGCCTGGCCCAGCGCGCCGTCCACGCGGGCTGGGCGTGGGCACAGCGCACGGGCTCGGTCACGGCCGAGCGCCCCGGCCGCTTCCGCTTCGGCGCCATCGGCGAGCACACCCGGCTGGCCTTCCCGCTCGGCACGGTCTTCGGCGAACCCTGGATCCGGCTCGGCTCCTACTGCATCATCGGCGAGCAGGTCACCCTCACCGCGGGCCTGATGCCCGACCTGGACCTCGGCCCGGACCCGATCCTGCGCATCGGCGACGGCGTGGTCCTCGGCCGCGGCAGCCATGTCATCGCGGACACGACGGTGACCATCGGCAGCGACTGCTACTTCGGCCCGTACGTCTACGTCACCTCCACCAACCACTCCTACGACGACCCGCACCAGCCCATCGGCAAGCAGTGGCCGCGCATGGAGCCGGTCGAGATCGGTCCGGGCTGCTGGATCGGCACCGGCGCGGTGATCCTGCCGGGGGCGCGGATCGGCCGGAACGTCGTCGTCGCGGCCGGCGCGGTGGTCCGGGGCGCGGTGCCCGACCACGCGGTGGTGGCGGGAGCGCCCGCCAGGGTCGTACGGCGCTGGACGCCCGACACCGGCTGGCAGCCGCCGCTGCGCACCCCCGCACCCGTGCCGATACCGGACGGCATCACACCGGGCCAGCTGCGCGCCCTGGCCGACCTGGACGAGGAGGCGGTGGCCAGGCTCGCCGCACTGGAGCCCGAGGGCTGACAGGGCCCGTGCCCTGGCTCGCCTCGCTGCCCCGGCCGCTGCCACGGTCTCGGCGGGTTCCGCGGCGCCGGACCCCGCCGGCCGACCCGGCCCCTCGGCCGGGCCGGCGGCCCCGGCACTCGCCGGTTGACGTGGTGTCGGCGGGGCTGGCGGAGCCGGGGTTCGACGGTTGACGCGGTGTCGGCTGGGCTCGTGGAGCTGGAACCCGCCGCTGACGTGGTGTCGGCGGGGCTGGCGGAGCCGGGGTTCGACGGTTGACGCGGTGTCGGCTGGGCTTGTGGAGCTGGAACCCGCCGCTGACGTGGTGCCGGCGGGGCTGGCGGAGCCGGAGTTCGACGGTTGACGCGGTGTCGGCTGGGCTCGTGGAGCTGAAAGCCGACGGTTGACGCGGTATCGACCGGGTTCGCGGAGCTGGAACCCGCCGCTGACGTGGTGTCGGCGGGGCTGGCGGACCCGGAGTTCGACGCTTGACGTGGTGCCGACCGGGTTCGCGGAGCTGGAATCCGCCCGCTGACGCGGTCCCGGCTCGTCTCGGCGTCCTGGGGCCCGGCGGTTGACGCGGCCCCTCGGTCCGGCTCGCGATCCTTGACCCGCGGCCGACCCGGCGCCCCGGTCCGCCTCGCCGCACCGCGCACGTACGGTCGACGGCGCTCCGCGGTCCAGGCGGGCCGGGCGGTCCCGTCGGACCGCTCGCTTTCGAAGGTCCCGCGCGTTCAGCCCGTAGCCAGCAGCAGTGTGCCCAGCAGGGCCAGTCCCGCTCCCGCTGTCTGGATCGCGCGCAGCCGCTCGCTGAGGAAGCCGCGTGCGGCCAGCGAGGTCACCACCGGGTACAGCGAGGCGAGCACGGCCGCGACGGTGACCGGACCGCTCCGGGTGGCCATCGCGTAGGTGCCGTTGGCCGCCACGTCGGCCAGTCCGACGAACGCCAGCGCGGGCAGCGAGGCCCACCGGAAGCCGCCCTCCGGTACGGCGGCCCCGCCGCGCCGCACCGACACCGCGAGCGCGGCCCCGCCCACCGCGACGTTCGTCACCCGCTGCACGAACAGCGCGAGGAACAGCCCGGTGACCGTGGTGGACGCCTCCGCGATCAGCGCGAACACCGTGCCGAAGCCGACCGCCGCGACCAGCGTCATCAGGATCGCGCGCCGCTGCACGGCCGCACCGCGCAACTGGGGTCCGCCCGCGAGGACGACCCCGGTGACGGCGACGGCGATGCCCGCGGCCTGGAACAGACCCGGCCGCTCGCCGAGCACGAGCCCGACGCCGACGGGCACGGCGACGCTGAGGGTGGCGAGCGGGGAGACCACGCCCATCGGGCCGAGGGCGAGGGCCTGGTAGAAGCAGAGCAGGGCCACGGGCCCGACGAGCCCGGCCGCGAACGCGAACCACAGCCGGGGCCCGGCCTCGCTCCAGCCGCCGGTGGCCAGCACGATCGCGCCCAGCACGGCCGCCGCGATGGCCTGCGAGACGACCACGACCGTCAGCGCCGGGGTGCGCCGGGTCAGCAGTCCGCCGCCGAAGTCGGCCAGCCCCCACAGGAGGCTGGTGATCAGGGCGAAGAATGCTGTCATGGCCGGCCTCGCAGTACAGTTCGGTGAACGATCGGGTGCAGCTCACCGTAGTTCAGCAGACTGAACTTGGCTAAACAAAATAATCGACTTCCCGGATATTGGACTCCCTGTGTCGGACCTAGAACTCCTGACCCAGTCCCTGGCGCGCAACGTCAGGCACTGGCGCTCGGTGCGCGGCTTCACGCTGGACGTGCTCGCCGCCCGGGCGGGCGTCAGCCGCGGCATGCTCATCCAGATCGAGCAGGCCCGCACCAACCCGAGCATCGGCACGGTCGTCAAGATCGGTGACGCGCTCGGCGTCAGCATCACCACGCTCCTCGACTACGAACAGGGCCCGAAGGTGCGGATCGTCCCCGCCGAACGGGCCGTACGGCTCTGGCACACCGAGGAGGGCAGTTACAACCGGCTGCTCGCAGGCACCGAGGCCCCCGGACCGCTGGAGATGTGGGACTGGCGGCTGATGCCGGGGGAGACCAGCCCCTCCGAGCCGCACCCCGGCGGTACGGTCGAGCTGGTCCATGTCACCGCCGGCGAGCTGACGCTCACCGTGGACGGCACGGAATACCGCGTTCCGACGGGCGCGAGCGCCTCCTTCGAGGCCGACGTCCCGCACTGGTACGGCAACCAGGGCGAGGTGCCGATGGAGATGGTGATGGCCGTGTCCGTACCGCCCGTGCCGTGAGACGCCGCGACGGCGGCCGGGCCGGTGTTGCTAGCGTGCGGCCATGCGCGCACCCATCGGAGACTTCGAGACCGCCACTCCCGCCCCGGACTGCCTGGACGAGCTGACCGCCCCCGTCGCCGACGCCGTACGCGCCTGGCAGGGCACGGTCGCGGCCGACCAGATCCTCTACGTCGACACCGACCCGCGCTGGGCCGACACCTCCGTCTTCGTGGAGCACTACGGCCGCGACCTGCTGGAGCGGTCGGCGAACTGCGTGGTGGTCGCGGGCAAGCGGGCCGGCGAGATTCGGCTGGCCGCCTGTGTGGTGCCGTCCACCGCCCGGGCCGACGTCAACGGTGTCGTCCGCCGTCAACTGGGCGCCCGCAAGGCGTCGTTCGCCTCGATGGAGACGGCGACCGGCGAGACCGGCATGGAGTACGGCGGCATCACACCGGTCGGACTGCCCGCCGGCTGGCCGGTGCTGGTGGACCCGGCCGTCGTCGACATGCCCTACGTCCTGGTCGGCAGCGGACGCCGCCGCGGCAAGCTCCTGCTCCCCGGCAAGGCCCTCGCCGGCCTTCCCGGCGCCGTCGTGCTGGAGGGCCTCGGCGTGGCGTGACGAGGAGGCCCGGCGACGGCTCAGCCCAGCCGGGGGATCTCGATGGCCGGGCAGCGGTCCATGACCATTTCCAGGCCCGCCGTCCGGGTCCGCTCGTAGGCGGCCGGGTCGACCACGCCCAGCTGGAACCACACCGCCCGCGCGCCCTTCGCCACGGCATCGTCGGCGACCGGACCGGCCAGCTCGCTGTTCACGAAGACGTCGACCACCTCCACGTCGAAGGGGATGTCCGCGAGGGAGGCGTAACCCCGCTCCCCGTGCACCGTCTCGGCCTTGGGGTGCACGGGCACGATCCGCTTGCCGAACCGCTGGAGTGCCAGCGCCACCCCGTACGCGGCCCGGCGCTGGTTGGCGGACAGGCCCACCACCGCCCAGGTGTCGCCCAGCTCGGTCAGGATCCTGCGGATCGTCGCTTCGTCGCCGTACATCGGCCGCCTCCTCGGGCTGCGGGAACTGTCCCGGGGAAACGTCACTGTGGTGGGCGCGGATTCCCGCCGCGGCGCGGCACGCTGTCCGGAATCGGCGCAAGCTGCTGCATACGCCCGCCGACCCGACCTACGCTCGCCCCGTGCTGCGCATCCTCGACGCCCGAACCGGTGAGCCCGTACCCGCCGCGCCCGCCCGGCGCGCCCTGACCCGTATCGAAGCCCACGCCTGCGGACTCGATCCGACGGCCCTGCGGGTCCTGCTCACCGCCGACCTGCTCGTGCGCGCCCTGGAACTGGGCGGCACCCCGGTCTGGACGATCCTCACCGCCCCCCGCCACCAGCCCGAACTGCGCACGGCCGGCACGCGCCTGGCCATCCGCCCCTTCGAGGACAGCCGTGATCTCGCCTCCGGCCTCGGCGAGGCCCAGGCCGTCCACGTGGTACGGCGGGACCGCGCGGAGACGGTGGGGGAGGGTCCGGTGGTGGCGGTGGCCGGCGTGGAGTGGGCCCCGGGGCCCGGCGCCGCGTCCGGGCCGGACGGCGGCCCCGGCGTGCTCGCGACGCTGCTGTCCGACCCCCCGGCCCTGCGCCTGGCCCTGCTCGCCGTACCGCGCGGCGAGCCCGCGCGGCTGGACCCGGCCACGCTGGACGAGGCCGCGCGGACCCTCGCCCGCTGGCGGCGGGCCGTGGCCCGCTGGGCCCGGCGGCCCTCGAGGCCGGTGCCCGGCGAGGTGCGCGAGCGGCTGCGCGCCGCCTGGGAGGACGATCTCGACCTGCCCGCGGTCCTCGGTGTCCTGCGGGACGCGGCGAGCGCGCCCGGCATCCCGGACGGAGCCCGCTTCGAGACGTGCGTCTACGCCGACCGCCTGCTCGCGCTGGACCTCGCGCGCGACCTCGGGAGCCCCGCGTGACCGGGCCGGCCGGCACCGGTCCGCTGCGCCGGCTGGTGGTGCTGCGGCACGCCAAGTCGGCCTGGCCGGCAGGCGTCGAGGACCGGCTCAGGCCGCTCGCGCCCCGCGGGCTGCGGGACGCGCCGGCCGCCGGCCGCGCCCTCGCCGCCGGTTCGCTGCCCGACCTCGCCCTGTGCTCCACCGCCGTACGGGCCCGCCGCACCTGGGAGCTGGTCTCCGCCGAGTGGGCCACGCCGCCGCCCGTGCGCTACGACCGGCGGCTGTACGCGGCCGGCGTGCCGCAGCTGCTGGAGGTGGTGCGCGAGGTGCCGGCCGAGGTGCGCACCCTGCTGCTGATCGGGCACAATCCCGGCCTGGAGGAGCTGGTGCCGGCGCTGGCCGCCGACGCGCTCGACGACACCCTGGACCGGGTACGGGCGAAGTTCCCGACCTCGGCGTTCGCCGTCCTCACCTGGCACGGCACCACCTGGCGGACCCTCACCCCGGGCACGGCCCTGCTCACCTCCTTCACGGTCCCGCGCGGAAGGAAGAAGAGCTAGCCGACAGGGTCCGCCGGGTGCCCGGGGCCGTACGCGACGCCGTCGCGGTGCCGCTCGGGCCGGGCGGGGAGTTCCGCGGCCGGGTGGGCGTGGGCGCCTTCGCCCGGGCCCGCCGTCCCGCCCGCGGCCGGGGAGCGCGATGGTGGCCGTGGAGGGCGTGCACGCGGTCCCAGGCGTCCGCCCAGTCCCCCAGCCGGCTCTCCGGGACGTTCCCGCAGTACCGGACGAAGTTCAGCAGCAGGTCCCGGGCGGGCATCCGGCCCCGCAGAACGGCGCCCAGGGTGCTCTTCGGCAGCAGGCTCACCTTGTTCGCGATGTCGATGTACGCCCTCTCCTCCAGTTCCCGCAGGGTGGGGTGGCCGTTCTCCCGGCACATCTCCCGCATCGCGTGGACGAGCTGCCACGGCTCGGTGATGAACCGCGGCGGCGGGGCCGTGACGCGCGGCGCCGCCCCGCCGTCCGCGGCCTCGTGCCGGGCGGCGGCGGTCCACAGCCGCTTGGCCTCGCGTTCGTCACCCCCGCACACCCGCGTGAACGCCTGGACGGTCCTCCACTTCGGCAGCGCCTCACCCCGCGCCGCCCGGTACAGAGTCGAACGAGTGGCCGGCAGGCCGCTCGCGACAGCGATCCGCGCCATCTGGTCCCAGCTCGTCCCCGACCGCCGGCGCAGCGACTCGAGCCACTGCGCCAGCGTCTCCACGGGAGTGTGCCGTACCAGGGCGCCGGAAGTGCGCCCCATCCCGTTCTCCCTTCACGCCCGCTGCGGAGAGAGGACGGCGACCAGGCCGCGGACCAGTTCCCTGCCCAGCAGCCCGCCGGTGACGACGATCGGGACGACCGCCTCCAGGGCCGTCCCGAGCACCGACAGCCCTGCCGTGACGAGCAGGACGACCACCACCACGACCACGGCCGGAGCGGGCAGCACCCGGCCGCCGGCCCCGGCCGGGCCCTCGACGCACACGGTGCGGGTGGGCGCGTTCTTCTTCAACGTGTCTGCCTCCTCGGCTCGTTGCCACTCGACACCGAGGCCCCGCGTGCCGCCCGCCGGCCTTGCAGAGCCGGCGGACAAGGAGCCTCGCCCCTACCTTCGAGCCCTTCAACGAACGCCGACAAGGCGGTGCTCCCGCGCCGTTTCATCCTGTCCCGGCTGTGGTGGAACGCCCTGAACGCATCGCCGCAGGCCACCGCGAGTCCTCCGCCCGGAGAAGGGGCGACCGTACCTTCCGTGTCCCGCTTCGGCGGTGTAACGGACCTTGAGGTCCCATCGCCCAAAGGGCCAGAGTGGGTCCACTGCCTCGGCACGGGTGACACACGAGGTGTCATGCCCTGTTGCCGAGGCCGAAGCCGCCATGGCCGGAGCCCAGTCGTGCTCCGGCGTGACCGGATTGAGGAGAGGAGGCAGGCATCGGCACACCGATTCATACGACGACGGGGGCGGGCGCGCCTGCCTTCGGCAGCACCCTCGGCCCAGGCCACCGGCCACCGGCCGCCCTCCTTCGGAGGACGACCAGGCAGCGGACCTCCCTGCCCTGCCCGCGGCCGTGGCCCGGTGCCGGTGTCCGCCGGCTTCCCGCCGCCTGCTGCGCCCCGGCCGCGTAGGCGCGGTCCGGTGGTGGTTTCCTGATCGCGGCTTCCCCGGCCGTTGCCACTCGACACAACAGGGGAAACACCGGTCGTGCGCTGTTGCAGCGGCGCGCGCCCACGGGCGGGGCCCGGACCGCCGGGCCCCGCCCGCTCGACGCCCCGGCCCGGCGGGACTCCTCGGACGAGCCGTCTCGACCCGCGACGGTCACGGATAGGCTGGCCGGATGCAGGACGAGTACCGCACAGTCGCCCGCGCGGGCGTGCACGAGACCGAGATCAACCGCTCCCGCTTCCTGTGCGCCCTCGCCCCGGCCGCCACCGAGCAGGAGGCGCAGGACTTCATCGCCGCCGTACGCAAGGAGCACGCCGCCGCCACCCACAACTGCTGGGCGTACGTCATCGGCGCCGACGCCTCCGTGCAGAAGGCCAGCGACGACGGCGAACCGGGCGGTACTGCCGGCGTGCCCATGCTGCAGATGCTGCTGCGCCGCGACATGCGGTACGTGGTCGCCGTGGTCACCCGGTACTACGGCGGTGTCAAGCTCGGAGCGGGCGGGCTGATCCGTGCCTACGGCGGCTCGGTCGGCGAGGCCCTGGACGCGCTCGGCACGATCACCCGGCGCCGCTTCCGGCTGGCCACGGTGACCGTCGACCACCAGCGCGCCGGCAAGGTGCAGAACGACCTGCGCGCCACCGGACGCGAGGTGCGCGACGTCCGCTACGGCGAGGCCGTCACCCTCGAGATCGGCCTGCCGGACGCCGACGTGGACGCCTTCCGGGCCTGGCTCGCCGATGTGACGGCGGGCACGGCCGGCTTCGAACTGGGCGGCGAAGCCTACGGAGACGCCTGATAATTGCCACAAATCGGTCATAACGCCCGTTGGTGCGGCAGGTGATGGCGGCCGGCGCCGGAGCGACCGGCCGTGATGTCGGACCCGGCCGTTAGTCTCGGGGCCCATGAGGATCCTGCACACGTCCGACTGGCACCTCGGCCGGGCCTTCCACCGGGTCAGCCTGCTGGAGGCCCAGGCCGGGTTCATCGGTCACCTCGTCGACGCCGTGCGTGAGCGCGCGGTGGACGCGGTGGTCGTGTCGGGCGACGTGTACGACCGCGCGGTGCCCCCGCTCGCCGCCGTCGAGCTGTTCGACACCGCCCTGCACCGGCTCGCGGACCTCGGCGTGCCCACGGTGATGATCTCCGGCAACCACGACTCGGCCCGCCGCCTCGGCGTCGGCGCCGGACTCATCGACCGCGCGGGCATCCACCTGCGCACCGAGCCGTCCGCCGCCGGCACCCCGGTGATCCTCCAGGACACCCACGGCGACGTCGCCTTCTACGGCCTGCCGTACCTCGAACCAGCCCTGGTGAAGGACGAGTTCGGCGTCGGCAAGGCCGGCCACGAGGCCGTCCTCGGCGCCGCCATGGACCGCGTCCGCGCCGATCTCGCCGGCCGCGCGCCGGGCACGCGGTCCGTCGTCCTCGCCCACGCCTTCGTCACCGGCGGCGAGGCCAGCGACAGCGAGCGGGACATCACCGTCGGCGGGGTGGCCGCCGTACCGGCCGGCGTCTTCGACGGCGCCGACTATGTGGCGCTCGGCCATCTGCACGGCTGCCAGACCATCACCGAACGCGTGCGCTACTCGGGCTCGCCGCTCGCCTACTCCTTCTCCGAGGCCGGCCACCGCAAGAGCATGTGGCTGATCGACCTGGACGCGGACGGCTCGGTCACCGCCGACCGCGTCGACTGCCCGGTGCCGCGCCCGCTCGCCCGTATCCGCGGCACCCTCGACGACCTCCTCGCCGACCCGGGGCTGGCCCGCCACGAGGACGCCTGGGTCGAGGCCACCCTCACCGACCCGGTCCGCCCGGCCGAGCCCATGGCCCGGCTCACCGAGCGCTTCCCGCACACCCTCAGCCTGGTCTTCGCCCCCGAACGGGCCCCCGACGACCCCCGCGTCTCCTACGCCCGGCGGCTCGCGGGCCGCAGCGACGAACAGGTCGCCCAGGACTTCGTCGCCCATGTGCGCGGCGCCGGGCCCGACGCGGACGAGGCCGCCGTACTGCGCGAGGCGTTCGACGCCGTGCGCGCCGACCACACCGCGCGGGAGGTGGCCCGGTGAGGCTGCACCGGCTCGACATCACCGCCTTCGGCCCCTTCGGCGCCACCCACGGCGTCGACTTCGACGCGCTGTCCGCCGCCGGGCTGTTCCTGCTGCACGGCCCGACCGGCGCCGGCAAGACCTCCGTCCTGGACGCCGTCTGCTACGCCCTCTACGGCTCCGTCCCCGGTGCCCGGCAGAGCAGCCAGGGCATGCACCTGCGCAGCGACCACGCCCCGCCCGGTACCCGAACCGAGGTCCGCCTCGAACTCACCGTGGCCGGCCGCCGCCTGGAGATCACCCGGCAGCCCGCGTGGGAGCGGCCCAAGCTGCGCGGCAAGGGCATGACGGTCGACAAGGCCCAGACCTGGCTGCGCGAGTACGACGCCCGGGCCCGCGCCTGGAAGGACCTCAGCCGCTCCCACCAGGAGATCGGCGCCGAGGTGGAACAGCTGCTCGGCATGAGCCGCGAACAGTTCTGCCAGGTCGTCCTGCTGCCCCAGGGCGACTTCGCCCGCTTCCTGCGCGCCGACGCCGAGGCACGCGGACGCCTCCTCGGCCGGCTCTTCGACACCCAGCGTTTCGCCGATGTCGAGAAGCGCCTCGCCGAACGCCGCCGCGCCACCGAGGCCCGGGTGCGCGAGGGCGACACCGCGCTGCTCGCCGACGCCCACCGCATGCAGCAGGAGGCCGGCGACGCCATGGAGCTGCCCGAGCCTGCCCCCGGCGACCCCGGGCTGGCCGAGGCCGTCCTCGAAGCCGCCGCCGTCGCCCGCAGCACCGCCCGGGAACGCCTCGACATCGCCCGCTGCCGGCTCGACGCCGCCGAGTCCGCCCACGCCGCGGCCCGGCACGCCCTGGACGAGGCCCGCGAACTCGCCCGCCTCCAGGACCGGTTCGCCGCGGCCCGGGAGCGCCTCGAGCGGCTCCGGGAACGGTCCGGCGACCACCGCGGGAACCAGGAGCGCATGGAGCGGGCCCGCAAGGCGGAGGCGGTCGCGCCCGCGCTGGAGCTGCGCGAGGAAGCCGACCGGGACCACCGCCGGGCGGCGGAGGCGGAGACCCGCGCGCGCGGAGCGCTCCCCGACGCGTACGCGGGCGCCGACGCGAGCGGACTGGCCGCCGCCGCCCGCCGGGCCGCAGAGGAACTCGGCGGCCTGGACGCGGCCCGGCGCGCCGAACGCCGGCTCGCCGGACTCGCCGAGGAACGCGCCGGACTCGACCGGCAGGAACGCGCCGACGAGGAGGTCCTGCGCGAGGCCGACGCCTGGCTCGCCGACTGGGACACCACCCGCGCCGCCCTCCAGACCCGCGTCGACTCCGCGCAGGAGGCCGCCACCCGCGCCGAACAGCTCGCCGTGCGGCGCGAGCCCATGGCGCGGCGGCTCGCCGCGGCCCGTACCCGCGACCGGCTCGCCGCCGACCTCGAACAGGCCCGGCAACGCGCGGAAGAGTCCGGCCGGCGGGCCCTCGACGCCCGCGCCCACTGGCTCGACCTCAAGGAACAGCGGCTGGCCGGCATCGCCGCCGAACTCGCCGCCCACCTCACCGACGGCGAGCCCTGCGCCGTCTGCGGCGCCACCGCCCACCCCGCGCCCGCGCGCAAGACCGCCGGACACGTCGACCGCGAGACCGAGGACCGCGCCCTCGCCGCCGGCCGGCGGGCCGAGGAGGAGCACGCCGCGGACGAACGGCGGCTCGGCGAGGTCCGCGAGGCCCTGGCCGCCGCCGGCGCCGAGGCCGGCGACACCCCGGCCGCGGAACTCGCCGAGGAGGCCGGCCACCTGGAGCGGGAGTACGCCCGCGCCCGCCGCGACGCCTCCGCCCTGCACGCCGCCCAGCAGGAGCTGCGGCGCGCCGAGCAGGAGCGCGAGCGGCGCCTCGCCGACCGCCAGCAGGCCGCCGTCCGGGCCGCCTCCCGGCTCACCCGCCGCGACACCCTGGAACGCGAACAGGCGCTGCTGGAAGGCGAACTGGAGCAGGCGCGAGGCGGCTCGGCCAGCGTGGCGGCGCGCGCGGCGGAGCTGGAGCGGCTCGCGGCACGGCTGACCGAGGCCGCCGACGCCGTCCGCGCCGCCGAGGACGCCGCCCGGCGGCTGAAGGACGCCGACGCCCGTCTCGCCGACGCCGCCTACCGGGCCGGTTTCGACACCCCCGGGGCCGCCGCCGAGGCCCTGCTGGACCCCGCCGCCCACCGCGAACTCCAGCGCCGCCTCGACGCCTGGCAGCAGGAGGAGGCCGCGGTCCGCGCGGTCCTCGCCGAGCCCGGCACCACGGCGGCGGCCCAGCGGCCGCCCGCCGACCCGGCCGCCGCCGAACGTGCGGCGGCCGCCGCCGAACGGCGGCTGCGCGAGGCCGGCTCCGCGCGCGACGCCGCCGACCGTTGCCGCGCCGAGCTGGACCGGCTCTCCGCGCGCGCCGCCGAGGCGGTGCGCCGGCTCGCCCCGCTGCGCGCCGAGCACGACCGGGTGGCCCGGCTCGCCGCCCTCGCCGCGGGCACCTCCGCCGACAACGAACGCAGGATGCGCCTGGAGTCGTACGTCCTGGCGGCCCGGCTGGAACAGGTCGCCGCCGCCGCGACCGTACGCCTCCAGCGCATGTCGTCCGGCCGCTACACCCTGGTCCACTCCGACGACCGCACCGGGCGCGGCCGCAGCGGGCTCGGGCTGCACGTGGTCGACGCCTGGACCGGGCGGGAACGGGACACCGCGACCCTGTCCGGCGGCGAGACCTTCTTCGCCTCCCTCGCGCTCGCCCTCGGCCTCGCCGACGTCGTCACCGAGGAGGCCGGCGGCGTCCGCCTGGACACCCTCTTCATCGACGAGGGATTCGGCAGCCTGGACGACCAGACCCTGGACGAGGTCCTGGACGTCCTCGACTCCCTGCGCGAACGCGACCGCAGCGTCGGCATCGTCAGCCACGTCCCCGACCTGCGCCGCCGCATCCACGCCCAGCTGGAGGTCGTCAAGGGCCGCACGGGTTCCTCGCTGCGGCAGCGGGGAGCGGCCTAGCGGCCCAGCGGGCGGCGGGGCAAGGGGGAGGAGTACACCACGCTGGTGGTCACCGAGCCCAGTGCGCCGATCCTGCCGGAGACCTCCTCCAGGTGGGACATCGACCGCGCGGCGACCTTGATCACGAAGCAGTCGTCGCCGGTGACGTGGTGCGCCTCCAGGATCTCGGGGGTGGCCGCGACCAGGTCGTGGAAGGGCTTGTAGTTGCCGTTCGGGTAGCGCAGCCGCACGAACGCCAGGATCGGTAGGCCGAGCCGCTCGGGGTCGACCACCGCCGCGTACCCCTGGATCACTCCGGCCTCCTCCAGCCGCCGTACCCGCTCGGTGACGGCGCTCGGCGACATGGACACGGCGCGCGCCAGCTCGGCGTAGCTGGAGCGTCCGTCGCGCTGGAGGACTTCGAGGATGCGCCAGTCGGTGGCGTCCGGGGAATACACGGTCATCCCGGATGGATAGCAGGGAAAACCCCGGCGGGACAAGGGCAGGCCCGTGGATCGGCCCTTCAGGGCGGTGCCCTGCGGACCGTAGATTTCCCGTCATGATCGACACCGCTTCCGAGAACCCCGTCCTGCGGGTCGCCCCCGCCGCGCCGGCCGAGGCCGCCGCCTACTTCCGGGCGAGCCTCGCCTTCCACGCCGACGTCTCCGACGTGGCCGCCGCGCTCGCGGCCGGCGGCGACCCCGGATTCGTCGTCGTGGACACCCGGTCCACCGCCTCCTGGGACCAGGGCCACGTCCCGGGCGCGGTCCACCTGCCGACCGCGCTCATCGGTGAACAGGCCGAACGGCTCCTCGACAGGTCCGTGCCCGTGGTGACGTACTGCTGGGGTCCCGGCTGCAACGGGGCCACCCGCGCCGCCCTCGCCCTCGCCGAACTCGGCTACCGGGTCAAGGAGATGCTCGGCGGCTTCGAGTACTGGGCCCGCGAGGGCTTCGCCTACGAGACCTGGCAGGGCCCGGCCCGCCGGGACGCCGATCCGCTGACCGCGCCCGTCGACGGCGACTGCGGCTGCTGAACGGCCACCGCCGGTCAGCGCAGCCCGTCGAAGGCGACGTGCAGGTGCCGGGGCCCGCGCAGCACGGCGTTGTCCCGGTACGGCGGCGGATCCTCCACCAGGCGGGGGTTCTCCAGCCGCCGGGCCAGCTCGGACAGCGCGATCTGGGTCTCCAGGCGGGCCAGCGGGGCGCCGAAGCAGCTGTGGATGCCGCTGCCGAAGCCGAGGTGCCGGAGGTCCTCGCGGTCCGGGTCGAACCGGTCGGGGTCCTTGAACCGCTCCGGGTCCCGGTTGCCCGCGGCCAGCATCAGCCAGATCCGCGAGCCTCTCGGGATGGTGACCCCGCGCACCTCGATGTCGGTGACGCAGGTGCGCTGCGGCACGAGCTGCACCGGTGGTTCGTAGCGCAGCAGTTCCTCCACGACGGTGACCGACAGCCCCGGGTCCTCCCGCAGCCGCCGCAGGATCTCCGGGTGCCGCAGCAGGGTCAGCATGCCGTTGGTGATCAGGTTGACCGTCGTCTCGTGCCCGGCGATCAGCAGCAGCACCGAGGTGCTGAGCACCTCCATCGTCGTCATCGAGCCGTCCGGGCCCCTGCTGTTCACCAGGTCGGACAACAGGTCCTCGCGGGGCTCCCTGACCCGCTCCTCGACCAACCCGGACAGGTACATGCCGAGCCGCATCCGCGCCTCCCGCGCGGCCCGCTGGTGCTCCGCCGCCTCGTCTCCACCCGGCCGCTTCTGCGGGTCCAGGCTCGCGACCAGCGGGTCCACCCAGGTGCGGAACGTCGGCTCGTCCTCCCGGGGGACTCCGAGCAGCCGGCAGATCACCGTCACCGGGAAGGGATAGGCGAACTGGTCCACCAGGTCCACCCGGCGGGCGTCCCCGAAGCCGTCGATCAGCCCGGTGACGATCTCCCGCATGGCGCCGCGCATGCCCTCGATGCGCCGCGGCCGGTGCGGCGGGCCGAACCCGGTGTTGGCGATGCGGCGCAGCCGGTCGTGCTCGGGCGGGTCCAGCCGCAGGAACGACGGCGGCAGCCCGCCCGTCTCCTCCGGCTCGCCCGGCCCGTCCTCCCCGGCGGCGGCCAGGTTCGCCGCGTCGGAGCTGATCCGCGGATCGTGCAGCAACGCCTCGATGTCGTAGTACGAGCTGATGAGATACGGGCCGCCCTCCTCTTCGTGGAGCACCGGCGTCCGGCGGAGTTCCTCGTACAGCGGATACGGGTCGGCGCGGTTCTTGAAATCGGTGATCTGGCGTGCCAGCGAGGTGTGCGGCATGGCGGTTCCTTGGGGCGTCGGGGCCGGGAGGTCAGTGGCGGGCGGGGTGGAAGACCAGCTGCTGGTCGGCCGGCGAGTAGCCGGTGAGGGTCACCATGGGCCCGTGGGTCGGCAGCGACGGGTCCGGGAAACCGGCCGGCACCGGCTGCCGGCCCTCCGGCCGGCGGTCCGGCGTCGAGAACTCCACCGGGAACGGCGCGCCCCGCTCGATCTGCCGCTGGTAGAACTCCAGCCAGCGCGCGTTGTCGAAGGTCACGGCGGCCACGATCCGTCCCTGGTGGCCGTAGACCCCGACGAACCGGCGCTCGGCGAGCGAACCCTGCGTGATCATGAGCTGCTCGCCCATCGGCGGCACCCCGACCGACTTGATGTTGACCCCGAACATCGACGACCAGAAGGCCGGCATCCACAGGTGCGGGCGCCGGTCGGCGCCGTCGCAGATCATGTTGTGCGCGGCCGTCTCCGCCTGCGCGACGGCGTTGCCCCAGTGCTCCAGCGACAGGAACTGGTAGCCGAACAGCGCGTGCGGGGAGCGTGCCACATCGCCCGCCACGAAGACGTCGTCCGTGACGATGCCCCGGAAGTCGAAGGCCCGGCAGCCCGCGTCACAGGCGATGCCCCGGGGCCCAGCGCCCAGCCCCGACCCGGCCAGCCACTCCGTGTTGCGCAGCGATCCCAGCGACACCACCACCACATCCGCCTCGACGACGCTCTCGTCGGACAGATGCACGGCCCGCACCCTGCCGACCGTGTCTCCTTCCAGCGCCGTCACCGTGACATGGGTGCGCAGGTCCACGCCGTGCTCCGTCGCGAGGTCCGCCGCGACCGCGCCGACCACCCCGCCGAGCGCCCCCACCAGCGGCGCCGCCGCGCGCTCGGCCATGCTGACCGGCAGGCCCGTCTCGCGGCAGGCGGAGGCGACCTCCGAGCCGGCGAACCCGGCGCCGATCACGAACACCCGCCGCGGTCCCGCCTTCAGCCGCCGGGCCAGGTCGGCCGCGTCCTGTCGGGTGCGCAGCACGCACACCCCGTCCAGCCGGGCCTCCTCCTCGTTGAACCACGGCCGGGCCCGCACCCCGGTCGCGATGAGCAGCCGGTCGTACTCCACCTCGTCCCCGTCGGCCAGCCGGACCCGCTTGGCCGCCAGGTCCAGCCCGGTCGCCGCGACACCCAGCCGCCACTTCGCGTCGATCTCCCGGCGGCGCGGCAGCTCCGTGCGGAGCGGGGACGCCATGCCCAGCAGCGCGGACTTCGACAGCGGCGGCCGGTCGTACGGCTCGCACGGCTCGTCCCCGATCAGGGTCAGGTCACCGGCGAAGCCCTCCGCGCGCAGCGTCTCGGCCGCCCGCAGGCCCGCCAGCGAGGCGCCCACGATCACGATCCGACCCTCGCGTCTGAGCCGTTCCACGTGGTCAGCGGACATCGGACGCCTCCTGGGTCCCGCCCGCGCGGTGAAGCCCGTCGGCGGTGATCGCCCGCACCGGGCAGGCGGCCACCGCCCGCGCCACCCGCTCCCGCTGCTCCTCCTGCGGGCACGGGTCGTAGATCAGCGCCTCCTCGCCGTGCATGGCGAAGACATCGGGTGCGAGGAACGCGCACTGGGCGTACCCCTGGCACTTGTTGAGATCGACGACGAGCCTCATCGGCGCTCCGCCCTTTCGAGTGGCGAGGTCCGGCGCGCGCAGCACGGCTCGCGCGGGCGGGCTCCGGACGGCGGTCTCCCCCCGCTCGCCAGCATCGAGCGGGGACCGGGCGCCCGCGCGCCGGGCACGCCGATCGAGTGAGCGCCCGGCGCCCTACCCGGCGTCCCGCCCCGGCCCCGCACCCTGTCCGTCCCCCGGCCCCCGGCCGCCCGCCCCGAGGATGTGCAGGCCGATCAGCAGCGACCAGGCCGGGAAGACGAGTTCCGCCCAGGGCACGTTCGACGAGACGAAGAGCAGGACCAGCACGGTGACGAAGCCCGCGATCGTCAGCGGGCGCGGCAGCACGCCCAGCCGGTGGCCCATGACAGACAGGGACGACACGAACACGGCCGCCATCCGCATGGCGTACCCCGTCATCAGCGTGTAGGCGAGGTGGCGGCCGAAGTCCCAGGCCGCCGACAGCGGCGGCACACCCGGCGGATGGGCCACCGCCAGCACGGCACCCGCCGCCGCGGCGGCCCCGAACAGCGTGGCGGTGAAGACCAGCCCGCTGCCCAGGAAGACGGTGGCGAGGAACTTGTCCTCGACCGCGCCGACGTGCGCGCGGACCGCGCCGAGGAACCACAGGAAGAAGATCCCGGCGAACGGCACCAGCGCGAGGGCCGCCCGCAGCGCGCCGCGCCGCCCGGAGTCCGTGAACCCCCGGACGGTGACCGCCTCGGTTCCCTCCGGGATGGCCAGCCTGACCAGGACCATCGCCGCCGCCAGCAGCGCGAAGACGACCCCGGCCAGACCCGCGGCACGCGGTGTCCGCAGCGCCCTGTGCCCCGGCGCGTTCTCCCGCATGGCCCGGCCCGCCTTTCCGTGTCGGCCCCCGGCACCAGCGGGCCACCTCCGCGCCGGCCGCGCCACCGGGAGACGGCCGTCCGGCGGAGCGGAAAACCGCTCGCGCCTCCCCGGCCGTCCTCCCTAAGGTGGGCGTCCATGCCGACACCTGCCGAACTGCGCCGCGACCCCCTGCCCCTGCGCGGCCGGACCGCTCTCGTCACCGGTGCCTCCCGGCGGGCCGGGATCGGGCACGCCGTGGCCCGGCGGCTGGCCGCCTACGGCGCGAGCGTGTACCTGCACCACCACGTACCGCACGACGCCGCCATGCCCTGGGGCGCCGACAGCCCCGACGCCGTCGCCGACTCCGTACGCGAGGCGCTCGGCGACGTCCGGGCGCGGGTCGTCTCCGGCCCCGGCGACCTGGCCGACCCGGCGGAACCGGCCCGGCTGGTCCGCACCGTGACCGAGGAGTTCGGCCGCTTGGACATCCTCGTGGCCAACCACGCCCTCAGCGGCTCCGACGGCACCCTGGACGACATCGACGCGGCCATGCTGGACGCCCACTGGGCCGTCGACACCCGCTCGGTGCTGCTGCTCGTCCAGGCGTACGCCCGCTCGCGCGCCGCCCTGCCCGAGGACGCCCCCGGCGGACGCGTGGTGCTGATGACCTCCGGCCAGGACCAGGGCGGAGGGATGCCGGGCGAGATCGCCTACGCCTTGCAGAAGGGCGCCCTCGCCTCCGTCACCCGCTCGCTGTCCACCGCGCTCGCCGACCGGCGGATCACGGTGAACGCCGTCAATCCCGGCCCGGTCGACACCGGTTACGCCACCGACGAGGCCCGCGCGGCCGTGGCCGCGCTATTCCCCGCCGGACGCTGGGGCGTGCCCGACGACCCCGCCCGCCTCATCGCCTGGCTGGCCACCGATGAGGCGCACTGGATCACCGGACAGGTGATCAACTCCGAAGGCGGCTTCCGGCGCTGACGCCGGATGAGCGGGGCCGGCAGCCGCCGGCCCCGCGGGTCAGAGCCGCGACAACTCGTCCAGCAGGTCGTCCAGGCCCAGCGAACCCTGCGACAGCGCCGCCATGTGCCAGGCCTTCAGGTCGAACGCGGCGCCGTGCCGCGCGCTCGCCCGCTCCCGGCCCAGCAGCCAGACCCGCTCGCCCAGCTTGTAGCCGATGGCCTGCCCCGGCATGGTCAGATAGCGGGTCAGCTCGCTCTCCACGAAGTCCGCCGGGCGGCTGCTGTGCGCCCCGAAGAACTCCTCCGCCAGCTCCGGGGTCCAGCGCTCGCCCGGACGGAACGGGGAGTCGGCCGGGATCTCCAGTTCAAGGTGCATACCGATGTCGATGATCACCCGCACCGCGCGCATCATCTGCGCGTCCAGATAGCCGAGCCGCTCCTCCGGGTCGCGGAGAAAACCCAGTTCGTCCATCAACCGTTCCGCGTACAGCGCCCAGCCCTCGACGTTGGCGCTGACCATGCCGACCGTCGCCTGGTAGCGGGAGAGGCCGTCCGCCACGTGCACCCACTGCGCGAGCTGGAGATGGTGGCCGGGCACACCCTCGTGGTACCACGTCGAGACCAGGTCGTAGACCGGGAAGCGGGTCAGGCCCATCGTGGGCAGCCAGGTCCGGCCGGGCCGGGAGAAGTCCTCCGACGGGCCCGTGTAGTAGGGGGCCGCCGCACCGCCGGGCGGCGCGACGCACGACTCCACCCGCCGCACCCGCTCGGCCAGTTCGAAGTGGGTGCCGTCCAGTTCCTCGATCGCCCGGTCCATCAGCCCCTGGAGCCAGTCGCGGACCTCGTCCACGCCCTCGACGTGCCGGCCGTGCGCGTCCAGGTGCGCGAGCGCCGCCCACGGCGTCTTCGCGCCGGGCAGGATCTTCTCCGCCTCCTCGCGCATCTCGCCGAGGAGGCGGTGGAACTCCGCCCAGCCGTAGGCGTACGCCTCGTCCAGGTCCAGGTCGGTGCCGTTGTAGTAGCGGGCCCAGCGTGCGTACCGCTCCCGGCCGGCCACGTTCGGGGCGCCCTCGACCGCCGGCGCGTACACCTGACGCAGCCAGTCCCGCAGCTCCACCACGGCGCCGGTCGCCGCCCGCGCCGCCTCGTCCAGCTCCGCGCGCAGCGCCTCGGGTCCCGCGGCGGCGAAGTCCTCGAACCAGCCGCGGCCCTCGCCGGTGCCCGCCCACTCGGTCAGCTGGCCGATGAACGTGGCGGTCGGCCGCGGCGCCGCGAACAGCTTCCGGTCCAGGCCGAGCCGGAGCGAGGCGCGGTAGCCCGCGAGCGCATCCGGCACCGCGCGCAGCCGCTCGGCGATCGCCGCCCAGTCCTCCTCCGTGTCGGCCGGCGTGACCGTGAAGATCTCCCGCACCTCGTGGCCGGGTGTGTGCATGTTGCCGACCTCGCGCAGGTGCTCGCCCGCCTCGTACACGGCGAGCCGGGCGGTCAGCCGCTCCCGCAGCAGCCGCCCGCAGCGCCGTTCGGCATCGCTGTCCGCGCCGGGCTGCCGCTCCGCCTCGTCGAGCCTCGCGAGGGTGGCCCGGGTCAGCCGCGCCTGCGCGTCCCATCCCGCGGGCGAGTAGTCGGGCAGCCGGCTCGAACTCTCCGGCACCCCGAGGTAGGTGCCGGTGACCGGGTCGAGGGCGATGAGGTCGTCCACATAGGCGTCGGCGACCTGACGGGGCAGCGGGATCTGGGTATCGGACATGCGGCCCATCCTCGTACGCCGGAGATCACCGCGTCACCCGCGTACGGCGCGTTTCAGCTCCGGGCGTGGCCGGGCGGCAGCAGCGGCCCGCACTCCCACTGCTGGAACACGAGCCGGGTCTCCACCCGGGCGACCTCGCGCCGTGCCGTGAACTCGTCCAGTACCAGCCGCTGGAGGTCGGCCACGTCCGCGACGGCCACGTGCACCAGATAGTCGTCCGGGCCGGTCAGATGGAACACCGTCCGCGCCTCCGGAAGCGCCCGGATCCGCTCCACGAACGGCCCGACCAGCTCCCGCCGGTGCGGCCGTACCTGCACCGACAGCAGCGCCTGGAGGCCGCGCCCCAGCTTGGCCGGGTCCAGCCGCAGCCGGTGGCCGAGGATCACGCCCGAGCGGCGCAGCCGGGCCACCCGGTCCAGACAGGTCGACGGGGCCACGCCCACCTGCGCGGCGAGGTCCCGGTAGGTGGTCCGGGCGTCGTTCTGCAACAGCCGCAGCAGATGCAGATCCACCGGATCCAGTACGACGGACTCGGCCATGTGCCGAACGTAGCACGGCACTTGGCGCCGGAGAACCGGGCGGTGTTCACCCTTTCGCCCATGGACACAGCGAGCACCGGTGCCTACGACGGAGTACGCACCGCACCGAGAGCCCTGGCCACCGAGGCCGTGCACGCCGGCCGCGACGACCTGGCCCGTCAGGGCCTGCACGCCCCGCCGATCGACCTGTCCACCACCTACCCGTCCCACGACAGCCGGGCCGAGGCCGCCCGCATCGACGCCTTCGCCACCGCCGGCGCGGACCTGGCCGGCCCGCCGGTCTACGCCCGCCTCGGCAACCCGACCGTCGCCCGCTTCGAGACCGCCCTCGCCCGGCTGGAGGGCACCGAGACCGCCGTCGCCTTCGCCAGCGGCATGGCCGCGCTCAGTGCGGTGCTCCTGGCCCGCGCTTCGGCGGGCCTGCGGCACGCCGTCGCGGTGCGGCCCCTGTACGGGTGCAGCGACCACCTGCTGACCGCCGGGCTGCTCGGCACGGAGGTCACCTGGACCGACCCGGACGGCATCGCCGGTGCGCTGCGGCCGGACACCGGGCTGGTGATGGTCGAATCGCCGGCCAATCCGACCCTCGCCGAGGTCGACCTGCGGGCCGTCGCCCGCGCCTGCGGCCCGGTGCCGCTGCTCGCCGACAACACCTTCGCCACGCCGGTGCTCCAGCGGCCGGCCGGACAGGGCGCACGGCTGGTGCTGCACAGCGCCACCAAGTACCTCGGCGGCCACGGCGACGTGCTGGCCGGGGTGGTCGCCTGCGACGAGGAGTTCGCGGGACGGCTGCGGCAGATCCGGTTCGCCACGGGCGGCGTCCTGCATCCGCTGGCCGGCTATCTGCTGCTGCGCGGACTGTCCACCCTCCCGGTGCGGGTACGGGCCGCCTCCGCGACCGCCGCCGAGCTGGCCCGGCGGCTCGCCGCGGACCCGAGGGTGGCCCGGGTGCGCTATCCGCGCCTCGGCGGCGCGATGGTCGCCTTCGAGGTCCACGGCGATCCGCACGAGGTGATCTCCCGGGTGCGGCTCGTCACTCCCGCGGTGAGCCTCGGCAGCGTCGACACGCTCATCCAGCACCCCGCGTCCATCAGCCACCGCATCGTGGACGCCGGTGACCGGCACGACGCGGGCGTCACGGACCGCCTGCTCCGCCTGTCCGTGGGCCTGGAGGACGTGGACGACCTGTGGGCGGACCTGGACCAGGCCCTGGGCGCGGCGCGCGCACGGCAGGGCGCGAGGGCGTTGGAGGAGTCGGTGCGCTGAGACAGGGCCGAGGGCCCGGCGCCGAAGGATCGGTTCGCCGGGCCCTGACGGTGGCTGTCAGTCGCGGTGGGCCGGACTGGTGGGGTGGGGAGCGGCGGAGGGCTGCGGAGGCGCCTCCAGGCGGGCCGTGATGACCAGGGTGCCCTCTTCGATCTGGTAGTCCAGCGGGAGGCCGAGGGCGCGCATCGCGGCGATCATGCCGGTGTTGGACGCCTTGGTCACGGCGTACACGCTCGCGCAGCCGGCCTCCGCGGCCATCGACACCAGCCGGCCGAGGAGTTCGCCGCCGACGCCCCGCCGCTGCCACTCGTCCTCGACCAGCAGCGCGACCTCCGTCTCGTCGCCGTCCCAGAGCAGATGCCCGAGGCCGACGATCCGGCCGGCCGCGGTCTGCGCGGCCAGGGTGCGGCCGAAGCGGGGGCTGAGCAGGTGGTTCAGATAGCGGTCGGCGTCACCGACCGGGCCGTGGTAGCGCAGCCCGAGCGTCCGCGCCGAGCACCGGTCGTGCATCGCCCTGGCCGCGGGCAGGTCCCCGGTGTCCACCCGGCGCACCGTGATGTCGTCGCCCTCGGGCAGCGTCAGCACGTCCTGCCCGCGAGGAATCCGCGGCCCGAGCCGTCCGTCCAGCTCCACCAGCGCCCGGGCGCGCGCGAACTCCGTCGGCGTGAACGGCAGATACGGCCGTTCCACGGTGAGCACCCCGCCCTCGGGCGCCGGCAGCCGCATCACGGTGTCCTCCAGCACCCCCTCGGCCGGCACCGGCAGCGGGCCCCGGCCGGCGCCGGCCGGCGTGCCGGGCAGCGACCGGATCGTGCACCGGCCCAGCAGCTGGCGCAGCGCCAGCGGAAGTTCGGAGGCGTCCAGGGCCGTACGGGCGGCCAGGCCCAGCACCCGGGTCGGCGCGTCGACCAGATCGTGGGCGTCGGCCCGCTCGATCCACGTGGACGTGCCCCCGGCCAGCGCGACCGCCCGGGTGATCCCGGCCGCCGTGAGCGCGCCCGGCGCCCGCAGCAGGAACTCGTCCACCGTGCCGTCGGCCAGCGGGTGGGTCTGGAGGCTGAGGATGTCGACCCGGTGCTCGGCGAGCGCCGTGCACAGGGCGGCCAGGGACCCCGGCTCGTCCTTCACCGTCGTCCGCATCCGCCACAGCGCGCCGGGGCCGGGCAGTCCGGCCGCCGGGGCGCCGGGCCGCTCGGACGGCCCGGCCGGCCGCGTCGCGGCGGTCGGCCGGGCACCGGTATCGCCGGCGGGCGGCGCGTGTCCGTGGCGGCGTGACCACCACACGTGGAAGCCCGCCGTCGCGGCCAGCACGATCGCCGAGATCACGAGCAGGGCCGGCCCGTCCGGGCCGTGCCCGATCAGGTTGGCCACCGCGTCCGCGACGGCCACCGCGGTGAAGAGCGCGGCGAGTTCGACGAGGTCCCGCCGCCAGTGGTGCACGGGCCGCCCGTGCCGGGCCCGGGTCACATCAGGCATCTCTGGAGTCATGCGGCCACTGTGCAGGAGGGGTGTTGCGCGATCACGAACTGATTGTGTCCGATGGGTAAAGCATGCTCCGTCCCTTTTGTTGCATTTTCTACGGCCGACCGGGCGCCCTCCTCGCTCCGGCCGCCCGTCCGCCTACTGCCCGACCCGCCCCGGCTGGAGCGTCCGGCTGAACAGCACGCCGCCGTCCTGCTCGCGCAGCCGTACCGTCAGCTCGCCGCTGTCCCCGTCGATGTCCACCTCGCCGAAGAACTGGTAGCCGCCGGCGGGCGAGACGTTGGACGCGGTCGGTGCCTTCACGAAGACCCGCTCGGGCCCGAACGTGCCGTCCAGCGGGCTCGCCGGGAACGCGCCCGCGTTCAGCGGCCCGGAGACGAACTCCCAGAACGGCTCGAAGTCGGTGAACGCGGCCCGGGACGGCTGGTAGTGCTGGGCGGAGGTGTGGTGCACGTCCGCCGTCAGCCACACCGTGCCGGTGATCCGCCGGTGCTTGACGAACCGCAGCAGCTCGGCGATCTGCAGCTCACGCCCGAGCGGCGCACCCGGGTCGCCCTGGGCCACCGCCTCGAAGTTCGGCCGGCCCTCCGTCGCGTCCGGTACGACGAGCCCGATCGGCATGTCGGCGGCGATCACCTTCCACACCGCGCGCGAGCGGGCCAGCTCCCGCTTGAGCCACTCCAGCTGCTCCCGGCCGAGGATGCCCTCGGGGTCGGTGGTCTGGTCGTCGGGGGAGTTGGCGTTGCGGTAGGTGCGCATGTCCAGCACGAATAGATCCAGCAGCGGGCCCCGGCGCAGCACCCGGTACACCCGGCCGTCCCTGGCGCCCGGCCGCAGCGTGGGGACCGGGAAGTACTCGCTGAACGCCCGCCGGGCGCGCGCCGCGAGGACGTCGACGCTCTTCTCGGTGTACCGGGCGTCGGTCGTGGCGATCACCTCGCCCGGGTACCAGTTGTTGCGCACCTCGTGGTCGTCCCACTGGACGACCGAGGGCACCTGGGCGTTGAAGCGGCGCAGGTTGGCGTCGAGCAGGTTGTAGCGGAAGTTGCCCCGGTACTCGGCCAGGGTCTCGGCGACCTTCGCCTTCTCCTCGGTGGTGACGTTCCGCCAGGTGCCGCCGTCGGGCAGCGCCTGGGTCGCGGAGATCGGGCCGTCGGCGTATATGGAGTCGCCGCTGCACAGGAAGAAGTCCGGGTCCAGTCCGGCCATGGCGTCGTAGATGCGGTAGCCGCCGAGGTCGGGGTTGATGCCCCAGCCCTGCCCGGCGAGGTCGCCCGACCACAGGAACCGCACGCCGTCCCGGCGGCGCCGGGAGACCGTGCGGAAGGTGCCGGTGACGGGCTCGCCGGTGCGGCGCGGGTCGTCCGGGTCGGCGAGCAGCACCCGGTAGTGGATCTGCTCGCCGGAGGGCAGGCCGTGCAGCCGGGTGGTGCCGGTGAAGTCCGTGCCGGCGCCCAGCAGCGGACCGTGCCACCGGCGCGGGTTGCGGAACGACTCGGTGGCCGAGGTCTCCACGATCATCCGGGCGGGCCGGTCCGCGCGCACCCACACCAGACCCGAGTCGGCGCTCACGTCGCCGGTCTGCACGCCCCAGCCCGCCCCGGGCCGGCCGGAGCGGGCGAACGCCGGGGCCGCGCCGGGGCCGACGGGCAGGGTCAGGGCCGCCGACGCGGCGAGCGAGCCGCGCAGAACGCTGCGGCGGCCCGGGAACGGGCGGTGGGACATGGCTGCGCCTCCAGGGACGGGATCCGGCCGGTGTGCACAGCCACACCTACGGGGGCGGCGCGGCCGGCACGCGAACCGGAGGTGAACTCCGCCCGGCCGCCCGGGGCCCTCGGCACCGCTCAGCGGCTGCCGTCCAGGATCACCCGCGCCACCAGCGCCGGGTCGTCGTTCATCGGGACGTGACCGCAGCCGGGCAGCCGCACCAGCCGGGCGTGCGGGATGAGCCGCTTGGCGCGGATGCCCTGGCGGCGCACGAGGATCCGGTCCCGCGTGCCCCAGGCCACCGTGACCGGCAGGCCCGGCACATCGTCGGTGAACCGGACGGCGGCGCCCGCCCGCAGGGTCGCCTCGAAGCCGGTGGCCGTCGCGAGCGCGTGTGTCTCGGCGACCACCGCCGCCGGCGAACGGCGCGCGGGCCGGGCGTAGATGGTGCTGGTCAGCGCCGTACGGCCGGCCGCCGTGCGGGACAGCCCCGCCACCACCGGCGGCGGCAGCCGCCGGGCGATGCCGCGCATGCCGAGCAGCACCGTGAAGGCGTAGCGCCGCTCCGCCCGCGACCAGAAACCGGCCGGGGACAGGGCGGTGACGGAGCGTACGAGTCTGTCCCGGCCCAGTGCGAGCGCCAGCAGACCGCCCAGCGAGTTCCCGGCCACGTGCGGGCGGTCCAGGTCCAGCGCCTCGAACAGGGCGCCGAGCACCGCGTTGGTGGTCGGCAGGTCGTAGGCCAGACCGTCCGGCAGCCCCGGTGACGCGCCGAACCCCGGCAGGTCCACGGCGATCACCTCGCGCTCGGTGGCCAGGATGTCCACGACCGGGTCCCAGGCCTGCCGGTGGTGGCCGATGCCGTGCAGCAGGACCAGCGGTTCACCGCGGCCCACGCGCGCGTAGGACACGGTCACCTCGCCGGGGCCATGGGGGGCGGGGACCTGGAAGGAGACGGTGGCGGACATGGGGTGCTCCTCGTCTGTGCTGCCGGCGGACGCCGTAGACAGCTTGTCAGCAACTGCCTACCGGCGGGTAGCCCTTGGCGGGCACCGGCCCCGATTCCGGGTGGACACCGGCAGGCGGGTCCGATGGGATGGACCCGTGACCGCACAGCCCGCCACCGACGTCTTCGAAGAACACCGGCCCCTGCTCATGGGCGTCGCCTACCGCATGCTCGGCCGGGTCGCCGACGCGGAGGACGTGGTGCAGGAGGCATGGCTGCGCTGGTACCACGCCGACCGCGCGGAGGTTCGCGAACCGCGCGCCTATCTGGTGCGCGTCACCACCCGGCTGGCCATCGACCGGCTGCGCCAGGCACAGCGGCGCGGCGAGGCCTACGTCGGCCCCTGGCTGCCCGAGCCGTACCTCACCGAGTCCGCCGGTACCGCACCGGACTCCGCCGACCGCGCCGTGCTCGCCGACACGGTCTCCCTGGCCGTCCTGGTCGTCCTGGAATCGCTGTCCCCGCTGGAACGGGCGGTGTTCGTGCTCAGAGAGGCGTTCGGCTACCCGTACGCCGAGATCGCCGAGCTGCTGGAACGGACCGAGCCGGCGGTACGGCAGCTCGCCGGGCGGGCCCGCCGGCACGTGGCCGAACGGCGCCCGCGCTACGACGTCGACCCCGCCCGGCGCCGCGAACTGACCGAGCGTTTCCTCGCCGCGGCCGGCGGGGGCGACCTCCAGGGGCTGATGTCCCTGCTCGCCCCGGACGTCCGGCTGGTCGGCGACAGCGGCGGCAAGGCCAAGGCGCCGGTGCGCGTCCTGCACACCGCCGACAAGGTCGGCCGCTTCCTCGTCGGCGCCGCCCGCACCGCCCCGGCGGACCGGACCCATCGCGTCCTGGAGACCAACGGCGGCCCCGCCCTGCTGATCTCGGTCGGCGGCGAGCCCGACAGCCTGTTCCAGGTGGACGTCGCCGACGGCCGCATCACGTCCGTCTACATCATCCGCAACCCGGACAAGCTCCGGCACCTCGCCGGCCGCTGAGCCACCGCCTCCGCCCCGAGCCCCCGCCGTCCCGGCGGGGGCTTCGTCGTACCGCGGACGTCACCGTACGACGGGAGCTTTGCCGCGATGTCACACACACCGCCGCGCGCGAACGCCTCGTGAACGCTTCGCTGCCGGGCGTCCGGATACCGACGAGGCGGCCGAGGATTGGTCTTGACCAAGGGTGAGCGCCGCCCTATGGTCGCAGAGAAGTGCAACAACCTTTAATAAACAAGGGCGCCAAAAACCGCCGGACCACGGCTCTCGCGGAGGACAGGGTGGGGACCACGCAGCTGGAATCGGTACCGGAACCGAAGTACTGGCATCTCAAGACCGTGCTCAGCGAGGCACTCGACTCCGAGTTCTCGGTCGGCGAGATCCTGCCCAACGAACGTGACCTGGCCGCCCGCTTCGGCGTGGCCCGCGCCACGCTCCGCCAGGCCCTCGAACAGCTGGAGCTGGAGGGCCGGCTGCAACGCCGGCGCGGGGTCGGCACCACCGTCGCGCCCCCGCGCGTCGGCGTGGCCGTCGGCACGCGGCGGCACGACTGGCCCGGCGCCGCCGGAGACGCCTGGCAGCCCGTCGACGGCGCCCAGGCGGTGCCGCCGGCCGCCGTCGCCGCCGCGCTGGAGACCGGCGCGGACGAAGTGGTGCACACCGTGCGCCGCTCCCGGATGTCCCACAACCAGCAGGTCGCCACCGAACTGCTCTACATCCCGGCGGCCTCGGTGCCCGGCCTGACCGCGATCGACGCGCCCTCCGGCGCGGCACGCGCGCGTGCGGTGCTGCGGGAGCTTCAGCACCTGCCGCTGGAGGGGGAGGACCGCGCGGTCGAGCTGGGCTCCGCGCGCGCGGAGGACGCACGGGCACTGGACCGGCTCCCCGGCTCTCCGGTCCTCCTCGTCACCACCCGCTTCTTCGCCCAGGGCCGCACCGCCGCCCTGTCGGTGGCGACCTACCGCGCCGACACCTGCCGGCTCACCTTCGGCGACTCGGCGGGGGTCGAGATACACCACGACCCGGAGCAGCGCGCCTCCTGACCTCCGCACCGCCCGGCCCTCCGGACGGACCACACACCCCGCAACGCGGGGCCGCCTGCCGGCCCGCGGCCCCGCGACGAAGTTCGGTCGTGTTCCGCCGGGTCGTTGCCGAGGCGGTGTCCCTGCCCGCGGTGCGACTGAATCCAGCCAGATGACTGCCGTGCCGGTCTGCCGGCGCGGGCCCGCTTCCGTTGTGTTCCGCCGTGTCACCGACGAGATGGCGCATGTTCGCGGCGCGGTCGGGTCCGGCCGGGTCATCGCCGTGTCGGCCTCGCCGGTCCGGGCCGGGGCCGCCGTGGCGGTACGGTGACCCGCGTCCGCGCCACGGCCGGGCTCAGCGCCGCGTCACCGTGCCGTCCACGGCGAACAACTCCTCCTCCACATGGTCCAGGGCCAGCCGCAGCGCCCCCGTGGCGACGGCCGCCTCGCCGAGGACCGACAGCGCCACCCGGGGCGGACGCAGGCAGTAGCGGGCCAGTTCGCGGCGCAGCGGCTCCAGCACGCCGTCCAGACCGGATGCCCAGCCGCCGATCACCACCAGCTCCGGATCGAGCGCCAGCACCAGCGCGGCCACGTCGTGCACCAGCCGCTGGATGTACCGCTCCACGGCCGCCCGCGCCCGCAGATCACCGCCGCGCGCCAGCGCGAACACCTCGGCGACCGCCTGCTCGTCCAGCGGGTGCAACGGCTCGTCGGTGGTGGAGAGCAGCGCCTCCGGCGTCGCCTCCCGGCCCAGCAGATGCAGCGCGCCGATCTCACCGGCCGCCCCGCCGTACCCCCGGTGCAGCCGTCCGCCGATCAGCGAACCGGCCCCGGGGCTCAGCCCGGCCAGCACGAACACCACGTCGTCCGTCTCCGCCGCCGCACCCTTCCAGTGCTCCGCGAGCGCCGCCGCGTTGGCGTCGTTCTCCACCAGCACCGGACAGCGGAAGGACCGGCTCAGCCGCTCCCCGAGCCGCAGCCCCGTCCACCCGGGCAGCGCCGTGCCCAGCCGCACCGTGCCGTCCGCCTCCACGATGCCCGGCGTGCCCACGCCCACCGCGCGCAGCGAACCGCGCGCCACCCCGGCCCGGCGCAGCAGCTCGGCGACCGCGCCGCGCAGCCGGTCGAGCCGCTCGTCCGCCGGGGCCTCCTCGCCGACCTCCTTGGCCTGCGCGCCCAGCACCCGGCCGTCCAGGTCGGACAGGAGCGCGGCGACCCGGTGCGGCCCGATCTCCAGGCCCAGCAGATGACCCGCCTCGGCCCGGAACCGGAACCGCCGCGCGGGCCGCCCCTGCCGGCGCGTGCCGCCCTCGTCCGCCGCCGTCTCCACCACGAGACCGGCCTCGATCAGCCCCTCCACGACGCCCTCGACGGTCGGCCGGGACAGCCCGGTGACCCGGGTCACCTCGGTGAGCGTCGCGCAGTCCGTGGCGCGCAGCGCGTGCAGCACCACCGCGGAATTGATCCTTCGCAGCAGCGAGGGATCGCCGCCGGTCAGCTGCCCCACCGTCCGTCCTCCCAGCTCGCTGGCGTGTTGGCCGGATCGTACTCGGCGGGGCGCACCCCGGCGAGTGCCGGGTTGCGCGCGCGGCCCCGGCCCGCTCAGCCCGGCTCCACGAACCCCGACTCATAGGCCGCGATCACCGCCTGGGTGCGGTCGCGCGCGCCGAGCTTGGCCAAGATGGCGCTCACATGCGACTTCACCGTCTCGGCGCCCACCACCAGCCGCGCGGCGATCTCCGCGTTCGACAGCCCGCGTGCCATCAGCCGCAGCACCTCCGCCTCCCGCTCGGTCAGCCGGGCCCGCTCCAGCGCGGCCCGGGCCGGCCGGCCGCCGTCGCCGTACCGGGCGGCGAGCCGCCGTACGGAGGCCGGGAACAGCAGCGAGTCGCCGGCCGCCACCAGTCGCACCGCGTGCGCGATCTCGGCCGGGCGGGCCCGCTTCAGCAGAAAACCGTCCGCGCCCGCGCGCAGCGCCTCGTACACGAACTCGTCGTCCTCGAAGGTGGTCACCACGAGGATCTTCGGCGGATCGGGCACCGTGCGCAGCACCGCGCGCGTGGCCTCGATACCGTCCATCAGCGGCATCCGGACGTCCATCGCGACCACGTCCGGCCGCAGTTGGCGTACCAGCGGGATGACCGCCGCGCCGTCGGCCGCCTCGCCCGCCACCTCGATGTCGGGCTGCGCCTCCAGCACGGCCCGCAGACCCGCGCGGACCAGGGGTTCGTCGTCGACGAGCAGGACGGTGACCGGCATTCGGACAGCCTAGATCACCCGAGGGGCAGCTCCACCCGCACCCGCCAGTCGCCCTCCTCCGGACCGGTGACGGCGGTCCCGCCGAGCAGCCCGGCCCGCTCCCGTATGCCGCGCAGGCCGCTTCCCCGGCCCGGGCCGGGTATCGCCCCCGGCAGCGGATTGCGCACCTCCAGGACGAGCGCGCCGCCGGTGACCCGGACCCGGGCCCGCACCGGCACCGCGCCCGCGTGCCGCAGCACATTGGTGAGCGCCTCCTGGAGGATGCGGTAGCCCTCGCGGGACACCGGTCCCGGCACAGCCTCCACCGGACCCGTCACCTCCGCGTCGATCTTCGCCCCCGAGGCCCGCGCCGACTCCAGCAGCCGGCCGGCGTCGGCCAGCGTGGGCCGCGCGCTCACCGGGCGTTCGGCCTCCCGCAACACGCCCAGCACCCGTTCCAGATCCTCCAGCGCGGCCCGGCCGGTCTCCTCGATGGCGCCCAGCGCCCGGTCGGTGAACTCCGGGTCACCGGCCGCGCGCGCGGCACCGGCCTGCACCACCGCCAGCGTCAGGGCGTGCCCGATCGAGTCGTGCAACTCCCGTGCGATCCGGGTGCGTTCCAGCAGTTGCTCGGTTCGCTCCTCCAGCGCGGCCAGCCGCTCGGCCGCCGACGGCCCGAGCAACCGGCGCGCGGCGGCCGTGATCAGCTCGCCGAGCCCCACGGCCACGCCGTAGAAGACGAGCAGCGGCAGCGGTGCCAGCAGAGCCCAGGCGCGGTGCGGCGGCAGCCGGTCCAGCAGCAGGATTCCGGCCGGGGCGCCGCCCCACGCGCACTGCGCCAGTTCGAAGGTGAGGATGGGCAGCCACACCGAGGCGAACACGGCCGCGCCGCCGAGCAGCATGCGCAGCTCCAGCCACAGCACCGTGCGCAGCCGGTCCCGCCAGTTCGCCGCCGGTGCCTGGGAGATGCCCGGCTCCGGCTCGCCGGGCGTGAGCATCAGCAGTGCCTGAATCCCCTCGCCGCGCCGCATCGCGGGCACCAGACCGAGCGGGACGAGGAACAGCGCGGGCATCCACGGAGTCGTCGGGTCGATGAACAGCCAGACGCTGACCATCAGCATGGGCACCCACAGATGCAGCAGGCGCGTGTACGTCGTCGCGCGCAGCAGCGGGCGCAGAAGGCGGGACATGACCTCATCGTCGCAGCCGGCACCGGCGGCAGCCCTCCCCCGCGAGGGGGAGACGGTCCCCGCCGGCGGGGGATGTTCCGGTCGCCGCGCCGGGCCAGGCTGGTGCCATGACCAGCATCGACGTTCGCGACCTGACCAAGGAGTACGGCGGCCGGCGGGCCGTGGACGGCCTCACCTTCAGCGTCGGACCCGGCCGGGTCACCGGCTTCCTCGGGCCCAACGGCGCCGGCAAGTCCACCACCTTCCGCCTCCTCCTCGGCCTCGACCGGCCCACCGCCGGCACCGCCGCCATCGGCGGCCGGGCCTACGCCCGGCTCCGGGAACCCCTGCGCCGGGTGGGCGCCCTGCTCGACGCCGGGGCCGCGCACGGCGCGCGCACCGCCCGCGGCCATCTGCTGGCCCTCGCCGCGAGCAACCGCATACCGGCCCGCCGGGTCGACGAGGTCCTGGAGGAGACGGGCCTCGCCGCCGTGGCCGGGCGCCGGGTGCGGACGTACTCCCTCGGCATGCGCCAGCGGCTCGGCATCGCCGCCGCCCTCCTCGGCGACCCCGAGGTCGTCCTGCTCGACGAACCCGCCAACGGCCTCGACCCGGAGGGCATCGTGTGGATCCGCACCCTGCTGCGCCGGCTCGCGGCACAGGGCCGTACGGTTCTGGTCTCCAGCCATCTCATGGGCGAGACGGCCGCGTTCGCCGACCATCTGCTGATCCTCGGCCGGGGCCGCCTGCTCGCCGACACACCGGTCAAGGACTTCATCCACGCACGCGTACGGCCGCACGTGCGCGTCCGCACCAGCGACCCCGCCGCCCTCGCCGACCTGCTCGCCCGGCACGGCCACGACGCCTCCCGCGAGGAGGACGGGGCCTGGTCCGTTCGGCACGCGCGGGCGGACGACCTCGGCCGGCTGATGTCCGAGGCGGGCGTCCCCGTCCTGGAACTCGCCGCCCGGGAGGCCACCCTGGAGGAGGCCTACCTCGATCTGACCGCGGCCGAAGCCGAGTTCACCGCACCGCACCAGGAGGCCTGACCATGCCTTTCGTCCCCGTCCTCCACGCCGAGTGGATCAAGATCCGCACGCTGCGCTCCCAGTGGTGCGCGCTCGCCGCGATCCTCGTCGCCACCGCCGCGTTCTCGGCGCTCGCCGCGGCCGACGCCGACGACACGGACCCGCTGTTCTCGGTGTTCTTCGGCGTCGGCTTCGGGCAGATCGCCGCGATCGCCTTCGGTACGACGGCCGTCGCCGCGGAGTTCCGGGGCGGAGCGCTGCGGCTGACGCTGGCGGCGGTGCCCGACCGGGGCCGCTGGTTCGCCGCCAAGGTGACGGCGATCGCTCTGCCGGCGCTGGCCGTCGGCCTGCTCACCGGGTTCGCCACGCTCCTGGTGGGCCGGGCGGCCCTCGGCCCGTCCGCGCCCGGCTGGGCGGAGGGAGTGCGCGGCGTGGTCGGCTGCGGTGTCCACCTGACGCTGATGGCCCTGTTCGCCGCCGGACTCGCGGCCGTGCTGCGCAGTGGAGTCGCGACCCTCTCCGTGCTGATCCCGTTCCTGCTGATCGTGTCCTTCGTCATCGGAGACCTGTCCGGCTCGGTCGCCGACTTCCTCCCCGACCGGGCCGGCCAAGTGGCCCTGCACAGCACCTGGGACGGCGCACTCGGCCCGTGGAGCGGTCTCGCGGTGGCCGCGCTGTGGACGGCGGCGGCCCTGACGGCGGGCGCCTGGAGCGTGCGGCGCAGGGACGCCTGACGGAGGACCAGTTGTCAGTGGTGCCCGCTTTACTGGACCGCATGGACATCGCGGAGTGCCTGACCCTCATCGAGCTGCTGTGCGCCCGGGAGTTCCCGGCGGCGCCCGGCAGGACGGAGCACGGCGAGAGCGGTCCCGGCTATCACATAGCCGCCTTACAGACCAGCGAGGAGTTCTGGGAGGGCGACGGCAGCGAACGGGAGGAGACGGAGGCGCAGTACGAGGCCGACCGGGACGGCCTCGCCGAGCGGCTGGGCGAACGATGGGGCAGTCCCCGGCACTTCAGCCTGTACAGCGTGCTGGAGCGGACCATGGCGGGCGAGGAGATCCCCGAGCCCTGGGCCGGACTCGGCGGGCACGTCCCGGACGTCCTCCTGTGGCGGGCGCCGGAGACGGACCGCTGGGTCGCCCTTGGCGTCTCCCAGTGGGACAAGGAGTTGCCCTTCCAGTTGCTCGGCATAGTGACGGAGACGGACCCGCCGTGAGACGGGTCCGGGCCGCGACCGATTGGGAGCGCTCCCAATCGCTGGTACGGGGCTCCGGTCCCGCCGGAGCCCCGTCGGTTGTCAGCTGGTGGGGAAGGAGTCGGCCGTGCTGATGCGGCTCTTGATCAGCGCTCCGGACTCGGTCAGCACACCGCTGCTGCTGTAGTCGCTGCCGTTGCAGGTGCCGGGCTTGAGCGCCGCGCTGCTCTCGTCGGCGTCGGAGTAGGTCCAGTTCGCGTAGCTGATCTTCAACTGGTCGAGCAGGTCCAGCCAGGCCGTGGTGCTGGTCCGGTCCATCGCCCCGCCGCCGGTGGCGCTCACCGTGCCGAACTCGGTGACGAACAGCGGCAGCTTCGAGGCCGCCCGGCTCACCGTGGCGCGGTAGTTGTCCTTGTGGCTCGCGGCGTAGAAGTGGAACGTGTACATGATGTTGGTGGCGTTGACCGGGTTGTTGACGACCTCGGTCTCGCTGGAGCCGTCCGAGACGCCCAGCGAGGACCAGCCCCGGGTGCCGACGATGATCACGGCGTCCGGGTCGGCGGCCCGGATCACCGGGATGACCTGCTCGGCGTAGTTCTTGATGGCGGTCCAGCTCACGCCGTTGGGCTCGTTGGCGATCTCGTAGATCACGTTCTTCTTGGCGGCGTTGCGGGCGGCGACGGACGCGAAGAAGGTCTTGGCGCGGTCCAGGTTGTAGTTGGGGTCACCCGGCGTGAGGGTGTGGAAGTCGATCAGGGCGTACATGCCCCGGGCCTCGGCCATGTCGACGAGGCTGTTCACCCGGCTGGTGAAGCCCGCCGGGTCGGTCTCGTAACCGTTCTCCTGCACGTACATCGCGATGCGCAGCAGGTCCGACTTCCAGTCCTTCGCCAGCGCGTCCAGCGACGCGCTGGTGTAGCACTTGCTGAACCACTGGATGCCGTGCGTGCTCATGCCCCGCAGCTGGATGGGGCGGTTGTACTGGTTGCACAGGTTCACACCGCACACGTGCAGCTGCCCGTTGACGTCCACGGGAGTGCCGTTGCTGCCCGGGTCGGGGTTTGACGGCGTATCCCCGACGGAGCCGGTGCAGGCGACGCCGTTGAGCGTGAACGCCGAGGGCTTGGGGTTGGAGCCGGTGAAGGAGCCCGTGAATCCGAGGTCGGTGGACGCGCCGGTGGCCAGGGTGCGGTTCCAGTCGACGCCGGCGGCGCTGACCGTGGAACCGGACTGCGACCAGGTGGCGTTCCAGCCCTGGACGACCTTCTGCCCCGCGTCCGGCAGGGAGAACTTCAGCGTCCAGCCGGTGACGGGATCACCCAGGTTGGTGATCTTCACTCCTGCCTGGAAGCCGCCCTGCCACTGGCTGGTGACGGTGTAGTCGACCTTGCAGCCGGTGGCGGCTGCCGCCGGCTGGGGGCCGGCCAGTGCCGTGAGACCCAGCGCCGTGGCGCAGGTCGCCAGCAGGGCCACAATGCGTTTCAAAGCGTTCCTCCTCGTGTGAAGCGGGAACAGCACGATGGGAGCGCTCCCAAAACCCATCGGCCCGAGACCGTACACGGTGCGTGGGTGCGCGTACAGACATGCGACCGTGAACGATGAGGCGCCGCGTGTGACCGCTGCTCAGAGGCGGTCCGGCACAAAAGGCGCTACACGGCCCTGCCCGGCCTTCCGGGCATCGGACGGGTCAGCCGGTCGCGCCGGCCGCCTCGCGCAGCCGCCCGAACTCCTCCGCCATGGTGGCCGCGGTCCAGTGCGCGTTCAGCCCGCTGGGGTTGGGCAGGACCCAGATCCGGGTGCCGCCGATGGTCCGCTCCTGCGGGCCCACCTTCGCGGTGCGGTCGCCGAAGGCCGTGCGGTAGGCGGTCACGCCGACGACGGCCAGCCATCCGGGCCGCAGCCGCGTCACCTTCCCGGTCAGCAGCCGGCCGCCCTCGACGTACTCCTCGGTGGTCAGCTCGTCGGCCCGCGCGGTCGCCCGGGCCACGACGTTCGTGATGCCGAGCCCGTAGGACAGCAGCTCCCGCTGCTCGGCCGGCTTCAGCAGCCGGGGAGTGAAGCCGGACCGGTGCAGCACCGGCCAGAAGCGGTTGCCGGGCCGGGCGAAGTGGTGGCCGGTCGCGGCCGACATCAACCCGGGGTTGATGCCGCAGAACAGCACGCGCAGGCCGTCCGCGACCACGTCCGGGACGAGGCGGTCGCGGGCGGCCTCCAGCTCCGCCTGGGTGAAGCGCGGGGTGCGGGACGCGCGGGTCAGAGGATCGCTCCGGGGGTGTAACCGGCCGCCTCGGGATACTGCTCGACGACCTTCTCGATCCGGGCGACGACCGTGCCGACCTGGCCGGCGGCGGCGCCGGTGAAGGACAGCTTGTCGGCCATCAGCGCGGCCAGCTGCTCCCGGTCCAGCGGCAGACGCTCGTCGGCGGCGAGCTTGTCGAGCAGGTCGTTGCGCTCGGCACCCTGCTCGCGCATCGCCAGCGCGGTGGCGACCGCGTTCTCCTTGATCGCCTCGTGCGCGACCTCCCGGCCGACCCCGGAGCGCACCGCGCCCATCAGCACCTTGGTGGTCGCCAGGAACGGCAGGTAGCGGTCCAGCTCGCGGGCGATCACCGCGGGGAAGGCGCCGAACTCGTCGAGCACCGTCAGGAACGTCTCCAGCAGGCCGTCCAGGGCGAAGAAGGCGTCCGGCAGGGCCACCCGGCGCACCACCGAGCAGGACACGTCGCCCTCGTTCCACTGGTCGCCCGCCAGCTCGCCGGTCATCGAGGCGTAGCCGCGCAGGATCACCATCAGGCCGTTGACGCGCTCGCAGGAACGGGTGTTCATCTTGTGCGGCATCGCCGAGGAGCCGACCTGGCCCGGCTTGAAGCCCTCGGTGACCAGCTCGTTGCCGGCCATCAGCCGGATCGTCTTGGCCAGCGACGACGGGGCCGCGGCGAGCTGCACCAGCGCGGTGACGACCTCGTAGTCCAGCGAGCGCGGGTAGACCTGGCCGACGGAGGTGAAGGCCTGCGAGAAGCCCAGGTGCCGCGCGATGCGGTCCTCCAGCTCGGCGAGCTTGGCGTCGTCCCCGCCCAGCAGGTCCAGCATGTCCTGCGCGGTGCCGACCGGGCCCTTGATGCCGCGCAGCGGGTAGCGGGCGAGGAGTTCCTCGACGCGGCCGTGGGCGACGAGCAGCTCGTCGGCGGCGGTCGCGAACCGCTTGCCGAGGGTGGTGGCCTGCGCGGCCACGTTGTGCGAGCGGCCGGCCATGACCAGCTCGGCGTACTCGCCGGCCAGCCTGCCCAGGCGCGCCAGCACGGCCACCGTACGGTCGCGCATCAGCTCCAGCGACAGCCTGATCTGCAGCTGCTCGACGTTCTCCGTGAGGTCACGGGAGGTCATGCCCTTGTGCACGTGCTCGTGCCCGGCGAGGTCGTTGAACTCCTCGATCCGCGCCTTCACGTCGTGCCGGGTGACCTTCTCGCGCTCGGCGATCGAGGCCAGGTCGACGGTGTCGAGGACGCGTTCGTAGTCGGCGATCGCCTCGTCCGGCACCTCGATGCCGAGGTCCTTCTGGGCCCGCAGCACGGCGAGCCAGAGCCGGCGCTCCAGCCTCACCTTCTGCTCGGGCGACCAGAGCGTGGCGAGCTCGGCCGAGGCGTACCGTCCGGCGAGGACGTTCGGGATGCGGGGCTTGGCGGGCGCTGAAGTCACGTGTCCAGAGTCTACTGGCGATTAGTGCAGGCCAGCGCCACGCCCTCGTTGGGCGGAAGCTACGAGACGCACGCCACTTCCGACTAGGCCCGCGCTTCGTAGGGCAGCAGTTCCGGGCGCTTGGGCGGGCGGCCGTCGCCGGAGGAGCGGCCGGTGAGCCGGCGGCCTATCCACGGCAGCAGGTGCTGCCGGGCGAAGCGCGCGTCGGCGATCCGGCGGCTGACCCAGCCCGGCGGGGCGGTCACCGCCATCGGTACGTGCCACTCGGTGTCCTCCGGCTCGTACCCGAGCGTCTGCCACACCGCCTCCGCGACCCGGCGGTGTCCCTCGGCCGTCAGGTGCAGCCGGTCCACGTCCCACAGCCGTGGGTCCGCCAGCGCGGGCGCCCCGTACAGGTCGACCACCACCGCGCCGTGCTTGGCGGCCAGCTCGTCCACGCAGGCGAACAGCTGCTCCATGCGCGGCCGGAACCGCTCCAGCACCGGGCCCCGGCGGCCGGGACTGCGCATCAGCACCAGCTGCTTGCAGGAGGGCGCCAGCCGCTCCACGGCCTCGGTGAGCAGGTCCCGGACCCGGTCCATGTCGCACTTGGGGCGCAGGGTGTCGTTGAGCCCGCCGACGAGGGTGACGACGTCGGCGTTCATGGCCGCCGCCACCTCCACCTGCTCGTCGACGATCTGCCCGATCAGCTTCCCGCGGACGGCGAGGTTGGCGTACCGGAACCCGGGCGTACGGGCGGCCATCCGTGTGGCGAGGACGTCCGCCCAGCCTCGGTAGGAGCCGTCGGGCAGCAGGTCCGACATGCCCTCGGTGAAGGAGTCGCCGACCGCGACGAGGCTGGTGAACGGGGGAGAGGCGGGATTCGTCTGCATGGCGAGAGCGATGGTAACCCGGCGCCATACCCGCCGGTCGGTCGCCCTGGTACCGAGGAAGCGCGGCCCCTGGCCTCACCCCGGCGCGGGCTGGCCGAACAGCTCCCGCAGCACGTCCTCCATGGTCACCAGGCCCGCCAGCCGTCCGTCGTCGCCGAGTACGGCGGCGAGGTGGGTGCGGCTGCCGCGCATCGCGGTGAGCACGTCGTCCAGCGGGGTGCTCTCCCGGACCCGCGCGATGGAGCGCATGTCCCGCAGCCGGAACGGCATGTCCCGGGGCGAGGCGTCCAGCGCGTCCTTGACGTGCAGGTAGCCCACGATCCGGCGGCCGGTGTCGACCACCGGGAAGCGGGAGAAGCCCGACTCGGCGGACAGCCGCTCCAGCTGCTCGGGGGTGACGCCCACGCGCGCGTAGACCACCCGGCGCAGGGGCACGACCACGTCCCGCACCGGCCGGCTGCCCAGCTCCAGGGCGTCGTGCAGGCGCTCCTGCGCCCGGCCGTCGATCAGGCCCGCCTGGCTGGCGTCCTTGACGATCTCGGCGAGTTCGGTGTCAGTGAACGTCGCCGACACCTCGTCCTTGGCCTCCACCCGCAGCAGCTTCAGCAGCCCGTTGGCGAACGCGTTGATCGCGAAGATCACCGGGCGCAGCGCCCGGGACAGCGTGACCAGCGGCGGGCCGAGCAGCAGCGCGCTGCGCACCGGTTCCGCCAGCGCGATGTTCTTGGGGACCATCTCGCCGAGCAGCATGTGCAGATACGTGGCCAGCGCCAGCGCGATCACGAAGGAGACCGCGTGACCCGCGCCCACGGGCATGCCCACCGCGTGGAACACCGGCTCCAGCAGATGCGCGATCGCCGGCTCGGCGACCACGCCGAGCACCAGCGTGCACAGCGTGATGCCGAGCTGGGCGGCGGCCAGCAGCGCGGACACGTGCTCCAGACCCCACAGCACGCTGCGGGCGCGGCGGTCGCCTTCCTGGGCCAGCGGTTCGATCTGGGAGCGGCGCACGGAGATCAGGGCGAACTCGGCGCCCACGAAGAAGGCGTTGACGACCAGGGTCGACAGGCCGATCAGCAGCTGTACGGCGGTCATCGCGTGTCCTCCCGCGTCCCTCGGGCCGCGCCGGCCCCGTGGCCGCGCCCCGTCCGGTCCCGCCACCTGGTCCCGGCGCCCCGTCCGGCCCCGTCGGACGGGCCGGTCCGTTCGTCGTCCAGGGGCGCGTGCAGCAGCAGCCGGGCGGCCCGGCGGCCGGAGGCGTCCACGACGTCCAGGCGCCAGCCGGCCACCTCGACGCTGTCGCCGGTGGCGGGTATCCGGCCCAGCTCGGTGGCGACCAGGCCGGCCAGGGTCTCGTACGGTCCCTCGGGCGCGCGCAGTCCCACCCGCGCGAGCTGGTCGGTGCGGGCGGCGCCGTCCGCCGCGTACAGGGCGCGGCCCTGCTCGTCGGCGCCGGCCGGGGCGAGGTCGGGCGTCTCGTGCGGGTCGTGCTCGTCCCGCACCTCGCCGACGACCTCCTCCACGATGTCCTCCAGGGTGGCCACGCCGGCCGTGCCGCCGTACTCGTCGATGACGACGGCCATGGTGCGCCGGCCGCCGAGCCGGTCCAGCAGCCGGTCCACGGTCAGCGACTCGGGCACCAGCAGCGGTTCGCGCATGATCTGCGCGACCGTGCGGTGGCACCGCTGGTCGGCGGGGACGGCCAGCACGTCCTTGATGTGTGCGGTGCCGACGACGGAGTCCAGGCTGCCGCGGTAGACCGGGAACCGGGACAGTCCGGTGGCCCGGGTGGCGTTGGCGACGTCCTCGCAGGTGGCCTGCATGTCCAGGGCGACGACCTGGACGCGCGGGGTCATCACGTTCTCCGCGGTGAGGTCGGCCAGGTTCAGGGTGCGGACGAACAGCTCGGCGGTGTCGGGCTCCAGCGCGCCCTCCTTGGCGGAGTGCCGGGCGAGGGCGGCCAGCTCCTGCGGACCGCGCGCGGAGGCCAGCTCCTCGGCCGGTTCGACGCCGAGGCGGCGCACGAAGTGGTTGGCCGTGTTGTTCAGGTGGGTGATGAAGGGCCGGAAGGCCGCGCTGAACCAGCGCTGGGCGTTGCCCACCCGCTTGGCCATGGCCAGCGGCGAGGAGATCGCCCAGTTCTTCGGCACCAGCTCGCCGACGACCATCAGGAAGACCGTCGACAGGGCCGTGCCCAGGATCAGCGCGACCGAGGTCGCGGCCGACCGGGACAGTCCCAGCGCCGTGAAGGGGCCCGCGAGCAGCTTGGCGATCGAGGGCTCGGCGAGCATGCCGACCACCAGGTTGGTGACGGTGATGCCGAGCTGGGCGCCGGAGAGCTGGAACGTCAGGTTCCGTACGGCTTTCAGGGCGCCCGGGGCGCCGCGCTCGCCGCGGGCGGCGGCCCGCTCCAGCTCGCCGCGTTCCACCGTGGTCAGCGAGAACTCGGCCGCCACGAAGGCACCGCAGGCCAGCGACAGCAGGATCGCGAGCAGGAGGAGGAGCACTTCGGTCATCGGGTCACCCCCGTCCCAGGATCGGACAGGACAGAGGGGTGCGCGCGGTGTCGCGGACTGGGAGGCTCGCCCATGGGCGGACGCTCACAACCTTTCATAGAGGGCCGAGTGCTCCCTCAAGGGTAAAGGATGAGCAAAGAAGCCTTCCGGTCTCAGTCCGTGAGCGGCTTCACCCAGCGCCGCCAGTGCTCCTCGGGCCCGTAGCCGGCCGCGCGCCACGCGTGCCGCGCTCTCTCGTTGCGGACCAGCACCATCGCGTCCGCGCGCCGCCCGCCGAGCCGTACGAACCGCTCCTCGGCGGCGGCCAGCAGCGCCGAGCCGATGCCCTGCCGCCGCCGCTCCGGGTGCACCGCGAGCCGGTACAGATGGCACCGCCAGCCGTCGAAGCCGGCGATCACCGTGCCCACCAGCCCGCCGTCCCGCTCGGCCAGCAGGAGCGCCCCGGGATCCCGGGTCACCAGCCGCTCCACCCCGGCCCGGTCGTCGCTGATGCTCGTCCCCTCGGCAGCCGTCCTCCAGAAGGCGAGGACGGAGTCGAGGTCGGCGGGTACGGCGGCACGTATGCGCAGATCGGTCATGCCCTCATCATGATCGGGCACGGCCCGGCGGCCCACGGGGTTTCCGTCAGGCGGACTCCTCGCGCAGCCGTGCCATCACCGGCGCGAACGCCTCCATGAACGGCTCCAGCACGGTCAGGTAGGTGAACCCGTACCGCTCGCGCTGCGCCCGTACCTTCGCCACCACGTCCTCGAGCGGACCGGCCAGCACGATGGGCAGGGCCACCGCCTGCTCGGAAGTGAGCCCGCTCTGCCGCTCCAGCAGCGGCTTCAGCACCGGCTCGGGGTCGTCGGCGACGGCCACCAGCTGGATCAGCAGGTTCAGCTCGGCGGGCGTCGCCCGGTGCCGCGCCAGCGCGCGGTAGCGGGCCACCCGCTCGTCCAGCTCCTCGGCGGTCAGCGGGTCCAGCGTGCCGGGCGTCCTGCCCGGCCGGGCCCCGGTGAACGCCGCGATGTCCGCGTGCCCGGCGGTCAGCCGGAGCATCCGGTCGCCGTTGGCGCCGATCAGCACCGGCACCCGGGACTGCGCGGGCCGCGGCCGGTGGTCGTCCGAGCCGAGCAGTCGGTCCAGCTCCCCGATGGTCCGCTCCAGATGGTCCACCCGCTCGCGCGGCGAACCGTACGGCAGTCCGGCCGCCTCGTGCTCCGCCTGCGTGTAGCCGGTGCCGAGGCCCAGTTCGAGCCGGCCGCCGGTCAGCGCGTCCGTGGTCGCCACTTCCCGGGCCAGCAGCGCCGGGTTCCAGAAACCCGCGTTCAGTACGAACGTGCCGACCCGCGGCCGCTCGGTGGCCTGCGCCGCCGCGACGAGCGCGGGGAACGGCGCGGGCAGGCCGAGGTGGTCGGGGACGAGGATCACGTCGTATCCCAGCTCCTCCGCGCGCCGGCACTTGGCACGCCACTCGGCGGCGGGCGCCGCATCCAGCAGGTTGACTCCGAAGCGGAACGGACGCGACATGAACTCTCCTCGATTCACTGACGACTTGAGCTGCGTCGATTCCATCATGTCCGCCCCGGCGCGAGCATGTGCCGGTGATCACCGCGAGACCGGCGCACGGGTTCCGGGCCCGCGCCACCGTGCGCCCTTGCCGCCGCTAGCACCCCGGCGCTAGCGTCGAGACATGGCGAAGACCCAGCTGAACGTGCGGGTGGACGAGGGCACCGCCCGCGTGGCCCGCGAGCGCGCCCTGGCCCGCGGCATCAGCGTCAACCGCTATATAGAAGAGCTGGTCAGACAGGACGCCGGGGAGACGGGCCGGACGTTCGTGGAGGCCGCCGCCGACTTCATGAAGCAGTACGCGTCGGTGTTCGCCGAGGAGTCCGCCGAGGCGCACGGCACCGGACCGGGGGACGGCCGCCGCGGGTCCTCCGCCTCCGTCAGGCCCCTTCCCGAAGCCGGTCCGCCGCACCCGGCGCCCTGAAGCGGATGCCTTGAACGACCTCCGTATCGACCTCGCCTGGCTGCTCATGCTCGCCGAGCAGAAGACCCCGGGCGACCCGCAGGTCACCGACTGGGGAGCCCTGGTCGCCGCCGTGGCCCGGCACCGGGCCGAGATATTCGGCGTCCCCGTCTACACCGACCCGTACGCCCGCGCCGCCTCCCTGCTCCAGCTGCTCATCCACGTCCCCGCCCTGGAACGCGCCAACGCCCTGTTCGCCTCCGCCGTCGCCTACGCCTATCTGGTCGCCAGCGGCGAGAAGATCACCACCACTCCCGAGCAGGTCCGCGACCTCGCCCGGCTGGTGAAGGACGGTGCGGCGGGCGTCGACGACATCGCGCGCGAGCTGCGCCGCTGGAGCGGCTGAAACCAGCGGCCGTCCCGCTCCCGCCGTACGTCGCCGAGCGCCCGCCGGACATCCCGTGCGCCGCTCGGCACCTTCCGGATCGCCTCGGCGGCCGGTGCGGACGGCTCCTCGATCCGTTCCCGACGGTCACCCGCCCGGACGGGGACCGCGGACCGGCCGCCGAGGCGTCCGCGCCGGCCAAGGCCGCCCCAGAGTTCACTGCTCCGCCGGCCGCCCCGGCTACGCGGCCTCCCGGGCGCGGAACGCCTCCGCGTCCCAGGTCCCGTCCAGCCGGGGAGCCAGCCAGCCGGGCGCGGCGGTACGGAACTCGGCGGGCGGCAGCGCCCCCGCGCCGGCGGGCAGCGCGCCGAGCAGCGGGGCGCCGGCCACCTCCGGCAGATCGGCCACGTTGCAGCGGGCGGCCAGGTCCGGGTCGCCCGGCCAGCTGCCGATCACCACACCGGCCAACTCCAGCTGACGGCGCCGCAGTTCGCGCGCCGTCAGCTCCGTGGCGTTGAGCGTGCCGAGCCCGGCCCGCGCGACGAGCAGCACCGGCGCGTTCAGCAGCCGGGCCGCGTCGGCCAGCGTGCCGCCGTCCGCGTCGAACCGGACGAGCAGCCCGCCCGCCCCCTCGACCAGCACCAGATCGTGCTCGGTGGCCAGCTTGGCGGCCCGCTCGGCCACCTCGCGCGGACGCACCGGCGCCATCCCGGCCCGCCGGGCCGCCGTGTTCGGCGCCAACGGCTCCGGGAACCGGGCCGTTTCGTCCGCCGTGACCGGTCCCGCGAGCCACGCGACCTCGTCCGCGTCCCCGCGCTCGTCCGGCCGCACACCCGTCTGGGCGGCCTTGAGCACGGCCACCGACCGCCCGGCCGCGAGCGCCGAGGCGGCGACGGCGGCGGTGGTGACGGTCTTGCCGACCTCCGTGTCCGTGCCCGTGATCACCAGTACCCGCATGTCATCCCTCCCGCGCCGCGGCGCACACCGCGCGCGCGATCCGTGCCACGTCCTCGTCCGAGGCGACGTAGGGCGGCATCGTGTAGACCAGGTCGCGGAACGGGCGCAGCCACACGCCCGCCCGTACCGCCGCGTCCGTCGCGGCCCGCATGTCGACCGGGTGGTCGAGCTGGACGACCCCGATGGCACCGAGGACGCGGACGTCGCGCACCCCGGGAAGGTCCCGCGCCGGGGCCAGCCCCTCGCGCAGTCCCGCCTCGATCCGCTTGACCTCGCCGAGCCAGTCCTGGCCCAGCAGCAGTTCGACGGAGGCGCAGGCCACGGCCGCCGCCAGCGGGTTGCCCATGAACGTCGGGCCGTGCGCGAGCACCGGGACCTCGCCGCGCGAGATGCCGTCGGCCACCCGGCCGGAGCACAAGGTGGCCGCCAGCGTCAGATAACCACCGGTCAGCGCCTTGCCGACGCACATCACATCGGGGGCGACGGCCGCGTGGTCCGCCGCGAACAGCGCGCCGGTGCGGCCGAAACCGGTGGCGATCTCGTCGAACACGAGCAGCACGTCGTGCGCGTCGCACGCCTCCCGCAGCACCCGCAGATACCCGGGGGAGTGGAAGCGCATCCCGCCCGCGCCCTGCACCACCGGCTCCACGATCACCGCGGCCAGCTCGTCCGCGTGCCGGGCGATCAGCTCCCGCAGGTGCTCCGCGTACGACTCCTCGTACCCGGCGGGCGGCGGGTCCGCGAACACCTGGCGCGGCAGCACACCGGTCCACAGCTCGTGCATCCCGCCCTCGGGGTCGCACACCGACATCGGCTGCCAGGTGTCACCGTGGTAGCCGCCCCGCCAGGTCAGCAGCCGCCGCTTGGCCGGCCGGCCCAGCGAACGCCAGTACTGCAGGCACATCTTCACCGCGACCTCGACCGACACGGACCCCGAGTCGGCCAGGAAGACATGCTCCAGACCGTCCGGTGACAGGTCGACCAGAAGCTTCGCGAGCCGGACGGCGGGCTCGTGCGTGAGCCCGCCGAACATCACATGGCTCATCCGGCCCAGCTGTTCGCGCGCGGCCTCGTTCAGGACCGGGTGGTTGTAGCCGTGGATGGCCGACCACCACGACGACATGCCGTCGACCAGCTCGCCCGAACCGTCCGCCAGCCGCAGCCGGACCCCGCTCGCCGCCTCCACGACGAGCGGGTCCACCCGGCCGGGCATGGGGCCGTACGGATGCCACACATGCCGCCGGTCCAGCTCCAGCAGCTCCGCGACGCCCAGCTCAGGCATTGGGCGCGAGGTCCGTACCGGCACCCCTGCGGCGGACGGCGACGAGGTCGGTACGGGGATCGGCGGCGGCCGGCACGCCCGCCGTACCGCACACCCCGCCGCCCTCGTGCGAACCGCAGCCGGCCTCCGCGTGCGAGCCGCAGCCCGCCTCCGCGTGCGACCCGCACCCGTGCGCGGCCCCGGCCCGGTGCTCCGGCAGCGTCACCTCCCCGGCGCCCTCCACCTCGAACCCGGCGTCCGCGATCATGTCCAGGTCGGCCTTGCCGGCCTGGCCCTCGCTGGTCAGGTAGTCGCCGAGGAAGATGGAGTTGGCCAGGTGCAGCGCCAGCGGCTGCATGCTGCGCAGATGGACCTCGCGGCCGCCCGCGATACGGACCTCCACGTCCGGGCAGACGAACCGGACCATCGCCAGGATCCGCAGGCAGCGCTGCGGGGTGAGGTTCCACTCCTTGGCCAGCGGAGTGCCCTCGAACGGGATCAGGAAGTTCACCGGCACCGAGTCCGGGTCCAGCGCGCGCAGCGAGAACACCACGTCCACCAGGTCCTCGTCGCTCTCGCCCATGCCCGCGATGAGACCCGAGCAGGCGGACAGACCGGCCGCGTGCGCCTTGCGCACCGTGTCCACCCGGTCGGCGTAGGTGTGGGTGGTGGTGATGTCCCCGTACGTGGACTCCGAGGTGTTGAGGTTGTGGTTGTAGGCGTCCGCGCCCGCCGCCCGCAGCCGCTCGGCCTGGCCGTCGGAGAGCAGACCGAGGCAGGCGCATACCTCGACGTCCTCGTTCTGCTCCTTGATCGCCTTGATGGTCTCCGAGACCCGGTCCACGTCCCGGTCGGTCGGGCCGCGTCCGCTGGCCACCAGGCACACCCGCTTGGCGCCGCCCGCGAGGCCCGCGGCGGCGGCCTGGGAGGCCTCGTCGGGCTTGAGCCAGGTGTACTTCAGGATGTCGGCCTTGGAGCCCAGCCGCTGGGAGCAGTACGAGCAGTCCTCGGGGCACAGGCCCGACTTGAGGTTGACCAGATAGTTGAGTTTCACCCGTCGCCCGAACCAGTGCCGGCGTACCTTTCCGGCCGCGGCCACCACGTCGAGCAGGTCGTCATCGGAGGTGGCCAGCACGGCGAGCGCTTCCTCGCGCGTCGGCGGTTCGCGCCGAAGCCCCTTGTCCACCAGCGTGTTCAGCAGGTCCATGAGCCACGATCCTGTCCTACGGAACCGCTCCCGGCCAAGGAGACTTGGCACAACACAGACGGTTCATCGTGTGGGTATTGCCACATCCTGGGCGGCCGACCGTGCCGCTAGGGTCTGTTCGATACCTACAAAAGCACCGGAGGAGCCATGGCGTTCGGCTGGATCGACGAGCAGGCCGAGGCGCGCCGCCGCGCCGGGCTCGTGCGCACCCTGCGCCCGCGTCCCGCCGACTCGCCGCTGCTGGACCTGGCGAGCAACGACTACCTGGGCCTGTCCCGCCACCCCGAGGTCACCGAGGGGGCCGCCGAGGCCGCCCGGTGCTGGGGCGGCGGCTCCACCGGCTCCCGGCTGGTCACCGGGAGCACCGAGCTGCACGCCGAACTGGAGCGCGCGCTGGCCGCGTTCTGCGGGTTCGAGGCGGCTCTCGTGTTCTCCTCCGGGTACGCCGCGAACCTGGCCGCGGTGACCACGCTCGGCCCGCACGGCTCGCTGATCGTCTCCGACGCGGGCAACCACGCCTCCCTCATCGACGGCTGCCGGCTCGCCCGGGGCGAGACCCAGGTCGTCGGGCACGCCGATCCCGAGGCCGTGCGCAAGGCGCTGGGCACGCACGGCGGCGCCGCGATCGTCGTCTCCGACACGGTGTTCTCGGTCGACGGGGACCGGGCGCCGCTGGCCGCGCTGACCGCGGCCTGCCGGGAGTACGGCGCGGGACTGGTCGTGGACGACGCCCACGGCCTCGGCGTGCTGGGCGACGGCGGCCGGGGAGCGCCGTACGCGGCCGGTCTGGCGGGCGCCGACGACGTGGTGGTCACGGCCACCCTGTCGAAGTCGCTGGGCAGTCAGGGCGGTGTGGTGCTGGGTCCGGAGCGGGTGATCGGCCATCTGGTCAACGCGGCGCGGACGTTCATCTTCGACACGGGTCTGGCGCCGGCGGCGGCCGGTGCCGCGCTGGCGGCGCTGCGGCTGCTGGAGCGCGAGCCCGGACGGGCGGCGCGGGCCCGCGAGGTGGCCGCGGAACTGCACGCACGGCTGACCGCCGCGGGCCTGGAGGCGGTGCGTCCGGACGCCGCGGTGGTCTCCGTGCGCGCTCCGTCCCCGGAGCGGGCGGTGCGCTGGGCGGCCGACTGCCGCTCGGCGGGGCTGGCCGTGGGCTGTTTCCGTCCTCCCTCCGTGCCCGACGGCATCTCACGGTTGAGGCTGACCGCACGCGCGGACCTCTCCGAGGCCGAGGTCGAACGTGCTGTACGCGTCATCGGCGAAACACGACCGTGAGTCGGCGTGACACGGCCGTGTGCCGCACGAAAACGATGGAATATTGAACGAAATTGAGCGGGACGGTCAGAGCGGTCGAGGTGGTCAGAGCCCGGTCACGAATCCCGTCCAGCTTTCGGGGGAGAAGAGCAGGGCGGGTCCGGCCGGGTTCTTCGAGTCGCGCACGGCGAGCAGTCCGGCCGCGGGGCCGGAGCGCGGCCGTGCCGTCTCCACGCAGTTGTTCGCGCCCGTGCTGCGGCTGCTGCGCAGCCAGCGCACGTCGTGCAGGTCGGTACTGGCAGGGACGTTCCGAGGCAGAGCGGACATGGTGCCTCCTTACGCGCCGTCACCTATCCCGGCGATGTAGTCCAACGAGTCCTCGGGGGAAAGGGCGTGGAACTGAAGGGTGCTGAAGGCCTCGGAGTAGGCCATGAGGTCTTCTTTCCGTTCCAGGTAGAGGCTACTCGTCAGCTGGTCGAGAACAACCACGTCCAGATCAGAAGTGCTCGGAAATGAGAAGATAACGAAAGGCCCGGTGAGGCCGATATGCGCCCCCGCGGTGAAGGGCAGCACCTGGAGCCGTACCTGCGGCAGGCGGGCGGCCTCCATCAGCCGCCGGCGCTGCCGGGCCATCACTCCCGGGCCGCCCACCTCGCGGCGCAGCACCGCCTCGTCCAGTACGGCGCTCAGCGCCAGCGGCGGGTCCGACCGCAGCACGTCCTGCCGGGCCAGACGCACCTCCACCAGCGTGTCCAGGCGGTCCTCGTCCAGGTCCTTCACGGCGGCCCGGGTCACCGCGCGGGCGTACTCGGCGGTCTGGAGCAGACCGGGCACCACCGTGGTCTCCAGGGTGCGCATCGCGCTCGCCTGTGACTCCAGGCTGATGAAATCGCGGTAGGTGGGCGGCAGTACGCCCCGGTAGGCGTGCCACCAGCGGTGCCGGCCGCTCGTCTCCTCCGACCCCGCCAGTATCAGCAGCAACTCCCGTAGATGCCTGTCCCGCACTCCGTAGGCATCCAGCAGCAACCGCAGATCGGCCGGTTTCACGCCGCTGGCGCCCGTCTCGATACGGCTCACCTTCGACTGGTGCCAGCCGACCAGCCGGGCCGCCTCACCACTGGTGAGCCCGGCGTCGCTGCGCAGCGTGCGCAGTTCGGCGCCGAGCTTGCGACGGCGTACCGCGGGACCGTTCTGCATGGCTCCTCCTTACTCCGTCCGGACCGTCCCGATACGGTCTCGCGTCGCAGAGTTCACCGCTTCGAGCGACAGATATATGCATATCTTGGTGGATCGCCCCCCGTGACCGTCCCGGTGATGGCAGTCTGACGGACAAGCACCAGTCCGGGACCGTACTCGAACCCACCGCTGTACGGAGGACCACGGTCCCGTTGGGAAAGGGACGACCTCGCCATGGCAGACCATCTGGAAGCCTCCGTCACTCTGCCGAGCGATCCCGCCTCGGTGTCGGCCGCCCGCTCCTACGTCGTGGGCACGCTCGCGGAGTGGGGCCTGCCGTCGGACACCGAGACGGCCGACACCGTGCGGCTCATCGTCTCCGAACTCGCCACGAACGCCGTCCAGCACACGTTCGGCCAGTCACCCACCTTCACGGTCGACATCGCGCTGCGCCAGGACGAACAACTGCGCATCGGAGTCACGGACAGCCATCCCCGGTTCCCGAAGAGACTGCCCGCGGCGGTCCAGCAGGACAACGGGCGCGGCATGGTGATCATCCGCTGGCTCACCGCGGAGTGCGGCGGCCGGCTCCGCGTCCGCCCGACCCGCGAGGGCGGCAAGACGGTCTCCATCGAACTGCCCTGGACCCTCCCGGCGGCACCGGTCCCGGTCGGCCGGCCACCGGAAGCCCCGGCACGCTGACCCGGCCCGGCGGAAGTACGGCAAGGATCTTCGCGAGCGGATACGTTTCGCCTGCGCGCACCGAGGACTCGGCGCCACGTCCCCCCATCCGTGAGCCCCGCGCCGGGGCAGGCACGCGGGGGCGGGAGGCGAGCCCAGCGGACCCGCTGCTGCCCACGCGGACGGTCCGGAGCCGCGGTCAGCCGTGGGAAGGGCCGGGCCGTACGTCCCGCTGGAGGACGGCTCCGTTGCTGTCTCTGTATCGGCGGGCAGCGGACCCACCGGGGCGGTGCTCGGCGGCGGCAGAAGCGGGCGCGCTCCACGAGCGCGCTGGTGCTGTCCTGGCGTCCTTGTGCCGGCGGGTGGTGGGCGCGTTCCGGGGTGCGGCGGTTGAAGCCGGGGTGTTCCGGTGGCGTGGGTTGCCGGTGGCAGAGGTGTGTTCCGGTGGCGCTCGGCGGTGGTGGTGGTCGGGTGCGTACCGAGGCTGTCCCGGCGTCTCTGTGCCGGCGGGCGGCGGACCCGTCCGGGTGGTGCTCGGCGGCGGCAGAAGCGGGAGCGCCGCCGGTGCCGACGGCAACCGGTGCGTTCCGGTGTTGCCGAGGCGTGCGATGCCGGCAAAGCGTCCCGGTCGTCCGGGACGTGCCGGGTGGCGGTGGAGACGCCGCTCGGTCGGCGTGTGGCGGGTCCCGTCGGTCCGCCGGGGCAACTCGGCCGGCCCCGAGCCTTCCCCCGCCCGTACGCGGCGGGGGAAGGCTCGTCGGGTACTACGGGGCCCGATCCGAGCCGTCAGGCCGCCCGTACGCTCCGGGAGGCGGCAGGCCGGCCCGGTGCCCGCCCGCACGCCCCCGAGGCGGCCGCGTCGCACCCCGGGCCGCCCGAGTGCTCAAGGCGGGCTCCGGGGAGCGCCGGTGGCGCTGGAGCGGCCCTGCCGGAGCCGCTCGGGGCCGTGGGCGGGTCAGCTGACCCGGCCGTACCAGACGCTCCTGGTCCAGATCTTCTGGAGCTTCACCACGTCCCCGGTCTTGGGGGCGTGCCAGATCTTGTTGTGGCCGGCGTAGATGCCGACGTGGTAGACGCTGGAACCCGAGTGGAAGAAGACCAGGTCGCCGACCTTGCGGTGGCGGGCGGAGACGTGGTGCGTCTTGTTGTACTGCTGGGCGGCGGTACGCGGCAGCTTCTTGCCGGCCTTCTTGAACGAGTAGAGCGTCAGACCCGAGCAGTCGAATCTGTGCGGCCCGGTGGCGCCCCACCGGTACGGAGAGCCCTTCTTCGAGGCCGCGACCTTGAGTGCTTTCGTCGCGATGGTCGCGGCGGAGGCGTCGGTGGCGAGACCGGGCACCGCGATCGAGCCGCCCACGGCGGCGAGAGTGAGTGCCGAGGCCGTGCCGGCCCGGGCCATCAGCGACGGGACTCGATTGAGCGCAGTCATGCGCAACCCTTCGTCAGCCGCCTGTGAAGGATGACCTGTCGGATTCGGGCTGGCGAAGTAGCCCGGCCGCGTTGCCACGGCTTCACCCCAAGGGCTGCTCGGAACCTCCGCCCCGCGCCCGACTCTGTGTCGGACTGCTGGACATCCGTTCCGGCGACCCGCCTTGCTTGGGTCCTCCACTCCTGCCGATCCACTCCGTCGACCGGTCATCCGGGCGGCGGCAGGACTCGGCGTCCGCCCGGATCGCCCCGCCGCGGTGGCGGGGGCTTGTCGTCAGACAGGGATCTTGGCTCAGATCTGTCTGAAAATCCCAACGGAATCGGGGATTTGTGGCGTTACTCACCACTCACCCGTTCGGGTGGACAGTGGTCCGTTCGAGGCCCCGTCAGATCATCGTCGTAGCCCCGGACCTGGGCAGATGTGTCTCCGTGGTGACCCATGGACCCATGCCTTGCGCAACTCGGGAGACCCGGAATCCGATCGGGATGTACACCGGTCGGCGGTACGTCGTTCGGGCCGTTTCAACTCCGGTCCGAACGACGCGTGTCGACGCGGCGGCGCCGTCGGGCCGGACCGGCGTCCGCCTCAGCCGACGCCGTCCGGCGGGAGCGCGACGCGAGCGGCCCGGCGCTCGCCGTCCAGCACCCGCAGTGCCCGTGCCAGCGTGTCCCCGTGCAGCTCCGTCTCGCCCCGCTCGTGCATCAGCGCGAGCGCGTCCCGCAGCTCTGCCGCCTTGCGCACCAGGGCCTGGGCGGCGCGCAAGGCGCCGTAGGAGGGTCCGTGCCGGGCCGGATTGACCCGGCCGAGCAGGTCGACGGCCTCCAGATAACGATCGATCAACTCGCCCTCGGCGCGGGTCAGCGCGGGCAGCGGCGGCAGGTCCGGCAGCACGGGCGGCTCACCTCGCCTCCGGTGCGCCGGGCGTGTCGCGGCGGGCGGGCACGACGGCGTCGACCAGGCCGTACGCCAGCGCCCCGGGAGCGTCCAGGATCAGGTCGCGTTCCAGGTCCTCGTGGACCCGCGCGGCCGTGCGCCCCGTGTGCCGGACGAGCATCTCCTCCACGGTGGCGCGGACCCGGGCCAGCTCGCCGGCCCGGACCAGCAGGTCGCCGGGCCGGCCGCGCACCGGCTCGGACAGCGCGGGCTGCCGGATCACGGCCCGGGCGCCGGGCAGCATGAACCGCTTGCCCGGGGCGCCGGCCGCGAGCAGCACCGCGGCGAAGGCGGCGGCCTGCCCCAGGCAGTAGGTCGCCACGTCGCAGCTGACGTAGCGCATCGTGTCGTAGACCGCCGCCATGGCGTCGAAGGAGCCGCCGGGCGAGTTGACGTACAGCGTGATGTCCCGGTCCGGCGCCTGGTGCTCCAGATACATCAGCTGGGCCGTGACGTCGCTCGCCGCCGCGTCGTCGACCGCTGTGCCGAGGAAGACGATCCGGTCCTGGAAGAGCCGCGCGTACGGGTCCAGGGTGCGCACCGTGCCAGCGGTGCGCTCGGTGAACTCGGGCAGGACGTGCCGGGCGGACGGTCGGTGCATGGACATACGCCTCCTCTGACGAGGCCCCGATGGGCTCGACTTCTGTACAGAATGTACAGTACGTACGCCACGTTATGATGGGGGCATGGCCTACGAGATTCCGGTGACGCAAGCCAGGGCTGAACTCGCCGACCTGATCAACCGCGTGGTGTACGGCGGTGAGCGCGTCGTCGTGACCCGGCACGGCAAGCCGCTGGTCGCGCTGGTCTCGGCCGCCGACCTGGAGCGGCTGGACGCGCTGGACGAGGCGGGCGAGACGGGCGAGGAGCGCGTCGTCAGCTCCGTCTCGGCGGTCGGCGGGGCCGGTGCCGTGCCGCGCGAACGGCAGCGCTTCGGGATAGCGGCGGAGCACCGCCGGCCGGACGCCCCCTGAGCCCGCTCCCGCCTCCGCGGGAGAGCCCGCCCGTTGTCTCTGCGGCATCCCATGACGCGGTCATGCACCGGCCAAAGTCTGGTTAACGTCGTTGAAACTCCGGCGTTCTAGCCTGCCCATCCACGCCATCTGGGGTTTTTCTGCCCGGGATTGAGGACGATCCGGGGATTTGTCTGTGTGTTACACCTATCCCCGTCGTGGTGGCTGCGGCGACCGGACCCCGCACGGTCCGGAGCAAGGACAATGAGGTGGGACGTGCAACTGACCCCGCATGAGCAGGAGAGGCTGCTGATCCATGTGGCGGCCGACGTCGCCGGGAAGCGCAAGGCCCGCGGGCTCAAGCTCAATCACCCCGAGGCGGTCGCCCTCATCACGTCGCACATCCTGGAGGGCGCGCGCGACGGCCGCACGGTCGCCGAGCTGATGTCCTCCGGCCGGAAGGTCCTGACCAGGAACGACGTCATGGACGGGGTCGCCGAGATGATCCATGACGTGCAGGTGGAGGCCACCTTCCCGGACGGCACCAAGCTCGTCACCGTCCACGAACCGATCATCTGAGGCGGCCCGCGGTGATTCCCGGAGAGATCCTGTTCGCGGACGGCCCCGTCACCTTCAACGACGGTCGTGACGTCACTCGTCTGACGGTGCTCAACGCCGCCGACCGGCCGGTCCAGGTCGGCTCCCACTACCACTTCGCCGAGGCCAACCCCGGCCTGGACTTCGACCGCGCCGCCGCCCGCGGCAGGCGCCTTAACGTCGCCGCCGGCACCGCCGTCCGCTTCGAGCCCGGCATTCCCGTCGAGGTCGAGCTGGTGCCGCTGTCCGGCGCCCGGATCGTGCCCGGGCTGCGCGGCGAGACCGGAGGTGCCCTCGATGCCTGAGATCGCCCGCGACGCCTACGCCGACCTGTTCGGCCCCACCACCGGCGACCGGATCAGGCTCGCCGACACCGATCTGCTGATCGAGATCGAGGAGGACCGCTCCGGCGGTCCCGGCGCCTCCGGCGACGAGGCGGTCTTCGGCGGCGGCAAGGTCATCCGCGAGTCCATGGGCCAGTCCCGCGCCACCCGGGCCGAGGGCGCCCCCGACACCGTGATCACCGGCGCCGTCGTCGTCGACCACTGGGGCATCGTCAAGGCCGACGTCGGCATCCGCGACGGCCGGATCACCGCCCTCGGCAAGGCCGGCAACCCCGACACCATGGACGGTGTCCACCCCGACCTGGTCATCGGCCCCGAGACCGAGATCATCGCGGGCAACGGCCGCATCCTGACCGCCGGCGCCATCGACGCCCACGTCCACTTCATCTGCCCCCAGGTCGCCGACGAGGCGCTGGCCTCCGGCATCACCACCCTGGTCGGCGGCGGCACCGGCCCCGCCGAGGGCTCCAAGGCCACCACCGTCACCCCCGGCCCCTGGCACCTGGCCCGGATGCTGGAGGCGATGGAGGCCTACCCGGTCAACGTCGGCTTCCTCGGCAAGGGCAACACCGTCAGCCACGCGGCGATGCTCTCCCAGATCCGCGGCGGCGCCGTCGGCCTGAAGCTGCACGAGGACTGGGGTTCCACGCCCGCCGTCATCGACGCCGCGCTCACCGTCGCCGACCGCACCGGCATCCAGGTCGCCATCCACACCGACACGCTGAACGAGGCGGGCTTCGTCGGCGACACCCTCGCCGCGATCGCGGGCCGGGGCATCCACTCGTACCACACCGAGGGCGCCGGCGGCGGTCACGCGCCCGACATCATGACCGTGGTCTCCCAGGCCAACGTCCTGCCCAGCTCCACCAACCCGACCCGGCCGTTCACCGTCAACACCACCGAGGAACACCTCGACATGCTGATGGTGTGCCACCACCTCAACCCGGCCGTCCCCGAGGACCTGGCGTTCGCCGAGTCCCGGATCCGGCCGTCCACCATCGGCGCGGAGGACGTCCTCCACGACCTCGGCGCGATCTCGATCATCTCCTCCGACTCCCAGGCGATGGGCCGCGTCGGCGAGGTCGTCCTGCGCACCTGGCAGACCGCGCACGTCATGAAGCGCCGGCGGGGCGCGCTGCCCGGCGACGGCCGCGCCGACAACCACCGGGTACGGCGCTATGTCGCCAAGTACACCATCAACCCGGCGCTCGCCCAGGGCCTCGCCGCCGAGACCGGCTCCGTGGAGAGCGGCAAGCTCGCCGACCTGGTGCTGTGGGAGCCCGCGTTCTTCGGGGTCAAGCCGCTGCTGGTGATCAAGGGCGGGCAGATCGCCTACGCGCAGATGGGCGACGCCAACGCCTCCATCCCCACTCCGCAGCCGATCCTGCCCCGCCCGATGTACGGCGCCATCGGCCGGGCCCCGGCCGCCAACTCGGTCAACTTCGTGTCCGGTCTGGCGCTCGAGGACGGGCTGCCGGAGCGCCTCGGGCTCGGCAAGCGGTTCGTGGCGATCGAGTCCACGCGCGCGGTCACCAAGGCCGACATGCGGGAGAACGACGCCCGGCCGGACGTCCGGATCGACCCCGACAGCTTCGCCGTGCACATCGACGGCGAGCTGGTGGAGGCCACGCCGGCCGCCGAACTGCCCATGGCCCAGCGCTACTTCCTCTTCTGACGGGCGTTTTTTCCGATGACACGGGCAGCACTGCTCGTCCTGGCCGACGGCCGCTTCCCCGCCGGAGGGCACGCGCACTCCGGCGGGGCCGAGGCCGCCGTCAAGGCCGGACGCATCACCGACGCCGCGAGCCTGGAGGAGTTCTGCCGGGGCCGGCTGCACACCACCGGGCTGGTCGCGGGCGCGCTGGCGGCGGCGGCCGTCCTCGGCTGCGACCCGCGCGAGCTGGACGCGGCGGCCGACGCGCGCACCCCGTCCCCGGCCCTGCGGGCCGCCGCCCGGCGCCTGGGCCGGCAGCTGCTGCGGGCCGCGAGGGCCGGCTGGCCGTCGGCCGAACTCGACGCACTGGCGCGGGAGTTCCCCCGAGGCGCGCATCAGCCGGTGGTGCTCGGGACGGCGGCCCGGGCGGCCGGACTCGCACCGCAGGACGCGGCCTACTGCGCGGTCTACGAGAGCGTGAGCGGGCCGGCGACGGCCACCGTGCGGCTGCTGAGCCTCGACCCGTTCGACGCGACGGGCGTGCTGGCCCGGCTGGCGCCCGAGCTGGACCGTGTCGCGGACGCGGCGGTGGAGGCGGCACGGGCGGTGGCAGCCGAGGGGGCCGACGCGCTGCCGGCCGCTTCGGCACCGCTGCTGGAGGTCATGGCCGAGGCCCACGCGGCGTGGCCGGTCCGGCTGTTCGCGTCATGAGCCCGCCCGCCCGGCCGAAGAGCAGTCCCGTCCCCCCACCGGTCCCAGGCCTCTCGCACAAGGAGCCGTCCATGCATCTCGACCACTCCCACTCCGCCCCCTCCGCCGTCAGCGCGGACGCCCACCGCCCGGACGGGACCCGCCGTGCCCTGCGCGTCGGGCTCGGCGGGCCCGTCGGGTCCGGAAAGACCGCCACCGTCGCCGCCCTGTGCCGCGCGCTGCGCGACGAGCTGTCCCTCGCGGTCGTCACCAACGACATCTACACCCGCGAGGACGCCGAGTTCCTGCTCCGCGAGGCCGTGCTGCCGCCCGAGCGGATCACCGCCGTGGAGACGGGCGCCTGCCCGCACACCGCGATCCGCGACGACATCTCCGCCAACCTCGAAGCGGTGGAGGACCTGGAGGACGCGGTCGGCCCGCTGGACCTCATCCTCGTGGAGTCCGGCGGCGACAACCTCACCGCCACCTTCTCCAAGGGACTCGTGGACGCGCAGATCTTCGTGATCGACGTGGCCGGCGGCGACGACATCCCGCGCAAGGGCGGCCCCGGCGTCACCACCGCCGACCTGCTCGTGATCAACAAGACCGACCTCGCCCCGTACGTCGGCTCCGACCTCGCCCGGATGGCCGCCGACGCCAAGGCGCAGCGCGCCGAACTCCCGGTGATCTTCCAGTCGTTGCGCGGCGAGGCCGGGGTCGCCGACGTGGCCGCGTGGGTGCGGGGGCGGCTCGCCGCGTGGGCGGCATGACCGTCGCCGGGGTCCGGGCGAGGGCCCGGATCGTGGCCCGCGCCGACGGGCGCGGCGGTACGGCCCTGCCCGTCCTGGACGGCGAGGGCCCGCTGGCGCCGCGCCGCACCCGGTCCGCCGGTTCCTGGGCGAAGGTCGTGCTCGTCGGCGCGATGAGCGGACCGCTCGGCGGCGACCGCTTCACCCTCCGGGCCCGGGCGGAGGAGGGTGCCCGGCTGCACGTCGGGTCGGCCGCCGCCACTCTCGCCCTGCCCGGCCAGGCCAAGGACGAGGCCCGGTACGACGTCCGGCTCGACGTGGCCGACGGTGCCGAACTGCGCTGGCTGCCCGAGCAGTTGATCTCCGCCCACGGCAGCGACCTGTACGTCACCACCCGGGCCGAACTCGGCGCCGGCGCCCGGCTCGTGCTGCGCGAGGAGCAGGTGCTGGGCCGGGCCGGGGAACAGTCCGGGCGGCTCACCAGCCGGCTGACCGTCCGGGTGGCGGGCCGGACCGTGCTGGACCAGGAGCTGGCCTGCGGACCCGGCGCACCGGGCGGCTGGGACGGCCCGGCGGTGCTGGCCGGCCATCGGGCGGTAGGCCAACTGGTTGTCGTCAGACCGGAGTTCGCGACGGACCCGCCGTCCGCGCGGATGCTCGGCGGGTACGCGGCCCTCGTCCCGCTCGCGGGCCCCGCGGCGCTCGTCAGCGCGGTGGCCCCCGACGCGTTGAGTCTGCGCCGGACCCTGGACGGGGTACTGGCCGAACTCGGCTGACCCGCGCCCCGAAAGGCACGGTGAACGGCGCGACCTGCCACGACGAGCGCCGCGGACCGGCGACGGCATGACGCGGCCTCATGGCGTGACGCTTCCCTCAACGGGACATGATCATCCGGTTATCGGATTGGTAAAGATGCCCGGCAAACCCTGTCCCCGGCTGCCTCACAGCCGAGAGGATCCCCGTCTGACCACTCGCATCGAGGTAGGGGGAGGGGCCCACGTGAGGGACAACAGACCGAAGAGCCGCCTGCTGGCACTCGGTTCCGCCGGAGTACTCGTCACCGCCACACTGATCGCCGGCGCCGTGTCGGCGCCCGTGGCCGGTGCCGCCTCCCGGCCCGCACCGGACCGGGAGGCCAAGGGCGCCGAGACAGCCGCCGCCCGGGCCGCCAAGGCGGGCATCAAATGGCAGGACTGCCCGGACGACTGGGGGCTGGAGAAGCCCATCCAGTGCGGCTGGGTCAGCGTGCCGCTCGACTACGCCCACCCCTACGGCAAGCAGATCAAGCTCGCCGTGGACCGCATCGGCAACACCGGCACCAAGAAGGAGCGCCAGGGCGCGCTCGTCTACAACCCCGGCGGCCCCGGCGGCTCCGGTCTGCGCTTCCCGCGCCGGGTCACCACCCACAACGCCATCTGGGCGAACGCCGCCAAGGCCTACGACTTCGTCGGCTTCGACCCGCGCGGCGTCGGCCACTCCACGCCCATCTCCTGCGTCGACCCGCAGGAGTACGTCAAGGCGCCCAAGCCGGACCCGGTGCCGGACAGCGAGGCCGACAAGACCGCGCAGCGCAAGCTGGCCCGCGCGTACGCGGAGGGCTGCGCCGAGCGCAGCGGCGCGATGCTGCCGCACATGACCACCCCCAACACCGCCCGCGACCTGGACGTCATCCGCGCCGCGCTCGGCGAGAAGAAGCTCAACTACCTCGGCGTCTCCTACGGCACCTACCTCGGCGCCGTCTACGGCACCCTCTTCCCGGGCCACCTGCGCCGCATGGTCGTGGACAGCGTGGTCGACCCCTCCCGCGAGAAGATCTGGTACCAGGCCAACCTGGACCAGGACGTCGCCTTCGAGGGCCGCTGGAAGGACTGGCAGGACTGGGTCGCCGCCAACGACGCCGCCTTCCACCTCGGCACCACCCGCGCCGCCGTCCAGGCCAAGTGGCTCCAGCTGCGCGCCACCGCGAAGAAGCACCCGATCGGCGGCGTCGTCGGTCCCGCCGAGCTGACCTCCTTCTTCCAGAGCGCGCCGTACTACGACTCCTCGTGGGTGCCGGTCGCCACGGTCTTCAGCAAGTACGTCGCCGGTGACACCCAGGCGCTGGTCGACGCCGCCGCCCCCGACCTGTCGGACACCGCGGGCAACATCGCCTCCGAGAACGGCAACGCCGTCTACACGGCCGTCGAGTGCGCCGACGCCAAGTGGCCCACCAGCTGGCAGAAGTGGAACCGGGACAACACCCGGCTCCACAAGGACCACCCCTTCCTGACCTGGTCCAACGCCTGGATGAACCTGCCGTGCGCCACCTGGCCGGCCAAGCAGCACACCCCGGTCGACGTCACCACCCACAAGGGCCTGCCGAAGGTGCTGATCGTGCAGTCCACGCGGGACGCCGCCACCCCGTACGGCGGTGCCGTCGAGCTGCACAAGCGCTTCAAGGGCTCCCGCCTGATCACCGAGAAGAACGCGGGCTCCCACGGCGTGACCGGCCTGGTCAACCCATGCGTCAACCAGCGTGTCGACGCCTACCTGCTCAAGGGCGCGCTGGACGGCAAGGACGTGACCTGCGCCCCGCACGCCACGCCCAAGCCGTAACCGCAGCACCACGCCGACCAGGGGCGGCCGGAAGCTCCGGCCGCCCCTGGCCTATGCCGCGTACCAGGCGTCCTCCGCCGCGTAGTCGAACAGGTCCGGATACGCCCGCGCCAGCAGCGGGAACGCCTCCCGCCAGTCCCGCCCGCGCAAGCTCCCGGCCAGCCACTCCACCGTCCGTGGCAGGCTCTGCTCGTACGACACCACCGGCCGGTAGCCCAGCTCCCGCGCGGCGGCGGACATGTCGTACACCACCGGCAGCGGCACCGACCACGGCGTGCGGCCCACCGAGCCCACCGGCGGACCGTCCAGGCACACCGTCCGGGTCGTGGCCCCCATCACCGCGTCGACCGCCGCGCCGATGCCGGCGGCCGTCGGCGCCTGCTCGTCACAGGCGTTGAGCACCCGGGAGCCCGGCCGGGCCGCCGCCAGCCGCACCAGCTCGGCGAGGGTGCGGGTGCTCGACGGATGGAACCGGCTCTCTCCCCGGTACGCCAGCACCCGCCGCCCGCGCCCGTCCAGGTTCCGCTTGACGAAGTACAGCTCGCGCGGCAGCGGGCTGTACGGCCCGTGCACCGCGCCCGCCCGCAACACGGTGACCGGCAACCTCCCGCCCGCCGCCAGGAGTTCCCGCTCCAGCGCGGCCTTGCGGGTGCTGTAGGTGGCCTCGCCCGGCGCGACCGTCGGCTGGGTCTCGGGGATCGGCACCGGGTACACCGGGAAGCCGTCCGGCTCGCCCTGGGTGTCGAAACCCCGCCCGGCGCCGTCCTCGTACACGGCCACGCTGGAGATCACCACCGCCGAGCCGATCCGGTCCGCGAGAGACGTCAGCTGCCGGCCGTGCCCGGCGTCGTAGGCGACCACGTCGACCAGCAGCTCGCAGCCGTCGCCCACCAGCGCGGCCAGGGCGTCGCCGTCGGCGCGGTCCAGCCGGGCCGTTTGCACCCCCGCGTCCCAGCCCGCGTCCCGGCTCCCACCGCGCGAGGCCGCCGTCACCGCCCAGCCGTCCCGGGACAGCGCGTCCACCACCGGGCGGCCGATCTGCCCGGCCGCCCCGATCACCACAGCTCTTCTCATGCCGCGAGCGTAGGCACGCCCGCCGGCGCCGGGCGGGCCTTCTGCCGACGGCAGAGGTCAGCCGAGCGGGGCCCGGGGGAACCTGCGCGCCCTCGCGGCCTGGCGCTCCTTGACGACGGCCGCGTACTCGTCGACGTACTCCTGCCCGGACAGGGTCAGGATCGCGTGGACGATCTCGTCGGTGACCGCCCGCAGCACCGCCTTCTCGCCTTCCATTCCGGCGTAGCGGGAGAAGTCCAGGGGCTCGCCGAAGCGGATCGTCACCGGACGGATCCGCGGCACGACCCTGCCCGGCGGCTGGGCCTCGAACGTGCCGATCATCGCGCAGGGCACCACCGGCACGCCTGCCGTCAGCGCCATCACGGCGACCCCGACCTTGCCCTTGTAGAGCCTGCCGTCGTGCGACCGCGTGCCCTCCGGATAGATGCCGAGCAGCTCGCCCCGGCGCAGCACCCCGAGGCCCTCGCGGATCGCCGCCCGCCCCGCCTCCTTCCCGGAGCGGTCCACCGGGATCTGCCCGGCGCCGCGGAAGAAGAACGCGGTGAGCCGGCCCTTCAGTCCCGGACCGGTGAAGTACTCGGCCTTGGCGAGGAAGGTGATACGGCGTTTCAGCACCGCCGGCATCAAGAAGTGGTCGGAGAACGACAGATGATTGCCCGCGATGATCGCCGGACCCGACGCGGGCACCCGCTCCAGCCCCTCGATCCGGGGCCGGAAGACCAGTCTGAGCAGTGGACCCAGCAGCACGTACTTGAGGAGGTTGTAGAACACGGCTCGCCTCACTCCGTCAGGCCGGCGGCGCACCGGCGGCGGTGCGGCACAGGGGCCGGACGGCCGGCCCGAGCGCCCCTTGTCCTCATCTGCTGCCCCGTTCCCCGCGACCAGTACCGCGCCGCGCGGCGTACACCGTCCGGTCGCCCGCGCGCCGTGCCGCCCGACCAGGCGCGCGGACGGTCGGCGGGCCTCGTCCGCGCGCCGTCGCACGCCCCCGTACGATGACCCCATGCACGCCACCGGACAGCACCTTCGGCGACCGCTTCGGCGGTACCGCCCGCTGTTCGTGCTGGCGGTGCTGGTCGGGCTGCTGGGCATGCACGCCCTCGCGCCCGGCGGCGGTGCGGGGCACGCGGAACACGCCCGCGGCGCGCACATGACGGCCGCGCTCGGCGCCGTCGACGACTGTCCGGGCGGCGACGGCCACGGCGGCGGCCACCGGCTGCACCACGCCGACCCCAGCTGCGCCTCCGGCGCGCCGGACGACGGGCCGCAACTGCCCGCGCCGGCCCCGGACCCGGTGACCGGCCCGGCCCCGGTCCGCTGCCCGCTCGCCGCCCGCGCCACCGCGCCGGACGGCGCCCGCGCCCCGCCCGACCTGGCCGAACTCCAGCTCCTGCGGATCTAGAGGCCGCCCCGGCCGCGCCCGCCCCGCCGCACGCGGGGCCCGCGGCCGTGCGCACGCGTGCCTCACATCCCTTTCGAGCAGCAGGAGTTCTCCGCATGACCACCCGTACCCTGACGCGCCGCGCCGCCCTCGCCGTCGTCGCGCTGACCTCCGCCCTCGTCCTGGCCGCCTGCGGCGGCGACGGCGACGACAGCGACCACGGCGGCACCGGCCACACCGGTCACGGCGCCTCGGCCGCCTCCGCCGCGCCGAGCGCGTCGGCCGGCGCGCACAACGCCCAGGACGTCGCCTTCGCGCAGGGCATGATCCCGCACCACCGGCAGGCCCTGGAGATGGCCGGACTCGCCGCCGGCCGCGCCTCCTCGGCGCGGGTGAAGGACCTCGCCGCCCGCATCGAGAAGGCGCAGGACCCCGAGATCCGCACCCTGACCGGCTGGCTGAAGTCCTGGGGCGAGCAGGTCCCGATGGCCGGCATGGACCACTCCGGTCACGCCGGGATGACCGGGATGATGAGCGAGGCCGACATGGCCGCTTTGAAGAAGGCCACCGGCAAGGACTTCGACACCCGGTTCCTGTCGCTGATGGTCGAGCACCACCAGGGCGCCGTCGAGATGGCCACCACAGAGAAGCGGAAGGGCCGCTCCGGCGACGCCAAGGCCATGGCGGACGCCATCGTCACCGCGCAGGACGCCGAGATCAAGGAGATGAAGCGGCTCCTCGGCGCCGGCTGACACGAGGGCGGGGGCCGGTAGCGTCACCGGTCCCCGCCCGCGCGTGCCTCAGGCGAGCACCTTCTCCAGCGCGCCCAGCGCCGACCGCAGTTCCTCCGCCGTGACGGTCAGCGGCGGCGCCAGCCGGATCGTGGAGCCGTGGGTGTCCTTCACCAGGACCCCCTCGCGCATCAGCCGCTCGCTGATCGCCCGGCCGGTGCCGAGCGCCGGGTCGACGTCCACACCGGCCCACAGCCCGCGCGCCCGGAACCCGGTCACGCCCCGGCCCACCAGCTCCGTCAGCCCGTCCCGCAGGATCACCCCCAGCTCGGCCGCCCGGCGCTGGAACTCACCCGTCTCCAGCAGCCCGACCACGGCCGTGCCGACCGCCGCGGCCAGCGGATTGCCGCCGAACGTCGACCCGTGCTCACCCGGGTGCAGCACCCCCAGCACCTCGCGCCGGGCCACCACCGCCGACACCGGCACGATGCCGCCGCCCAGCGCCTTGCCGAGCAGCAGCAGGTCCGGCATCACGTTCTCGTGCTCGACGGCGAGGGTACGGCCGGTGCGGCCGAGGCCCGACTGGATCTCGTCCGCGATGAACAGACAGCCCGTGCGGCGGGTCAGCTCGCGCACCCCGGCGAGATAGCCGTCGTCCGGCACGATCACACCCGCCTCGCCCTGGACGGGCTCGATCAGCACCGCCGCCGTGGTGGCGTCGACGGCCGCCTCCAGCGCGGCCAGGTCGTTGTACGGCACGACCTTGAAGCCGGGCGTGAAGGGGCCGAAGCCGGCGCGGGCCGTCTCGTCCGTGGAGAAGCCGACGATCGTCGTCGTCCGGCCGTGGAAGTTCTCCGCCGCGACCACGATCGTCGCCCGGCCGGCCGGCACGCCCTTCACGTCGTACGCCCACTTGCGGGCGACCTTGATGCCGCTCTCCACGGCCTCCGCGCCGGTGTTCATCGGCAGCACCATGTCCAGCCCGGTCAGCTCCGCGAGCCGCTCGGCGAACTCGGCCAGCCGGTCGTTGTGGAAGGCGCGGGAGGTCAGGGTGAGCCGGTCGAGCTGGCGGTGGGCGGCGTCGATCAGCGCCGGGTGCCGGTGGCCGAAGTTCAGGGCCGAGTAGCCGGCCAGCATGTCGAGGTAGCGGTTGCCCTCCACGTCCTCCACCCAGCTGCCCTCGGCCCGGGCCACGACCACGGGCAGCGGGTGGTAGTTGTGCGCGAGCACCGGTTGCTCCGCGCGGATCAGCTCGTCGGACGTACGGGGGCGCGCGGGTGCGGTCATCAGCGGATCTCCTGGGTGCAGCACTTGATGCCGCCGCCGGCCTTGTGCAGCTCGGACAGGTCGACGGGGACGGGGACATAGCCGTGGCCGGCGAGGCGGCCGGCGAGCGCCTCGGCCCGTGGGGCGATGAAGACGTGCCGGCCGTCGGACACGGAGTTCAGGCCGAACGCCAGCGCGTCCGCGCGGGTGGCGAGCACCGCCTTCGGGAACAGCCGCCGGAGCACTTCCCGGCTGCCCGGCGAGAACGCCTCGGGGTAGTAGCAGATGTTGTCGTCGTCGAGCGCGAACAGCGCCGTGTCCAGGTGGTAGAAGTACGGATCCACCAGCCTGAGACCGATCACCGGCCGGCCCAGGAACTCCTGCGCCTCCCGGTGCGCCTCGGGCGTGGTGCGGAACCCGGTGCCGGCGAGCACGTACCGGCCCGTCCACACCAGGTCGCCCTCGCCCTCGGCCACCGACTCGGGCCGGTACACGTCGTAGCCGGCCGCCTTGAACCAGGTGTCGTAGTGCTCCGATTCCGGGCGTCGCTGACGGGCGTGGAAGAGGGAGCCGAAGACCCGGCCGCCGACCACGAAGGCCGCGTTGGCGGCGAACACCATGTCCGGCAGGCCGGGGACCGGCTCCACGCGCTCGACGGTGTGATCGTGATCCTCGTACGCGCGGACCAGCGACCGCCACTGCTCGCGGGCCAGATCCACGTCGACGGGCCGGCCGGGGTGCATCCAGGGGTTGATCGCGTACTGGACGGCGAAGTGTCTGGGTTCGCAGACGAGGAATCGCCGGGGACGCGGCACACAACGTTCGGTCACAGAGGGTGCCCTCCGCTTTCCTGTGTGTCACTGAGGGGGTGAGACCACGGTAGAAAGGGAGGCAGACGGGCGACAAGCGCGGAAAGCTGCGCGGATGTGCAGCATCACTGCGTTCTCACCGGGGCGCACGCACGACTCCTGCGCGCCGGGGACACGACTCCGCGCGCCCGACCGGACGGCGTACGGCGTCCCGCGCGCCCGGTGCGGTCATCCGGGGGCCGCGTGGGTGGCGCCCGCCTCCGGGCTCTCGGGGAGCAGGTGGGACAGCACCATCACGCTGATCGTCTTGCGGATGAACGGCTCGGCGCGGATCCGCTCCAGCACCTCCTCGAAGTGCTCCACGTCCCGGGCCCGCACGTGCAGCAGCGCGTCGGCGCCGCCGGTCACCGTCATGGCCGCCGCGATCTCCGGATGGTTGCGGACCACCTCCGCCAGGCGCCGGGGCGGGGCCGCGCCCTCGCAGTACACCTCGACGTACGCCTCCGTGCGCCAGCCCAGCGCGGCCGGCCTGACCGTCGCCGTGAACCCGGTGATCACCCCGGTCTCCCGCAGCCGGTCCACGCGCCGCTTGACGGCCGTCGCGGACAGCCCCACGTCCACGCCGATCTCCGCGAAACTGGTCCGGGCGTTCGCCATGAGGGCCGTGACGATCCGGCGGTCCAGCTCGTCGAACGCGGGTGTCCTGCTGTTCATGCGGGCACTGTAGCCAGCTCCCGCGCGCCGTGGCTCAGGACCGGACGACGATCGCGGCGAGGGTCAGCAGACCCAGCACCACCCAGCCGAACCACAGCCAGCCGTTGCTGCCGAGCGTGACCGTGTAGGCGGTCACCAGCACCAGCGTGCCGGCCGTGAGAGCCCCCATCGTCTTGGTGGAACCGTTCGTGGAACCGGGCATCGCGACACCCTCCTCGTGGTCCGTCCCGACCCATGGTGCCCCCATTCCCGCCCGGGCGGGATACGGCGACGGGCCGGAGCCCCCGGCTCCGGCCCGCGAAGGACGCCCGACTCAGCCCTTGCGGGCGCTCAGCGAGGCCAGGTAGGCGTTGTACGCCTCCAGCTCCTTGTCGCCGTCCCGGTCGGCGGCCCGGTCCTGGCGCTTGGCCTGCCGCTGCTCGGAGCGGTACCACTGGAACAGCAGCGCGATCAGCACCAGCACCGACGGAACCTCGCTGAACGCCCAGGCGATGCCGCCGGCGGAACTCTGGTCGGACAGCGCGTCGATGCCCAGCGAGGCCGGCGGGTGCTCGAAGGTGCTCACCATGGGCGTGGACGCCATCATCAGGGCGATACCGAAGAACGCGTGGAACGGCATGCCCGCGAACAGCTCCAGCATCCGCATCAGATGACCCGGCCGGTGCGGACCGGGGTCCACGCCGATGATGGGCCAGAAGAACACCACACCGACCGCGAGGAAGTGCACCATCATCGCGATGTGCCCGGTCTTCGAGCCCATCAGGAAGTCGAACAGCGGGGTGAAGTACAGGGCGTACAGGCTCGCGATGAACAGCGGGATGGTGAACGCGGGATGGGTGATCACCCGCATGTACCGGCTGTGCAGCAGCATCAGCAGCAGCTCGCGCGGCCCCTTGCGGCCCTTGCCGACGGCCGGCAGCGCGCGCAGCGCCAGCGTGACCGGGGCGCCGAGCAGGATCAGGATCGGCGACAGCATGCTGATCACCATGTGCTGCACCATGTGCACGCTGAACATGACCATGCCGTAGTCGTTCAGCTTGGTGCACATCACCAGCGCGATGGTGAGCACACCGACGACGTAGGAGACGGTACGGCTCACCGGCCAGGCGTCCCCGCGCCGCCGCAGCCGGACGACACCCCAGCCGTACAGGGCCAGCCCGGCCAGACAGGCGACGAGGAAGAACGGCTCCGCCGACCACTCGAGCCCTCGCCCCAGCGTGAACGGCGGCAGATCCATCGTCATGCCGTGCCCGCTGTGATCCATCCGCCGGCTCCTGTTTCGTGGGGGTTGTGCGAGTTGTCCGCCCCAAGAGTAGAACCGCCCCCGGTCGCGGCCGCGACCGGGGGCGGGTTGTTCTTCTGTGAACTACAAGACGCACTCCGCCTCGGCGTACCGCTCGGTCGGGACCGTCTTCAGCGTCTCCACGGCCTCGGCCAACGGCACCATGACGATGTCCGTCCCGCGCAGCGCGGTCATCGCCCCGAACTCGCCCCGGTGCACCGCCTCCACCGCGTGCCACCCGAACCGCGTGGCCAGCACCCTGTCGTACGCCGTGGGCGTCCCGCCCCGCTGCACATGCCCGAGGATCACCGGCCGGGCCTCCTTGCCGAGCCGGTGCTCCAGCTCGACCGACAGCTGCCGGGCGATGCCCGCGAAGCGCTCGTGGCCGTAGACGTCCGTGCCGCCCTCGTCGAACTCCATGGTGCCGGGGCGCGGCTTGGCGCCCTCCGCGGCGACCACGATGGCGAACCGCTTGCCCGCCGCGAACCGCTCGCCGACCTTCCGCGTCAGCTCCTCGATGTCGAAGGGCCGCTCGGGCACGACGACGGCGTGGGCGCCGGCCGCCATGCCGGAGTGCAGCGCGATCCAGCCGGTGTGCCGGCCCATGACCTCCACGATGAGCACCCGCTGATGGGACTCGGCGGTGGTCTTCAGCCGGTCCAGGGCCTCGGTCGCCACGGTCACCGCGGTGTCGAAACCGAAGGTGACATCGGTGACGGCGATGTCGTTGTCGATGGTCTTGGGCACGCCCACGATGGGCAGCCCGTTGTCCGAGAGCAGCCGGGCCGCCTTCAGGGTGCCTTCGCCGCCGATCGGGATGATCGCGTCCAGGCCCAGCTCCGCCACATGGCCCCGGGCCCGCTCCACGCCGTCGCGCAAGTGCTCCGGGCGGACCCGGGAGGAGCCGAGGACGGTGCCGCCGCGGGCCAGGATGCCGGACACGGCGTCGAGGTCGAGCTTTCGGTAGTCGCACTCCAGGAGGCCTTTCCAGCCGTCCCGGAAACCGATGACCTCGTCGCCGTGGTCGACGACGGCACGGTGCACGACGGACCGGATGACGGCATTCAGGCCGGGGCAGTCGCCGCCGGACGTGAGGACACCAATGCGCATAGCCCGAATTACCTTCTCAACGTGGGCCGGGTGAACCGGACCACGTTGTCCGGCGGATTCCCGGCCACCCTACCGGCGCCAGGGGGTGGCTCCGTAGCGGGCGTCCGCCTGCTGGACGCGCCCGCACATGTGAGCGGTCGAGCCGTCAGGCGGGCCCGCCGGGAGTCTGCCGGAGCACGCCGGAATCCCGCTGAGGGGACGGTCGCGCGGGCTGCCGTCCCGTCCCTTTCCAGCCGGTCAGGCGGGCTGCTGGGCCGCCGCGATGCGCTCGTTGCGCAGCGCCTCGTACCAGCGGTCGTCGATCGGCGGCAGCGCGTTGACGTCGAGCGCCAGCTTCAGCAGCAGGTCGGCGATCAGCGGGTTGCGGGCGAGGACCGGCCCGTGCATGTACGTGCCGAAGACGGTCCCGTTGTACGCGCCCTCCGTGCCGTCCCCGGTGCCGTTGCCCTTGCCGATCTTCACCCGGGCGAACGGGCGGGCGGTGGGGCCGAGGTGGGTGACGCCCTGGTGGTTCTCGAAGCCGGTCAGCGGAGGCAGCCCGAGCTGTGGGTCGATGTCCCCGAGGACGTCGCCGACGCACCGCTCGCCCTCGCCGCGCACCGACACCACGTCGAGCAGGCCGAGGCCCGGCTCGCGCTGGCCGAGGTCGTTGATGAACTCGTGGCCGAGGATCTGGTAGCCGGCGCACACCGAGAAGACGATCGCGCCGTTCTCCACCGCGCGGTGCAGATGGCCGTCCCGGCGCAGCCGCTCGGCCGCGAGCCGCTGCGGACGGTCCTCGCCGCCGCCGATCAGATAGATGTCGCCGGAGGTCGGGATCGGCTGGTCGCTGCGCACGTCGAGCCGGGCCACGTCCAGGCCGCGCTGCCGGGCCCGCCGCTCCACGACGAGGGCGTTGCCCTGGTCGCCGTAGGTGCTCAGCAGGTCCGGGTAGATCCACACCAGCCGCAGTTGGTTGTCGCTCATGAGGTGATCGCCCCTTCGAAGATCAGTTGCCGACGCGGCGGCGCAGGTCCTGGAACGCGGTGTAGTTCGCGATGACCTCGATCCGGCCCGGCGGGCACATCTGCACGGCCTGGTCGAGGCTGTCGCAGACCTGGAAGTGCTGGTTCGCGACCTCCAGACGGACGGCGAGGTCCAGCTTCCGGTCGCCGATGACGAAGATCGGGTGGCCGGTCAGCCGGGTGTAGTCGACGTCCCACAGCCAGGAGGTGTCGGTGCCGTCGGCCCCGCGGGCGTTCACGGACAGGATCACCGGCGCCGGCGGCGGGTCGATCAGGGAGAACGTCTCCAGCCAGCCGGCCGGGTTCTTGGCCAGCAGCAGCCGCAGATCGCGGTTCTGGAACTGGACGACGTCGTACCGGCCGGCCACGGCCTGCACCTGGTACATCCGCTCCAGGGCGACCTGCGGCGGCACTCCGAAGACGGCGGCGACGGCGGCGGAGGAGGCGGCGTTGGCCTTGTTGGCGCGGCCCGGCAGCTGGAGGTGGATCGGCCAGGCGGACCCGTGCGGGTCCAGCACGTGGTCGCCGGAGAGCGCCCAGCTCGGCGTGGGCCGGCGGAAGCCGCACTCGCCGCAGAACCAGTCGTCGCCGGGGCGCTGCATCACGCCGCCGCACGACGGGCAGGACCAGGCGTCGTCCTTCCACATCTGCCCGGCCGCGACCCAGACCACGTTCGGGGAGGAGGAGGCGGCCCAGACCACCAGCGGGTCGTCGCAGTTGGCGACGACGACGGCCTTGGTCCCGGCCAGGCCCTCGCGCCAGTTCTCGGCGAGCATCCGGGTCTCGGCGGCGCGGTCCAGCTGGTCCCGCGAGAGGTTCAGCAGGGCGATGCACTTGGGGTCGGTGTCCCGGGCCACACCGGCCAGGTACTTCTCGTCGACCTCGATGACGCCGAACTTCGCGTCCGAGCCGCCCGCGAGCGCGGAGGTGATGCCGGCCGGCATGTTGGCGCCGAGCGCGTTGGACACGACCGGGCCCGCGGCGCGCAGCGCCTCGGCGATGAGCCGGGTGGTCGTGGTCTTGCCGTTGGTCGCCGACACCAGGACGACGTCCAGGCTCTGGGCGAGCCGCCCGAGCAGGTCGGGGTCGAGTTTCAGCGCGACCCGGCCGCCGATCACCGACCCGCTGCCGCGTCCCGCGGCGCGCGATGCCGCAGCGACCGCCTTGCCCGCGGTCACGGCCAGCTTGGCCCGCGGCGAGAGCGGGTCCGAGTTGCCTGCCATCAGTTCTCGATCCTCCTTGCGTACGCGCCGCGCCTGGGGCCATCCGGCAGCGTGGTGGGACCCTCAGCCTATCGAGATCCATTCGCACACCCGAATCCCGGCCCAAACCCTTGCGCGGCGGGCGTGAGCTGAACGAACCGTACCCTTGCCGCCATGCGACACGGTTCCATTCCGGGCGCCCGCGGGCGCGTCCGGCCTCTCACCCTGCTCGGCGACGCGCCGCTGCGCGAGCCCTGCCGGGACGTCACCGACTTCGGCCCCGCCCTCGCGGACCTCGTGGAGGACCTGTTCGCCACGATGTACGCGGCGCGCGGTGTCGGACTGGCGGCGAACCAAGTGGGCGTGCCCCTGCGGGTGTTCGTCTACGACTGCCCCGACGACGAGGACGTGCGCCACCTGGGTCATGTGGTGAACCCACGGCTGGTGGAGGCGGACGGTGTGGTGATCCGGGGACCGGAGGGCTGTCTCTCGCTGCCGGGCCTGGAGGCGGGCACCGAGCGCTACGACCACGCGGTGGTCGAGGGCCGGACGGTGACCGGGGAGCCGGTCACCGTGCACGGCACCGGCTTCTTCGCCCGGTGCCTGCAGCACGAGTGCGACCACCTGGAGGGCGGGATCTACGCCGACCGTCTGACGGGATGGCGTCACCGGAGGCTGATGCGGCAGGTCTCCCGCGCTCCGTGGCACCGGGGGAGCGGCACGGAGCGCTAGCGCGGGTGCGGCCGGGAGGGCGGGCGTCAGAACCCGGGGCCGCCCACCCGGTCGCCGGCGGCGGCCAGGCGTCCCCACAGCAGGTCGGCGAGGGAGCGCACCAGGTCGGCGCGGGAGCAGGGACGTTCGCCGAGCCACCAGTCGCCGGCCGCGTGCATCATCCCGACGATCCCGTGGCCCCACACCCGGGCCAGCCGCTGGCTCTCCGGGCCGAGGTCCACGCGCTCCTCGATGACCTGCGCCAGCTCCTCGCCCATCCGCCGCAGCAGCGGCACGGAGTGCTTGCCGACGTCGAAGCCCTGCTCGCCGCCGGTGCCGCCCTCGGCCGGATGCATCAGGAACCGGTACACCTGGGGCCGTGCCTCGATCGCGGCGAGATAGGTGTCCAGGGTGGACTCGACCCGCTCGCGCCGGCCGGCCGGCGCGTCCAGCGCCGCCCGCAGCGAGGACAGCAGGGCGTCGGTGTGCCGCTTGGCCAAGGCCGCGTAAAGACCGCCCTTGTCGCCGAAGTGCCGGTAGAGGATCGGTTTGGTGATCCCCGCTTCCGCCGCGATCGCGTTCATCGACGCCTGCGGGCCGTCGCGCAGCACCACCCGGTCGGCGGCCTCCAGCAGCTCGCGCCGGCGGCGGTCGGCGGACCGCTGCTGCTCGGTCCGCTGTGTGGTGTCCATGTGCTCTCCCCACCCGTGCTGATTCGGTGACGCCTGCGCAAACTAACACTGACCGCGGCCTCGGCATCGAACGGGAGGGCGAGGGGCCCGCGGCGGTTGACATTCCTACCGGCCGGTAACAGACTCTCGTTACCGTTAGTAACATCGCACCGCCGCTGGAGGGGACATGGCCGAGTTCACCATGGAGCTGAACGACGAGCAGAAGGAAGTCCGGGACTGGCTCCATGGCTTCGCCGAGGACGTGATCCGCCCGGCGGCGGCCGAGTGGGACGAGCGCGAGGAGACGCCCTGGCCCGTCATCCAGGAGGCCGCGAAGGTCGGCATCTACTCCCTCGACTTCTACGCGCAGCAGTACTTCGACCCCACCGGCCTCGGCATCCCGATGGCGATGGAGGAGCTGTTCTGGGGCGACGCGGGCATCGCCCTGTCCATCGTGGGCACCGGCCTCGCCGCCGTGGGCGTCCTCGCCAACGGCACCGACGAGCAGATCGGCACCTGGATCCCGCAGATGTACGGCGACCAGAACGACGTCAAGGTCGCCGCGTTCTGCTCCTCCGAGCCCGACGCCGGCTCCGACGTGGCCTCCATGCGGACCCGGGCCGTGTACGACGAGGCCAAGGACGAGTGGGTGATCAACGGCACGAAGACCTGGGCGACCAACGGCGGCATCGCCAACGTCCACGTGGTCGTCGCCGTCGTCGACCCGGAGCTGGGCTCCAAGGGCCACGCCTCCTTCATCGTCCCGCCGGGCACGCCCGGCCTGTCCCAGGGGCAGAAGTTCAAGAAGCACGGCATCCGCGCCTCGCACACCGCCGAGGTCGTCCTCGACAACGTCCGGGTGCCCGGCTCCTGCCTGCTCGGCGGCAAGGAGAAACTGGACGAGCGGCTCGCACGGGCCCGGGAGAAGGCCAAGGCCGCCGGGGGCGAGCGCGTGAAGAACGCGGCCATGGCCACCTTCGAGGCCTCCCGGCCGGCCGTCGGCGCCATGGCCGTGGGCACCGCCCGCGCCGCCTACGAGGTCGCGCTCGACTACGCGAAGACGCGCGAGCAGTTCGGGCGGCCGATCATCGACAACCAGGGCGTGGCCTTCCAGCTGGCGGACATGCGCACCCGGATCGACGCGGCGCGGCTGCTGGTGTGGCGGGCCTCCTGGATGGCGGTCAACGGCAGGCCGTTCACCGCGGCCGAGGGGTCCATGTCCAAGCTGTTCGCGAGCGAGACCGCGAAGAAGGTGACCGCGCAGGCCGTCCAGATCCTGGGCGGCAACGGATACACGCGCGAGTACCCGGTGGAGCGGATGCACCGGGACGCCGCGATCTACACCATCTTCGAGGGGACGAGCGAGATCCAGCGGCTGGTCATCGCGCGGACGCTGTCGGGCATGCCGATCCGCTAGCGCCGCGGCGGAGCCGCACACCGCGTACGGCTCCGCCCTCTCACCGGTGCTTCAAAGGCGTGAGCTGCTCGATGTCGTACTTCGCCCGCAGCGCCTCGATCGCCTCCTGGTCCGGCGGACCTCCGTCGGCCAGGATCTCCAGGAGTTCCTCGAAGTAGCGTTCGTGGTCGGGCGGGGGAGAGGCCTGGAAGAACATCTTCGCCGGGGCGTCCGTGGGGTTGGCGAAGGCGTGGGGGCAGCCCGGCGGTACGACGATGACCGTGCCCGGTGTCGCGCGCACCACCCGGTTGCCCGAACGCGACTGCCACCTCTGCCAGTTGTCGGGCGTACGGATGCGCGGCTCGAAGGCGAGGACGTCCAGCTCGCCTTCGAGGACGTAGAACAACTCCTCGCTGCGCGTGTGCACATGGGCGCCGACGTCGAAGCCGGGCGGGACCTCCACCTCGAAGGTGGAGGCCATCCGCGAGTGGGTGCCGGTGACCTTGAACGTCACCCGCTGGGCCGGGGTCTCGACGACACGGCCGCGCCCCGGTGGCACGTACAGTCCCTCGATCTCGGTCATGGGCGGCTCACCACGTCACCGGCAGGGCCTCGGGACCGCGGATCAACGCGCCTTTCCTGAACGGCACTTGGTCCGGCGGCACGGCCAGCCTGAGGCCCGGTACCCGGTCCAGCAGGGCGTCGGCCAGCAGCTCCTCCTCCAGGCGGGCCAGGATGCCGCCGGGGCAGTAGTGCGGGCCGAAGCCGAAGGCCACGTGCGGGTTGGGGCTGCGCGAGACGTCGATGGTGTCCGGGTCGGGAAAGACCTCGGGGTCGCGGTTGGCGGCCACGTAGGAGACGTAGACCGGGTCACCGGCGCGGATGCGGACACCGCCGATCTCCACGTCCTCCAGGGCGATGCGGGACAGCCCGACCGCGTTGCGGTGCGGGATGTAGCGCAGGAGTTCGTCGATCGCCCGCGGCCGGAGCCCGGGCTCCGCGCGCAGCCGTTCCAGCAGCCGGGGACGGGTCAGCAGCAGGTAGAAGAGCTGTCCGCTGTTGCTGGTGACCGCCTCGCCGCCGATCTGGAGGAGGACGGCGAGGCCGACGGCCTGGTCCCGGGTGATCTCCCGGCGGCCCACTGCGGCGCCCAGCAGCGAGGTGACGTCCTCGCCGGTGCCCTGCCCGCGCCGCCCGATCAGCCCGGCGAAGTACGCGGCCATCTCCCGCTTGGCCCGCTCGCTGATCCGCTTGCCGTGCGAGGAGGAGAGGATCAGCCCGGTCCAGGTGTGCAGGGCGTGCCGGTCGCCGGCCGGGACGCCCATCAGCTCGCAGATCACCGCGATCGGGAACGGGCCGAGCACCGCGCTGGTGAGGTCCGCGGGCGGGCCGCCCCGCAGCAGCTCGTCGACCAGCTCGTCCAGCTGGGCGCGCGCCTTCTCGCGGACCCGTTCCACGCCCTTGGCGGTGAACGCGGCGGCCACCGAGCGGCGCAGCCGGGTGTGTTCGGGCGGATCGAGGAAGCCGACCGCGCCCGGTTCGGGGATGAAGTGCGGGGCGAGGCGGGTGACCTGCTTGGCCATGACCGCCTCCCGGCTGAAGCGGGGGTCGTTCGTCACCCGGCGCACGTCCTCGTACCGGGTGACCAGCCAGGCCCAGCCCTCGCCGTGCGGCAGCTGGACCCGGGTGAGCGGGCCCTCCGCCATCAGATCGGCCAGCACCCGGTCGAAGTCGGTCCCGGGCAGATCGAGCGCCGGCCAGTGCCTCACCGGGGGCAGGGTCTCGGGGAGCGCCGGCGCGGTCACCGCCCGGCCCCGTCCCCGTCGGCCCAGCGGCCGACCGTCATCTCGGCGGTGATACCGGGGCCGAACCCGGCGAGCAGCCCGCGCGCCCGGTCCTCGGCGCCGCCCTCGTCGAACAGCCGGCGCAGCGCGTCCAGGACGACGGCGCTGGCGATGTTGCCGTACTCGGTGAGCGTGGCCCGGCTGAACCGGAACGCGTGCGGATCGACCTCGAGGAACTTGCTCAGGTCGTCGAGTATGCGCGGACCGCCCGCGTGGATGATGTAGAAGTCCAGGTCGGACGCGTCCCAGCCGTGGGTGCCGGCCAGTTCCCTGAGGGCCGGGGCGAGCGGCTCCATGGTCGTCGGCACCCGCTTGTCCAGCAGGAAGTGGAAGCCGGTCGCGCGCACGTCGTAGGCGATCCAGTCCTCCGTCTTCGGGATCAGGTAGGAGCCGTTGCGCTCCAGGCGGACGCCCCGGCCGCCGCGCCCGCGGACCACGGCGGCGGCGATGCCGTCGCCGAACAGCCCGTTGGAGAGCAGCGAGCCGATGCCGAGGTCGGTGGGCTGGTAGCACAGCGAGCAGAACTCGCAGGCCACGATGAGCGCGTTCGCGTGCGGATAGGCCGAGCAGAAGTCGTGCGCCCGGTTGATCGCCGCGCCGCCGGCCGCGCAGCCGAGCTGGGCGATCGGGAGCTGGCGAGTGGTGCTGTCGAAGTCCATCTCGTTGATCAGCCAGGCCGTGAGCGAGGGCATCATGAAGCCCGTGCAGGACACGTAGATGATCACGTCGATGTCGCTGGTGAGCAGTTCCGCGTCGTCCAGCGCCCGCTGGATCACGGCGGGGACCCGGGCCTTGGCCTCGGCCTCGTAGAGCTTGTTGCGCTCCTCGAAGCCCGGATGCCTGAGGGTTTCCTCGATGGGCTGGACGATGTGCCGCGTCTTGACGCCGGTGTTCTCGATCAGCCTGAGGGCCAGTGACAGTTGTGGGTGGTCGGCGTGGCGGGAGCGCGCCAGCTCCAGCGTCTCCTCCATCGTGATCACGTACTCCGGGACCGACACCGAGGGCTTGCACAAGGTCGCCATGAACCGTCCCTGCTTTCCGCGTTCCGGAAGGCTTTCGCCCGCCGGTCAGAAGGTGGGTTCGCGCCTGTGGGCGCTCCCTCCACCGTCACCCGGGAGGGCGATGGATCTCGCGTTGGGTTACTCCGAACCGGGGACGCGGGGTCCGGCCCGACGGGCGATTCATGCCCCCGGACGAGGGAAAACAGCAGGACAGCCGTTACCTCCGGGCCGACGGCGGCGGTTCGTCCGCCTGCCGCCGGGTACCCGGTGAGCGCGGTGGCGGGCGGTCTACTGCGTTCCGCTGCTGTGCGCGATGCACGCGACGTCGATCCGGTCGGCCAGCTTGGCCAGCTCGATCGTCAGCGCGGCCACGGTGTCCTCGTCGAGCGCCTGCTCGCCCGCCTCGACCAGGTGCAGCCACCGCGCGCCCACGGTCCGCAACAACTTACTCACGTCGGCCGCCGAGACCTGCAAGGCCCCGCGGTCGTCGACGATCAGAGGCAGGGTCACTTCGCGGTTCACAGGACGGGATGGTAGTCGCGCGGCCCTCACGCACCCTGCCAAACCGTGGTGATGTTGCAGAACTCCCGGATTCCGTGCCCGGACAGCTCACGCCCGTACCCCGAGCGCTTCACCCCGCCGAACGGGAACGCCGGATGGGAGGCGGTCATCCCGTTGACGTACACCGAACCGGCCTCCAGGTCCCGGACGAACCGCTCGACCTCGCCCTCGTCCCGGGTCCAGACGTTGGAACTCAGGCCGAAGGCCGAGTCGTTGGCGATGAGCACGGCCTCGTCCACGTCCTCCGCCCGGTACAGCGTGGCGACCGGTCCGAACGCCTCCTCGCGGTGGACGCGCATCTCCCGCGTGATGCCGGCGAGCACGGTCGGCGGGTAGAACCAGCCGGGCCCGTCCGGCCGCTCGCCGCCGCACAGCACCCGCGCGCCACCGCGCCGGGCGTCGTCGACCAGCTCCACCAGATCCTCGCGGGCCCGCTCGCCGGCCAGCGGACCGATCTCGGTGTCCTCCGCCAGCGGGTCGCCGATCTTGAGGGCCCGCATGCCCGCGACGAACTTCTCGGCGAAGGCGTCGTGGACGTCGGTGTGCACGATGAACCGCTTGGCGGCGATGCAGGACTGCCCGTTGTTCTGCACGCGCGCGGTCACCGCGACCTCGGCCGCGCGGTCGAGGTCGGCGGAGGGCATCACGATGTACGGGTCGCTGCCGCCCAGCTCCAGCACCGTCTTCTTGATCATCTCGCCGGCGGTGGACGCGACCGCCCGGCCCGCCGGTTCGCTGCCGGTCAGGGTGGCCGCCTTGACCCGTTCGTCGCGCAGGATGTCGTCCACCGCGCCGGAGCCGATCAGCAGCGTCTGGAAGCAGCCCTCAGCGAAGCCCGCCCGGTGGAACAGGTCCTCCAGGTACAGGGCCGTCTGCGGCACGTTGGAGGCGTGCTTGAGCAGGCCGACGTTGCCGGCCATCAGGGCGGGCGCCGCGAACCGGACGACCTGCCACAGCGGGAAGTTCCACGGCATCACGGCGAGCACCGGGCCGAGCGGCCGGTACCGCACCCGTACCCGCAAGGCACCGGAGTCGCGCACGTCCGCCTCGGCGGGCTCCTCGTCGGCCAGCAGCCGTTCGGCGTGCTCGGCGTACCAGCGCATGGCCTTCGCGCACTTCGCCGCCTCCGCGCGGGCCTGCCGGACCGGCTTGCCCATCTCGGTGGTGACGACCCGGCCGATCTCCCGCTGGTCCTCGTCCAGCAGATCGGCGGCCTTGTTCAGCAGCCGGGCGCGCTCGGCGAACGAGGTCGTCCGGTACGTACGGAACGTGGCCTCGGCCAGCTCCAGCCGGCGTTCCAGTTCGTCCTCGTCCATGGGCTCGTACGTCTTGAGCGTCTCGCCGTTCGCCGGGTTCACCGTTGCGATGGGCATGACCGACCTCCCTGGGAGCGGGCTTGTCTCGACCTTCGCGCGCGGCCCGGCAAGTCGCAACGCGACAGGTCCTCGGGTCAGCCCGAGTGCTCCGCCAGCCGGTCGAGAAACGCGGCCTGCGCCGTGATGATCACCGCACGGGCCCGGTCCAGCCCCCACCACGCCACCCGGTCCAGCTCCGGGAACTCCTGCCGCCGGCCGGAGCGCGGCGGCCACTCCATGGTGAAGGTCCCCGGGTCGATCGTCTCCGGGTCGAGGTCCGCCTCCACCGCCCAGGCCGTGACGATCTTGCCGTTGCGCTGCACGACCTCGCCCAGCGGTACGGCCTCCCCGTCGGGCGGCGCCACCCCCAGCTCCTCCCGGAACTCCCGCCGGGCCGCCTCCCAGGCCGGCTCCGCGGGGTCGTACTCGCCCTTGGGCACGGTCCAGGCGCCCGCGTCCTTCTTCGCCCACAGCGGGCCGCCCATATGGCCGAGCAACACCTCGAGCCCCCGGCCCGTGTGCCGGAACAACAGCAGTCCCGCGCTCCGCTTCACCGTCCGCACCGTCACGGTCCGGCCTCCGGGTGGGCTGCCAGCAGGGCCTGGACGGTGTCGGCCTCCTCGGGGCGCTTGTCCTCGCGGTAGCGGATCACGCGGGCGAAGCGGAGGGTGACACCGGCCGGATAGCGGGTGGAGCGCTGGAGTCCGTCGTAGGCGATCTCCACGACGAGTTCGGGGCGCACCCGGACCACCCGGCCGTCGTCCTCGACCGCCAGCTCCTCCAGCCGTCCGGTCTGCCAGGCGAGCATCGCGTCCGTCATGCCCTTGAAGGTCTTGCCGAGCATCGCGAAGCCTCCGTCCGGGGTGCGGGCGCCGAGATGGAGGTTGGACAGCCGGCCGGTGCGCCGGCCGTGGCCCCACTCGGCGGCCAGCACCACCAGGTCCAGCGTGTGCACGGGCTTGACCTTCAGCCAGGACGCGCCGCGCCGGCCCGCGCTGTAGGGCGCGGCCAGGCCCTTGACCACCACGCCCTCGTGGCCCCGGGCCAGGGTGTCGGCGAGGAACCGTTCCGCCTCCGGGATGTCCCCGGGCCCGGAGACCAGCGTGCGCCGCACCCGCATCGGCCCGGGCACCAGCCGGGCCAGCTCGGCGTGCCGCTTGGCGAACGGCAGGTCGAGCAGGTCGCGGCCGTCCACCGCGAGGGCGTCGAAGAAGACGGGGGAGACCGGGACCTCCTCGGCCGCCCGTGCCACGTCCGTGCGCGAGCCGACCCGGCCCGCCGTCTCCTGGAAGGACCGGGGCCGCCCCGCCGCGTCCCAGGAGATCACCTCCCCGTCCAGGATGAACCGTTCGCCCGGCAACGCCAGCGCGGCGGCGGTGACTTCGGGCAGCCGGCCGGTGATGTCGTCCAGGGTGCGGGTGTGGACGCGCACCCGGTCGCCGTCCCGGTGCACCTGGACCCGGATGCCGTCCAGCTTCTCCTCCACCGCGCAGGCGCCCAGCTTCTCCACCGCCTCCGCCACCGACGACGCGCTGTGCGCCAGCATCGGCAGCACCGGGCGGCCCACCGTGAGCCGGAACCGCTCCAGCGCCGCCGGCCCCTCGCCGAGCAGCGCCCCGGCCACCGTCTGGAGCGACCCCGCGAGCATCACGGCCCGCCGTACGTCCGCCGGGTCCGCGCCGGTCGCCCGGGCCAGGCCCTCGACGGCCACCGCGTCCAGGGCGCCCTGGCGGACCTCGCCGGTGAGCAGACCGAGCAGGAAGCGCTGCTCGGCCTCGGTGGCCGCGCCCATCAGCTCGCCGACGATCCGGGCCCGCTCCGCCTGGGCGCCGGGCCCGGCCACCTCGCCCAGCTCGCCGAGCCGGGCGTCGACCTCGCGCACGGTGAGCGTCGGCTCGGCGGCCGGCGGCACCGGGCGGCCCAGCACCTTCCAGCCGACGCCGAGCCGGCCCTGCGGCAGCCGCCCGGCCAGATAGGGGATGACGATCGGCGCGTCCGCCGCCTCGGCCTCCCGGAACAACTCCGCGAGCAGCGCGGTCTTGCGGGACCGCGCCGCCGTCGCGGCGACCTCCCGGGACACCTCGGCCAGCCGGGTCAGCAGCATGTCCCCAGAGTGCACCGCGGGCGCCGGGTCTACACCCCCACGGCCGCGTCGAGGTCGGCCGTCAGCAGTTCCGCGTTGATCGCCGCGCCCGCCCGGTACCCCCCGCTCACCGCGTTCACCACCTGCTCGGCGTATCCGCTCGCGTTGCCCGCAGCCCACAGCCCGGGCACGCTCGTCAGGCCCCGTTCGTCGGTCACCGGGTAGCTGCCGAACGGGGTCTCGCGCAGCTCGGCGCCCAGCTTGACGAGCAGACCGTTGTTCGGGACGGCGCGCGGGGCGGCGTACAGCACCGCGCGGTCGTGCACCGAGCCGTCCGAAAGCCGCACCCCGGTGAGCCGGTCGCCGGTGACCACCAGTCCCGCCACCTCGCCGGGCACCACCGTGACCCCGGCGGCGGCCAGCCGGCGCAGGTCCTGGTCGGTCAGGTCCGCCTCGTCCACCCGGTGCAGGAAGAGCCGTACGTCCTTCGACCACTGGGTGACCATCAGCGCCTGGTGCACGCTGAGCGGCGAGGTGGCGAGGACGCCGGTCGGCAGGTCGCGCACCTCCCAGCCGTGGCAGTACGGGCAGTGCAGCACGTCCCGGCCGAACCGCTCGGCCAGTCCCGGCACCGGCGGCAGCTCGTCCGTCAGACCGGTGGCGATCACCAGCTGCCGGGCCCGCACGGTCCGGTTCCCGGCGAGGGCGACGGTGAAGTCCGCCTCCTTCACCGCGTCCACCACCCGGTCTTGGACCAGCTCCACCCCGTAGCGGGCGATCTCCGCGCGCCCCACCGCCAGGAACTCGGCCGGGGACATGCCGTCCCGGGAGAGGTACCCCTGCATGTGCGCGGACGGCGCGTTGCGCGGCTCGCCCGCGTCGACCACCAGGGTGCGGCGCCGGGACCGGCCCAGCACCAGCGCGGCGGACAGCCCGGCCGCCCCGCCGCCGACGACGACCACTTCGTACTTCTCGGTCATGGTGACCACCTCCGCCCCGACCGTCGCCCACGCGGTGCCGCATTGACAAACAGCTTTGCCGAATCTGCAATAAGGACATGAGTACCGACGACGTTCTCGCCGAGGTCGGCCCCCGGCTGCGCCGGCTCCGCAAGGACCGGCAGGTGACCCTGGCGGCGCTGTCCGAGGCCACCGGCATCTCCGTGAGCACCCTCTCCCGGCTGGAGTCCGGTCTGCGCAAGCCCAGCCTGGAGCTGCTGCTGCCCATCGCCCAGGCCCACCAGGTCCCGCTGGACGAACTGGTCGGCGCCCCGCCGGTCGGCGACCCCCGGGTGCGGGCCCGGCCGATCACGCGGCACGGGCGCACCCTGTATCCGCTGACCCGGCAGCCCGGCGGGCTCCAGGCCTACAAGGTGATCGAGCCCCCGCGCGGCACCGAGCCCGACCCCCGTACCCACGAGGGCTACGAATGGCTGTACGTGCTCTCCGGGCGGCTGCGCCTGGTGCTCGGACAGCACGACGTCGTGCTCTCGCCGGGAGAGGCGGCCGAGTTCGACACCCGCGTGCCGCACTGGTTCGGGCCGGACGGAGACGGCCCGGTGGAGTTCCTGAGCCTGTTCGGACCGCAGGGGGAGCGGATGCACGTTCGGGCGCGGCCGGCCCGGTCGTGACGGCCGCCGCGTCCGAGGAGTCCCGCCGGCTGTTCCCTGATCGGCAAGCGACCGCTTAGTATGCGGTCGGACCCGGTCAGACGAAGCAGTCCCGTGGAGGCCCCGCATGCAGGCATGGCAAGTGCACGAGAACGGCGAGCCGAGCGAGGTGATGCGCCTGGCGGAGACGGAGCGGCCCACGCCCGGTCCCGGCCAGGTGCTGCTGCGGGTGCGCGCCGCCAACGTCAACTTCCCCGACGCGCTGCTGTGCCGGGGCCAGTACCAGGTGCGCCCGCCGCTGCCCTTCACGCCCGGCGTGGAGATCTGCGGCGAGACCGAGGACGGCCGCCGGGTGATCGCCAACCCCGCGCTGCCGTACGGCGGTTTCGCCGAGTACGCCGTCGCCGACGCCCGCGCCCTGCTTCCCGCGCCGGACGCGCTGGACGACGCCGAGGCCGCCGCCCTGCACATCGGCTACCAGACCGGCTGGTTCGGCCTGCACCGGCGCGCCCGCCTGGCGGCCGGGGAGACCCTGCTCGTGCACGCCGCCGCCGGAGGCGTGGGCAGCGCCGCCGTCCAGCTCGGCAAGGCGGCCGGCGCCACCGTGATCGGTGTGGTGGGCGGCGCCCGGAAGGCCGACGTCGCCCGGGAACTGGGCTGCGACGTGGTGATCGACCGGCGCGCCGAGGACGTCGTCGCCGCCGTGAAGGAGGCCACCGGCGGCCGGGGCGCCGACGTGGTCTACGACCCGGTCGGCGGCGAGGCCTACACCCAGTCCGCCAAGGTCGTCGCCTTCGAGGGCCGGATCGTCGTCGTCGGCTTCGCCGGCGGTACCATCCCCGCCCCCGCCCTCAACCACGCCCTGGTGAAGAACTACTCGATCCTCGGCCTGCACTGGGGCCTGTACAACACCAAGAACCCGGAGCTGGTCCGGCACTGTCACGAGCAGCTCACCGAGCTGGCCGCGCGGGGCGCGGTGCGGCCGCTGGTCAGCGAGCGGGTGCCGCTCGCCGGCGCGGCCGGTGCCGTACAGCGGGTCGCCGACGGGGTGACCACCGGCCGGATCGCCGTCGTACCGGAGAACGGAGCCGCCGCATGACCGACACCGAAGAACTGCGCAGCCGCACCCGGGAGTTCCTCGCGCAGCACCCGCCCGCGAGCACCGACCGCCTGGACTTCCTGCGGGCCCGGTTCGACGCCGGCCTCGCCTGGGTGCACTACCCGGAGGGCCTCGGCGGCCTCGGCGCCCCGCGCTCCCTCCAGGCCGTCGTGGAGGCCGAGCTGGAGGCCGCCGGCGCCCCCGACAACGACCCCCGGCGCATCGGCATCGGCCTCGGCATGGCCGCGCCGACCCTCCTCGCGTACGGCACCGAGGAGCAGAAGCGGCGCTATCTGCGGCCCCTGTGGACCGGGGAGGAGGTCTGGTGCCAGCTGTTCAGCGAGCCCGGCGCCGGCTCCGACCTGGCCGCGCTCGGCACCCGGGCGGTCCGTGAAGGCGACGGATGGGTGGTCGACGGGCAGAAGGTGTGGACCTCCAGCGCCCATCTCGCCCGCTGGGCCATCCTGATCGCCCGCACCGACCCGGGCGTGCCCAAGCACCAGGGCATCACCTACTTCGTCTGCGACATGACCGACCCGGGCGTGGAGGTCCGGCCGCTGCGCCAGATCACCGGCGAGGCCGAGTTCAACGAGGTCTTCCTCACCGGCGTCCGCATCCCCGACGACCGCCGCCTCGGCGCGGTCGGCGACGGCTGGCGGGTCGCCCAGACCACGCTCAACAACGAACGCGTCGCCATCGGCGGCATGGCCCAGCCCCGCGAGGGCGGCATGATCGGCCCCGTCGCGAAGACCTGGCGCGAACGCCCGGAACTGCGCACCCACGAACTGCACCAGCGGCTGCTGACGCTGTGGGTGGAGGCCGAGGTGGCCCGGTTCACCAGCGAGCGGCTGCGCCAGCAGCTCGTCGCCGGCCAGCCCGGACCCGAGGGCGCCGGCATGAAGCTCGCCTTCGCCCGCCTCAACCAGGAGATCAGCGGCCTGGAGGTGGAACTGCGGGGCGAAGAGGGCCTGTTGTACGACGACTGGACCATGCGCCGACCCGAACACGTCGACTTCACCGGACGCGACGCCGGCTACCGCTATCTGCGCTCCAAGGGCAACAGCATCGAGGGCGGCACCAGCGAGGTGCTGCTGAACATCGTGGCCGAGCGCGTCCTGGGCCTGCCCGCCGAGCCGCGCACCGACAAGGACGTCGCCTGGAAGGACCTCGCCCGATGACGGATCTGCTGTACTCCGAGGAGGAAGAGGCGCTGCGCGCCGCCGTCCGCGACCTGCTCACGGACCACTGCGCACCGGCCGGCGTGCTCGCCCGCACCGAGTCGGACGCGCCTCACGACCGCGCCCTGTGGAAGTCCCTCGCCGAGGACATGGGCCTGGCCGGTCTCCTGGTGCCCGAGGAGCAGGGCGGCCAGGGCGCCTCCCACCGCGAGGCGGCCGTCGTCCTGGAGGAGCTGGGCCGGGCCGTTGCCCCGGTGCCGTACCTCACCAGCGCGGTCGTGGCCACCGAGGCACTGCTCGCCTGCGGCGACGGCGAACTGCTGGGACGGCTGGCCTCCGGGCGGACCATCGGCGCCCTGGCGGTCGGCCTGCACACCGGCCCGGCCGCCGGCATCAGGACCGTCCGGGCGGAGAACGGCACCCTGCACGGCGAGCTGACCGGGATCGCGGACGCGGCCGCCGCCGACGTGCTGCTCGTCCCGGCCGACGACGGCGGCCTGTACGCCGTCGCCGCCGATGCCGCGACGGTCCTGCCGCAGACCTCCCTGGACCTGACCCGGCCGCTGGCCACCGTACGGCTCGCGGGCGCCGCCGGCCGCCGCGTCGGGGACGCAGGGCCCGCCGTGCGCCGGGCCCTGCGCGCCGCCGCCGGACTGCTCGCGGCCGAACAGCTCGGGGTCGCCGACTGGGCGCTGACGGAGACGGTCCGCTATCTGAAGGAGCGCAAGCAGTTCAACCGGCCGGTCGGCGGTTTCCAGGCGCTCAAGCACCGGCTGGCCCGGCTGTGGCTGGAGGTGGTCCACCTGAGGGCCGCCGCCCGCGCCGCCGCCGACGCCCTCGCCTCCGGAAAGGACACCGACGTCACGGTGGCCGTCGCCCAGGCCTACGCCGCCCCCGTCGCCGTACGCGCCACCGAGGAGGCGCTGCAACTGCACGGCGGGATCGGCATGACCTGGGAACACCCCGTCCACCTGTATCTGAAGCGGGCCAAGGCGGACTCGATCGCCTACGGCACGGCGGGCGCCCACCGCGAGGCGCTGGCCGCACTGGTCGACCTCCAGGCCCCGTGACGGTCCCCCGGTGAAGCCCGCCCCACCCGGGGCGGGCCTTCCGCGCGCCCGAAGTGAACAGCACGCCAACTCCCCGTCGCACGGGATCCCTTGGGGCGCACCCGCACGCATACTCTCCCCGGTCCCCATCATCCCCAGGGAGGCAGCGCATGGCCCTCACCACCCGTCGCGGAGCCCTCACCACCCTCGGCGCCGCCCTCGCCGGCACCCTCGCCCTGCCCGCGAGCGACGCGCTGGCCGGTGAACGCCGGCGGCGGCCCCGCCCGCTGTGGCAGGCCCACGCCCACAACGACTACGCCCACCCGCGGCCCCTCCACGACGCCCTCGACCACCGCTTCGGCAGCGTCGAAGCCGACATCTTCCTCGTCGGCGACCAGCTCCTCGTCGGCCACGAGGCATCCGGCCTCGACCCGTCCCGCACCCTGGAATCCCTCTACCTGGAGCCGCTGGCCGCCCGGGTCGCCGCCCACCACGGCTCCGTCTACCGGGGCCGGCACCGCCCGCTGCAGCTACTCGTCGACATCAAGACCGAGGGCTCCGCGGCCTACCTCGCGCTCGACCGCCGGCTGCGCCGCCACCCGCGCCTGTTCACCCGGTACGTGCACGGCCGCGTCCACCCGGGACCGGTCACCGTCGTCGTCTCCGGGGACCGGGCGGCCCGTACGCCGATGGCCGCGCAGACCGAGCGGCACGCCTTCTACGACGGCCGGCTCACCGACCTGGCCGCCGCCTCCGCCCCCGCCTCCCTCATCCCGCTCATCAGCGACAACTGGACGCAGAACTTCACCTGGACGGGCAGCGGGACGTTCCCGGACGCCGAGCGGCGAAAGCTGCGGACCCTCACCGCCGCCGCGCACGCGCGCGGGCAGCGAATCCGGTTCTGGGCCACGCCCGACACCGCCGGTCCGGCCCGCGACGCGCTGTGGAGCGAGCTGCTGGCCGCCGGGGTGGACCACCTCAACACCGACGACCTCGCCGGGCTGGAGGCCTTCCTCGACGCCCGCGCCTCCGTGTAAGACCACACGATCGGCGGACACGTCAGCCGCCCGGACGAACCCTCCGCTACGTCACACTTGCGCCCGAAACGCCGCACATGGGGCGTAGCGGAGGAGGTTCCGATGGCGATTTCCATCTCTGTGGTGCTGCTGCTCCTGGTCCTGGTCGTGATCTTCATGCGCAGTGGCGCGCTGAAGGTCTCCCACGGCCTGGTCTGCATGCTGTTCGGCTTCTACATGGCCTGCACGAGCATGGCGCCCACCATCCACAGCGGACTTTCCGCGACCGCCGACCTGGTGAGCAGCCTGCGGCCCTGACCCGGCCGGGCCTCAGCCCGCCGAGAAGACGCCGACGCCGTTGGGCACGGGGCGCTCGGTGCCGCCGCTGGGGTGGTTGCGCACGGTCACGGCGGAGGCACCCGCGTCGCGGGTCACCATCTCCGTCGAGCCGCCGCCGTCCAGGTTGAACGCGTCGGAGGCGCCCAGCGACCGCATGACGTCCGCCTCCTCGTGGACGGTCAGCCCCGAGCGGTAGTCCGCGCCCCCGTCCAGCGCCAGGAGCAGCAGCTGCCGGCCACCGCCCTTGACGCCCACGGCCGTGCGCACCGCCGAGGTCTCGTCGTCCAGCCCGGACAGCGGGGCGCCGCCGCGGACGACCGGGAAGCCGCCGACGGCGAACGCGTACGGCACCCCGGACGAGGCCGCCGTCAGGCCGTGCGTGATCCGCACCGGGTCGCCGACCGACAGCTCGCGCAGCTCGCGCGCGCCCTCCTCGCGGCCCACCAGGACCGTGGTGTCCGCGGGGATCGCGCCGCCGCCCGGAGTGCCGGACGCGGAGACCACCCGGCCGTCGCGCACCTTCACCTCGTAGGTGTCCTCGCTGCACGGAGCCGAGCGCTGGGTGTCGGTGCCGCACACGGCGCGCTCGCGGGAGGCACCGCCCCAGCGCGCGGTGAACGCGCCGACGGAGCCCACCGGCAGCGCGTACTGGTTGAGGCCCTTCAGCGGCAGCTCTCCTTCCGGTGTGACGGCCGAGCCGGTGAGGGAGAGCCGGTCCAGGCGGGCCCGCCGGTCGGTGCCCACCCCGAGCACCTCGCGGGTGTCGGTGCCCGGGGGCAGCGCCGGCCCGAACCGCTGACCCTTCGGCACCGCCGCCTTGAGCACCTGCCCGTTCGCGACGGCCGGTCCCACGGGCGCGCCGGTGGCGTCCACGCCCGGGTGCTGGGTCTCGGTGATGTGGAAGAAGTCGCCGTTCACCCCGGCGACCGCACCGGCCGAGTCCGCCAGCCGGGAGACCGTCGCCCGGGCCGCCACCGTGCCCGGATACAGCAGATCGACGCGGACGTGCGGGTTGCCCAGGTCCACCGTGAGCAGGTGGACGCGGGCCGTGCCCTTCGCCGCGTCGACGTCGAACTGCCGGTAGGTGACGCCCGGTGCGATCCGCCGGCCCGCCGGTGCGGCGCCGGCCGGCGCCGCACCCGCCAGGGCCGCGCCGGCCAGCACACCGAGCGCCGTGGCCGTCGTGAGAACCGCTCTGCCCGCCGCCGAACGCGCGCCGCGTCTGGTCACCGTGCCTCCTGATGCCTCGTCAACCGCCCCCGTGTGCAGGGGCAGTGCAGCAGAATCGGGCGACCGGCGGTACGCCTACGCGTCGACGACGCGGGAACGGGTGAGAAAACGTACCCCCTCGGGTGCCTCCAGCGAGAAGCCGCTGCCGCGTCCCGGGACGACGTCCACGATCAACCGGGTGTGGCTCCACGCCTGGTACTGGCCGCGTGCCATCCAGAACGTCACGGGCTCCGGCACCCCCGCCACGGCCAGCTCCGCCAGCAGCACGTCCGAACCGCCGGTGCGGAACTCGCCGTCGGGGTAGCACATCGGGGCGCTGCCGTCGCAGCAGCCGCCGGACTGGTGGAACATCAGCGGGCCGTGCTCGGCCCGCAGCCGGCGCACCAGCTCCGCGGCGCGCGGGGTGAGTTCGACGCGCGGGGTCTCCTGTGCCATGGCACCGTCCCTGACAGCCCGGGGATGGATTTTCCGCGTACCAGTCTCACGGGGTCTCAGGAGCGCGTCCAGAGCGCGGTGTTGACCGATTCCGGTCTACTGCGGACCGACGCGCCGTGCCAGCAGGGCGTACGTGCCCGAGGCCACCGCCAGCCCGGCCGGCAGGGCCAGGTCGACGCCGAGGGCGGCCGCCACCGGCCCGGTGCAGACGCTGTCGACGCACAGCGCGGAGGCCGTCACACCCGCCGTCAGCGCCAGCGCCCCGGCCGCGTTGACGCCGCCGGTGTACCAGAACGGCCCGCCGGGCGACTCGTCGGCGAGGGCGGGGCCGTCGTAACGGCCCCGGCGCAGCAGGATGTCCGTGGCGTAGACGGCCGTGGCGGGGCCGAGCAGCAGCACGGTCAGCTGGAGCACATCGCCGACGGTGTCCAGGAAGTCGGAGACCAGCAGCGCGTACAGGGTGAGCGCCACGGCCACCGCGCCGTCCACCAGGACGCTGAGCGTGCGCCGGATGCGCAGGCCGACGGCCTGGAGGGCGAGACCGGCGCTGTAGGACGTCAGCGCGTTCAGCGCGATGGTGCCGAGGACCAGCGCGAACAGGAACACCGGGCGGAACCAGCCGGGCAGCAGCCGCTGGAGCGAGGACTCCGGGTCGTTCATGTCGACGGCGGTCGCGGCACAGGCGCCGATGCCGCACACCAGGACGCTCGGCACGAAGCCGCCGAGCGCCGTCCAGCCGGCCACCGCCTTCGCGGGCGTGGCGCGCGGCAGATAGCGGGAGAAGTCCGCGCTGGTGGTGTACGACAGCGGGCCCGAGGCGATGAGGGCGATCCCGGCGGACACGGCCGCCCACAGGTCCCTGCCGGTCAGCGGCGTCGCGGGGGCGTAGCCGAAGTCGGTGTGCCGCAGCACCGCGACGCCCACCACGGCGAACACCGCCGACAGCGCCAGGGTGATCGGCAGGTAGAGCCGGACGATCGCGGCATGGCCGTAGACGCCGATGGCGAGCGTGACGGCCGCGATCAGCACCACGACGGCCGCCTTGGTCCCGGCGTTCACCGGCAGGCCCGCCCGGTCCACCAGCGAGAAGGCCGCGGTCGCCGCCGCCGCGAGGTTCAGCGCGAAGTAGCACACGGAGATCAGCCAGCCGGTCACCGCGTTGTTCACCCGGTTCCCGCGCACCCCGTACAGCGCCCGGGTCACCACCTCGCTCGGCGCGCCCGCCACCGGGCCCGGCACCGCCAGCAGGCCGGTGAGCAGCCAGAACAGATTGCCCACGACGATCACCGCGAGCGCCTGCCACAGGTTCAGCCCCATCAGCACCAGCGCGCCGCCCACCACCAGGCTCAGGTAGTTGACGTTCGCGGCGGCCCACACGGAGAACAGCTCCCGGGGCCGGCCCCGGCGCGCGGAGTCCGGGATGTGGTCGATGCCGTGCGCCTCGACACCGGCGTGCCCGGGGGCCCGGGAGGCGGCGGCGGAGCCGTCGGACGCGGGCCGGGCGCCGGGGTGCGGGTCGGGAAGCGTGGACGCCATGGAGCCTCCGGAGGCGGTGGGATGGGCCTGGCCGCTTATTGAGCAGGTGACCAGTTGCGTATTGGTCGCACACTCAATAGCATCGCCGTCATGTCGTCAAGCGTTCAGCGCAAGCGCATTCGCAAGGACCCCGCCGCCCGGCGGGCGGAGATCGTCGCCGCCGCCGCGGCCGTCGCCCTCGCCGAGGGCCTGGAGTGCGTCACCCTCCGCCGGATCGCCGAGGAACTCGCCGTCCGCCCCGGGCTGATCAGCCACTACTTCCCCTCGGCCGAGGACCTGGTCGCCGAGGCGTTCGGCTGCGCGGCGACCGGCGAACTCGACCGCCTCCTCCCGGCCGAGCGCGCCGGACGTACGCCCACCGGGGACCTGGCCCGCTTCCTCGCCCACACCTCCGGCGAGGCGTACGACGCGCTCAGCCGGCTGTGGATCAACGCCCGCCACCTCAGCCGCTACCGGCCCGTCCTCCGCGGCCGGGTCGCCGAGCAGGAGGCCGCCTGGCGCGGCCGGCTGGAAACCCTGGTCCGGGACGGCGTGGCGGCCGGCGAGTTCGCCACCGACGACCCGTCGGCGGTCGCCGTGCAGATCCTCGTCGTCCTCGACGGCCTGGGCGTCCACGCCAACACCGCGACACCCGAGCGCCCGGCCGCGGTCCTGCGCATGCCTCGCACCACGGCGGAGCGGGAACTCGGGCTGCGTCCCGGCACGCTCGACGAAGCCGCCGCCTGATCCACCCGCCCCCGCGCCCCTCATGTCCCCGCGCCCTCCCGTGAGCGAAGGAGCCCCTGTGCCCGCCGATCTCGTCCTGCTCTCCGCCCGGCTGCTCGATCCCGGCACGGGCGGCCTCCTGCCGCACACCGCGCTCGCCGCGGAGCGGGGGCGGATCAGCTTCCTCGGCGACGACCGGGACGCCCGTGCCCTCGCCGGGCCCGGCACCACCGTGGTCGACCTGCGCGGGGCGGTGGTCACCGCCGGGTTCACCGACGGCCACCTGCACCCGGTCTCCGGCGCCGAACGCACCATGGGCGCCGACCTGTCCGGCTGCCGCGACCTGGACGCCGTACGCACCGCGCTCGCCGCGGCGGTACGGGAACTGCGGCCCGGCGCCTGGCTGCGCGGCTGGGGCCTGGACCCCAACGCCTTCGGCACCGCGCCCGTGGCCGCCGCCGCCCTCGGCCCCGTGCTCGACGGGGTGCCCGCGCTCATCGACCTGTTCGACGCGCACTCGGCCCTGGCCAGCGAGCGGGCGCTGGAACTGGCCGGCGTCGACGGGCCGCGTGTCTTCGCACAGGGCTCGGAGATCGTCTGCGACGCCGCCGGCCGGCCCACCGGACTGCTGCTGGAGGACGCCGCCTGCGAGGTCGTCGAGGCGGTCGCCCCGAGGCCCACCGCAGCCGAGGTCCGCGCCCGCGCCGCCGAGGTGCTGGCCGCCATGGCCGCCTCCGGGCTCACCGGCGGGCACGCCATGGACGCGAACGGCGACAGCCTCGCCGTCTACGCCGCCCTGGAGGCCGAGGACGGCCTGCCGCTGCGGCTGAGGATCGCCCCCTGGTGCCGGCCCGAGACGGACGACGCCGGTATCGCCGAGCTGGTGCGGCTCCAGGGCACCGGCGGCGCGCTGTGGCGGGTGGCGGGCGTGAAGCTGTTCATGGACGGCACCATCGACAACGGCACCGCCTGGCTGGAGGCCCCCGACTGCCACGGCCGGTCGGACCACGCGCACTGGCCCGATCCCCGGCGCTACACCCGGGTGATCGCCGACCTGCACCGCGCCGGCGTGCCCACGGCCACCCACGCCATCGGCGACGCGGCGGTCCGCCATGTGCTCGACTCCGTGGAGCGGGCCCAGGCCGGGACCGCGCGGACGGGCGGCACGGGTGGCAGCGGCGGTACGGGCGTCGTACGGCACCGGGTCGAGCACATCGAGACCGTCCCCGACGACACCGTGCGGCGGTTCGCGCCGCTCGGCGTCGCCGCCTCGATGCAGCCCACCCACTGCTGCGAGTTCACCCGGGCGGACCACACCGACAACTGGTCGCGCCGGCTCGGCGAGGAGCGGGCCGGCCGCGCGTTCCGCTGCCGGGACCTGTGGGAGGCCGGGGCCCGGGTCGTCCTCGGCTCCGACTGGCCCATCGCGCCGTACCCGCCGCTGGCGGTCATGGCCGGCGCCCGGCACCGGCGTCCCGCCGACCTCTCGCTGCCTCCGCACGGCCCCGAGCAGGCCCTCACTCCGCTCCAGGCGCTCCAGGGCATGACCGTGTGCGCCGCCTGGGCGGCGGGCGAGGAGGACCGCGCCGGCCGGCTGGCCGTCGGCCACCGCGCCGACCTCACGGTGCTCGCCGACGATCCGCTGCGGGTACCCGACAGCGAGCTGGCCGCGCTGCCCGTGCTGCTGACGGCGGTGGCGGGACGGGTCACGCACCGGGCGGCGGGGGTGTAGCGCGGGCCCGGGGGAGGGGCGGGGCCGCGTGGGCGGTACGCCGCTTCCACGGGCCCGGTGGACGAGGGAGCCGCACGCTTGCGGCGGGGTCGTTCAGCGGGCGGAGTCACGGCGTTCGCGGCGTTCGCGGTGGGCGCGGCGGGCCTCCGGCAGCAGCGGGAGCAGCGACACGACGATGACCACGGCCACCAACGGCAGCAGATAGTCGTCGATGTGCGGCACGGACGCCCCCAGGGTGTACCCGGCCAGGACCAGCGTCTGCGACCACAGCACCCCGCCCACCGTCTGCCACAGCGTGAACGTCCCCGCGGGTACGCCCAGGACTCCGGCCACCGGGTGCAGCACCGTGCGCAGCAGCGGTACGAACCGGCCGATCACCAGCGCCTTGCCGTAGCCGTAGCGGGCCACCAGCCGCTCCGCCCGCGCCGCCGCGTCCGTCACCCGGCGGCTGGACGTGCGCGCCAGCAGCGCCCGCCCGCCGTGCCGCCCGATCAGATACCCCACCTGACCGCCCGCCACCGCCCCCGCGGCCGCGCACACCAGCACCTGCCACAGCGCGAGCCGGGGCGGCTGCTGGGCACTGCCGGCGCACAGCACCCCGGCCGGGAACAGCAGGGTGTCACCGGGCAGGAAGAAGCCGACGACCAGCAGGCCCGACTCCGCGAAGATCACCGCCAGCACGCCCAGCGCGCCGAAGGCGGCCAGCACCGAGGCGCTGTCCATCGGGTTGACGGCGGTCACCTGCCCGCACCTCCCGGCCTGCTCGCGGACGCCTCCGCTCCCCAGCATCGCCCGCGCGACGCACCCGCGCGCACCGGTTTTCCCGGCCGGCTCCGGGCGGCCGCAGGACTCGCCTCCGTGCCCGGAGGGGCGGTCAGTATCCGTACCGGCTCTTCAGGTGGCGCCAGAAGTCCCGCAGCATCCAGGTGTCGAACTCGGTGATGCGTGTGGCGCTGCCCGCGTTCATGAGGAAGCAGCACCGGCCGGTCGGCGTCCAGTCGTAGAAGTCGTCCAGGCCGAAGGTGTGGCCGACCTCGTGCAGGTAGATGTGGATGTCCTCCTGGTCCAGCGCGCCGGTGAAGTACTCCTGTCCCACGCGCTGGCCCCAGTCCCCGCCGGCCCCGCCCTGGAAGCCCTTGGTCAGCCACAGCGACTGGTCGTAGTGCCGGGCCGCGCCGCCCGGGCATTTCGAGTAGTCGCCGTTCTGGTGGAAGAAACGGCCGCAGTCGGGAGCGCACTGCGGGGCGCCGGCGCTGTCCAGGACTCCGGCGTAGACGTCGACCGAACTGTCGGTCCACCGGAGCGTGGCGCGGTCCTTGACCGCCCAGCCGACGATGTCGACCGGCACGCCGGTGTACGGCCAGGCGTTGTGCCCCTTGCCGTCCACCACCATGGCCGCCGTCCACTTGCCGAACTGCTTCTTCAGCGCGGCGTGGACGCGGTCGCGCAGCGCGGCGCTCACCGGGGCGTCGGACTCCCAGCGGACGCAGTAGTTGATGCGGCCCTTGTTGGCCATGATCTGGTCCCAGCCGTAGTTGCGGAAGCCGTAGAGGTCGGGGTAGGTCGACTCGACGTGGTTCCAGACCTCGCCCAGCGGCTGGACCAAAGTGGCCGGCGGATTCCAGTCGTCCGCCGCCCGGGCCCGGGACGCCGCCGCACCGGCCGCCGGGACGAGCGCGGCCAGGACGGCGAGCACGGTGAACAGCCGTGCGATACGTCTGTACATGGTGAACTCCTCGTGGGGGGAACGGGATTCACCTGTCGGTCGCCGCCGGTGCCGCCGAGGTTGCCGGTCGGCGGGGGCGTGAGCCGGGGTGTACCGCATTCGCGCCCCCTGCCGCATCGCCCATCGGATCCGATTCACTCGAATGGCTTAACGAAACCAGGCCTTGGCTTTTCATTTCATTCCTCTGGCTGAGAGGATGCCGAGGCCACCCTCTCCACATTTTTGTATGAAAATCTCAAAAGGGTGGCGAGTCGAATGTGAGAGCGCAGTGGCAGATATTTTCGACAAGCAGTTGACGGCCGTCATGCAGCACGCGACACGCATGCGGCCGAGGGCCGTCTACAACGCACTCGAGGCACGCGGAGGGGAGGTGTTCCTGGGTGGAAAACGCCTGGTCATGGCCGCCCGAAACGATTATCTTGGCCTTTCCGGTCATCCCCGTGTCGTGGCGGCGGCGGCCGACGCGGCCCGTCGCTGGGGTGCCTCCGCCTCGGCGAGCCGGCTGATCGGCGGAACGCTCACCCTGCACGAGGAACTGGAGGCCAGGCTGGCCGCGTTCCTCGACGCCGAGGCGGTGATCGTGACCACCACCGGCTTCGAGGCGAACCTGGCGCTGGCTCCCCTGCTCGGCCGCGGTGACATCGTCTTCAGCGACAAGGCCAATCACGCCTCGCTGATCGAGGCGGTGCGGCTGGGCTTCGCCGACAGACGCTGGTACCGGCACTCGGACATGGCGGACCTGGAGCGCAAGCTCGCGGCGGCCGACCCGGACGCCGCCAAGGCGATCCTCACGGACGGGCTGTTCTCCATGGAGGGCGACTTGTGCCGGCTGCCGGAACTGGTCGCGCTGGCCCGGCGCCACGGTGCCCGCCTGGTGGTCGACGGCGCCCATGACATCGGGCTGCTCGGGCCCGGCGGACGAGGGGTGACCGACCATTTCGGGCTGCCCGACGCCGTCGACCTCCACACGGGCACCCTGTCGAAGGGCTTCGGCTCCATCGGCGGCTTTCTCGCCGGGCCGGCCGAGGTGATCCACTACCTCCGGCACACCTCGCGGTCCGTCATCTTCACCACCTCGATCCCTCCCGCCTCGGCCGCGGCGGCGCTGGCGGCCCTGACCATCATCGAGTCGGAGCCCGAGCGCCGGGCGCGCGCCTTCGAGGTGGCGCGGCAGGTGCGGGACGGCCTGCGCGGCCTCGGCTTCGACACGGGCGACTCGGTCACCCCGATCGTGCCCGTGATCACCGGGCGCAAGGAGCTGGCCACGGCCCTGTGGCGGGAGGTCCTCACCGAAGGCGTCTTCACCAGCGCCGTCTCCGCGCCGGCCGTACCCGAGGAACGCTCGCTGGTCCGGCTGTCCCTCCAGGCCACGCACACCGACGAGGACATCGACCGCATCCTCGGAGCGTTCGCCCACGCCGGCCGCCGCCTCGGCCTCATCCCCGCCGGGCCGCCGCCCGTCCCGGTGCAGCCGACCTTGAGGGAAACGCTTCTGGACTGGGTGTCATGAGCGTCACGGTCACCCCCGTCCGCGCCCGCACCGACCTCACCGCCTTCATCCGCCTCCCGTACCACCTCTACCGCGACGATCCGCTGTGGGTGGCCCCACTGGAGCACGAGCGGCGCTCCTTCCTGGACCCGGCCCGCAATCCGTACCACCGGGTGGCCGATGTCCGGCTCTTCCTCGCACGGCGCCACGGCACCGTCGTCGGCAGGATCGCGGCCATCGTCGACCCTCGTTACAGCGAGCGGCACGGCCCGGGCCGCGGACTGATCGGTCTGTTCGAGTGCGCCGACGACACCGAGGCCGCCGCCGCTCTCTTCGACACGGCGGACGACTGGCTCGCCGCGCGGGGAATGACGCGCACCTTCGGCCCCCTCGGATTCACCACCAACGACGAGTGCGGCATCCAGATATCCGGTTTCGATCAGCCGCACATCCTCATGATTCCCCGCACCCGGCCGTATTATCCGCAGCTCTTCTCCGTATGTGGATTCGAGAAGGCCAAGGATCTGGTTTCGTACGCCATTCCGATTCCCGGTGACGGGGAACCTCCCGCGGAATACCGTGAAGCCGCGGACCGCGTCCTCGCGACCCCGGGACTCACGGTTCGGCCGATGGATCCGAAGCGGACGGAAGCCGATATGGAGACCGTCCGGAAGCTCTACAACGAAACGTTCACCCGCAGCTACGGCTCGGTTCCCATCGACGAGGCGCAGTTCGCCTACGTGCTGCGCAAACTGAAGCCGCTCCTGCGTCCCGGCCTCCTCCAGATCGCGGAGATGCACGGCACACCCGTCGCCTTCCTGCTCTGCCTGCCCGACGCCCACCAGGCGCTGCGCGCGGCCCGCGGTCGGTTCACCACCTTCGGCCTGCCCGTCGGGCTGATCCGGGCCGCGCGGGCCGTCCGCCGTATCGACCGCGTGCGCTTCGCCGCCATGGGCGTGGCGAAGGAACACCGTTCCCGTGGTCTCGCGGCGGCCCTGGTCACCCAGGCCCAGCGGGCCGCCTTCCGTCTCGGCTACACCGAGATCTCCTACTCCTGGGTCCTGGAGGACAACCACGCCTCCCGCCGCCACGGCGAGGCCCTCGGCGGCGTCCACACCCAGACGCACCGCCTCTACGAGCGCGCCACCGCCGCGCCGCGCCGCTGCTGAATCCGCGATCCGGCCGCGCCCGCGAGGAGTCCCGGTGGCCGACTCCGGTCAGCTCACACAGGCCGGTGCGGTCTCCGCGGCGAAGGTCCGTGGGTGGAGGCGACTTTTTCGGCCCATGCGGCGCTTGCCGGCCCGGGCAGCGGCAGGGACGGTCACCCGGGCCCACGTCGACAGGTACGAGCGGGCATTCCGCAGGTCGGCCTGGGTACCCGTCGGTTCGCGAAGGACCCGATCGAACGAGGAGGCGGTCACCGTGACCGTGCCCGAGGAGAACCGCCCCAAGACGAGCACGACGGACCAGGTCGTCGAGTCGGCCGACACCGGCGACGAGCAGCAGCAGCCCGGCGCCTCCGGCCGCTCGATGCGCGAGGCGATGGAAGAGGCGGGGATCACACCGGACGACTTCGAGGAGTAGCCGGGCGGACCCGCCCCGACAGGCCCACGGTGACAGGAAGAGGGCCGGTGCCTCGCGGCACCGGCCCTCTTGTGTGTCGGCCTCAGACGGGGCGGACGTTCGCGGCCTGCGGACCCTTCGGGCCCTGGACGACCTCGAACTCCACCTGCTGGTTCTCCTCGAGGCTACGGAAGCCGTGGCCCTCGATCTCCGAGTAGTGGACGAAGAGGTCCGGTCCGCCGGGCTGGGCGATGAAGCCGAAGCCCTTCTCGGCGTTGAACCACTTGACGGTTCCCTGAGTCATTTGCTGCTCCTTGCAGGGGCGGGGTACGGGAGCCGCACCGTGCGGGCTCCCGGGCCGGCCTGGACGCGACTTCACCAGTTCCCTGAAGGAAGGCGGCGCCCGCGACATCGTTCTCCGCGAGCGTGCGGTGAAACACAGACACAAAAACTACGACCGCCTCGTACAACGAGCCGCCCACCGATTTCATTCCCGCCGCCGGAGAATCAGGTACGGCGCTTCCCGACGACATGTGTCTGCTTCATGCCGATATGTGCGTAGGAGTCGGCCGTGCGGGCACCCGTCGGACCGCAACGCCCTCAACCACGGGACGCACCGGTGGGAGGCAGCATGATCACCCATGAACATCTGGTGGAGGAAGTGGCCTCGCGGAGCCGCCTGGACGACACGGAGGCCGCGGACGCCGCCGTACACCTCGTCCTCGCGGCGCTGAGCAGCCGCCTCGACCCGCCGCGCCGGGAGCACCTGCGCAAGGCCGTACCGGCCCACGAACGCCCCGCGCTGCGGTACGGGGCCGACGTGGCGGACGACTCCGCCGTATCGCTCGACGACCTGCTGGCGGACGTGGCCCGGCCCGCCGGCGCCACTCCCGAGCAGGCGCTCTTCCTGGCGCAGACGGTGGTCTGCCGCATCGCGGCCGAGGACACGGACCTGGCGGCGGACCTGCGACGCGCCCTGCCGGACGAGTTCGGCACGCTGTTCGAGGAGCCGGATCAGCCCCCCGAGCGCAGGACCCCGTAGGTCACCAGCCCGTACATCAGATGCGGTATGGCGTCCGACACCCAGTCGGTCGCCGGCCAGCTCTTCGGATCGCTCACGCCCAGGCGGGCCATCGGAAGGTCGGTCGCGGCCATGGCCAGGGCGCCGGTGGCCGCGCCCCCCAGCCACCAGGGCGGCCGGACACCGGCGCGGTGTGCCAGGGCGACCACCGCGCCGGTGCCGAGACCGACGGCGATCCCCGCCAGCGCGCCCAGCCCGGCGAGCCGGTTCTCCCTGTCGTCACCCGACCCGGGAACCGGCCACCCCGCACTCTGGGCCGTCTTCTCCACGGTCCGGGCCGGAGCCTGGCTGGAGGCCCTGCCCCGCAACGCCATGTCACCGTAGGTCACCGCGTTCAACACGGTCGTCCCGGCGGCACCCGCGACGCAGCCCCGCACAACGCTTCGCATCATGCGGCCCCGAGTGCCCGTGACGTACCGGTACGAATCGCCTGGAATGCTCCGCCTCGGACATCGTGCACGAGGCCGGCCCGCATCCGCTGCTCCCTGGCGCCGTCGTAGCGTCATGCCATGACCACAGCTGACGCCTCGGCCTACTCGTACCGCATCGCCGTCCCCGAAGACGCTCCCGCCATCAAGGCGCTGGACGGCTCCTTCACGACCCGCTCCGTCTTCCGGGTGACCGCGACGGAGGAGGGGTTCGCGGTGCGGGAGGTTCCGGTGGACCCACCGCTGACCAAGGTGTTTCCCGAGGACGAGTGGGACGGTGACGAGGAGAGCGCGGACGCTCGTACCTTCGTCGCCGAGGAGGCCGCCGGTGAGCTGGCCGGGTTCGCGTCCGTGTCGTACTCCCGCTGGAATCGCCGGCTGACGATCGAGGACATCGAGGTCGGCCCGGAGCACCGGGGCAAGGGCGTCGGCCGCGCGCTGATGGGGCTCGCGGTGGAGTTCGCCCGTGAGCGCGGGGCCGGACACCTCTGGCTGGAGGTCACCCACGTCAACGCGCCGGCGATCCACGCGTACCGGCGGATGGGTTTCGCGTTCTGCGGCCTCGACACCACCCTGTACGACGGCACGCCCGCGAAAGGCGAGCGGGCGCTCTACATGAGCATGCCCTGCCCATGAGCCGGTGGCGCTGCCGGAGTGCTCAGCCGTCCGGAGGCATCCGGATGGTGAGCGGACCGATCACCGAGGACGATGGTGCTCCAGCCCCGACGTGGCGAGAGGTCACCGGAGTGCCCCGACGACGGTCGCAGGAGGTATCCCGTGGGCCCTGTGGACGCGGCCGGCGGGTCACCGACCGCCCGGCCACGGAGGTGATCGTGTGAAGACACCCCTCGGGTCCGGCATCCGCTCACGCCTGCGGGCGCTGTGGACCCCGACCGCCACAGGGCGGTCACCGCTGGCCATGATGCTGATCCTGCTGGTGCTCGTCCCGACGACGGTGCTGCTGGGCATCTTCGGCATCCAGGACCTCACCGAGGCCCTGACCTACCCGGGCCGCATCACCGGCGCCGCCCTCACCATCCTCGGGATCCTGACGCTTGCGGGAGCCGCGGCCGTGGTGGACCACTGGTTCCACAGCAGCTTCCCCTACTCCGGGACGGTCGCGCTGCTCGGCGCGTTCGCGGCGCTCGTGGCCAACCTCATGCTGCTGTTCGAGACGTGGAAGGACGGTGAGTCCCTGCTCTATCTGGTGGCGTGGAGCCTGCTCGCCGCCGGCTCCGCGTGTGCTGTCGTCATGGTGTACCAGTCGAGGATCTCCATTCCCGCTCCCAGGCGGCTGGCGGCGGCGGTGATCGGCTCCGCGGTTCTCGCAGCGGCCAATTTCAGCTACGAGCACCTTTTCCAGCCGACCCAGCGCGGGGCCAAGCCGCTCATCGCCCTGTCCGTGGGGAAGGCCGTGATCCGCCGGGACCGGGATGCGTTCGCCGTGCCGGTCGACATCAAGCTCGAGAACCACTCCGATGTGGGCTTCTACATGCTCGGAACCGAATTCCACACCATGGGCGAGAAGGTGCAGTTGAGCCGGAAGGACCGGCTGGACGAGCAGTGGCGCGATGACGCCGAGCAGTGGAGCGTCGCCGATCAGCAGATGCATCCCCTCTCCCGGCGGGAGATCCACCAGCGCGGCCAGTTGCTGGCGGCGCAGCCGTGGCTGTCCACCGGGGCATGGATCGAACCGGGCGAGAAGCTCACCGCGCAGACCGTCGTGCAGCTTCCCATGACAACGCCGTACGACCAGCTGACCTTCTACGCCACCGCGGCCTTCGCGCGCAAGGACCGGCTCCGCCTGGACCAACTGGCACGCATTGGCTACACCTGGCACGGTGTCGATGTGCCCGACTGGGTGACGCAGGACAAGACCAACGCCGTGGTCTTCAGCGGCAGGGTGTACGAGAACAACGCGATCGACAGGCATACCAGGGACGCCCGCTGGGTCACCGTCTACTGGCGTTTCAACGAGCACGGCGTCAGCCTGAGCGAGAACATCGCGCGAAAAGGCGAGGAGGCCCGCGTCCCGCCTGGTGAGGAGACCACCGCGCTGGTGGCGCGGTACGGGATCGCCGAAGCGGCGACAGGGCCGTACGAGCAGACCTTGTGGGACATCAAGAACCGGAAATGACCGGTACGGCCGTGTCGTGCGTGAGGTGGCACCGGCCGATTCCCTCCAGCCACACCACGAGGGCGAGAGCGCTGTTCACGCGGTCCCAGGAGTAGGCGTCCCCCAGGCCGAGGCGTGCTTCCCGCACGGCCCGGCACAGCGTCTCGACGTCGAACATCTCCATGACCAGCGGGTGGCTCGCGGAGCGGCACAAGTCGATGAGGCCGTCGCCGTGGGTCCGCAGGCCGCGCGCGTACAACTCATCGAAAGGGATCTTGGCGGTCCGGCCGCGGATCCGCTCCGGCAGCAGATCCGCCATCGCCTCGCGCAGAACCGCTTTCGGACGGCCCGGACGGAACACCGCCTCGGCGGGCAGGCGGCGCATCGTGGCGACGACCTCCGGGTCGAGGAAGGGGTGTGAGAGGAGGAACCCGTCCTGCCGCGCGCGGCGCCAGGACAGCGGGTCGGGCGCGGCGATGTAGTTGGCCGCGTCGTAGAGGGACTCCTCCGGCCTGCGCCCGAACACGAAACGGGCCTCGGCGACGCTGGCCTCACGGTAGCCGTGGGCCCGCGCGAAGTCGCGCCGCAGCCATGGGGGCCGGGCGAAGCCGCCGAGGCCGCCGAGTACGGTTCCCCGCCGGCCGAGGACCGCCGTGACCCGTTCGGTCGCCAGCGGAAGGGCCGGCCGTACGACATTGGCGGTCACGACGTCCCGCAGGCCCCGCTCACCGTCCGAGGCCCAGGCACGCGCCTGCCTCGCCATCCGCCGCAGCTGTCCCGTGCGGGCCAGCCTGTGCAGGTGCAGCGGGTTGGCGTCCGCGACCGGATCGGCCCCGCAACCGGTCAGGAGGACGTCACAGCCCAGTCCGGCTGCGGCGGCGTGCAGCCTGCTCCAGAACGGGGCCCGGAAAGCGTGGGCGTGCGGCTCGTCGGCGTCTGCGGCATGGCGCTCGAAGTCGTCGAAGTCGGACACGTCGTCGGCGTCGACGCTCACCAGGCGGGCACCGGGTGCGTGCAGGCGGACCCCTTCCATCGCCTCGTCCAGATAGGGCCGCTCCCCGGCCAGTTCTCCCGTGCCGAAGCGCCCGGCGAGCAGGACGAGGTCTCCCGGGCCGCCCGGCTCCGCGGCCAGCAGACGTGCCGCGAGCAACGCGACGCTGGTGGAGTCGGTCCCGCCGGAGACGTGACATGCCGTCACCTTGCCAAGACGGCGAGCGACGGCGTTCTCCAGCGCGCGGCGCAGGTCCCGCGCCGCGTCGCCGAGGCCGGCGACGTCCGCTGCGGGAGCCGGCGGATCGTACGCCCGGCGGTGGCCCTCCGGTACGCGGCCGCGTAGCCGCCCGGTGAGCGAGAGTTCCACCACCTCGCCGCCCAGGACCCGGTGCACTCCGCGGAACGGGGTGAGTTCCCAGTGGGGTTGCGCCGCGGCCCCGGTCAGGTACCGGCAGAAGTAGCGGCGTTCCAGCTCCGCTCCCTCGCCGAGGTGGCGCGCCGAGGTGCTGACCGCGCTCACCCGGCCGCCGGATTCCCGGAAGAACAGAGGGACGCGTGCCTGCTCGTCCCGTACCAGCAAGATGCGGTCGTGGCAGACCAGCACGGCCGCGTAGTCGCCGGCCGGGAGGCGGGGCGAGGCTCCCGGCCGGGCGAAGGCGTCGAGCAGACCGCGCGCGCCCGCCACGCGGTCACGGGCCGAGCCGGCCCAGCCGACGACCACCGCGGTGCCGGCCGGCGAGGCCGCCGTCGTCACGAGCCCCCGCCGTGCCAGGGCCGCGGACACCGAGAGCCTCGGTGTGGCACCGGCCCACTCCAGAAGGAGGGCCCGCACGTCACTGTCCTCCGCCGCCGATGGAGAGCACCGGCGCGAACACGTGCCCGCGCGGGTCCGCGTCGGGCACGCACAGGCCGGCCGCGGACGTCCAGGCGTGCAGGGCGAACGGGTGCTCGCGCACACCGACGTGCAGCACCGCCTTCAGGCCCTGGCGCCGCAGCAGGACGAAAGCCGTCACGGCCTCGGCCTTGCAGTCGTCGTCGACGAACCAGCTTCCACGGCCGTACGACTGCACCGCTGACTTCAGCCGTGCTACGACCTCGGCCGGGGCGGGGTCCGCGCGGGCGTATTCGGGGGCGGCCAGGGACACGAGCCGCAGGACCCTCCCGAACCCGATGACCCGGATCAGCAGATGGACGCCGCGCAGCCATAGCCCGACCTCGGCATCCGCGTACTCTTTTCCGCGGGCCGGCACGCAGCCGGCACGGACGAGGCCGGTGACGAGTTCGCCGCGTCTTGCGGAGCCCGCGTCGGCGAACCCCCGGAGGTCCGCCGTCGTCATGGCGAGGAAACGCGTCCGCTTCCAGTCGGCGATCAGGACGCCGTCGGACAACCTGGTGACCCTGCAATGCGGTGAGAGCAGCCGGCTCATGGCGCGCAGCGCGTCGGTATCCTCCGCCACCGGTCATCCTCCAGGATCGGGCCCGCCGCGGCGGGCGCGCGGCGGGCCCCGGCCCACTGCGTCGACGGGATCAGGACAGGTAACCGTGACCGTCGTACATGCCGCCGCTGAAACCCCGGATCAGACGGCCGTTGCCGAGAAGGACGAGTCCACACGTCACACGGCGGCGCCGCAACAGTCGGAGAAACATGGCCTACCTCCAGGTCAGGCAGTGCGGACGATTTCAGGCTACTACGCCCGGAATTTCCCGCAATCGGACCAGTCCGCGTCCGCTACGCGGGTGGCGGGTACGGGACTGCTCCGGACGAGTTGCGTACGGCCGTGGGCGGCATGAGGGTGGAAAGGAGGGCGACAAGGCAGGCTCGGACGCGCCGACTCACCGTACGGACCGGACGTGCGGTATCCGCCCGCCGAAGGTGTCTCGGGCGTGCGGCCGGGGCGGTCACCGGAAATCACGGGGGCAGTCGGAGCGGAGACACCATGACGAACGGATCATTCGACCGCCGTGAGGGCGGCGAGCATTTCGGACTTCACGACCAGAGCGTCCTCAAGCGCGAGAACGCCTACACGGGAAAGTACCTCGTACTTCTCGACTGCCAGGAAGAGGAACGCGGCATGGAGGCGCTGCGTTCCCAGGCCGGCATCGCGGCCGCGGAACAGGTGCGGGGTGCCGAGACGGAGAACGCCCTGCGCATCCTCGAAGAGCCGGACGTGACCGCGCTCTTCCCGGAACTGGGCGTCGCCGTCGTCGACGTGGCACCGGACCAGCGCGAGGCGCTGGTGACGGCCGCTCAGGAGGAACCGTCGATCATCGCCGCGGAGCCCGAGCGACTGGTCTACATCTCGACGATCACGGACCGCTCGCGGGAGGTGAAGGGGTACTACCCCACGTACCGCAGCGACGAGGACGTCCTGGAGCGGCACACCACGGCGGCGATGGCCGTCTCGCTGGGCCCGGCCTGGGACGAGACCGAGCACACCTGGGGCCTGCAAGCCGTGCGGGCCAACCATTCCCACCTGACCGGGCAGGGCGTCAAGGTCGCCGTGCTCGACACCGGAGTGGACACCGAACACCCCGATCTCTCCCCGCGCATCGCCGGCACGGCGTCCTTCGTGCCGGGACAGTCCGTGCAGGACGGCAACGGCCATGGCACCCACTGCATCGGCACGGCCGCGGGCCCGGCGGATCCGCAGCAGCGGCCGCGCTACGGCGTCGCGCCCGAGGCGCAGATCCTGGCGGGCAAGGTGCTCAGCAATCAGGGCAGCGGGAGCGACGGACAGATCCTCGCGGGGATCGCCTGGGCGCTGTCCCAGGGCGCGAAGGTGATCTCCATGTCGCTCGGCGCCCCGGTCAGTCCCGGGCAGCTGTTCTCGCCGGTCTTCGAGAGCCTCGCCAAGCGGGTCGTCACCGCCGGCACGCTGATCGTCGCGGCGGCGGGCAACGACGGCGGGCCGGTCAACCACCCGGCCAACTGCCCCTCGATCCTGGCTGTCGCGGCTGTGGGCAAGGCACTTGACGTGGCGCCGTTCTCCTGCCGCGGCCAGAGCCTCATCGGTGCCGAGATCAACATCGCCGCGCCCGGAGTGGAGGTGCGCTCCGCCTGGCCGATGCCCCAGTTCTACAACACGATCAGTGGGACCAGCATGGCCACTCCGCACGTCGCGGGCATCGTCGCGCTGCTGGCCCAGGGGGCGCCGGACGCCATGGCGTCCGAACTGAAGAAGCGCCTGCTCTCCGGCGCGTACCGGCTGGCGCAACTCCCCGCGAACGTCGGCGCCGGCCTGGGGCAGACTCCGTGACCGAATCCCCGCGGGTGGACGTCATCCTGTCCGTCGACCCCGGGCGGTTCGCCGAGACGATGCGTGCGGCACAGGCCGTCGGCCTCACCGTGACCGGTGAGCAGCCGCTCATCGGCACGGCTGCCGGCACCATCGCGGAGGACCGGATTCCCCTGCTGCGGGCGGTGGAAGGCGTGGAGGCCGTCGAACGGTCCCGCACGATCCGTCTCCCACCGCCCGTCCCGCCGCCCGAGCCGCCGGACGAGTGACGTGCCCGGTCTCCGCGCTCGGTCGGGCCTTTGCGTGCGGTCCCGGTCGGTCTCCGCGCTCGGTCAGGGCCAGACACCGGAGAAGTCGATGCTGCGAACCCACTCCGGATGGTCTATCAGCGGATTGCGGTTCCCCTGTATCCCGGCGATGGCGGCGTTGCGGTGCAACTCGTACTCGGACACGGGTTCGCTCTCGTGCCAGTCCAGGAGGAGGGGCAGTCGTTCCTCGGGGAACTCCGCCGGCCTGTCGCCGACGAGGCCGGGGTAGCGCAACAGGAAGTACAGGGTGGCTCTGGCGACGGCGCCCTTGCTGTGCTCCGGTTCGAACCCCGACTTCTCGCGCATACCGCAGTCCGCCCGGACGGCCTCGTCGAAGCCGGGGAAGTCCATGTAGGGGTAGTTGCCGCGGAAGCTGTTGCACGCCGGTTCGCACGCGAACAGATGGTGCAGATCACCTCGCATGGGCTCCCGCTTGGCGAACCATGACTGCGGGACGACGTGCTCGCAGTTGAAGGGCAACGCCGCCTCCAGGGCGTCCAGCTCCGCGATCAGCTCGTCCGCGCTCGCCGTGCTCTCGCGCGACAGGAACTCCTGCACGCCCTGGAGCCGGGCCGCCTCGGCGGCGGCGTCGGCGCGGATGAGTTCCTCCGCGGTGAAGGTCTTGCCCGAGTAGACGCTGCGCAGCAGGCGGTCGGGATGGAGGTCGACCCATGGGTAGAGCATCCGTGCGGGTTTGTAGGAGGGGCGGGGCCCGTGGGTCTCCTCCAGCAGCGTGGTCAGGGCCTGCCGCAGTGCCTCGCCGTCCGAGTCGGCGTCGACGTGCGCGTAGTAGGCGTCCCGCGCGGCACGGTCGTCATCGCGGACGTAGTAGGCGCGCGCCTCACCGAGCCGGAGGTTGAGCAGGGCCGCGTCCAGGTCCTGCGCGGCGGCGTCGGTGACGGCGGAGCCTCCCGCCACCCGTCCCGCCGGGGCTGCGACGGCGCCGGCGGCGGTCGGCGGAGCCGGGCGCGGACCGGAGAGCCGGTCGTGGCCGCGCTGTTCGGGCGCCCGCACGTCGACGCCGACGGTGATCCGGAGCGGCACGGTGATGCCGACCGCGGTACCGGAGGCGAGCGGTGCGGAACCGTCCGGTGCGAACCCGTCCGGCACGTATCCGTCCGGCACGTATCCGTCCGGCTTCGGCCTCGCCGCTGTCGGCGGGGCGACCTCGCCGCGCGGTGGCGGGCCCGGCGGCTGGAACAACTCGTCGCGCAACCGGCCCGCGTTCCCCGTCAGCGTGAGCCGGCTCAGCGCTTGCAGCACGCGGCTGACGCGCACTCCCTCGTTGGCCTTCCACGCCAGCCGGTGCTCGCCCATCCCCGGCCGCCAGGGTGTTCCGTCGGTGGCCAGGGGGCGGCCGTCGGGGCCGGTCTCCGGCACGGCCGAGTGGTGCAGTGCGACGACTTCCCACTGATCGTTGAAGACCGGGGACCCGGAGGAGCCCGGCGCGGTGTCGGTCACGTAGTGGACGAACAGGTCCAGCAGGTCGACGATCTGGTTCTCGCGCAGGGCGAGCTGCTTGGGCTCGCCGTTGGGGTGCTGGATGATGTTGACGAATTCGCCGAGGATCGCCTTTCCCTGCGCCCCGTCCAGGGGCAGCCAGCCGAAGTCGGCGAGCCGCGCGTCCTCCTGATTGTGTTCGGCCACCGCGACGACGGTGAAATCCAGATCGCGGTCGGTGGCGAAGAAATCATGGGGTTCGAGACCGAAGGTCACCGGGACCAGCGGGCGCCCGTCCCTGTCTGCCTGGAAATTGAACGCGACGACGGCACCGTCTGCCTCCTCCGGGCTCCGCAGTACGTGGTTGTTGGTGAGGAGGAGGGAAGGAGACACCATGAAACCGGTGCCGTGATGTCCGCCCTCGGGCGTGCGGACGGAGACCCGCCCGATCGACCGCGCGGCCAGATACCCGCCCTCCAGGAAGGCCACGCCGGTGAGGTTGTTACGTCCCATGAGGCGTTCCAGGCCGAGGACATCGGCGCCGAACACATCCGGCGACAGCGGCAGCGTGCTGCCGGTCGTCGTCACGGGCTCCGTCGGTATCTGTTCGATCGCCTTGGCGAGCGACCAGTCGGCGTTCAGGCGCGCCAGCCGCTTCTTGACCCGGCCCGGCTCATCGGCGTACAGCACGCCCCGGCTCTCGATGGTCCGGAGAGTTTCCTCTCGCTGCGGGGACCGGTCGGCGAAGCGTTTCGCGGCCTTCTCCAACTGCGCCAGGTAATCCGTTTCCGCCTGGGGAACGTGTTCTACGGTGATCATCGAACGTCTCCCTCGCTCCGTTCCCCTCCTCCATTGTGTCCACCGGTCACCGGTGATTTCTTCTCGTGCGGATGGTCGCCGAAGATGGTCGCTGATTCAAAAGTCACCCGGTCAACCATCTCGCCCGGACAGGCCGGGGACGTGGCCGGGCCGGCCCGGAACCGCCTGGCTGTCCAGCGCGCTGGGCTGTGCAATGGGCGGCGCGGGTGGCGGCGCTGCGTTCCCGGTCGGTATCGAACTGATGGCGGTGCGCGGGGAGTTGGGGAAATGGGCCGGCCGCAGGCGACTCGGTGTGCCACTTGTAGCATGGTCGGTAACCCGGTCAGAAGGGACCGTTCCATGGATGCCGGTGGCTCTCGCGACACCCTCGTTCAGGCGACGAAGCATTTCATCTCCGCGCGTCCGCAGCTCTTCGGCATCGCGTACCGCATTCTGGGCAGCGCCGCGGAGGCCGAGGACGTGGTGCAGGAGACCTGGCTGCGGTGGCAGAACACCGACCGGGCGATCGTGCACGAGCCGGCCGCGTTCCTGACCACGGTGACCACCCGCTTGGCGATCAATCTGGCGCAGTCCGCACGCGTTCGCCGGGAGACCTATGTCGGTCCGTGGCTCCCGGAGCCGGTCGACACCAGACAGGATCCGCAACTGGGTGCGGAACGGGCCGAGGCCCTCGAGCTGGCGGTGCTGCTCCTGCTGGAGAAGCTCAACCCCGTGGAGCGCGCCGCCTACGTGCTGAGAGAGGCCTTCGACTACCCCTACGGGCGGATCGCCGAGATGCTGGAGACGAAGGAGGCCAACGCCCGTCAGCTGGTGAGCCGGGCACGCAAACACCTGGCCGCCGAACGCGGGAAGCGGGTCGACCCGGCGGCCCACCGGCGTTTGCTGGAGGTGTTCCTCGCCGCGGCCCGGGCGGGCGATCTCTCGGTGCTGGAGGACGTGCTGACCGCGGACGTCGTCAGCTACTCGGACGGAGGCGGAATCCGCGGCGCGTCCAAGATCCCGGTCGTCGGCCGGACCCACGTGTCCCGCTACCTCGCGGCGTTCGCGCCGCGCTTCTGGCCGTCGACAGAGACGGAGTGGGTCGAGGCGAACGGCCGGCCGGCAGTGCTCGTCTCGTCCGGTGGCAACGCTGTGGTCCTGCTGACCATCGATGCGTCCGCAGAGGGCATCGACCGGATCATGTGGGTGATGAACCCGGACAAACTGTCTTCCTATGTTGCGTCCCTCAACAACTGACCCACGGCCGGATGTTCCTCTCGGCAGCACCGGGTGGGCATCGGCGGCCGCCTGAGGGCCGCCGGTCTCCGGGGGCCCGGCACGACTGTTCCCTCTGTCGCGCGGATGACCTGATGGGTGGTGCCACCCGTCCCGGTCGTCGGCATCCGCCTCGCTCTGCAACCTCGCGGACGGCCTTCGAGGTGCCGTCGGCCGACCGGCGACGATGACGCACGCAGCCGGCCGGCCAGGGACCCCGTTGATCACCTTGTGTTGATCCCCACCCACCGCTCACGCGGCTTCCCGCTGCTCAGCAGGAGGGGTTCGATCTCGCACCTCTGCCCATCCGTGAGCTGGTGTCGCCGCACGATACGGGCGTCCTGCCCGCATGACCACGACATCCCTCTCCCACCGACAGCCGCCAGAAGCGGTGTTTCCGAAGTGCGGTCAGTAATCCCAGACGGCCGGTACGAAACGGAAGGCGTTGCCCGCGACCGCCACGTGGCAGACGGACGGGAACGGCAGGTGGGTCGCGACCAGCTGCTCGCCGCTCGCCGCCATCTCCGTCAGGAGACGGATCCGGACGCGTGCTGATTCCTCGGGGTCGTGTTCGAACCCGTTGTGCCACTCCGGGTTGTCGAACCCGCACTGGAACACGGCATCACCGGCGAACGTCAGCCGCTCGCCGCCGGACTCCAGGCGGACGATGCTGTGGCCGGGAGTGTGACCGCCGGTGCGGCAGATCCTCACTCCTGGCGCCACCTCGTACTCCGTCTCGAACGGCCGCAGCCGGCCGCGGTAGACGTCCAGGAACCGCGAGGCGGTCGTTCGAAGCACCTCCGGTACCGGTGCCGGCATGGCGGTGCGGGAGAAATCAGGCGCTTCCCAGAACTCGGCCTCGGCGGACGCCAGGTGGACCCGCAGGTCCGGGCGCAACCGGCCCCTCAGCCCTTCGACGAGCAGCCCACCGATGTGGTCCATGTGCAAGTGGGTGAGCAGCACGTCGGTCACGGACGCGGGATCGATCCCGGCGGCGTGGAGTCGCACGGCCAACTGCCCGGCCCGCGGGAAGCCCGGAAACTCCGTCCCCAGCCCGGAATCGATGAGGATGGTCCGGTCACCGCTGCGCACCACCGCCACATTCAGCGGGTAGTCGATCACCTCGGGCGACAGGTACATGCCCCTGAGCCAGGCCGACAACTCGGCCTTGGCGGCATTGGTGGCCAGTGTCTCGGGGGTGATCGCCAGCACCCCGTCGCTGATCACCATCACGTCGATGTCGCCGACCTTCAACGGGTAGCGCGACGGAACCAATTCGTCGTGCCCCTGGGCGTCGAGGCGTGCGATGTCGGCCTGGATCATGCTGTTCTCCTCTTGGAAAGAGTTGACCGAGGACGTCGACGGCGCCATGGGGCATACCGTCCAGTCAGCCCTATGACCGGACGGCAACCAGGTTTGTGACAGCTCCCTTGCTTCCTCGCGCCGCCTCGTTCCACCGATCACGCCGAGGATCGGCCCAGGCGGTCACCTGACGGGTCCGGCAGGTGCGTTCGGATCAGCGGGTGGACCAGAGGAAGGTGCCTGCGACGTGGAGCCGGCGAGGTCAGCCACTCGAAGAAGGCCCGATGCCGCCTCCACGCGTCCGGGTGCGGCCTGCCGAGCCTGAAGGGTGGCGCTGTGACCCAGACGAGGTTCGAGAAGGGCGCCTGACCGGCATGTTGCCTGGTCAGGCGCCCTTTTTTCTGCCTAGAAGAAGCCCAGCTTCTTCGGTGAGTACGACACGAGCAGGTTCTTGGTCTGCTGATAGTGCTCCAGCATCATCTTGTGTGTCTCGCGACCGATGCCGGACTGCTTGTAGCCGCCGAACGCCGCGTGCGCGGGGTAGGCGTGGTAGCAGTTGGTCCACACGCGGCCCGCCTGGATGGCGCGGCCCGCGCGGTAGGCGGTGTTGATGTCCCGGCTCCATACGCCCGCGCCCAGGCCGTACAGCGTGTCGTTGGCGATCTTCATGGCGTCGTCGAAGTCGTCGAAGGAGGTCACCGAGACGACCGGGCCGAAGATCTCCTCCTGGAAGATCCGCATGCGGTTGTCGCCCTCGAAGATGGTCGGCTGGACGTAGTAACCACCCTTCAACTCTCCCTCGTACTCCACGCGTTCACCGCCCGTGAGGACCTTCGCGCCCTCCTGGCGGCCGATGTCCAGGTAGGAGAGGATCTTCTCCAGCTGGTCGTTGGAGGCCTGCGCGCCGATCATCGTGCCGGTGTCCAGCGGGTGGCCCGGCGTGATGCGCCGGGTGCGTTCGACAGCCGCCTCCAGGAACTCCGCGTAGTGGCCGCGCTGGATCAGAGCGCGGGACGGACAGGTGCAGACCTCGCCCTGGTTGAGCGCGAACATCGTGAAGCCTTCCAGCGCCTTGTCGCGGAAGTCGTCGTCGTGCGCCCACACGTCGTCGAAGAAGATGTTCGGCGACTTCCCGCCCAGCTCCAAGGTGACCGGCTTGATGTTCTCCGAGGCGTACTGCATGATCAGCCGGCCGGTCGTGGTCTCCCCGGTGAAGGCGATCTTCGCCACCCGAGGGCTCGACGCCAGCGGTTTGCCCGCCTCCACTCCGAAGCCGTTGACGATGTTCACCACGCCCGGCGGCAGCAGGTCCGCGACCAGGCTCAGCCAGTAGTGGATGGAGGCCGGGGTCTGCTCGGCCGGCTTGAGGACGACCGCGTTCCCCGCGGCCAGCGCCGGCGCCAGCTTCCACGTCGCCATCAGGATCGGGAAGTTCCACGGGATGATCTGCGCGACGACACCCAGCGGTTCATGGAAGTGGTACGCCACCGTGTCGTCGTCGATCTCACCCAGCGAACCCTCCTGAGCCCGGATCGCCCCCGCGAAGTAGCGGAAGTGGTCGATGGCCAGCGGGATGTCGGCCGCCAGCGTCTCCCGCACCGGCTTGCCGTTCTCCCAGCTCTCGGCCACCGCGAGCGGCTCCAGGTGCGCCTCCATCCGCTCCGCGATCCTCAGCAGGATCGCGGAGCGCTCCGCCACCGACGTACGGGCCCATCCGGGCGCCGCCGCGTGCGCGGCGTCCAGCGCCCGCTCGACGTCCTCCGCGGTGCCGCGCGCGATCTCCGTGAACGGCTGTCCGTTGACCGGCGACGGATTCTCGAAGTACTGCCCGCGCGCCGGCGGCACATACGCACCACCGATGAAGTGGTCGTACCGCGCCTGGTAGGAGACGATCGCGCCCTCGGTGCCCGGCGCCGCGTAACGAGTCATCCTGGTCTGCCTCCCGGTGAAGCGCTGCCCGCCATTGGGCAGCTCTCGGCCCGAGGCTAGGCAAGCGGACGTTGCGAGTACGTTGCGCTGCCGGCCCGGGCCGCTGCCCAGCCGGCCGGCGCCGCCAGCTCCGCCTCCAGCGCGGCGAGCCGGGCCCGCACCGATGCGGTGGGCCGTAGCGCCGCGAGGGCCCGCCACACCTCCAGGTCGTCCTCGCCCCACGGTGCGTGCGCCCAGTCCGCCAGCAGGTCCGGGTCGCCGTGTGCGATCAGCGCCGTGCGCAGTCCCTCGGCGAGCCGCTCCCTCAGCCGCACGATGGCCGGGGCCTGCGAGCCCGGCAGCAGAGGTCCGGTGTACCCCGCCACCGCCGAGGTGAGCGCGCCCGTCTCCAGCCGCCGCTCCACCACGGTGGCGTCCGACTCGGCCACGGCCGCCAGCCGGTACGGCCGCGAGGCGAGCAGCCCCGGGCCCAGCAGCCTGCGCAGTCTGGCCAGTTCGGCGCGCAGCGTCACCGGTGTCACCGACTCGTCCGCGTACAGCGCGCACAGCAGTTCGTCACCGCTCAGTCCCTCGGGATGCCGGGACAACAGCACCAGGATCTCGCTGTGCCGGCGGCTGAGCCTGATCCGCCGTCCGCCCAGGGCGAGTTCGGCCTCGTCCCGGCCGAGCGCGGTGAGCAGCGGCACCTCCTCGGGCCTGGGCGGGGCGAGCAGGGCGAGGTGGGCCTCGGCGGCGCGTGCCACCGCCCGCACGAAGCCGAGGCTGTGCGGATGGGCGAGCCCGTCCCCGCCCGTGATGTCCACGGCCCCCAGGACCCGCCCGGTGCGCGGATCGTGCACCGGGGCGGCGGCACAGGTCCACGGCTGCACCCGCCGTATGAAGTGCTCCGTGGCGAAGACCTGCACGGGCCGGTTCACGGCGACGGCGGTGCCCGGCGCGTTGGTGCCCACCGCGCCCTCCGACCAGCGGGCCCCGGGCACGAAGTTCATCCGGTCCGCGCGGCGCCGGGTCGCCGCGTGTCCCTCCACCCACAGCAGCCTGCCCTGCGCGTCGCACACCGCCAGCAGATGCTCGCCATCGGCGGCGAACGTGCCCATCAGTTCCCGGAACAGGGGCATCACCCGGGCCAGCGGATGCTCCGCGCGGTAGGTGCCCAGGTCACCGCCGGTCAGCTCCACACTGGCGGTGCCGTCCGGGCCCACACCGGCCCGCGCGCTGCGCCGCCAGGACTCCGCCACCACCGACCGCACCGGGCGCGGCACCGTGCCCACCGAGGTGAACGTCTCGTGCGCGCGGCGCAGTTCCCGGGCGCGCTCGGCGGGGTCGGTCCCCGGCTCCAGGGCAACCCACGGATCGGTCAACTCGGCCCCCCCGGGCAGTGATACGGCTGTGACGAGGGCGGTACGGCAAAGCTGCCGTGGTGTGGTCGGTCAGGAGAAGTTGACCATTCTGATGTAGCGCACCCAGTCCCAGTACGGCCCTGGGTCGGTGTGGTCCGTGCCGGGCACCTGATAGTGGCCGATGATGTGCTCTCTGTCCCGGGGGATGCCGTACTTGGCGCAGATCGCCGCCGTCAGCCTCGCCGACTGCGCGTAGAGCGCGTTCGTGAAGTACTGGGGCTGATCCACCCAGCCCTCGTGCTCGATGCCGATCGAGCGCGTGTTGTAGCCCCAGTCGCCCGCGTGCCAGGCGATGTCGGCTTCACGGACGCACTGGGCGATGTGCCCGTCCGACGAGCGGACCACATAGTGGGCGGACACCTTCTTCTGCGGGTCGGCGAAGATCGCCAGCGCGTCGGTGTACGTCTCCTGTGTGACATGGATGATCACACGGTCGACGGTGTATGTGCCGGGGCGGCCGGACACCGTGTAGTTGGCGGTGCTCGCCGGCCGCCACTCGGCGGGCGGGTAGTCGGCGGACTGGGTCTGCGCACCGGCACGCGCGTCGGGGAGCAATGCGTAGGGGACGGCGGCGAGTGCCGCGCCCTTCAGCAGCCGTCGTCGGCTGAGGCGGGGTTCGGCTCGGTCCAGGTCCATGGCGGTATGCCTTTCGGGGAGGCCTTTCGGTATGCCTTGGGAGGGAGGTCCGTTCGGGCGGGGAATCCTTGGGAATTCGGGCGGGAGACCCTTGGGAAGGAGCCCGGTCGGGGAGGCAGCCCTTCGAAAGGACCCGCTGGGAGGCGACCCCTCGCGACGTGGAGCCGAGGGAGGAAGCCGCTCGGGGAACGGAGGTTCGGTTTCGGATTACGGCTCGGACGTCAGCGGCGCAGGGCCCGGGCGGTCTCCCGCAGCCGTGCGTGCACGCCGCGGTACGTCTCCCGTGCGGGCAGCCACTCCTTGCGGAGCTTGGCCACGCACGTGTAGTTCGTGTCGCACACGTTCGCCAGCGGTGATTCGACCGCCTGGGTCGCGAACTGGTAGGCGTCCAGCTCGCTGAAGCCGTAGTCGGCCACCAGCCACCGGACCAGGTCGAGCTGCGATATCCGGAACGCGTCCTCCAGCGGGCGGGCCGAACCGGTCGAGATGATGTGGGTGTCCGACTCCAGCCGGGGCCACGGTGTGGTGACGCCCTTGAGCAGGTCCACGACCACCACCGTGTTCATCGCGCACTCCACGGCCACCCCGCAGGTCTCGCCCTCGCCCTGCCGGGCATGCCCGTCGCCGAGGCTGAGCAGGGCGCCTTCGACATTGACGCCCAGGTAGCAGGTGACACCGGCCCGCATCTCGGGTGTGTCCATGTTGCCGCCGTGGGCGTCGGGCACCAGAGCCGAGCGGACCTCCAGGTTGGCGGGGGCCACGCCCACCGTGCCGTGCATCGGGTCCAGGGGCAGCTCCACCCGGATGTCGCTGTCCCGCGCCTGGAACAGGGCGGTCCCGCGGGCGCGGTCCAGCTGCCAGATCCAGACCCATTCCGGCAGTGGCGGCTGCAGCGTGGCCGTGGTGTGCGTGGAGGTGAGCGCGCCGAAGAGCGGGACCGTCGTGGACGCCGCCCAGTCGCGGGCCGGTTCGATCGAGACGAAGTGCACCGCCACGGTGTCACCGGGTTCGGCGCCCTCGATGTGGAAGGGGCCGGTCTGCGGATTGAGGTAGGGGAACTCGCACACCTCGGACACGAGGTCCTTCTCGGAGCGGACCCGGCCGGCGAAACAGTCCTCGGTGTACAGGTCGAGAACCGTGCCGGGGGTGATCCGCGCCAAGGGTGGCGCTCCGCCGAACGTCCAGGCGTACTGGTCCGGTTCCGGGCGCACGGTGAGGATCCGGGGGTCGGTCATCGCGGCATGGCTCCCTTCTGGGGACGATCATGGCGTCGGTGCATCGGGCCGGCGGGCTGCGCCGCCCGCCGGAGGGACGGGGTCAGCGGACCTCGGTCCCGTCCTGCCGGTCGGCACCGGCGTCGTGGGCGTCGAGGTGCACCCGGGCGGTCTCGGCTATCCGCTCGGGGTGCCGCCGTATCAGCACCAGCAGCACCAGCACACCCACCGCGAGCCACGCGCCGACGACCGGACCGGCGTAGGACACCGGAGCCGTCAGTTCCGTGACGAAGTCGAACACCGGCAGGCCGGCGGCCGTCAGCAGGGCCGGGACGAACGCGGCGCTGCCCAGCACCGGGAACAGCAGGTGCCGTACCGGCTTCAAAGACGCCCGGCGGGACCGCAGGAAATAGCCGGCGCAGGAGAGATTCACGACGATGTAGACACCGACGACGACCGTGACGATCACCGTGGCGAGCAGCAGATACGCCGTCACCGGGTCGTAGCCGAGGCCGAGGCCCAAGACCGCGCCGACCGCCACGACGGTCTGTACGGCGATGCCCGCGACGGGGGAGCGGTGCCGGGGATGCAGCGTGGCGAGCACGCCGGGCAGGACGCGGACGCGGGCCAGGGCGAAGGCTGTGCGGGTGGAGACGTTCGCGCAGGCGTTGGCGTTCGCGATCGTGGAGTTGACCACCGCGAGGAACAGCAGCACCCAGAAGAGACCGAACGAGGCCCGGGCGACGCCCTCCCAGGACGCCTCACCCGATGCGCCGAACGCCGCGAAGCGGTCGGGACCGAAGTAGACGGTCATCGCGTAGGTCGTGAGCACGTAGAACAGGCCGATGCCCAGGGCCGCCCCGAGGACCGCGCGGTGCATCGTCCGCCGCGGGTCGCGGGTCTCCTCGGCGAGCGGCGCGGCCGCCTCGAACCCGGCGAACGCCAGCACCGTGTACACGGACCCGGCGAACACCCCGGAGATCCCCGCGTACCCGTCGGCGGTGTGGGACGTGCCGAACACCGACAGCGTGTTGGCGCTGCCGGCCCCGCTGATGAGCAGCACCGCGAACACCAGGAGGACGAGGATCTCGAAGACGCCGAGGACGGTGCCGAAACGGGCCGAGGCGCGGACGCCGAGATAACCGGCACATGCGATCACCACGGCTCCCGCCAGCGCCCACGGCCACCACAGGTCCGCCGGGTACGCGGACCACTCCGCGTGCAGCGTGCCCGCCGCTGTGAAGCCCAGTTGCAGGAGCAGCAGTGGCGGCACCAGCATCTCCACGAAGACGTAGGCCCAGCCGACGAGGAAACCGGCGGCCGGGTGCAGGCCTCGCGCCGCGTAGGTCGCCACCGAGCCCGCGGCGGGCAGCTCCCGGGCCAGCTCGGCCACGCACGAGGCGGTGAACAGGCAGGCCACCAAGGCGATCAGCACCGACAGCGGCAGGCTGCCGCCCGCGAAGACGGCACCGGACGGGATCGACGCGGCCACCGCGGCGGCCGGAGCCATCGCCGTGACGCTCTGGAACAGGACGTCGCGCAAGCCGATGGCGTCACGCCGCAGCGTCCCGGCCGTCTTCCCGTGCATGTGCGCTCCCGATGCGTCTGTCAGCTGCCGTCCGTCGGCCCGAGCATGTCTCCGCTTCCGCCGGCCTGCCGCACGGAGGTGACGACCCGTCGGCTGGCCTCGCGTGAATCACGGTACGGCGCGGGGTGGTTGGGCAGAAGGGTCCGCCACGGTTCGGTGGACAACCCGCCGCCTGTGGATAACTCGGCCACCCGATCGGGTGCGGCCGGGACCGCCGGCAGGCCGAAGTCACGGGCTCGACCGGCGACGCGCCCGGCCTGCGGATACGGCGAGGCAACAGGCCGCGCCCCCATCCTGCGGTACACCGGCGAGCAGGCCACGCGCTCTCCTGCGGGCCCTCCGGGCAACGGCCCACGCGGGCATCAGCCCGCACGCGGACTCCCGGGCAACGGCCCACGCGGCGGCGAGTGCCGTGACTTCCGCAGCCCCACGCGCGTCAGCCCGCACGAGGCAGACGGCGGCCCCGGGCCGTCGGGTCCCGCAGGCCGAGCGGCCCCCGGCCGCGCGGCCGGTCCCGGTCCGCGCCCGGCGTCAGGACCGTTCCGCCACCACCGCCGGATCGTCCAGCACCGCGCGGACGACCGAGTGCGCGGCGCCCAGCAGCGGGCCCTGCGGACCCAGCGGCGACACCGTCACCGGGCAGGCCGGGCCCGCCGTACGTCCCGTCAGCTCCGTTTCCAGCGCCGGCAGCAGCCAGGGCGAGAGATCCGCCAGGGCCCCGCCGAGGACCACGGTCTCGGGATCGAGCAGATTCACCGCCCCGGTCAAGGCGATACCCAGGGCCGTGCCGGCGTCCCGCAGGGCGGCCCGGACACCCTCGTCGCCGGCCCCGGCGCGCTCCGCGAGCAGGCCCACCAGGTCCTCGCGGGGCTCCAGCCCGGCCGCGCGCCGTACCGCTTCCTCACCCGCGTACTGCTCCAGGCACCCCCGGCTGCCGCATGGGCAGGGAGGCCCGTCGGGCCGTACCGGCACATGGCCCAGCTCGCCCGCGAATCCCCGCTTCCCGCGCAGCAGCCGGCCGTCCACGACGACCGCGGCACCGATGCCGATCTCGGCCGACACGTGCAGGAAGTCACCGGGCGTCCCGGCACCGAGCCACAGCTCGGCCAGCGCGCCGAAATTGGCCTCGTTGTCCACGGACAGCGGCCAGCCACCGGGCAGCAGGGCACCGAGGTCGGTGTCGTGCCAGTCGAGGTTCGGGGCCCGTACGACCGTCCGCCCGTCCCTGGCCACCAGTCCGGGCACGGCGACCGCGAGCCCGGCGGGCCAGAGTTCCGCCCGCTCGGCTTCCGCCACCACCTGGTGGATCAGCGTCGTCAGCTCCTCGGTCACCGGCTCCGGTGCCCGGCCCCGGTTGCCGCCGCGCCGGACCGCCCGCGCGCGGACCTCGCCGCGCAGGTCGACCGCGCACACCGCGAGGTGGTCGACACCGATCTCGGCCCCGATCCCGGCGGGGCCCCGGCCGCTGACCGCGAGCGCCGACCCGGGCCGGCCCACCCGGCCGGGTCGCTCGGGGCCCAGTTCCTCCAGCAGGCCCCAGCGGACCAGCTCGTCCACCAGCGTCGACACCGCCGCCCGCGTCAGACCGATCCGCGAGGCGACCGCCGCCCGCGACAGCGACCCTTCCGCGCTGACGGCGTGCATCACCCGGGCGAGGTTGCGCCGGCGCATGCCCTGCTGGGTGTCCGGCAGGGCGCGCCCTGTGCCCGGCGGGCGCGCCTCGTGCAGCGGTGCGGTCATGCCTGCGTCAATCCTCGCTGTCTGCCGCCCGGCTGTGGGCGGGCGGCCTGGTCAGTCGGTCTCGGGCCGCCGTTCCAGCAGCGGGGCCGCGTCGGAGAGTACCCCGGTGATCCTCTCCAGCGTCGACCGGTCCCGCTCCACGGCCTCCAGCACCGGTCCCGCGGCCGTGTTCCAGCGACGGGCCACCGCCGCGGGGTCCTCGCCGGTCAGCAGCCCGGCCGCCTGCGCCGCCGCGCCCAGGGCGACCAGTTCCCTGGCCTGCGGGATCTGCACGGGGCGCCCGGAGAGCCGGCGCACGGTCTGCTGCCAGGCGGTGCCGCGTGCCCCGCCGCCGATCAGGAGCAGCGGGGTGTCGCGGTCGGCGTCCGAGTCGAGCACCAGGTCGAGGGCCCCGAGCAACGCGTGCACCGCGCCGTCGTAGGCCGCCTGCAGCAGCTGGCCGGCCGTGGTGTCGTGGCGCAGCCCGTGCAGCAGTCCGGAGGCGTGCGGCAGGTTGGGGGTGCGCTCGCCGTCCAGGTACGGCAGCAGGGTCACCGAGCCGCCGGACTCGACCGCCTCGCGGTCCAGGCCCAGCAGTGCCGCGACCCGGTCCACCGCCAGGGTGCAGTTCAGGGTGCAGGCGAGGGGCAGCCAGTCCCCGCGCGCGTCGGCGAAGCCCGCCACCGTGCCGGTCGGGTCGGCGGGGCGGCGCTCGGAGACGGTGTAGACCGTGCCGGAGGTGCCGAGGCTCAGCACCGGCGTGCCGGGCCGCAGGCCGAGGCCCAGGGCCGCCGCGGCGTTGTCACCGGTGCCGGGGGCCACCAGCGTGCCTTTGGAGAACGGCAGGTCGTGACTGTCGCGCACGGTGCCGACCACCTCGCCGGGGCGCACGACCCGGGGCAGCAGCGCCGGGTCCAGGCCGATGTGCGCCAGGGTCTCCTCGTCGTACGCCTCGGTGCCGGACGCCCACCACCCGGTGCCGGAGGCGTCGCCGCGGTCGGTCGTGCCCTGCCCGGTCAGGCGCTCGGTGAGGTAGTCGTGGGGGAGCCGGACGGCCCGGGTCGCGCGGACCGCCTCCGGCTCGTGCTCGGCGAGCCACGCCCATTTCGTCGCCGTGAAGGAGGCGCCGGGCACGCTGCCGGTGCGTTCGGCCCATGCCTTCGGGCCGCCCAGCTCCTCGACGAGACGGCGGGCCTGCGGGGCGGAGCGGACGTCGTTCCACAGCAGGGCCGGACGCACCGGCTCACCGTGTTCGTCCAGTGTGACCAAGCCGTGCTGCTGGCCGCCGACCGAGACCGCCGCCGCCTCGTGCGCCGCCTCGCCGCACTGGGCGAGCGCCGTGCGCAGCGCGTCCCACCACTGGCGCGGGTCGCTCTCCCGGCCGGCCCCGTTGGTCACGGTGTGCGGCGCTTGGCCGCTGGCCACGATCCGCCCGGTCGCCACGTCGACGACCAGTGCCTTCGTGGACTGGGTGGACGTGTCCACTCCGACGACGAGCGGACCCTCGGCTGCTGACATCGGGCTCTCCCTCTTCCGCGGCTCCGCGGGTTCTGCGGTGGGTGATGAAGACATCCGGCTGGCGAAAGACATGTTGTCTCTTCCCAGCGGTGTGTGCGCATACTAATTTGTAAACGGCCATGACGAAATACTCGTACGCAGCAAGGAGCCGCACCATGAGCTACCAGCCCACCCCCGAGGACAGGTTCACCTTCGGACTGTGGACCGTCGGCTGGCAGGGCAGGGACCCGTTCGGCGACGCCACCCGTCCCGCCCTCGACCCGGTCGAGACGGTGCAGCGTCTGGCGGAACTCGGTGCCCACGGAGTGACCTTCCACGACGACGACCTGATCCCCTTCGGGTCTTCGGACACCGAGCGGGAGTCGCACATCAAGCGGTTCCGGCAGGCCCTGGACGCCACCGGCATGACCGTCCCGATGGCCACCACGAACCTCTTCACGCACCCCGTCTTCAAGGACGGCGCGTTCACCGCCAACGATCGCGACGTGCGGCGGTACGCCCTCCGCAAGACCATCCGCAACATCGACCTGGCGGCCGAACTGGGCGCGAAGACGTACGTCGCGTGGGGCGGCCGCGAGGGCGCCGAGTCCGGGGCCGCCAAGGACGTGCGCGTCGCCCTGGACCGCATGAAGGAAGCCTTCGACCTGCTCGGCGAGTACGTCACCTCGCAGGGCTACGACCTCCGCTTCGCGATCGAGCCCAAGCCGAACGAGCCCCGCGGCGACATCCTGCTGCCCACCGTCGGCCACGCGCTGGCCTTCATCGAGCGCCTGGAGCGGCCCGAGCTGTACGGCGTCAACCCGGAGGTCGGCCACGAGCAGATGGCCGGCCTGAACTTCCCGCACGGCATCGCGCAGGCCCTGTGGGCGGGCAAGCTCTTCCACATCGACCTCAACGGCCAGTCCGGCATCAAGTACGACCAGGACCTGCGGTTCGGCGCCGGTGACCTGCGGTCCGCCTTCTGGCTGGTCGACCTCCTGGAGAGCGCCGGTTACGAAGGACCCCGCCACTTCGACTTCAAGCCGCCGCGGACCGAGGACATCGACGGCGTGTGGGCGTCGGCCGCGGGCTGCATGCGCAACTACCTCATCCTCAAGGAGCGCGCCGCCGCCTTCCGCGCCGACCCGGAGGTGCAGGAGGCGCTGCGCGCGTCGCGGCTGGACGAGCTGGCCCAGCCGACCGCGGCCGACGGTGTGCAGGAGCTGCTCGCCGACCGGACGGCCTTCGAGGAGTTCGACGTGGAGGCGGTCGCCGCGCGCGGCATGGCCTTCGAACGGCTCGACCAGCTGGCGATGGACCACCTGCTGGGAGCGCGGGGCTGACGCCCACGCGCGCGTACCGGCGACCGCCCCGGCAAAAGGGGCGGTCGCGGAGAGACGCGGGGCCGCCCGCGACACCGCGGGCGGCCCCGCGCCCGTCACAGCCAAGGAACCGCGAACCTCCGACGGCCGGGGGAGAGCCACTAGGGGTGCGTCTCAGGGATACCTCAGGGACGGAGAGCGGAACCGCCGGGAGGAGGAGGTCGTTCTCCGGAGCAGAGGGCGGCGGTGGCCGCGAAGGAGGCGACACTCATGTCGAAGAACGCGAAGATCGCCGCAGGTGGCGTGGCAGCCGGGCTGATCCTGCTGATACGGCTGCCCTGGTAGGCGGCGTTCCTGATCATGGTCGGCGTGCCCGTACCCGTGCCCGTGCCCGTGCCCGTACCCGTGCCCGTGCCCGAGCACCGGGCCCGGCCGGCCGGGGACGCGCTGCTGTGCGGGGAGCGGGCCGAGGGAGCCGGGTGGTGCCGCCCGGCCGCAGAGCGTCACAGCGGACGTACGGCCATCTTGTCGAGCGACTCCAGCAGGCCCGGCAGCTCGGGGCCCCGGCCCACCGGCAGGACCTCGCCAGGCTCGTCGTCGAGCAGGACGAACGCGATGTCGTCGGTGCGGGCCACGAGCGACCAGCCGGGACCGTCGGCGCGCAGCGTGCGGGCGTCGCCCGGGGCGAACGACGAGCGCACCCTGCCCGGCGGCGGTGGCGAGTCGACGTAGGCACGCGCCTCCGCGAGCGCCCGGCGGACACCCGCGTGGCCGCCGGTCCTGGCGCCCTCCTCGCCGTCCCGTGCGGACTGCGCGGGGGTCGACCGCTCGCCGGGCGCGGGCAAGTCGGCGTCGTCGATCTGTTCCCGCCACACGGCCCACCGCAGCGCGATCTCGTCGGCGCCCAGACGGCGCTGGGCCGGCCCCCAGGAGCCGGTGTCCGGCGGGCTCAGCGCCGGCCGGTCAGCCGCCTCGGCGGGGGGATCGTGCGGTGCGGGCACGCCGGGCGCGGCGACGGCGACGGCCAGGGGCCATCCCGGCAGGGCGGTCACGACCGCGCGTTCGTCCGGGGACAGCTCGTATTCCATGCCGCAGTCCCAGGACGCGATCGCCACGGCGACCAGCGAGACGTCGTCGATGACGACCGTCCATCGAGCGCCGTTCCCGTCCTGCCCCAGCACCAGGCCGTACCCGTCGGCGAGCGGAGGCAGATCCAGCGCCGCGCACGCCTGAGGGTAGTCGTCGCCCAGCACGCTCGGGAACTGTGCCGGCGTCAGCAGTACCGCCGTCAGCACATACAGCGCGTCGTCCGCGGCGGCGACGGCCATATCGTCCGTCCCGGCCATCCCAGCCTCCCCAGTGGTTCGTCCGTCGGCGCGCACCCTAGTGCGAGCGGAAGCCGGTTGTCACGGCTCCGGGCGCCAGGCGGAGCTGCGGGTTTCCGCCTGGACAGGGGCGAAACGACCACGTGTACGCAAGGGGGTTCCGTTCAGTTTGCGGGCAAGCCGAGGAGATCGCGGGCCACCGCGCCAGGCGACTCGTCACGCTCCCGGGCCAGTGCGACGACCGCCCGGCAGGCCAGCTCGCTCACCCCGAAGGACAGTGCCTCCGGCGACACCCAGGCCGCCGCCTCCTCGGCCCGGTCCTCGTCGTCCTCCACGCGAGCGGCCACATAGACGGCCGCCGCCTCGAACAAGTTGTGCGCGCGCTGCCGCGGGACGTCCGCCGGCCGCGGTTGCGTGGGCGCGCGGAACCTGCCGGTGTACCTGCGGATCGCGTCGAACACGTGGACCACCCTCTCCCCGAACGAGTCAGGACTGATCGCTCATCTGGTGCTTCACAACGTAGAGTTGGAGTTCCGGCGGCAGAAGGGGGCGACGCGGTGAAGCGGTTCGAACAGCTGGGGCGGATCCGTCGGCTGGACCCGGTGGCGGACGCGCTGGAGATCCACCGGATCAGCGTCACCCTGGAGTTCCCCTGGGACTACACGCGCGCCTTGGAACTCGCCCTGTACCGCACCTACGCGGTGCCGAGCATCGGCCGCCTGCTCGCACGGACGGCGGAGCTGACCGAGCGCACGCAGAAGCGCTACGACGACACGGCGCTCCTCCTCGACACCGTGCTGGAGCACGGTTTCGCCGCGGAGCAGGGGCGTACGGCGATCCGCCGCATCAACCAGATGCACCGCAGCTACGACATCAGCGACGACGACATGCGGTACGTGCTGAGCACGTTCGTGGTGGTGCCCAGGCGCTGGATCGACACCTACGGCTGGCGGCGGCTGTCCCGGCACGAGATCATCGCCGGCACCGAGTACTACCGCACCCTCGGCCGGCACATGGGCATCCCGGACATCCCCCGGACCTACGAGGAGTTCGAAGCCCTCCTCGACTCCTATGAAGAGACCCACTTCGGCTGGGACGAGGAAGCCCGGCGCGTCTCCGACGCCACGCTCGGCCTGATGGCCTCCTGGTATCCCCGGCCCCTGGCCCCGCTGCTGCGCACGGCCACCCTCGCCCTGCTCGACGAGCCGCTGCTGCGCGCCTTCCGCTATTCCCGACCCGGCCCGACGGCCACCGCGCTGGTGCGCCGGGCCGTATGGACGCGCGGCCGGCTGGTCCGGCTTCTGCCGCCGCGCCGCACTCCGCACTTCGCGCGTCAGAACTGGGAGATCAAGGGCTACCCCGACGGCTACCGCGTGGCCGACCTGGGCACCCGCCCGGTCCCCGGACTGCGCGGCTGCCCGGTGCGGCACCGGGACACCTCAGCGGCCGACCCCGTCGAGTGAGGCGAGAGTGTCGCGCAGCCAGGCCAGTTCGGCCCGGCTCGTGGCCCGCGCGATGGTGAGGACACCCCGGCGGAAGGGGTCGTCCAGTTCTTCGGCGCTCAGCGGTCGGTCGCCGTCGTAGAAGAAGCTCGCCGGTTCCTCCAGGAAGGCCAGCCGGCGTCGCAGCACGGCCGACTGTGCGCCGGGGTCCGCCAAGTGCCGCAGGAACGCGAGCAGCGTGAACCAGTGGTTCTCGTCGGTGATCTCCCGCTGGGCCGGCTCGGCGAGCCGGCGCATCAGCTCGCGCCCGCCCTCCTCGGTCAGCCTCAGCACATGGCGCGGCGCGGCGACGGCACCGGGCTCGGTGGACCGTACCAGCAGGCCCGCCTTCTCCAGCCGCTTGATCGCCGGGTACAAGGTGCTCTCGGCGACCGGACGCACATGTCCGGTGAGCGCGGCGATCTGACGGCGCAGGACGTACCCGTGCAGCGGCGCGTCGTACAGGAATCCCAGGATGGCGAGTTCGAGCATGGCCGCATTCTTACGCAGGAGTACATCGCGGCATCAATACCGCCTTGGCGGTATACCTCGTAGTCGATGTATGGTGAGGCGTCGTCGAAACACTGGGAGGGGTGCATGCGGCAGGCCGCGTTCGACAGCGAGGGAAGCCATATCCGGTGGACGGACGTGCCCGGCGCGGAGCCCGCCCGGGTGTACCTGCACGGACTCGGGTCGATGTCCGCCGTCTACCACGCCCACATCGCGGCCCGTCCCGAACTCGTCGGCAGACGCGGCCTGTTCATCGACCTGCCGGGCCACGGCACGAGCGACCGGCCCCAGGACTTCGGCTACACCCTGGACGACCATGCCCACGCGGTCGCGGTCGCACTGGACGCGGCCGGAGTCACGGGCGCCGAACTGGTCGCGCACAGCATGGGCGGCTCCGTCGCCATCGTCCTCGCCCACCGGCGGCCCGACCTCGTCTCCCGGCTGGTTCTGACGGAGGCCAATCTGGACGCCTTCCCACCGTCGAGCGCCGCCAGCAGCGCGATCGCCGCCTATGACGAGGAGGAGTTCGTCGCGAAGGGGCACGCGCGCGTGCTCGGCGCCGTCGGCCCGCTGTGGGCGGCCACCATGCGGCTGACCGACCCGCGTGCCCTGCACCGCAGCGCCGTCGGCCTGTGCCAGGGCTCCAGCCCCGTGATGCGTACGCTCCTTGAGGCACTGCCCGTCGACCGCGTCTTCCTCCAGGGCGAGCGCAGCGGTGAGGTCTCGGGTCGGCAGAGCCTGGAAGCCGCCGGGGTGCGCGTGGTGACGGTGCCCGGCGCCGGGCACAACGTCATGTTCGACAACCCCGACGCCTTCGTGGCAGCCATCGCCGCAACGGCCTGATTCCGGCGAGTGGCGGTCAGTCCTCGCGGACCGCGAGCGCGAGGAAGCGGGCGTCCTCGTCCACGTACGACGTCATGCGCCAGCCAGAACGTGCCAGCAGCGGGCGGAGGTTGGCCTCGGCCCGCAGGTCGTCGGGAGTGATCCGGCGGCCCTGCCGCGCCGCCAGGGCCGCACGACCGATCGGATGGAAGAGCGCGAGCGTGCCGCCCCGCCGCACGCCGCGGGCCAGTTCCCGCAGGTTGTCCACCGGATGCGGCAGGTGGGCGATCAGGCCGGCCGCGAACACGGCGTCCAGGCAGCCGGACCGCAGCGGCAGCGCGGCGATGTCCGCGAGGAGCAGGCTCCCCTCGCGGTGCCGGTCGGCCCGCACGGCGGCCTGGAGCATCGCCGGGGTCAGATCGGCCCCCAGCACCATGCCCGAAGGGCCGACGGCGGCCCGCAGGGGCGGCAGGGCCCGTCCCGTGCCGCAGCCCGCGTCCAGGACGCGGTCTCCCTCGCGCAACCCGAGGTCGGCTACGGCGGCGGTGTACGCAGGGCCGTCATCCGGGAACCGGTCGTCCCAGCCGGCGGCCCGGGCGGTGAAGAACTCCTGGACATGGGTGTGTTCGTCGCTCATGCTCCGCATGATTCCGCACCGCCACCCGGCCGTCGCCGGCGCCGTCACGGTCGCGACGACAACCGCACGCTCCCGCGGCTCAGGCCGCGAGGTCCCGTACCGCCACCACGTTGTCGAGGGTGACGCGGACGAGGAGTTCTCCCGGTACGCCGTTGCGGGCGCCGTACTCCTCGGCCTGGTCCTCGCCGACGTACCGGGCGGCGATCCGGGTGGCCCACTGGCGGAGTTCGGCCAGATCGTCCGACAGCTCGGCGTGGCCGTTCAGCACCACGAAATGGAACGGCGGGCGGTCGTCGTCCACGCACAGGGCGACCCGGCCGTCACGGGTCAGATTGCGCCCCTTCACGGTGTCCTTGCCGGTGGTGAGCACCAGCTCGTCCCCGTCCAGGACGAACCAGACGGGCGCCACATGGGGTCTTCCATCAGCGCGAACGGTCGACAGCTTGCCGGTGCGGGTGCCGTCGGAGACGAACGCCCGCCATTCCTCATCGGTCATCTTCTCTGCCATGCGTCCATCCTGCTTGCCCGCGCGCCGGTCGTGGGGAAGGCTGGCGGAGAGTTCCTCCAGCCAGGGGGAGACATCACACGGGGAGAGGGACATGGCGCAGAACCAGGGCCTCGGCTGGCTCCTGGACGATCTGACCGAGCGGGTGGACCACGTCCGCCACGCGCTGGTCCTGTCGAACGACGGGCTGGTCACCGCGGCGAGCACGGGCCTACGCCGCGAGGACGCCGAGCATCTGGCCGCCGTGGCGTCCGGACTGCACAGCCTGGCCAAGGGCTCGGGACGTCACTTCGGCGCGGGCAGGGTGCGCCAGACGATGATCGAATACGACGATGCCGTGCTGTTCGTGACCGCGGCCGGCACCGGCAGCTGTCTGTGCCTGCTCAGCGGGGCGGAGGCGGACATCGGCCAGATCGCCTACGAGATGACCCTGCTCGTGAACCGGGTCGGCGAACACCTGGGGATCGATGCCAGGCAACCCGAGCGAACTCGGAAAGCGGGCGCCTGACCTGCGGGTTTTCTCACCCCCGTGGAGTTATCCACAGGCTCGCCACGATGTGCCGCGAACCGGCTACGGTGAGTGCACGGCGAACGCACCGGGCGTGAGCCAAGGACTCCACGGGGGAGTAGGACCATGTTGGCCAGCCTTTTCGACCCCACCCGCACCAGCACCTGCGCGCCGGGCCATGCCGCCCGCGAACTGGGACTCAGGCGAGGCGAATTCGACCGCGCCGTGCAGCTCGGCATCATCCTGACGGTGCCCGACGAGGGCGGGGGAGGCGGCCGGCGGGTGGCACGCGCGGAGATCGAGCGCCTTCGCGCCCAGGACGGTTTCCCCGAGTCCCTCCTGAACCGGGTGCGGGTGGTGGGGACGGCGGAGGGGGCCGCCCTCATGGACATCCCGGCCGGCAGGTTCACCCGGCTCGCCCGCCTCGGCCTGTTCGTGCCCGTCACGTTCTACCTCAACCGCTACCGAGCCGTGGTCTGGCTCTACCTGGCGGAGGAGCTCCACCAGTTCGCGACCGGCACCGAGAACGCACACCTGCTCAAGGGGCGTACGCCCGAGACGCTGCGCGGCCAGCTGACGACGGGCGTGGATCTGCGGGCGCGCAACTGGCGCGGACGCCACCTGGGATTCCTGCTCCGTCAGGCCGGGGACCCCTGGGCCCGGGCCGGGGCCGTGGCCGCGTTCCTCCCACCCGTTGAGGTCGCCGACATCGTCAGGGACCCGTACGAGCGGGCGTACCTGAACGCGTTCCGGCCCACGCCGCCGGGGCACGGTCTTGTCGGAACACCCTCCGCGCACCCCGCCGAGCAGATCACGACGGCCCGGGACGCGGACGAGATCGACTGGCTGCGCAGCGAACTGGCACGCACGGTCGACGAGGCCCGCGGTGCCGCCCCCGCCCCGCGCCCGGCCGCCCGCCGCGTCCCGGCCGCGATCCGTACGGCATCACGGCCCGTCCCGATCCCGCCGATGGCCCGCACGGTGACCGGTCCCACGGAAGCGACGACGCTCCCCGAGCCGGCGACGTCAGCCTCGGGACCGAAAGCCTCGGCCCCGGACCCGACGTCACGGCCCACGGAACCCTCCGCACGGCATTCCGAGCCGCCGGCCAGGCCTTCGGAGCCGGCCGGGACACGGACCGAGCCGCCGACGCGGCCCATCGGCTCGCGTGGGCCGGGCGCCGGTCCGGTCGTGCGCACGACGGTGCCGACCGCCCGCCGGGGCCGCGGGCCGACGGGCCCGGCACAGCCCGCTCCGCAGCGGTCGCCCCGCGGCCTGCGGGCCTGGCTCCGGCGGAGAAGCCCACAGCGCACAGGGCCCGCACGGGTCTGACAGCCGGACGCGGGGCCCTGGCCCCGGAGGGCTACAGCGCCCGGAAGAGACCTTCCTGGACGACCGACACGAGCAGCCGTCCCTCCAGGTCGTAGATGCGCCCGCGGGCCAGCCCGCGCCCGCCTATCGCGATCGGGGACTCCTGGTCGTAAAGGAACCACTCGTCCGCGCGGAAGGGCCGGTGGAACCACATGGCGTGGTCCAGCGAGGCCAAGTCGAAGTTGCGCGGCCCCCACAGCGGCTCCACCGGGATACGGACCGCGTCCAGGAGGGTCATGTCGCTGGCGTAGGTCAGCGCGCAGGTGTGCACCAAGGGGTCGTCGCCGAGCGGTCCCACCGCGCGCATCCACACGGCGCTGCGCGGCTCGGCTCCCTCGATCTCCTCGGCGTGCCAGCGCAGCCGGTCGACATAGCGGATGTCGAAGGGCTGGCGGCGCGCCATCCGCTCCAGCTGCTCCGGCAGCGTGCCCAGATGCTTGCGGATCTCCTCCGAGACCGTCGGCAGCGACTCCGGGTGCGGCACCTCGCGGGCCGGCGGCAGCTGGTGCTCGAAAGGTCCTTCCTCAGGCTTGTGAAAGGAGGCGGTCAGATTGAAGATCGTGCGGCCCTGCTGCACGGCCGTGACCCGGCGCGTCGTGAAGGAGCGCCCGTCGCGGACCCGCTCCACCTGGTACACGATCGGCACGCCAGGCCGTCCCGGGCGCAGGAAGTACGCGTGCAGTGAGTGCACCGGGCGGTCACCTTCCGTGGTGCGGCCGGCGGCGACCAGCGCCTGGCCGGCCACCTGGCCGCCGAAGACCCGCTGGAGGGACTCCTGCGGGCTACGGCCACGGAAGATGTTGACCTCTATCTGCTCCAGGTCGAGCAGGTCGACCAGTCTCTCGGCCGGATTCGTCATCGATGGGTTTCTCCTTGGCTTGGCCCTGGCCGTGAACGTCTCACAGCTGGCCGACGTCGGTGACGCGGACGATCGCACGGCCCTCGGCGTCGGAGGCCGCGAGGTCGACCTCCGCGCTGATGCCCCAGTCGTGGTCGCCACTCGGGTCGTCGAAGATCTGGCGGACGCGCCAGAGGCCGTTCTCCGGCTCCTCCTTGATGACAAGGAGCTTCGGACCGCGGGCGTCGGGCCCGGTGCCGAGGTCGTCGTACTCGTCCCAGTACTTGTCCATCGCCTCGCCCCAGGCGTCGGCGTCCCAGCCGGACTCGGCGTCCAGCTCGCCCAGTTCCCCGACCTGGTCCAGGGCGGCCAGCTCCACGCGGCGGAACATGGCGTTGCGGACGAGGACGCGGAAGGCGCGGGCGTTGGTCGTGACCGGCTTGACCTCGTCGGCCTTCTCCTGGGCCTCCTCGGCGGTCATCTCCTCGGGGTTGGCGAGCTGCTCCCATTCGTCCAGCAGGCTGGAGTCCACCTGGCGCACCATCTCGCCCAGCCACTCGATCAGATCCTGCAGGTCCTCGGACTTCAGGTCGTCCGGGATGGTGTGGTCCAGCGTCTTGTAGGCGCTGGCGAGGTAGCGCAGCACGATGCCCTCGGTGCGGGCCAGCTCGTAGAAGGACACCAGCTCCGTGAAGGACATCGCCCGCTCGTACATGTCCCGCACCACCGACTTGGGCGACAGCGGGTGGTCGCCGACCCACGGGTGGCTCTTGCGGTAGGTGTCGTAGGCGTGGAAGAGCAGTTCCTCCAGCGGCTTCGGGTAGGAGATGTCCTGGAGGCGCTCCATGCGCTCCTCGTACTCGACACCGTCCGCCTTCATCGCGGCCACCGCCTCGCCGCGCGCCTTGTTCTGCTGGGCGACGAGGATCTGCCGCGGGTCGTCCAGCGTGGACTCGACCACGGAGACCATGTCCAGGGCGTAGGACGGCGACTCGGGATCGAGGAGTTCGAACGCGGCCAGGGCGAACGTGGACAGCGGCTGGTTCAGCGCGAAGTCCTGCTGGAGGTCCACCGTGAGCCGGACGATACGGCCCTCGGCGTCGGGCTTGTCGAGCTTCTCCACGATCCCGCCGTCGAGCAACGAGCGGTAGATCGCGATGGCCCGGCGGATGTGCCGCAGCTGCTGCTTGCGCGGCTCGTGGTTGTCCTCCAGGAGGTGGCGCATCGCCTCGAAGGCGTTGCCGGGACGGGCGATCACCGACAACAGCATCGTGTGCGTCACCCGGAAGCGCGAGGACAGTGGCTCCGGTTCCGACTCGATCAGCTTCTGGAAGGTGTTCTCCGTCCAGCCGACAAAACCTTCCGGTGCCTTCTTGCGCACCACCTTGCGCCGCTTCTTCGGGTCGTCGCCCGCCTTCGCCAGCGCCTTCTCGTTCTCGATGACGTGCTCCGGCGCCTGCGCGACCACGAGCCCCGCGGTGTCGAAGCCGGCCCGCCCGGCCCGGCCCGCGATCTGGTGGAACTCACGGGCCCGCAGGGTGCGCACCCGGCTGCCGTCGTACTTGGTCAGCGCCGTGAACAGCACCGTGCGGATGGGCACGTTGACGCCGACGCCGAGCGTGTCGGTGCCGCAGATGACCTTCAGCAGTCCGGCCTGGGCGAGTTTCTCCACCAGGCGGCGGTACTTGGGCAGCATGCCGGCGTGATGGACACCGATGCCGTGCCGCACGTAACGGGAGAGGTTGCGGCCGAACTTGGTGGTGAAGCGGAAGTTGCCGATCAACTCGGCGATCTGGTCCTTCTCCTCCCGCGAGCACATGTTGATACTCATCAGGGCCTGCGCCCGCTCCACGGCCTGCGCCTGCGTGAAGTGGACGATGTACACCGGGGCCTGCTTGCTCTCCAGCAGGTCGGTGAGCGTCTCGGTGAGCGGGGTCAGCTTGTACTCGTAGGACAGGGGCACCGGGCGGGTCGCCGAGCGGACCACCGAAGTGGGGCGGCCGGTACGGCGGGCGAGATCCTTCTCGAAGAAGGACACATCGCCCAGAGTGGCCGACATCAGGATGAACTGCGCCTGGGGGAGTTCCAGCAGCGGGATCTGCCAGGCCCAGCCGCGGTCGCCCTCGGAGTAGAAGTGGAACTCGTCCATGACGACCTGGCCGACGTCCGCGCCTCTGCCGTCGCGCAGCGCGATCGACGCCAGCACCTCGGCGGTGCAGCAGATGACGGGCGCGTCGGCGTTCACGGAGGCGTCACCGGTGAGCATGCCCACGTTCTCGGTGCCGAAGAGCTTGCACAGCTCGAAGAACTTCTCCGACACCAGGGCCTTGATCGGAGCCGTGTAGAAGGTGACCTCGTCCCGGGCCAGCGCGGCGAAGTGCGCGCCCGCGGCGATCATGCTCTTGCCGGAGCCGGTGGGCGTCGACACGATCACGTTCGCACCGGAGACCACCTCGATCAGCGCCTCCTCCTGGTGGGGATAGAGGGTGAGACCGCGCTCCTGGGCCCAGGACTCGAAGGCCTCGTACAGGGCGTCGGGGTCGGCGGTCGGCGGCAGCTGATCGATGAGGGTCACGCCCCCATCTTGCCTGGCCCACCGCCCGAGCGGGGAATCGGCTGCGAGGACGAAGATCACGGAAGCTACGCTGTGTCACCGGCGGGGCGTCGGCGCACCGGGTCAACTGGACAGCGGCACACGAGGAATGGGGCGGGAAGCGGCCATGATGGGACCAGCACACTCATTGTCGGGGGCCGCGGCCTGGCTGGGCGTGGGAGCCGCCACGGCGGCGGCCGGGCATCCGATGCCCTGGCCGGTCCTCCTCTGCGGCGCGCTGATCTGCGCCGGCGCCGCGCTCGCACCGGACCTCGACCACAAGGCGGCCACCATCTCGCGGGCCTTCGGGCCGATCTCCCGCGCGATCTGCGAGATCGTGGACAAGCTGTCGTACGCCGTCTACAAGGCGACGAGGAAACAGGGCGACCCGCGCCGCTCCGGGGGACACCGCACGCTGACGCACACCTGGGTGTGGGCGGTCCTGATCGGCGCCGGCAGTTCCGCCGTGGCGGTCGTCGGGGACCGCTGGGGGGTGCTGGCGATCCTCTTCGTGCACATGGTGCTCGCGATCGAAGGGCTGCTGTGGCGGGCGTCGCGCGGTTCCAGCAGCGATGTCCTGGTCTGGCTGCTGGCGGCGACCAGCGCGTGGATACTGGCGGGAGTGCTGGACAAGCCGGGCCATGGTTCCGACTGGCTGTTCACCGCGCCGGGGCAGGAGTACGTGTGGCTGGGGCTGCCGATCGTGCTGGGCGCGCTGGTGCACGACATCGGGGACGCGCTGACCGTCTCCGGCTGCCCGATCCTGTGGCCGATCCCGGTGGGGCGCAAGCGCTGGTACCCGGTGGGCCCGCCGAAGGTGATGCGGTTCCGGGCGGGCAGCTGGATCGAGCTGAAGGTGCTCATGCCGGTGTTCATGCTGCTCGGGGGAGTGGGCTGTGCGGCGGCCCTCAACGTGATCTGACCGAGTCGGCGGCACCGGCCTGCGGCCGGACGGAGCCGGAGGCGTGTCGTGATCAGACGGAGTGGTCCGGCTCAGGTCGGCTCGCTCGCGTCCGCCGTGCCGTAGCGACGCTCGAAGCGGGCGATGCGGCCCTCGGTGTCGACCGTGCGGGCCTTGCCCGTGTGGAAGGGGTGGCTCTCCGAGGAGATCTCCACGTCGATCACCGGGTAGGTCCGGCCGTCGTCCCACTCGATGGTCTGCTCGTTCCGCGCGGTGGACCTGGTCAGGAAGGCGTATCCGGCGGCGCGGTCACGGAAGACCACGGGGTGGTAGTCGGGGTGCTTGTCCTGCTGCATGGCGGCTCCTCGGTACGGGAGGTCGGGACGGAGGCGTCCGGACGGTCCGGTTCAGCCGGGGAGGGAGTCCTCGTCGACGATGTGCACCGCGGCCTCCTCGGCGGAGGCGGCGGCCCCGTCGATGCCGACGTCGGTGGCGACGAGCGCGGCCTCCTCGTCCTCGTGCACGCCCTCGTCCGGCGCCACCAGCCGGCCGGACCGGAAGTTGCCGACCTCGTTGTCGAGGGGTTCCCCGTCGGTGCCTTCGCAGTCCCCGATACCGTCGCTGTCGGGTGCGGACGCGTCGGGCAGTTCCTCGGCGAGCCGCTGGTCGAGGGTTTCGCCCGCCCGGCGTTCGGCCGCCGTCACGCCGATGTGTTCGACCGCCCACGGTCGCTCGGGAGGGGACCAGCCGCGGTCGAGGGGGTCGTCGACGCCGTCGAAGTCCAGTGTGTCCTCGACGTCGAGCACTCCCGAGTCCTCCCGGATCTCCGAGGGATCGGGCTGGTAGACGTCGTCCCCCCAACCGTCGGCGCTGTCCACGACTACCTCCAGTGGGTGAGGACGGCCGGATGCCGCCCCAGCGGGCGGTGGGCCGTCGGCACGCGCGGCACGGGCATGGCACGCCGTGAACCGGCTGGTCCCCGGGCGCGCTCCGAACCGCTGCCGCTTTCCAGCCTTCCACCCCGGATCGGCACCGCGCAACGGCACGGGTCCGGGCACGGGTGCGTATCCGCGCGGCGGGGCCGGGCGCGGCGTGCCGGGCGCCGGAGCGGGGCCGGCGGAGGGTTTCGCGGTCCGGCTTTCTCAGGGCGTCGGAGTACGGCAGAGGGGAGTCTTCGCGGTCCGGCCTTCGCCGGGTGGCGCAGTGTGGCAGGCGGACGCTCTCGCCGCGGGGTTCTCCCGGGCACGGTGGCCGGTGCGCGGTCCATGCTCGGGCTACGAGGCACAGCGGCAGGGACGCTTTCCGTGCCGGTGAGGCGGGGGACGGAGCCAGGCGCACCGTCCGTGCCCGTGACGCAGCCGTCCGCCTCCGCCCCCGGCTTCACGAAAACGGCTCCCGCCGTCTCCGTCGGCGCGTCCGCCCCCAGGCCTCACGGGACCGGCCCCCGCCGTACCACCGGCGATCCCGTCCCCGGCCTCACGGAACCGCCCCTCGCCGTCACCACCGGCGTCCCCGTCCCCGGTCTCAGGCGGTCGGCACCCGCCGGTTCCGGCCCCGACCGACCGGCCGCCACGGTCCCCACCCGCGCCTCAGCCCCCGGCCAACCGGCGCCCGCAGGCCCGCGCGCCCGTGCCCCCGGGCGGCACTCACCCGTGCCAGGAGCGCCAGAGCGCCGCGTAGGCCCCCTCCGCCGCGACCAGTTCCTCGTGGCTGCCCAGCTCGCTGATCCGGCCGTTCTCCACGACGGCGATCACGTCGGCGTCGTGGGCGGTGTGCAGCCGGTGGGCGATGGCCACCACGGTGCGGCCGTCGAGGACCCGTGCCAGGGAGCGTTCCAGATGGCGGGCCGCGCGCGGGTCGAGCAGCGAGGTCGCCTCGTCCAGGACCAGGGTGTGCGGGTCGGCCAGCACCAGCCGGGCCAGCGCGATCTGCTGGGCCTGCGCCGGAGTCAGGCCGAGGCCGCCGGAGCCGACCTCGGTGTCCAGTCCGTCGTCCAGGGCCCGTGCCCAGCCGTCCGCGTCGACCGCGCCGAGGGCCGCCCACAGTTCGGCGTCCGTGGCGTCGGTGCGGGCCAGCAGGAGGTTGTCGCGCAAGGAGCCCACGAAGACGTGGTGCTCCTGGTTGACCAGGGCGACATGCGCGCGGACGCGTTCGGCGGGCATCCGGGACAGCTCCGCGCCGCCGAGGGTGATCCTGCCGTTCCGGGGCGCGTAGATACCGGCGAGCAGCCGGCCCAGGGTGGACTTGCCCGCACCGGAGGGACCGACCAGGGCCAGCCGGGTGCCCGGAGCGACCCGCAGGGAGACCTCGCGCAGCACGTCGACGCCCTCGCGGTAGCCGAAGCGCACCCGGTCGGCGTCCATCACCCGTCCCTCGGGGGCCAGTGCCGCGTCCCCGGCGGCCGGCTCGATGTCCCGCACACCGACCAGGCGGCCCAGCGAGACCTGGGCGACCTGCACCTCGTCGTACCAGCGCAGGATCAGGTTCACCGGGTCGACCAGCATCTGCGCGATGAGGGCGCCGGTGGTCAGCTGGCCTACTCCTATCCAGCCCCGCAGCACGAACACACCGCCGACCATCAGGACCGAGCCGAGCACGAGGAGGTGGACGGTGTTGATGACCGGGAACAGCACGGAGCGGAGCCAGAGGGTGTACCTCTCCCACGCGGTCCACTCGGCGATACGCTGCTCCGACAGGGCCACGCGGCGGGCGCCGAGGCGGTGTGCCTCGATGGTGTGGCCCGCGTCCACGGTCTCGGCGAGCGCGGCGGCGACGGCGGTGTACCCGGCGGCCTCCGAGCGGTAGCCGGACGGCGCCCGCTTGAAGTACCAGCGGCAGCCGATCACCAGGACCGGCACGGCGAGCAGCACGGCGGCGGCCAGCGGCGGGGCCGTCACGACCAGCCCGCCGAGCAGCAGCAGGGCCCACACGACACCGATGGCCAGCTGCGGCACGGCCTCGCGCATCGCGTTGGCCAGCCGGTCGATGTCGGTGGTGATACGGGAGAGCAGGTCACCGGTGCCCGCCCGCTCCAGCACGCCCGGCGGCAGCCCGACGGACCGGACGAGGAAGTCCTCGCGCAGGTCGGCCAGCATCCGCTCGCCGAGCATCGCGCCCCGCAGCCGTACCTGCCGGACGAACAGGGCCTGCACGGCGAGCGCGAGCACGAACAGTCCGGCCGTCAGTCCCAGGTGCAGCTCCCGGGCCCCGTCCGACACCCGTTCGACCAGGCCGCCGAGCAGGTACGGCCCGGCCATGGAGGCGACGACGGCCACCGTGTTCACGGTGATGAGCAGCAGGAAGGCCCGGCGGTGCCGGCGGAACAGCTCGGTGACGTAGGCGCGCACGGTCGCGGCGGCGCCGACGGGCAGGGTGGTGGCGGTCGTCGGGGCCGCCGGGTCGTAGGCAGGCGGTGCGACGCCGATCATGCGCTCTCCTCGATCTCTTCCAGCTCCTGGAGCGCGTCCAGCAGCAGGCCGTCGTCGCCGGCGGCCGGTTCCTCGTCGGTCTCCCGGGTCACCACGGCCCGGTACCGGGGCTCGACGTCGATCAGCTCGCGGTGCGGGCCGACCGCCACGACCCGGCCCTCGTGGACCAGGACGACCTGGTCCGCGCGGTCCAGCAGCAGCGGTGAGGAGGTGAACACCACGGTCGTCCGTCCCGACCGCAGGCGGCGCAGCCCGTCAGCGATCCGGGCCTCCGTGTGCGAGTCGACCGCGGAGGTCGGCTCGTCCAGCACCAGCACCTCCGGGTCGGTGATCAGCGACCTGGCAAGGGCCAGCCGCTGGCGCTGGCCGCCGGACAGCGACCGGCCGCGCTCGGTGATCCGGGCGTCCATCGGATCGGCGGCGTCCGGCGAACCCTGCGTCAGCGCGTCCAGCACGTCCTCGCACTGCGCCGCGGCGAGCGCGTCCGCGGCCCGCACGGCACCGGAGGCGGGCACGTCGAGCAGCTCGCGCAGCGTGCCGGACAGCAGCACCGGATCCTTGTCCTGGACGAGGACGGCGGTGCGGGCGCTGTCGAGGGGCAGTTCGTCCAGGGGCACCCCGCCGAGCAGTACCGACCGGTCCGGCTCCGACGGATGGCCGCCGAGCCGCTCGGCCAGCCTGCCTGACGCGTCCGGGTCGCCGCACACCACGGCGGTGAACCGCCCGGCGGGAACGAGCAGGCCGGTCACGGGGTCGTGCAGGTCGCCGCCCGGCACCTCGGCCGCGCGGGTGCCGTCGGTGGCCGTGGACCGCTCCAGCGCCAGCACACGCGCGGCGCGCTTGGCCGACGGGCGGGAGAAGGAGTACGCCATGGCGATCTCCTCGAAGTGCCGCAGCGGGTAGTTGAGGATCATGACCGCGCTGTAGACGGTGACGAGTTCGCCGACGCCGATCCGGCCCTCGCGGGCCAGGTCGATGCCGCGCCAGACGACGGCGATCAGCAGCAGTCCGGGCAGCAGCACCTGGACGGCGGAGATCAGCGACCACATCCGGGCGCTGCGCACGGCGGCGTGCCGTACCTCCTGGGAGGCCCGGCGGTAGCGGTCCAGGAACAGTTCCTCGCCGCCGATGCCGCGCAGCACCCGCAGGCCCGCGACGGTGTCCGAGGCCAGCTCGGTGGCCCGGCCCGCCTTCTCGCGCTGCACGTCGGCGCGGCGGGTCGCCCGGGGCAGCAGCGGCAGCACCGCGAGCGCCACGACGGGCAGGCCCACGGCCACGACCACGCCGAGCGCGGGCTCGTACACGACCAGGGTGACGCCGACGATCACCACCGTCACCGCGGCGGCGGTGAAGCGGGAGACGGCCTCGACGAACCAGCCGATCTTCTCCACGTCACCCGTGGACACGGACACCACTTCGCCCGCGGCCACCCGTCGGGTCAGGGCGGAGCCCAGGTGGGCGGCCTTGCGTGCCAGGAGTTGCTGGACGCGGGCGGCCGCGGTGATCCAGTTGGTGACGGCTGCGCGGTGCAGGAAGGTGTCGCCGACGGCGAGTCCCGCTCCGCACAGCGCCAGCAGACCTCCCGTCAGCGCGAGCCGGGTGCCGGAGCGGTCGACGGCCGCCTGCACGGCGAGACCGACGCAGAACGGCAGGGCGGCGACGGAGACGAAATGGAGCAGGCCCCAGGCGAGCGACTTCAGCTGCCCGCCCAGCTGGTTGCGCCAGAGCCACCACAGAAATCGGGGACCCGAGCGTGCGTCGGGCACGCCCGGATCGGGATACGGAAGGTCTTGGATCTGCATGACGTCCCAGTGGCTCGTGTCAGGGCAGGGCAGCGAAACGCCGCGATGAAGCGGCAACAAGCCGTGAAAGGTTGACGTCCTGCAGTGGTGAATTTCAAACAGTTTTTCCCGACGGCCCGTGAAATCGGCCGCGTTCCGGCCGGGGCACCGCTCTCCGGCAGCCGGGAGCCCCGCGTCCCGGCTGCCGCGCCGTCACCGTCCGGCGGGACCGGCCGCCCCGGCCGAGTGCTCCGGCGATGCCGGAGCCGGCGGCGCCGCAGACGTCGGGGGCGCGGAGGCGGACACGACGTCCACGTCACTGGCCCGGACGTACGCGAGGCGGTGCCCCAACTGGATCTCGTAGTACCTCTCCCGGCCCCACACCACCGGGTTGGGCGCGTCGGTGAAGGACTTGGGGGTGTAGGAGCTGCCGACGCCGGACTGCGTCACATAGCGCTGGCCCGCCTGGACGCTGTACGGCAGCGGGGACTCGTCCGGCTCGTCCACGTCGTCCGGATACGCCTCCTCCTCCGGGAGGGCGCGCCCGTACACCGGGATCTCGTCCAGACCCTCCTTCGGCGTGACCATGCGTCCGGCCGCGCCGACGGCGGTCGGACGGTTCCGGGGATTCTTGAACCAGGCTTTGTGGCCCTGGAACCAGATGGCCGTCCAGTCGCCGCTGCGGTCGGCGACCGCGAAGGTCTGACCGGCGGAGACGCGCGAGCCGAGGTCGTTGACGTCCCTGGTGGAGTCCTCGCCGTCCGGCTTGCGGCCCGGGTCCTGGATCAGCGGGGCGCGCTCGCTCGGCTCGGTGTATAGGCGGACGGCGCTGGAGCCGTGCGGCCGACACGGTGAACCGCTGCGGGCGCAGCCCGTGAACTCCGGCTGGTGTGTGGCGTAGTCGGGCAGGATGGTCACCATGTCACTGTCCGGTCCCGCCGTGGCCCGCAGCGGCGCGCCCAGGAGGTCGAAGTAGTGGCGCCAGTCCCAGAAGGGGCCGGGATCGTCGTGCATGTCGGGGATGCTGTCGGCGGTCGGGGCCGGCACGTTGTCGTGGCCGAAGATGTGCTGTCGGTCCAGCGGGATGGCGTACTTCTTCGCCAGGTACTTCACCAGGCGTGCCGAGGCCTGGTACATCCGCTCCGTGTACCAGGTGCCCGGCTGGGTGAGGAATCCCTCGTGCTCGATGCCGATGGAGCGGGCGTTCACGAACTGGCTGCCGGAGTGCCAGGCCTCGTCCTTGGTCTTGACGTGCTGGGTGACACGGCCGTCGCTGGAGCGGATCGAGTAGTGCCAGGACGACTCCGTGGGGTCCTGCACCGTCTGGAGCATGCTCGGCAGCTCCGCCTCGGTGTCGTGGATGACGATGTACTCGATCGGCTGGTCCCGGGGACGGTCGGCCAGGTCGTGGTTGCCGTACGCGCTGTCGTCGATCTCCTCGTACGGCGCGCCGAGCCAGTCACAGGCAAGTTCGGCGGGGCACTCGACGTCCTTCTGCCGCTGCGGACCCTTCGCGGTGGCGGGGCGGTGGCGCGGCCGGACACGGGGGGTGGCGGGGAGCGTGACCTCCTGTCCCTCGGCGGTGGTGCGGTGCGCGCCGCGGCGGATCAGGGCGAAGACATCGTCCGCGTAGGCGGCGGCCGACGTGACGTCGCGGGTGCCCGGGAAGCGCGCCACCGTCTCCCACCAGTCTCCCGGGTCGGCGCTGAGCGGTTTGCCGAGTTGTCGTTGCGTGGCCGCCAGGAGTGCGGCGCCGCCGCGTACGTTGGCGACGGCGTCCTTGCGCAGCCGTTCGGCCGGGACGTGGATCAGCCGTGCCGCGTGCGGCAGGTCCGCGGGCTGCACGGCGTGCCGGGACGAGGTGTCGGCGCCGTCCGCGGCGGCCGGCCCGGGGGCCGCGGCGCCGAGGCCGGTGTGGACGCCGTCCGCCGCCCGCGGGTCGGCGGAGGGGGACGGGGCCGTGACGAGGCCGGGGTCCAGCAGGTGCATCGGTCCGAAGCCGCCCGCCACGCTGGGCGCGCCGGGGTGGGAGTCCCAGCGTGACTGCAGGTAGGACACGCTCATGAGGACGCTGCGCGGCACCTGGAACTCGCGGGCGGCGTCCGTGAAGGCGTCCTGCAGCTGTCGGTCGGACGGATCGGCGCAGCCGGACATCGGGAGGATCAGCAGCGGTGGCAGCAGCACCGCCCCCGCGAACACACAGGCCGTACGGCGGCATCTCCGGACGGCACCGGGGACACGAGCAGCGACAGTTCTTCTCATTGCAGAGGTTCTCCCAACCACGCTCGTTCGCAACCAGGGCAGAGGAGTTGCCCGTCGCGCCACCCCTCGTACGTTTCCGTGCCCCGCGCGCCGTGTCGTGGCGAGCGTCACCGGGGTGGACCAGCGGCCCCCCAGAGGCCACCCGGTCGGCGGCAGTGACTCCGCTGCCCGGGGCAACCAAACGCGATCGCGAAGACCGCGGTCCGCGGCCACCCGTCCCCACCCGGACCGGTCACCCGGACACTCGGCCGCTCAGTCCTCGACCGGGTCGGGCCGCCAGTCGGGATGCCCCGGCATCGGCGGGGTGTGCGGACCGTACAGCCACGAGGTCAGGAACGGGCCGAGGTCCTCGCCCGCGACCCGGGAGGCGAGGGTGACGAAGTCCCGGGTGCCGGCCGCCCGGCCCCGGTAGACGGTCGCCCAGGCCCGCTCGATCCGGCCGAAGGTCTCCTCGCCGACCTTCTCCCGCAGCGCGAACAGCACCAGCGCCGAGCCGTCGTACCGCATCACCTTGAACAGCGTGGCGTCGGTGGGTTCGGCGGGCGCTCCGTCGTCGCGGCGCCACTGATCGTGCTGCTCGTACGCCGTCCTCATCACGGACTCCAGGTCGGCGCCGCCGTGCTCGCCGGAGTACAGGCGTTCGTAGAAACGGGCGTGACCCTCGCTCAGCCACAGGTCCGACCAGCGCCGGATGGCGACGCTGTCCCCCGTCCAGTGGTGCGTCAGCTCGTGCACGAGGTTGCGTTCGGCGTCGACCCGGTCGCCCAGCAGGTCGTCCCGGGGCAGGACGGAGAGCGACTGGGTCTCCAGCGCCACCGGCAGGTCGGTGTCCCCGACCAGCACGCCGTAGCGGGGGAACGGGTACGGGCCGAGCCGCTGTTCCAGCCAGGCCAGATGGTCCGGGGTGAGCGAGCGGTACTCCGCGGTGTCCGTGACCAGCCCGTCCGGCACCACGTCCCGGACGGGCAGCCCGCGCGGCCCCTCGCTGTCGACGAACGTGAACCTGCCGATGGCCAGCTGCACCAGCTGCGCCGCGATCGGCTGTTCGGAGTCGTACGTCCAGCGGGTGCGGCCGTCGGGGTGCCGGACGGTGCCGACGAGCCGGCCGTTGGCCACCGCGCTGAGCCCGGGAGGGGTCGTCACGCGGAACGTGACGGGCGCCCGCAGGCTGGGATGGTCGTTGGCCGGGAAGATCATCCGGGCGCCGTCGGGCTGTGCGCAGATCACCGTCCCGTCGGACGTGGGCACCCAGCCGTAGTCCTGGATCGCGTCGTCGCGGTGGCGTTGCCGCGCCGGGTCGGCGGTGTACGCGACGCGGACGGTGAACGCGCCGCCGCGGGGGATCGGCTCGGCGGGGGTGACGACGAGTTCGTCACCGTGGCGTTCGGCGGCGGCCGGTGCCCCGTCGACGGTGACGCGGTGCAGCGTGTTGCCCGCGAAGTCCAGGTCGAAGCGGGACAGGGCCTGGGTGGCGGTGGCGTCGATGGTGGCGCCGGCCCGGAAGGGCGTGCGGGGCGCGAGCCAGTCGAAGTCGAGCGTGTAGCGGCGGACGGTGTAGCCGCCGTTGCCGGCGAGCGGCATGAGCGGGTCGCCGATGCCCGGCGCGCCGGGCGACGGGGCCGGAACGGCGGCGGCATCGGGTGCGGAGGCGCCGCGACGCGGGTGCGGGCCCGGCCCGGCGGACAGGGCGGTGGCGGTGACGACGACGGCCGCCGTGAGCGCGGCGGCCCCGACGAGCGCGCGGACGAGCCGGCGGCGCCGTGCCGGCGGCGGCGTGCCCGCTCTCCTCGCCGCGGCCGACGCCTTCACCGCGGGAGTCCATGGGCGGTGGGAGGTGCAGGGCGTCCGGCGACGGGACCGGCGGTCGTGATCTCCATGCCCGCACTATGCCAGTAAGGTGCGCTTATATAACTAAATGTCACTTCTCTGGGTGCCCGTGTGGCGTTCCGGGACGGCCGTCGTCATCCCGCCGGTCCGCGCGAGGCGTCATTGCGGGACGGGCCGTCCCCCCGTAGAACACGGGCCATGGGAAGAAAGTTAGTCATGTCCATGCTCGCGGGAGCGACCCTCCTGGTGAGCGCGCTCTTCGGCACCGCTACGCCCTCCGCCCGGGCGGCGGACGTGCCCGCCGAGTTCGGCACCGACTGGCACGACCCGGTGACCGCGGCCCCGCCCGTCCACCGGCCGCACACCCGCTCGTGCCGGGTCACGCTCGCCGACGCGCGGTTCCGCGACTTCACGCCCTACCGCGGCACCTACGCGCCGCCCGAGGGCTGCGGCGACCGCTGGAGCAAGGTCGTCCTGCGCCTCGACGGCAAGGTGAAGGGCCGTCAGTACGACCGGCTCGGCTATCTGCGCGTCGGCGGCGTCGAGGTCCTGCGCACCTCCACTCCGGAGCCCTCGCCTGACGGCATCGAGTGGCACGCCGAGAAGGACGTCACCCGCTACAGCGAGACCTTGCGCGCCGCCCGGGACGTCGAGATGCTGATCGGCAACGTGGTGGACGACACCTACACCGGTGTCATCGACGTGCGCGTCACCCTGACCTTCTATGCGGGACGTCCCGCGACTCCCGTGCCCGACCGCGTCCTCACGCTCGACGAGACGTCCGCCGGTACGACGCTCACCACGCCGCGCAACAGCGAACGGATCGTCGCCGAGGTGTACGCGACGGGTTCGGGTGGCGGCTGCGAGGAGTTCTGGTACCTGACCGTCGCCGACCCGGCGCCGTACTCCTGCAAGGCCGGCCACGGCCCGAACCGCGAGGTGCGGATCAGCGTCGACGGCCGGCTCGCCGGCATCGCGGCGCCGTTCCCGCACGTGTGGACGGGCGGCTGGTCCAACCCGTTCCTCTGGTACGTCCTCCCGGCCCCGCGCGCCTTCGACGTCCGGCCCGTCGAGTACGACCTCACGCCCTTCGCCGGCCTGCTCAACGACGGCCGCCCGCACCGCGTCGAGGTGTCCGTGGCCGGGGTGCCGACGGGGCAGCCGGGGTGGAGCACGCCGGTGAACGTGCTGGTCTGGCGGGACCCGCACCGGGCCCACGTCCCCGGCGCGCTCACCGCGGACACGGGCACCGACCCGGCGAACTCCTCGGTGTACACGCCCGGCCGGGAGCACCGGGTGGAGACCGGGGCGGGGCACCGGCTCACCGTCTCCGGGTACCTGGACACCTCTCACGGACGCGTGACCACCACCGTCACCCGGGCGCTCGCCCACACCTCCGTCCACCGCTGGACCGACGGCGAGACCACGGACGCACTCGACGCCTCCTGGAGCGACGACGAGTGGGTCCGGACCACCGGTCACGGCCCCGCGCGGACGACGCGCACACACCGGACCTACGTCATGAACGGCGCCGTCACCCTCGGCCCGGACGACCGGCTGCGCACCGTGCTCGCCCTCGGCGACCGGGCGTCGGCGGTGACGCGCGAGGGCGGCCGGCGCATCGCGTGGTCACGGCTGGACGACACCTACGCCGGCGACGCCGCGTACACCCTCGACGTCCCGCGCGACCAGCGGCACGCGGTCGGCACCTCGACCGAGCGCTACCGCCTCCTCGGCCCGGCCGGCTGCTACGACCGCTCGCTGACCACGGTCCAGGGCGTGCTGACGGAGGACCGCGACCGCTGCTGAGCCCGGCCCACGGCAGTGGCCCCGCTTCCCGGGCGGGTCCTCCCGGGGTGCGGGCCTCGGGGCGGGGGCCACTGCCGAAGGGGTCAGCAGCGCGGCGCGGCGTCCCCGTCGATCAGTGTGTCCAGCAGTACGCCGAGTACCTGACGCTCCTTCTCCGTCAGCGGCGCCAGTATCTCCTCGGCCGCCGAACGGCGGGCGCCGCGCAGTTCGCGCAGGGTCGCGCGGCCCTCGTCCGTCAGCTCGATCCGGGTCACGCGCCGGTTCGCCGGGTCCGGCGCCCGCCGTACCTTGCCGCTCGCCTCCAGCCCGTCGACCAGCGTCGTCACCGCGCGGGGCACCACTTCCAGCCGCTCGGCCAGGTCGGCCATGCGCGGCGGCGAGGGGTAGTGCGCGAGGGTGCGCAGCAGCCGGGACTGCGCCGGGGTGACGCCCAGGTCACGCTGTTCCAGATGGTGTTTCTGGATGCGGTGCACCCGGCGGGTGAGCCGCAGCAACTGCTCGGCGAGCGCGCTGTCCGCATCAGGGGTGGTCATGCGGGAACAATATCAGGATGCCGTTCATTGTGAGTATAGGTAACAATGAGCTACGATCAGTCAGGCATCGTCGGTGCCGTAGGCCGGCGCCCGTTTCCCCTCCGTAGGAGCCCATGCATCCCGACCGTGAACCCTCCTGGACCCCACCTGCCGACGCCGGCGAGCAGCCCCGGCAGGTGCGCCGCATCCTGCGGCTCTTCCGTCCCTACCGCGGGCGCCTCGCCATCGTCGGGCTGCTCGTCGGCGCCTCCTCGCTCGTCTCGGTGGCCACGCCGTTCCTGCTGCGGGAGACGCTCGACGTCGCCATCCCCGAGGGCCGCACGGGTCTGCTGAGCCTGCTCGCGCTCGGCATGATCCTCAGCGCCGTCCTGGCCGGCGTCTTCGGCGTGCTCCAGACGCTGATCTCGACGACCGTCGGCCAGCGGGTCATGCACGATCTGCGCACGGCGGTCTACGGCCGGCTCCAGCGCATGTCGCTCGCCTTCTTCACCCGCACCCGCACCGGCGAGGTGCAGTCCCGCATCGCCAACGACATCGGCGGCATGCAGGCCACCGTCACCTCCACCGCCACCTCCCTGGTCTCCAACGTCACCAGCGTGGTCGCCACGGTCGTCGCGATGGTCGCGCTGGACTGGCGGCTGACGATCGTCTCGCTCGTCCTGCTGCCGGCGTTCGTCTGGATCAGCCGCCGCGTCGGCAACGAACGCAAGAAGATCACCACCCAGCGGCAGAAACAGATGGCCGCGATGGCGGCCACCGTCACCGAGTCGCTCTCGGTCAGCGGCATCCTGCTCGGCCGCACCATGGGCCGTTCCGACTCGCTGACCGCGTCCTTCGCCGCGGAGTCCGACCGCCTGGTCGACCTCGAGGTCAGAGCGAACATGGCCGGGCGCTGGCGCATGGCCGTGATCACGATCGTGATGGCCGCCATGCCCGCCGTCATCTACTGGACCGCCGGCCTCGCCCTCCGGTTCGGCGGCCCCGAGGTCTCCCTCGGCACCATCGTCGCCTTCGTCTCGCTCCAGCAGGGCCTGTTCCGCCCGGCCGTGAGCCTGCTCGCGACCGGCGTCCAGATCCAGACCTCCCTGGCGCTCTTCCAGCGCATCTTCGAGTACCTGGACCTGCCGGTCGACATCACCGAGCGCGAGCGACCGGTCCGCCTCGACACGGTCAAGGGCGAAGTCCGCTTCGAGGACGTCGAGTTCCGCTACGACGACAAGGGCGGCCCCGTCCTCGACGGCGTCGACATCACCGTGCCGGCCGGCGGCAGCCTCGCCGTCGTCGGTCCCACCGGCGCCGGCAAGTCCACGCTCGGCTATCTGGTGCCGCGCCTGTACGACGTCACCGGCGGCCGGGTCACGCTGGACGGAGTGGACGTCCGCGACCTCGACTTCGACACGCTCGCCCGCGCGGTCGGCGTCGTCTCCCAGGAGACCTACCTCTTCCACGCCTCGGTCGCCGACAACCTGCGCTTCGCCAAGCCGGACGCCACCGACGCGGAACTGCACGCGGCGGCCGCTGCCGCGCAGATCCACGAGCACATCACGGCACTGCCCGACGGCTACGACACGGTCGTGGGCGAACGCGGCCACCGCTTCTCCGGCGGCGAGAAGCAGCGCCTGGCCATAGCCCGCACCATCCTGCGCGATCCGCCGGTCCTCATCCTGGACGAGGCGACCAGTGCGCTCGACACCCGCACGGAGGCCGCCGTCCAGCAGGCCATCGACGCGCTGTCGGCCGACCGCACCACGATCACCATCGCCCACCGGCTGTCCACCGTCCGCGGTGCCGACCAGATCGTGGTGCTGGACTCCGGACGCGTCGCCGAACGCGGCACGCACGAGGAACTCCTGGAGCGCGACGGCCGGTACGCGGCCCTGGTGCGCCGCGATGCGCGATTGCGACCGACAGACTGAACATATGCCAGGTTTATGACGATGTGCGTATTAACGTGCCCGCATGCAGACGAACACTCCGCCACGGAGCACGATCCGACTGACACGCCGGGGCAGACTCCTCACCATCGTGGCCGGCGCCGTCGCGGCCGGCACCGCCGTGGCGGTGCCGCTGCTGCTGCTCGCGAGCGACCGCGAGCAGACCAGGCCCGCCACACTGGTCATCCCGGAAGGCTGGCGCGCGAATCAGGTGTACGACGCGGTCGACAAGGCGCTCCGGCTGCCCCCGGGCAGCACCCGCAAGTCGCTCGGCAAGGCGGCGCTCAGACTGCCCGGCGAGGCCGAGGGCAACCCGGAGGGCTATCTCTTCCCGGCGACGTACCCGATCCCGGAAGGCGCGACCCCCGAGTCGCTGCTGCGCACCATGGTCGACACCGCCAACGACAAATACGGCCTCGCGCCGGTCACGGCGGGGGCCCAGCGCAACGCCATGAACCTCCACCAGGCCGTCACGGTCGCCAGCATCGTCCAGGCCGAGGCCGGCTCCAAGGCGGACATGGGCAAGATCGCCCGGGTCATCCTCAACCGGCTGGCCCGCGGGATGCCGCTGCAAATGGACTCGACGGTCAGCTACGCGCTCGACCACGACCCGGTCCAGGCCGGCAGCAGCGGCCAGGTGCAGAGCCCGTACAACTCCTATCAGCGCATGGGCCTGCCCCCGACCCCGATCGACAACCCCGGAGCGGACGCCATGCGCGCCGCCCTCAACCCCACGCCGGGCGACTGGCTCTACTTCGTCACGGTCCGGCCCGGGGACACCCGCTTCACCGCCGACTACGACGAGCACCTGCGGAACGTGGCCGAGTTCCACGCCGTCCACCAGAGCGCCGCACCGGCCTCGCCGGACGGCGGCGTGCCCTGGTCCTCGCCCTCCCCGGTCCCCGCGCAGCCCTCGGCCGGCTGAGCGGCGGAACGTCACGCGGCGAGGGGCTCGCCGTCGAGCAGCCGACGGATGTCCCGGACGGCCGCGCGTCCGGCCCGGTTGGCTCCGATGGTGCTGGCCGAGGGGCCGTAGCCGAGGAGATGCACCCGCGGATCGGCGACCGCGCGGGTGCCCTCCAGCCGGATGCCGCCGCCCGGCTCGCGCAGCCCGAGCGGCGCGAGATGGTCGAGCGCGGCCCGGAAACCGGTCGCCCACAGGATCACGTCGGCCGCGACCTTCCGCCCGTCCCGCCATTCCACGCCGTCCGGGGTGATCCGGTCGAACATGGGCAGCCGGTCCAGGACCCCGTCCGCGAGACCCCGCCGGATCGCGTCGTTCAGCGGCAGCCCGGTGACCGAGACCACACTGCGCGGCGGCAGCCCCCGGCGCACCCGCTCCTCCACCAGTGCGACGGCCGCGCGGCCCGCCTCCTCGTCGAACGGCCCCTCGCGGAAGACCGGGGGCCGCCGGGTGACCCAGGTGGTCGCGGCGGCGTACGGGGCCAGCTCCAGCAGGTGCTGGGTGCCCGACGCCCCACCGCCCACCACCACGACCCGCCGGCCGGCGAACTCCTCGGGACCCGCGTATCGCGCGGTGTGCAACTGCCGCCCGCGGAAGGTCTCCTGGCCGGGATAGCGCGGCCAGAACGGCCGGTCCCAGGTGCCGGTCGCATTGATCAGCGCCCGGGTCGCCCAGATGCCCTCCGACGTCTCCACGAGCAGCCGCCCCCCGGCGCCCTCGCGTACCGTGCGGACGTCCACGGGCCGCCGTACCCGCAGGTCGAACGCGCGCTCGTACCGGTCGAAGTACTCCCGGACCACCTCGGCCGAGGGCCGCGCCGGGTCGGCGTCCGTCAGCTCCATGCCGGGCAGCGCGTGCATCCCGTGCACCTTGCCGAACGTCAGCGAGGGCCACCGGAACTGCCAGGCGCCGCCGGGCCCGGGGGAGTGGTCGAGGACCGCGAAGTCGCGGCCCGGACCGGCACCGGACCGCCGCAGGTGATAGGCGGCGGACAGACCTGCCTGGCCCGCTCCCACGACGACGACCTCGACCTCGCGTGCTGCGTTCACGCCTGTTCCCAACAGGAACCGGCGCACGGATCTTCCCGGCGGTCCGGTTCCCGACCGGAGTCGTCAGTGCCTGGCCGGGGTCGTCGACGGCGGGAGTCCGCCGTTGTACCGACGGTCCACGAAGCCGCCGAAGCCGACCTTGTGCGGGATGAGCCCCAGCTCGGCGAAGGTGTCGGTGATCCGCTGCTCCGAGGCGACCAGCGGATCGTCGACGGCGACCGCGACGCGGGTGGAGTTCGTGCGCCGCACGGAGGCCAGCGCCACCTCGTACGGCAGACCGGTGTCTTCGGCCCACACCTTGGCCCACTCCTCCTGGTGGCCGTCCACCCAGTCCGTGGCCCGCCGCAGCCGTGCCAGGTAGTCCTTGATGGCGGCGGCCTTCTCGCGGTCCTTCAGCGCGGCGGGCGAGGCCACCTGGAAGGTGAGGCCGTTGGTGACGCCGTCCCCGGTGGTCAGCACCCGGCCCTGCTTCGCCTGGAGGATCTGCGAGGTGTACGGGTCCCAGACCGCCCAGGCGTCGACCTTGCCGGAGGTGAACGCGGCGAGCGCGTCGGCCGGCTGGAGGTACTTGACCTTGACGTCGGACAGGCCCAGTCCCGCCTTCTCGAGCGAGGCGACCAGTTGGTAGTGGGCGGACGAGCCCTGGGCGACGGCGACGGACCTGCCCTCGAGCTGCCGGGTTGCGGTCAGTTCCGAGCCGTTCGGCACCAGGATGGTGTCGCCCTTGGAGGTGCCGTGCCAGGCCGCCACGACGGTGATCTTCGAGCCGGCGCCGGCCGCGAAGACGGGCGGGGTGTTGCCGACGCCGCCTATGTCGACGGCCTTGGCGTTGACGGCCTCCAGCAGCGGCGGGCCGGAGGTGAACGTCGACCACTTGATCTTGTAGTGCAGGTTCTCCAGCTCACCGGCGGCCCGCAGGATGGCTTCCGAACCGCCTTTCTGGTCGCCGACGTCCAGCGTGACCGAGCCCGTTCCGTCGGTGTCGGTGCTCGCGGACGAGCTTCCGCCGCAGGCGGTGAGCAGCAGGGCGAAGGGCAGGAGCAGTGCGGCGGGGAGGAGTCGTCGTCGCATGGGGTTCCGTTCCGGTGCGAGGGCGCGAGGGCGCGAGGGTGCGAGGGTGCGAGGGTGCGAGGGTGCGAGGGTGCGGGGGCGCGAAGGTGGGCGCGGGCGCGGGGGTCAGGCGGTTTCGGGGGCGGTGTCGACGCCGAGGAGTCCGAGCAGCCGGGCGCGGAGCGCGGCGAACCGGGGATCGGTGATCTCGCGCGGCCGGTCGAGGCCGATGTGCTGTTCGTGGGCGATCCGGCCCTGGTCCATCACCAGGACGCGGTCGGCGAGCAGCACGGCCTCCTCGACGTCGTGCGTGACCAGCAGCACCGCGCAACCCCGGCGCTGCCACACCTCCCCGACCAGGCGCTGGGCCTTGATCCGGGTCAGCGCGTCGAGGGCGCCGAACGGCTCGTCGAGCAGCAGCAGATCGGGTTCGCGCACCAGGGCGCGGGCGAGGGAGGCGCGCTGGGCCTCGCCGCCGGACAGCGTCTTCGGCCAGGCGTCGACGCGGTGATCGAGACCGACCTCGTCCAACACCCGTTCGGCGACGGCTCGTCCGGGCCTGCCGGGCAGCCCGAGCAGGACGTTGCGCCACACCTTCTTCCAGGGCATGAGCCGGGGTGCCTGGAAGGCGACGGCCCGGCGGTGCGGGACCAGTGCCGTGCCCTCGATGTCCCGGTCCAGGCCCGCGAGGATGCGCAGCAGGGTCGACTTGCCGCAGCCGCTGCGGCCGAGCAGGGCCACGAACTCGCCGGGCGCGATGTCGAGTCGCAGGTCGTCGATGACCGCGCGGCCGTCGAAGGAGCGGGTCAGCCCCTCGACATGGACCGCGGGCGCGGTCATCGTCCGGTGAACGTCGGTCGCCATTGCAGCAGCAGCCTTTCGAGGGAGCGGACGACGAAGTCGGCGAGCAGGCCGAGGAAGGCGTAGACGATCAGGCAGACCACGATCACGTCGGTCCGCAGGAAGTCCCGCGCCTGGACCATCAGAAAGCCGATGCCGGCGTCGGCGTTGACCTGCTCGGCGAAGACGAGAGCGAGCCAGGCGATGCCGAGCGAGTAGCGCAGCCCGGTCAGCGCCCCGGGCAGCGCGCCCGGCAGGACGACGTGCCGTACCAGCCCCCACCGGGACAGTCCCAGTGACTCACCGGCCTCGACGAGCTGGGCGTCGACACCGCGGATGCCCGCGTAGACGTTGAGGTAGAGCGGGAAGGTGACGCCGAGCGTGATGATCGCGGTCTTCGGGGCCTCACCGATGCCGAACCAGATGATGAACAACGGGATGAGACCGACGAACGGCACCGTCCGCAGCATCTGCACCGGCGCGTCCACCAGGTCCTCGCCGATCCGGAACAGCCCCGCGACCAAGGCGAGTCCGGTGCCGGTCACCGTGCCGAACAGCAGGCCCAGCGCCACCCGCCGGAGCGAGGTCGCCATGGCCGACGGCAGCGAGCCGTCGCCGACCAGGTCCCAGCCGACCCGGGCGATCCGGCCGGGCGAGGCGAGCACGTCCGCCGTCAACAGCCCTGTGGCGCTGAGGAGTTGCCACAGGGCCAGGAGCAGGAGCGGGCCGGTGGCGCGGCGCAGCCAGCGGGGGATCCGGGTACGGCGGACGGAGACGGGGACGACGCGCTGGAGGTCGGGGGACGCGCTTCCGTCAGGATGTTCCGGTGTGGAGGTACCGGACGTGTCGGTTGATGGGGGATTGGGCGGGGCGTGGCTGATGCTCATGGACGCTCCGGAAAAGGAGACGGCTCCGCGCCGCCTCGCCATGCTCAGGTCAATGAGCGGTCAAGGCGTGCGTACGGGCAGGCAGGGGCGGCCCGGAGTCCGAGCGGAGGAGAAGGGGGGAGAGAGGGGCGTCAGCGGCCGAGGGGACACGCGGCGGAGGCCACCCGCAGCAGGTCGATGTGACCGCGCGTGGTGAGCAGGGCTGAACGCGACATGCGGCCGAACGTAGTCAGAGGGACGTGCACAGGTCAACGGTGTCTCGCGTTATGGACCGGCCGTATCAGAATTGAGGGCTGCCGACGCGTGTGAAAACCGGCGTATGGGTCAGGATGGGGGCATGTCCGATGCCTTCACCACGCGCATGCTGCACGTCTCCACCGGTTCCCGGGAGCGTGTCGTCGATCTGACCGCCGACTGCGAGGAGTTCCTGCGGGAGGCGGCGGCCGGCCGGGACGGTCTGCTCAACATCTTCGTCCCACACGCCACCGCCGGGATCGCCGTCATCGAGACCGGCTCCGGCAGCGACGACGACCTCCTCGCGGCCCTGCACACCCTGCTGCCCGCCGACGACCGCTGGCAGCACCGGCACGGCAGCCCCGGCCACGGCCGCGATCACGTCCTGCCCGCGATCGTCCCGCCGCACGCCACCCTTCCGGTGATCGACGGCCGCCTGGAGTTGGGCACCTGGCAGTCGGTGTGCCTGGTGGACACCAACAAGGACAATCCCGACCGTCGGGTACGCCTGAGTTTCCTCGGCTGAGTCTCCTCGGCTGGGCCGCATTGCCGGCCGAGGAGTTCCGCCGGCCGGACCGGACGGGTCAGTGACGCCCGGCGGTGTCCTCCTGGTCCGCCTTCTCCTTCTTCAGGTTCTTCAGCCGCGCGGCTTCCTTGCGGACCTCGGCCTGGGTGGCGCGCTCCTTCTCCAGCCACTCGGGCCGCTCCTGCTTGAGCGCCTCGATCTGCTCGGTGGTCAGCGCCTCGGTGACGCCGCCGCGGGCCAGGCCCGCGATGGACACGCCCAGCTTGGCGGCCACCACCGGGCGCGGGTGGGGACCGTTGAGCCGCAGCTCGCGCAGCCACTCCGGCGGGTCGGCCTGCAGCTCGGTCAGCTCGGCGCGGGTGACCACACCCTCCTGGAAGGAGGCGGGGGTGGCGGGGAGGTACACACCCAGCTTCTTCGCCGCGGTCGCGGGCTTCATCGTCTGGGTGTTCTGCTGCGACTTCATGAGGTCAAGGGTATCGGCCGGCTGCGCGGACGCCGACCACGGCCGGGACCGGGGCGACGCCGGCGGCCGGTAGTCTGGCCCGGTGACAGGCTCGGAGGAATCACCGTCGTTCCGGCTCGCGTACGTTCCCGGGGTGACGCCCGCCAAGTGGGTGAAGGTCTGGAACGAGCGCCATCCCGGCATCCAGCTCACCCTCGCCCAAATCCCGGCCGCCGAGGCGCCGGGGGTGCTGCGCGCGGGGGAGGCGGACGCCGGCCTCGTCCGGCTGCCGGTCGACCGTACGTACTTCAGCGCGATCCCGCTGTACACCGAGACCACGGTGGTCATCGTCCCCAAGGACCACCTGATCACGGCCGCGGAGGAGGTGACCCTGGCCGACCTCGCCGACGAGGTGCTCTTCCACCCGCTGGACGACGTCTTCGACTGGGAGGCCCCGCCGGGCGAACCGGCCTTCGAACGCCCCGCCACGACGCCGGACGCCATCGAGCTGGTGGCGGCGAACGTCGGCCTCCTGCTCGTGCCGCAGTCGCTGGCCCGCCTGTACCACCGCCGGGACCTCACCTACCGCCCGGTCGTCGACGCGCCGCAGTCGAGCGTCGCGCTGTCCTGGCCGGAGGAGGCCACCACCGACCTGGTGGAGGACTTCATCGGCATCGTCCGCGGCCGCACGGTCAACAGCACCCGGGGCCGTACGGCGGCGCCCGGGACCGACGACCGGCGCACGCGCACCGACCAGCAGAAACCGGCGGCGAAGTCCTCCGGCAAGTCGTCCTCGAAGGCCTCGGCGAAGTCGTCCGGGAAGCCGGCGGGCCGTACGGCGGGCGCCCGCACCGGCGGCGCCCGGACGGCCAAACCGGCCAAGCGGGGCAAGCCGCGCCGCAGGTCGTGAGGCGGGGCGCCGGACGAGAGGACCGACGGCGCAAAGGCGGACCGCATCACCCCAAGCCGGCCGGAGGCCGCGAGGACGTACGGCTCGACACGGCGCGGGGCCGCAGAGGCGGTACGGCCTGGCACAGGGCGGAGCGCGCAAGGGCGTGTGGCCTGGTACGGGCCCGGGCGCGCAAGGGCGTGCGGCTTGATACGGGTCGGGGCGCGCAGGCGCGTGCGGTCTGACGCGGGCCCACGGGCACAGGGGCGCCGCCTGCCCGGCGCGGTGCCGGAAGGCGTCGTCGGGACGTCCTGCCGTACGCGGTGGTGAGCGCGGTCGCCGGTACGGCCCGGCCGCCTTCCTCGCCTCACCTGCCGGGCCGTACCCCCTCCTCGACGCCGTCCTCCCCCCAGCCCCGCCCGGCGGGCTCCGCGGCCTTCTCCGGCTCGGGCCGCACATGGCGTTCCCGCAGGTCGGCGACCGCCAGCAGCAGGGCGACCAGGATGATGCCCACCGCGGAGAGCAGCCCCAGCTGCATCGCCGTATCGGTGCGGCCGTGGTTGGCGAGATGGGCGAAGTACACCGAGCCCACCACCGCGATCCCGGCCGCCGAGCCGACGCGCTGGCCCGTCTGGAGGACGCCGCCGGCCGCGCCCGCTCGCTGTACGGGGACCCGGGTGAGCGTGAGAGTGGTGTTCGGGGAGACCGTCAGGCCGGACCCGATGCCTCCGACGAGCAGCGGCAGCGCCGACGCCCAGCCCAGGTTCGGTCCGGGGACGAGGGCCACCGCGACCATGACTCCGAGCAGCCCGAGGGCCACGCCGCCCAGCCCGATGACGACGAGTTTGCGGCCGAACCGCACCACCAGCCGGCCGCCGGCGGCGGCGCCGGCCGCGGAGGCCGCCGCGAAGGGCAGGACCGTCAGTCCCGACGCCAGCGCGCTGTAGCCCACGCCGTTCTGGAGGTACAGGGCGTAGAGGAAGAAAACGGTGGTGAAGCCCGCGAAGTAGGTGAGGCTGATCAGCGAGCCCAGCGTGAACGAGCGCAGCGAGAACAGGCCGAGGTCCACCAGCGGAGCGCGCCCGAGCAGCCCCTGCCGCCGTTCCCACGCCCAGAACGCGCCCAGCAGCACCAGCGCGAGCGGCATCAGCGCCCACTTCTCCCGGCCGGGCCACTGCTGCTCCTGCACCAGAGGCAGCATCAGCGCCAGCACGCCCGCGCCGAGGAGCAGCACCCCGCACAGGTCGAACACCTCGCGCTTGCCCGCCGCCGGATAGCGGGGCAGCAGCCGCAGTCCCGCGACGAAGGCGGCCACCCCGATCGGCAGATTGACGAAGAACACCCAGCGCCAGCCGTCGTCGGTGCCCACGGCATCGATCAGCAGCCCGCCCACCAGCGGGCCCGCCGCCGTGGACACCCCGATGACCGTGCCGAGCACACCGAAGGCCTTGGCGCGCTCGGCGCCCTGGAACATCTGCTGGATCAGCCCCGAGGTCTGCGGCGCGACCATGCCCGCCGCCGTGCCCTGGATCAGCCGGAACACCACCAGCCAGCCGGGGCCGGAGGCGAGGCCGCACGCCAGCGACGCCACCGTGAACAGGGCCAGGCCCCACAGGAAGGCCTGCCGCCGGCCGCGCATGTCGCCCAGCCGTCCGGCCGGTACCAGCGCGAGCCCGAAGGTGAGGGCGTACCCGGAGACCACCCATGACTGGACCGCCTCCGAGGCGCCCAGGCCGCGTTCCAGGGAGGGAAGTGCCACGTTCACGATCGAGGTGTCGAGGAGCGAGATGAATCCCGCCGCCAGACAGACCCCGAGCGCCTTCCACCGCCGCTCGTCGGGGGCGGGCCGTGCCTGGACTGTGCTCATGGGGTCACGCTATGCAGTCACGGTCCGCCGCGCACGCGCAGAGGTCCGTCCGTAGCGGAACCGGTCGGCGGGCCCCGTCGCACGGTCCCGCGTACGCCGACCGTGCGCCTCGTAGTAGTGCGGCTCGCTGTCCACGAGCGTTCCGTCGAGATCGAAGACGACCGAGAGTGCGCCCAGATCGCTCATGGCGCCCGGCACGCCGACCGTCAGCCGCGGGCCGTCGCCCGGCCGACCGACTCCACCAGGGGCAGCAGCCGGTACGGGACCCGCTCGCGCAGCGCCACCTCGGTGCGGGTGCGGACCACGCCCGGCAGGCTGATCAGCTTCTGGATCACGTCCTCCAGGTGCGCGTTGTCGCGGCCCACCACCCGGGCCAGCAGATCCCCGCCGCCGGTGATCGAGAAGGCCTCCACGATCTCCGGTACGGCGGCCAGCGCGTCCCCCACGTCGTCCAGATGTCCCTGGGTGACCTCGATGTGCACGAACGCCAGCACCGGATGGCCCAGCGCGGCGGCGGAGAGGGAGGGGCCCGTACCGGTGATCACGCCGTCCCGCTCCATCCGGTCCAGCCGGGCCTGGAGCGTGCCCCGGGCCACGCCGAGGATGCGGGCGTACTCGCGCACGCTGGTGCGCGGCTGCTCCAGGAGCAGCCGCAGGATGCGGGTGTCGAGTTCGTCCACGGCCATGATGGACGACTGTACCAATGGCCCAGCCGCCATGAAGGCGCGCATGCCCTCCGACCTGGTCCGTTGGCTTTCCGGCGCACGCGCGTACGCGGCTCCTGCCGGGCCAATGGCATGGCGATCCGGGGCTCACTTGAGCCAGTGACCCCGGTGATGCTCTCATGGACGTGTCAATGGCGCTGCGGACCCCCGCGGCGCCTTTTCCGTATCGGTGTTCCCAAGGGGAGGGCAGCAGTGCTGAAGAGGATGTTCGTGGCGCCGGACCCGGGCCGGGCGCGGTTGCGCTTCGCCGCGCGGGCCGTCCTCGGCATCGGACTGGCGGTCGTGGTCTGCGGACTCGCCGGACACTCCCTCCCCGGCGCGGTCACCGGGGGACTCGCCGCCCTGCTGGCCCTGTTCACCGTCGCCGATCCGACCGTGCGCGGCCAGGCGGTCACCACCGCGCTGCTGCCCGTCGTGGGCGTCCCGGTGCTCGCCGCCGCGGCCGGGCTGCACGCCCATCCCGTCGCCCGCGACCTCACGTTCCTGGCCGTCGTCTGCGCCGGCGTCTACGCCCGCCGCTGGGGCCCGCGCGGGCACAGCCTCGGCGTCTTCGCCTTCATGACCTTCTTCGTGGCCCAGTTCCTGCACGCCGTCCCGGACCAGCTGCCCGAGCTGTACGCCGCCGTCCTGCTGTCCGTGCTCACGGCGGCCGCCGTCCGGTTCGGCCTGTGGTGCTACGAGCGCCGGCTGAGCCCCGCCGCCCCCGTTCCCGCCCCCCTCGGCGGTACGGGCCTCGCCCGCGTGACCACGCGGCAGGCCGTCCAGGCGACCGCGGGGGCCGGCTTCGCGCTCGTCGTGGGGCAGCTGGTGTCCGGACACCGCTGGTACTGGGCCGTCGGCGCCACCTGGTGGATCTTCGTCAACACCGCCTCGCGCGGCGAGACCCTGGTCCGCGGCTTCCGCCGGGTCCTCGGCACGGTCCTCGGCATCGGCCTGGGCCTCCTCGTCGCCGTCCCCGTGCACGGCGCGCCCGTCCCGACGGCCGTCCTCGTCGCCGCGTGCGTCTTCGGTATCTTCTACACCGCCGCCGTCTCCTACACCTGGATGATGCTCTGGGTGACCCTGCTCGCCACGTCCCTCTACGGCCTGCTCGGCGTCCTCGGTCCCGGACTGCTCGCGCTGCGGCTCGCCGAGACCGGCGTCGGCGCGCTCGGCGCCGCGCTCGCCGTCCTGTTCGTGCTGCCGGTCACCACGCACGCCACCACCGACGCCTGGATCCAGCGCGCCCTGCGCTGTGTGCACGCCTGCACCGCCGAGGCCGCGGCCCGGCTCGCCGGCTCCGCCACGGCCGACCCCGCTCCGCGCGTGGCCGAGCTGGAGCAGCTGATCGGCCGGGTACGGCTGTCGGTGGCGCCGCTGGTGCACCCGCTGAACCCGATGCCGGCGCGCAAGGCGCGGGCCCGCCGGGTCCTCGCGCTGCTCGACGACTGCGCCCGCGAGATCCGGGGCCTGGTCGCGGTCGCCGCCGACCCGGAGGCCTCCCACGACGCCCGGCTCGCCGCCGCCTGCTGGCGCGTGGAGACCGCCGTCGAGGCCCTCACCGCCGGCCGCGCCGAACCCCTCCGGCACCCCGCCGAACAGCCCGCCGAACCCGCCCTCGCCCATCTGCACGGCCTGGAGCGCGCCCTCGCCGACCTCGCGGAGCCGCTGCGTACACCGTCCGGCTCCCGGCTGGTCGGCGCCTGAGCGCCCCGGCGCACCGCGAACCACCCTGCCACTCGGCCCCCTTGGTCTAGACCGCGCCACGCGGACTGCTACCGTCGGCCCGGACTGGCTCGACGGGCTCGACCGAGAGGGGACAGCGGTGGCACGGGACGGCAGGGCGGGCAGGCGCCGGGCGTTCATCGGATCGTTCACGGCGGCCGGCGGCCCCGGACTGGTGGCCGCCGAGGTCGCGCCCGGCGGCGGCGCCCTCACCCTCCTGTCCGCCGTCCAGGACGTCCCCGACCCCTCCTACCTGGCCCTCGCGCCGGACGGCCGGACCCTCTACGCGGTCAGCGAGACCGCCGAGGGAGCCGTCGCCGCCTACCGCGTCGCCGGCGGCCGGCCCGAACCCGCCGGCCCTCCGGTGCCCGTGGGCGGCAGCGGCCCCACCCACCTCAGCCTGTACGCCGGGCACGTCCTGACCGCCAACTACGGCTGCGGCAGCGTCACCGCCGTACCCCTGCGCCCGGACGGCTCGCTCGCCGGCGCGCCCTCCGGACGGCTCCAGCACACCGGCTCCGGGCCGCACGACCGGCGGCAGCGCGGCCCGCACGCCCACCAGGTGCAGCCCGACCCCAGCGGCCGGTGGGCCGTCAGCGTCGACCTCGGGACGGACTCGGTCCGGGTGTGCACCCTGGTGGACGGCAACCTCGCCGTGCACCGCGAGTTCGCCCTGCGGCCCGGCTCCGGCCCCCGCCACCTGGCCTTCCATCCGGACGGCGGCCACGCCTACGTGGTCAATGAACTGACCCCGACGGTCACGGTGTGCCGCTGGGACGCCGGGCTCGGCACGCTGAAGCCCCTGACCGAGGTGCCCGTACTGCGCGACGCGCCGGCCGGCGACGCCTACCCCTCGGGGATCGCCGTCTCGCCCGACGGCCGCTTCGTGTGGACCGCGACCCGCGGCGAGGACGTCCTCTCGGTCCTCGCCGTCGAAGCGGACGGACTCCGGCTGACCGGCACGGTGCCCTGCGGCGGCCACTGGCCGCGCGCCCTGGCCGAGCACGACGGCTTCCTCTACGCGGCCAACGAGCGCTCCGGCGACGTCTCCTGGTTCGCCGTGGACCCGGCGACCGGCGTCCCCCGCTACGACGGCTCCGTGCGGGTCGCCGCGGCCTCCTGCGTCGTCTTCGGCTGAGCGGCCGGGGACGGGAGCGGACCGCCACGCCGTGGGCGCCGCCCGGGCACGACGGACGGGCCCGCTCCGGCGGGGAGCGGGCCCCGTGTCGTGCACGAGCCCTGAGCCGCTGCGGCGCCGGTGGCCGGCCGGGTCAGCGGACCGGGACGCCCTGCGGCTGCTGCGGCGCGATGCCCAGCGCCGTCGTGTACTTGGCGAGCGCGAGCTTGCCGATCGCCGGGTAGGCGCCCAGCGCCTCGGCCGCCGGGCTGCCCGCCTCTTCGGCCGCCGCGGCGAGCAGCGCCGGGTCGATCTCCGGACCGATCAGGTACGGCGCCAGGGCCAGCTGCTGCGCACCCGCGGAACGCAGCTGCTCGGCCACGGAGGCGATGGAGCCCTCCTGGTCCAGGGCCGCCGCCATCACCGGCACGGCCAGGCGGGCGGCGAGCAGCATGCCGGTGATCCCGGCCGCCTGCACGGCCTCCTCGCCGCCCACGGACGCCAGGATGATGCCGTCGGCGGCGGTGGCCACGGTGAACAGCCGGGCCCGGTCGGCACGGGCCAGACCCGCCTCGGACAGCCGCACGTGCAGTGCCTCGGCGAGCAGCGGGTGCGGCCCGAGGACATCGGTCAGCTCGGCGGCGACCCGGCTGTCCATCACCGACTGCCGGATCCGCCGCAGCAGCGCGCTGTCCGGACCGGCCAGCAGCGGAACGACGACGGCGGCCGGGCCGTCGGGCTCCCCGACCCCCTCGACGCCGGCGGCCACCGCCTGCTCGTACCGCGCGGCGCGCTCCTCGGCGGTGCGCGCCAGCACGGAGCGCAGCGCGGGGAACTCGGCGTCGTCCCCGTCCAGGTACCCGATCCGGGCGTCCAGGCCGGGCAGTTCGGAGCGGGCGATGCTCACGACCTCCTCGGCGAGGCCGCGCGTGCCGGCGCTGGGCACGCCGGGCACCGCGAGGACGAGCGCGGGCGCGCCCTCGGGAGCCACCAGCGGCTCCGGACGGCGGTGCCGTCCGGGCTGGCGGGGTCGCGGCATTCGTACGGGCAGGCCGGACGCGGGTCCAGTGGGGGAGCTCATGGCGCCGCATGTTACTGGCTTCGTGGGCTCCTTCGTTCGGGGAGGGTGCAGGTGAGCGGTATCCGTCCGGTTTTGTCTGATGAGTTACGCGTGAATACCATCCCGTCCGGGCACATGCCGGACGCACGAGCCGACACCGGGACGGAACGCCCGAACGGGACTTCAGCCCTTTCCGTCCCGGAGCACGCACAGCAGCGCCGGTTCGGCCGGCAGGGCGAGCCGGTCCGTCGCCAGGTCCGTCGCGATCCGCACCGCGCCGTGCAGCGGATCTCCCTCGGCCGGCACCTGCCGGGCGTGCGGCAGCCTGCGCGCCAGCTCCGCGCGCAGCGGGACGAGGAGCGGCTCGCCCAGCTTGAGCAGGCCGCCGGTGAGGGCCACTTCGGGAGCGCCGTCCGGCGGGCACACGGCGGCGGCGGAGTCGGTCATGTGCCGGGCCGCCGCGCGCAGCACCTCCGCGGCGACCGGGTCGTGCGCGGCGCACGCGGCCACCTGGGGGGCGAACGAGGCCAGTACGGCGGCCCGGTCGGCCCGGGGATACAGCAGGCCGGGCAGGCCGCGCACCGGGCCGAACCGCTCCTCGGCGCGGGCCAGCAGCGGCGCGGAACCGCCGTCCCGGCCGTCGTGGGCGCGCAGCGCGGCCTCCAGACCGGCCCGCCCGATCCAGGCGCCGCCGCCGCAGTCGCCCAGCAGGTGCCCCCAGCCGTCGGCCCGCCGCCAGCGCGTCAGATCCGTGCCGAGGGCGATCAGTCCGGTGCCCGCGGCCAGCACGGCCCCCGGACGCGGCCCGAGAGCGCCGGCGTACGCGGTGACGGCGTCCGCGGCCAGCGCCACGGCACGCACGCCCAGCTCCCGGGCGAGCGCGCCGGGCAGTTCGGCGCGCAAGGCGTCGCCCAGGCTGGCGAACCCGGCCGCCCCGACGGCAGCCGTGTCCAGCGTGCCAAGGCCCGCCTCGGCGGCCAACGAGCGTGCCACCGGGACGAGTTGGTCCATCAGATGGACGGGGTCGATGCCCCGCGCACCGGTGCGGACCGGCTCCCGGGTCTCCGCCCGGGCCGAGGGCTCCCGCCCGGGCACGCCGACGGCGACCCGGAGACCGGAACCGCCGGAGTCCACGGCGAGATAGCCCGGGACGGTCACGGCAGGCGCCAGTCCACCGGCTGCCCGCCCTGCTGCATCAGCAGGTCGTTGGCCCGGCTGAACGGGCGCGAGCCGAAGAAGCCGCGGTCGGCCGACATGGGCGAGGGGTGCGCGGACTCCACCGCCGGCAGACTGCCCAGCAGCGGACGCAGATTGCGCGCGTCGCGGCCCCACAGGATGGACACCAGCGGCTTCCCGCGCGCCGCCAGCGCCCGGATCGCCTGCTCGGTGACCTCCTCCCAGCCCTTGCCGCGGTGCGCCCCCGGGCTGCGCGGCGCGGTCGTCAGCGCCCTGTTGAGCAGCAGGACGCCCTGCTGTGTCCACGGAGTGAGATCTCCGGTGGACGGCTGCGGCAGCCCGAGGTCGCTGTGCAGCTCGCGGAAGATGTTGATCAGGCTGGGCGGCAGCGGGCGTACCTCCGGCGCCACGGAGAACGACAGACCTACCGCGTGTCCGGGAGTGGGGTACGGGTCCTGGCCGACGATCAGGACGCGTACCTCGTCGAAGGGCTGCTGGAAGGCCCGCAGGACGTTCGGTCCGGCCGGGAGGTAGGTGCGTCCCGCGGCGATCTCCGCGCGCAGGAAGTCGCCCATCTCGGCGATCCGCCCGGCGACGGGTTCCAGGGCTTTCGCCCAGCCCGGTTCGACGATTTCATGCAACGGTCGTGGTGCCACGGGCGTCACCCTACTGCCGTACGCCCGCCGCCGATCAACCGATGGCCGAAGCACGACCGGGTTTCCGCCGGGGCCGGGGCCGGTGCGCAGCGGTCGGTGAGGCCGCTCGCGCCGGCGGTTGCGTCCCAGGGTGTGGCCGGTTCGCCGAGGAGCGGGTCAGCCGATCACCGCCGCGCGTACGCACAGCACGTCCGGCAGGTGCGCGGCCAGTTGCCGCCAGCTGTCGCCGTCGTCGGCCGAGGCGAACACCTCGCCGTTGCGGTTGCCGAAGTACACGCCGGCCGGATCGGAGTCGTCCGTGCACAGGGCGTCCCGCAGCACCGTGCCGTAGTGGTCCTCCGCCGGCAGCCCCTCGGCCAGCGGCTCCCACGACCGGCCCGCGTCGGCGGTGCGGAACACCCGGCAGCGGTGCTCCGCGGGCACCCGGTCGACGTCGGCTCCGATCGGGAAGACGTACGCCGTGTCGCCCCGGCGCGGATGGGCGGCCACCGCGAAGCCGAACGTGGACGGCAGGCCCGCGCCGATGTCGGTCCAGCGCGCGCCCGCGTCGTCGCTGCGGTAGACCCCCCAGTGGTTCTGCAGGTACAGCCGGTCCGGGTCGCGCGCGTCTCTGGCGATCTTGGGCACGCACTGGCCGAACTCCGGGTGCGGGTCCGGCAGGAAGACCGCGGACACCCCGGAGTTGGACGGCGCCCAGCTCGCGCCGCCGTCCGTCGTGCGGAACACCCCGGCCGCGGAGACCGCCACCGTCACGACCCGCGGATCGCGCGCGTCGGTGAGCACCGTGTGCAGGCCCTCGCCGCCCAGGCCCGGCACCCACCGGGAGCGCGTCGGGTGCTCCCACAGCGGCCGGATCAGGGCGAAGCTCTCGCCGCGGTCCTCCGAGCGGTACAGCGCGGCCGGTTGCGTGCCCGCGTACACCACGTCCGGTTCGGCCGCGGACGGGTGCAGCTGCCAGACGCGCTCCAGGGATGCGCCGGTGTCCTTCGGGAACCTCACGGCGGGCCGGGCCGGTTCGGTCCAGGTGCGGCCGAGGTCGTCGGAGTGGAACACCGACGGGCCCCAGTGCGTGCTGTCGCCGCCCGCCAGCAGCCGGGGCCGGGACGCCCGGGTGTCGATCGCGACCGAGTAGACGGCCTGCGCGGTGAAATACGGACGTTCGTCGAACTCCCAGGAGCCGCCGCTCCGCCGCCCGATGAACAGGCCCTTGCGGGTGCCCACCGCGAGCAGTACCTCGGCCATGCCGATCACCTCCGGGACGCCTTTGTCCGGGTAGCCGTCAGATATCGGCCAGTGTGCACCCCGCCACTGACAATCCCTCCCGACGCAGGCGTTCGCCCAGGTCATGGGCCATGTCACCGGCCCATGGCCAAAGATCGGCGGTTCCGTTGCGGCATGCGCCTGCGCGAAAGGGGTGTCTCGTGCGACCGTCGGGGTGACGGCTCGTCGTGAGCAGCGGAGCGATTCCTCCCGTACGGGAGGACGGTCCGGCCGGTCGGTGCGCTCGTGAGGAGGATGCCTTTGAAGGCGTTGCGTGGTCCGAAGGTGTGGCTGTGGCGCTGGCGGCGCAACCCGCTCAGACGCCGGGCCGACGTGGTGGAGGCCTGGGTGGTGCTCGGCGCCTTTTCGCTGACCGTCCTGGCCGGGGTGCTGGCGGGCCTGTTGGCGGCCGGCTCGGTGGAGCACGGGCTCGCCCGCGAGCGGACCGAACGGCGGCCCACCGTGGCCCGGGTGGTCACACGGGTCCCGGCGAAGCCGCCCGCGCGGGAGGACCGGGCCGGGGAGCGGGTCTGGGCGCAGGCCCGCTGGCACGCGGTGGACGGCTCCTCGCACACCGGCCGGGTCCGCGTACGGGCCGGCAGCGAGCCGGGCACGCCGGTCACCGTCTGGACCGACTCGCGCGGCCGGCTCGTCAACCGCCCCGTCACCGCCTCCGAGGCCGCCTTCCGGGCCACGCTGGTCGGCCTCCTGGTCGGCGTGAGCGCCGCCGCCGTGCCCTGCGTCGCGGGCCTGGCCGTGCGGGGCCGCCTGGAGCGCCGGCGCCTGCGGGCATGGGACACGGAATGGGCCCGCCTCGGCCCGCAGTGGGGCCGCATGGTCTGATCCGCCGCGACCGCGGGGCCGTGCGTGCCGTCGCGGGCGATGCGGCAGCGGGTACGGGCCGGTCCGCGGTGAGCAGGTCGCGTGGCGGTGAGTTCCGTCGGGGCCAGGCGGCCCGGACCACGGGCACGACCTCGTTCGGGGCCCGGTGTCGTGGCCCGGTGACGCGCCACAGCGCGCGCGTGGCCGGAATCCGCTCCCGCGCCGGTCCGATCCGGGTGAGCCGGCGCGGTGCCGGCGGCGCGGGGCCCGGCCCCGCCGAGCCGCGCCGCCGCGTACCTCCGCGCCGGGATGCGCCGACGCGCGTGGCAGTGCGGGAAGTACGGCGGAGCGTCACCGCCCGCTGACCACCACAGCGCGCCCGCCGCCGGAGACGCGTGCCTGCGGCGCCCCGACACCGGCCGCGCCCCGGCTCCGTCGGCGTCCCGGTCAGCCGGGTGTGATCCGAGAGAGGCCGCCGGCCACGCGTACGTCCCGCGAAGGGTGCTCAGTCGCGGCCGGGCAGGGCGCGCTCCAGGATGGCGCCGAGGTCGGTTCCGGCGGGCAGGGTGCCGAACGCGTGGCCCCAGTCGCCGCCCAGCCGGGACGCGCAGAAGGCGTCCGCGACCGGGTGCGGGGCGTGCCGTACGAGCAAGGAGGCCTGGAGCGCGAGCGCCATCCGCTCGACCAGCCGGCGGGCGCCCACCTGGTCGGTCTCGGCCAACCGGGCCTTGAGCGAAGCCACGGTCGCGTCGAGGCGGGCGTCCGCCCCGCGCGCCAGGGCCAGTTCGGCGAACAGCGCCTCGACGGTGTCCGGTTCCCGGCCCAGGGCGCGCAGCACGTCGAGCGCGTTGACGTTCCCGGAGCCCTCCCAGATCGACAGCAGCGGCGCCTCCCGGTAGTGCCGGGGCATGCCGGAGTCCTCGACGTACCCGTTGCCGCCGAGGCACTCCAGGGCCTCGGCGGTGAAGGCCGGACCCCGCTTGGTGACCCAGTACTTGCCGACGGCGGTGGCGATCCGCCGGAAGGCCCGCTCCCCGGCGTCCCCGCGCACCGCGCGGTCCGCCGCGCCCGCCAGCCGCAGCGTGAGCGTCGTCGCGGCCTCCGACTCCAGCGCGAGATCGGCCAGGACGTTGCGCATCAGCGGCTGGTCGGCCAGCCGGGCGCCGAAGGCGCTGCGGTGCCGGGCGTGGTGCCCCGCCTCGACCAGTGTCTTGCGCATCAGGGTCGCCGAGGCCATCACACAGTCCAGCCGGGTGCAGTTGACCATCTCGATGATGGTCTTCACACCCCGCCCCTCCGGCCCCACCAGCCAGGCCACGGTCCGGTCGAACTCCGGCTCGGAGGAGGCGTTGGACCGGTTGCCCAGCTTGTCCTTCAGCCGCTGGATGCGGAAGGTGTTGCGGCTGCCGTCCGGCAGGACACGCGGCACCAGGAAGCACGACAGCCCGCCCGGGGCCTGCGCGAGCACCAGGAAGACGTCGCACATCGGCGCCGACGTGAACCACTTGTGCCCGCGCAGCGTGTACACGCCCGGCTCGCCGGTGGGCGTGGCGACGGTGGTGTTCGTGCGGACGTCGGAGCCGCCCTGCTTCTCCGTCATGCCCATCCCGGCGAGCAGCCCGGGTTTGTCGGTGGGCACGCGCAGCTCCGGGTCGTACTCCCGGCTGGTGAGCAGCGGTTCGTACACCTTGGCGAGATCCGGCTGGGCGCGCAGGGCGGGTACGGCGGCGTACGTCATCGACGTGGGGCAGCCGTGTCCCGCCTCCGTCTGTCCCCACACCAGGCCGCCCGCCGTCCGGGCCACGTGCGCGCCCGGCCGGTCGTCGGCCCACGGGGCGCCGGCCAGGCCCTCGGCGACCGCCGTCCGCATCAGGTGGTGCCAGCTGGGGTGGAAGTCGACCTCGTCGACGCGGTGGCCGTAGCGGTCGTGGGTGCGCAGCACCGGCTCGTACCGGTTCGCCAGCTCGCCCCACTCCTGCGCCTCCGCGCTCCCGGCGCGCGCCCCCAGCCGCCGGATGTCCTCCTCGGCCCACCCGGCACCCTCCCGGCGCAGCCCCTCCAGCAGCGCCGGGTCGTCGGAGGCGTCGTACGGAGCGAGCGGCGGTGGCTGGTTGGTGACGTCGTGCGTGCCGGACTGCGGCGGGGCCGGTGACTGCGCGGGATTCGAGACCATGGCAGCATGCTGCACTCTTCCTGCGGTCGTAGCAATACTGCAACACGAGGGCGCACGTACAGTACGGGTCCATGCGCGTGAACGTCCCGGCGGAGCCGGATCCGGTGGCCCTGCGACCGCTGTCCGCCCGGTCGGTGGTGCTGAGTCTGCTGCTCGGCGCACACCCGCCCCAGTTGCCGGTGCGGGACCTGGTGCGGCTCGTGGAGCCGTTCGGGATCGGCGGCTCCACGCTGCGGGCCGCGCTCAGCCGGATGGTGGCCGCCGGAGACCTGCGGCGCGCGGACGCCGTCTACCGGCTCAGCGACCGGCTGCTGGAACGGCAGCGCCGCCAGGACGACGCCGTACGGCCGCGCACGCGCGCGTGGGACGGCGACTGGGAGATGGTCGTGATCACGGCGACCGGACGCGGCCCCGCCGAACGCGCCGACCTGCGCGCCCGGTTGACGGGCCTGCGCCTGGCCGAGCTGCGCGAGGGCGTATGGCTGCGCCCGGCCAACCTCGACCGGCCGCTGCCCGCCGAGGTGCACCGGGTGGCGCTGACGTACACGGCCCGCCCCGACGAGCCCCCGCGCGAACTGGCCGCCCGGCTGTGGCCGCCGGACGGCTGGGCGGCCACCGCGCGCACCCTGCTCGCCCACGCGGCCCGGGCCGCACACCCGGCCGACCGGTTCACCGCCTACGCCGCCGCCGTCCGTCATCTGCTCACCGACCCCGTCCTGCCGCCCGCACTGCTGCCCGCCGACTGGCCGGGTGAGGAACTGCGGGCGGCGTACGCCGGATACCGACGGGAGCTAGGCGCGGGTCTCGGCGTGCGCGGAGGAGAGTGACAGCGAAGGGCGCGGGGCGGAGGGGCGTGTCCGGGTGACGCGCACGCTCGTCCCAGGTCGTGCCGGGTGCCTGCGCACACCGCGTCGGCGGACGGCGGGAGATCCTCCGTGGCACGCCGCTGTACCTTCGAGGGGCCCGCACGGCACCGCCCGAAGGACATGATCCGCCGCGTCGGTCCGTGAAGCCCGGCCGATCTCGTCGCCGACCTGGAACCGGCCCCGAAGGGGGCCACGGAGGAAGACCGTTGAGCCCCGAGTCCCCCGAGACGGACACCCCGCCGGACGCGGCGCACTCCACCGGCCGCCCGACCGCGAAGCCCGCCGGGAAGCCGGCCGGTGGACCGGCGCTACCGGTGGGCCGGCCCCGGCTGCTGCGCGACGCGTCGCTGTCCGCCGTGCTGGCGGGCCTCGTCGCCGTCGTCGTCTCCTACTCGGGAACGCTGGTCATCGTGCTCTCGGCCGCCTCGGCCGGACATCTCGACACCGCGCGGACCAGCTCCTGGGTGTGGGCGATCTCCATAGGCAGCGGCCTGACCTGCATCGGGCTGAGCCTGCGCACCCGGATGCCGGTCATCACCGCCTGGTCGACGCCGGGCGCGGCGCTGCTGGTGACGAGCCTCGGCGCGTACTCGTACGCCGAGGCCGTCGGCGCGTTCCTCATCACCGGTGCCGTCCTCACGCTGGTCGGGCTGACCGGAGTGTTCGGGTGGCTGATGCGTCAGGTGCCGGCGGCGGTCGTGTCGGCGATGCTGGCGGGCGTCCTGTTCGGTTTCGGCACCCATGTCTTCACCTCGCTGAAGACGGCACCGGCGGTCGCCGGTCCGGTGCTGCTGGCCTACCTGCTGGCCAAGCGGCTGCTGCCCCGGTACGCGGTGCTGATCGCGCTCGCCGCGGGGGTCGCCGGCAGCGCGGCCACCTCGCGGCTGCACGTCCACGTCGACCACATCGAGCTGGCCCGGCCGGTGCTCACCGCTCCGCACTTCTCCCTCGCCTCGCTCGTCGGCATCGCCGTGCCGCTGATCCTCGCCACCCTCGCCTCGCAGAACGCCCCGGGCATGGCGGTGCTCGCCGCCTCCGGCTACCGGCCCGGGGACCGGCTGCTCGTCGGCACCACCGGTGTGGCGTCCACCGTGCTCGCGCCCTTCGGGTCGCACGCGGTCAACCTGGCCGCGATCACCGCCGCGATCTGCACCGGCCCGGAGGCCCACCCCGATCCCCGGCGGCGGTACGTGGCGGGTGTCTCCTGCGGCGTCTGCTACCTGCTGGTCGGCGCCTTCGGCTCGACGCTGGTGGCCTTCTTCGCCGGGCTGCCGGAGGAACTGGTCGCCGCCATCGCCGGGGTCGCCCTGTTCGGGGCGCTCGCCGGGGGCCTCACCGGCGCGGTCAAGGAGGAGAAGGACCGCGAGGCCGCACTGATCACGTTCCTGGCCACCGCCTCCGGTGTCACCCTGTTCGGCATCGGCTCGGCCTTCTGGGGCCTCGTTTTCGGTGTCGCCGCCCACCTCGTGCTGTCCGGGCGGCGGCGCGGACGGACGGCCGGCGCGTAAGTCACGGCCGGGCCGCCGGCGGCGGCCCGGCCCGCGGGGCTCACTTGTAGGTGATGTCCGAGCTGGAGTACTTGCAGTAGGTGCCGTCCGGACCCGAGCCGTTCGTGGTCGGTTCGGCACCCGAGTTGTTGCCGATGTACTTCTGGCAGGGAATGATCTTCTTGCTGGTGTCCCCGACGATGGTGATGTTCCGCAGGGTCGCGCTGTCGCCGTAGTTGGTGTTGATGCCGACGAGCTTGCTGCCCTTGTAGGTCGCCTCGATGCCGCTGAGGTTGATCGTCCGCTTGTACTGGGTCTTGCAGTTGCCGCAGGAGCGGGCGAACGTCCCGAAGTTCTTCACCGCGAAGCCGGAGACGTTCAGCGTGCCGGCGCCGTTGAACTGGAACACCTTGTCGCTCGCCTCCTTCGCCCCGCCGCCGCTGACGGTGTAGACGTTGGACGACGAGGAGCCGAGGAAGGTGGCCGCGTCCTCGCCGACGTCCTCCCACCACACGTTCTGCAGCGTGCAGCTGCCCAGGCAGTGGATGCCGTCGGCGGCGGGGGAGCCGATGACGACGTTCTTGAGGACCGCGCCGGGAGCCAGCTCGAGCAGCGGGCCCTGGTCCTCGTCCTGGCTGTCGCTGCCGAGGTCGCCGCTGCCGTACAGCCGCTTCATCCCGTAGTCCTTGGTGCCGGACACGGAGATGGTCGAGGAGACCGCCTGGCTGCCGTTCGGGGTCGGCCAGGTGGCCGCGCCCGCCGGCGCCCCGGAGGTCATGATCATGCCAAGCGTGAGTCCGAGGGTGGCGAGTCCGCCGAGCAGACCGCGCGAGGTCGCTGATGAGGTCATGTCCCGCGATGCCTTCTTTCGTGGGGTGGTCAGAGCGGTGCGTCCCTTCCGCGGGGGTGCGGCTCTGTGGGGGTGTGGGGTTATGTACGTGAATCACGTGCGCCTGGCGGAACGCATGGCAGGCTGTTGTGGGGCCGAATCGGCTGCCTTGCGTACCGGATGGTCACGCTGATGAACGGACCGTAGGGGGCAAGCGCTTTCTAGTCAACCGGTCGCGCAGGCACTGTTCCGGTTCCCGGGAGGTGATGTGGGAGCGCTTCCATGAGTTGCGTGTCCATGCCACGATGCCCGGTGTTCCCCGCACGACGCGCACACCGTACGGCTCCCGCACGCATCGCGATCAGAAGGGACGGGCGACGTGCCCCCCACACCGCACCGCTCGAGAACCGGTCTCCGCAAGGTCCTTGTCGCCCTGCTGGGCGCCCTGCTGCCGCTGCTGGCGGCGCTCGCCCTCGCCGCACCGCCGGCCGGGGCCCAGACCCGGGCCGTTCCCGCGGCCACCCTCACCGAGGTCACCGGATTCGGCGTCAACCCGAGCAACCTCCAGATGTACGTCTACGTCCCGCAGAACGTCGGCCCGCACCCGGCGGTCGTGGTGGCCGTGCACTGGTGCGGCGGCTCCGCCTCCGCGATGTACTCCGGCACCGAATGGCCCGCGCTGGCCGACCGGCACGGGTTCGTCCTCGTCTACCCGTCCGTCACCCGCGCCAGCAAGTGCTTCGACGTGTCGTCCCCCCAGGCACTGCGCCACGACGGCGGCAGCGACCCGGTCGGCATCCGGTCCATGGTCGACTGGGCGACCCGCACCTACGCGGCCGACACCGGCCGGATCTTCGTCACCGGCATCTCGTCCGGCGCGATGATGACCAACGTCCTGCTCGGCGACTACCCCGACGTGTTCGCCGCGGGCGCCGCCTTCTCCGGCGTTCCCTTCGGCTGCTTCGCCACCACCGACGGCTCGGAGTGGAACAGCGCCTGTTCCGGCGGCACCCTCACCCGCACCCCGCAGCAGTGGGGCGACCTGGTCCGCGCCGCCTACCCCGGCTACACCGGCCCCCGCCCGCGGATGCAGCTGTGGCACGGCACCGAGGACGACACCCTGCGCTACCCCAACTTCGGGGAGGAGATCAAGCAGTGGACGAACGTGCTCGGCGTGAGCCAGACCCCCGCCGCCACCGACACTCCCGCCGCCGGCTGGTCCCGCACCCGCTACGGCGGCACCGGTGACCGGGCTCCCGTCGAGGCGATCAGCCTGCAGGGCGTCGGCCACAACCTCTACAGCTGGGGCATGGCCTCCCGCGCCCTGACCTTCTTCGGCCTCGACGGCGACGGCGACGGCGGCACCGACCCGCAGCCGCCCGCCGGAGCGTGCGAGGTGACGGCCGCCGTCAGCACCTGGAGCACCGGTCTGACCGCCTCCCTCACCGTCACCAACACCGGCACGGCCCCGGTGAACGGCTGGAAACTCGCCTTCACCCTCCCGGCCGGCCAGACCATCACCAACGGCTGGAGCGCCACGTACAGCCCCCGCACCGGCGCGGTGACGGCGACCGACGCCGCGTACAACGCCACCATCGCCCCCGGCGGCAGCGTGACCCTCGGCTACCAGGCCGCGCACACCGGGAACAGCGGGACACCGACCGCGTTCAGCCTCAACGGGAGTGCCTGCGCGGTGGGCTGACCACCGGATCGCGCACCGGCCCGGCGGAGAGGTGGCCGGACGGTGCGCATTCCGCCGGTGCGGGACCCTGAGGGACCCCCGCACCGGCCGAGGGGCCGGCGACCGGGGCCGCACGAACCCGGGTGTGGTGCCTGGGAGTCGGCTGATGCTCCGCGTTCCGGGGTGCGGGGTCCGCACCGGCGCGCAGGTAAGGACTCCCGCACCTCGTCCAGGGTCCACGCGGTGGCGTGCGGTGCTGCGACGTCACCGGCGGCCGTCGACGGCAGCACCCCGTACGGACGACCCCGCGCGAGACCTCCGCAACGCCGACGCGGCGTCCGTGGCCCCGTGGTCCCGTCCGGAACCGGCCAGCCGTTTCGGGGGCCGTCGCGGGCGGTGTCGTCCTGTGCCGCGAGGTTTCCCGGCGGCGGTGGGCGTTCCCCGGGAAAGTGGGGATGACCAGCGCGGTCGAGGGGCACTCGGGGGGCACGCAAGGCGGATCTCACCCCCGAGGAGAGTCATGGCTGAGCAGAAGTCGTCGTCGGCCCTCACGGCGCCCCTGCGCGGCGCCGCCTCGGTCCTGAGCCGGGTGCCCGGCGCCGGAACGGTGAGCAGGGCCGCCGAGGAGACACTCGACAAGATCGGCGCGGTCTCGCCCCGCGGGCGGCGCATGGCGGTGTACGCGGGTGCCGGGATGCTCGGCGCGGCGGGCGTGGTGGAGTGGCCCGTGGCGCTCACCGGCGCGGCGGTGGCCTGGCTCACCCAGCCCCGGCCCGGCCGGCCGGAGGAGGGCGGGGACGCCGCCGGACAGCGCCCGGAGCCCGCGCACGACCTCGGCACCGCGGCCCTCAGGTCCGGCACCGGCGGCGCGCACGGCGGCCAGGCGATCGAGGGCGCATCCGGCGGCAGCGGGGCCGTTGCGACCGCCCGGCCCTCCGGGCGGGCCAAGGGAGCCGGGCCCGCCGGGACGTCCCGGCCGCCGGAAGCCGAGCACGGCGCCGGAACGTCCGCGACCAAGGGGTCCTCCGGTCCTCTCGGGCCGACCGCCCGGCCCGACCGCACCACGCTCTAGGAGGTCATGGTGGCCGGTCTGCTGACGGCGCCGTCGGCCGCCGTACGACGGCTGCCCGCGGCACCACGCCTGCTCACGCGGGCGGCGGCACCGGCGGTCGGCATGGCCGCCGGTGCCGCCGCCGGTACCGCGCGTGCCGGTGTGCGCGGCGCGGACGCCGCCGCCCGGGTCGCCCGGGTCGCCCGCAACGCGCTGCCCGGCGCCGGTACGCACTGGCGCTCCGGCGCCCGCGCCCATCTGGCCGTACGCCCCCTGGAACGGGACCTGGCACGGCACGCGGGCGGTACCGCGCAGCTGGCGCGCCGGATGGCCGAGGCGCTTCAGGAGCATCCCGACGTCCTGGTCGCCTACTGGGACCAGGGGCTGGCCAGGCTGGTGGTGACCGCGACCGGCGAGCAGGCCGCCGACCGGGTGCTCGCGCACGCGGCGGACCTGGCCGAACGGCACGGACTGGCGCTGGCCGGCGGGGACGACGCCGAGATCACCCACCCGGCCGACCCGGCCGGGGTGCGCGCCGCCGCGGCCACGCTCGCCGCCGACGCCGTCGGCATCGCCGTGGCCCTGACCGCCTACGGCCTGCGGCTGCCGCCCTCGCCGCGGATGGTGACCGCCGTCGTGACCCTGCTGCGGGAGAACCCGCGCTTTCGCTCGCGGCTGCGCGCCCGGCTCGGCGACTCCGGCATGGACCTCGCGCTGGCCTGCGCCAACGCGGCCGTGCACGGCGCCGGGCAGACCCCCGCCTCACTGATCCTGGACGGTGCCCTGCGCGCCTGCCAGATGGCCGAGACGCTGGCCCGCTCGGCCGCCTTCGACGCGGTGCACGACCAGCTGTGCGCCCCGCGGCGGATCAGTCTCGCCCCGGACGGCCCGCCCCGTCCGCCGCTGCACGTCTCACCGGCCCAGGAGTACGCCGCCCACGCCTCCGCCGGCAGCGTGCTGGGCGCGGCGGCCACGCTGCTGGTCAAGCACGACGTCGCCGAGGCCGCGGAGGCCGTGCTGGCCGGCTCTCCGAAGGCCGCCCGCTACGGACCGGCCGCCTTCCACGCCGTACTCTCCGGCACTCTGGCCCGCACCGGCGTACTGGTCCGCGCCCCGGAGCGGCTGCGCCAGCTGGAGATGGCCGGCACCGTCGTGCTGCACCCGGGCGCGCTGCGCACCGAGGACGGCGAGGCGGACCCGTGGGCCGAACCGGTGCTGGACGCCGCCCGCCGGGCCGGGCTGCGGGTCGTGCTCGTGGACGACGAGGCCCTGGAGGACTTCACCGGCCTCGCCGACCAGGTCGTCGACCCCCGCCGGCCGCTGGACGACGTCGTGTACGAGGCGCGCGGCGAGGAAGGCGCCGTCCTGGTCGTCGCGCGGGTGCGCTCGGCCGGCGACCACGACGTCCTCGCCGCCCTGCGCGCCGCCGACATCGCCCTCGCCCTGACCGACCGGGACGGCGCGGTCGTCTGGAGCGCGGACCTCCTCGCCCCGCACGGACTGCCCGACGTCTGGCGGGTCCTGACCGCGGTCCCGGCCGCCCGCAGGGTCGGCCGCCGCGCCCAGACGCTGGCCCGCTCCGGCGCCGCGCTGTCCGGGTTGCTCGTCGCCGTCGGCGAGTCCGGCGGACGGCGGGGCCGCCGCGCCATCCTGCCGGGGCTGCGGCGGCGCGCCGGTCGACGCCGGCGCCGCCACCGCGCTGCTGTCGGAGTGCGCGCCGCGCTCGGTGTGGCGGCGGCCCGCGCCCCGCACCCGCGTCCCCGGGTGCACTGGCACGAACTCGGCGCGGACGAGGCCCGCGACCGGCTGGCCCGGGAACCGGCCGCCGACGCCGGGACCGACGCGCCGGCCACCCGGATGCGCAAGGCGGCGAAGGGCGTCGTCGCGCATCCGGCCGCCGCGCCCGCCCGCTGGTCCTACCGGCTCGGCCGGGCCGTCCGGGACGAACTCCAGGACCCGCTCACCCCGGTGCTTGCCGTCGGCTCGGCGGCGTCCGCGATCCTCGGCTCGGTCGTGGACGCGCTGCTCGTCGTCGGCGCCCTCGACCTGAACGCCGTGGTCGGCGGAGTCCAGCGGCTCCGGGCCGAACGGGCGCTGTCCGGGCTCGTCGCGGAGCAGAAACAGAAGGCCCGCCTGGTGCCGCCGCCGGCCGAGGCCCCGGCGGGCGGCACCCGGACCGTGGAGGCGAACCGGCTGCGGCCGGGCCATGTGATCCAGCTCAAGGCGGACGACGTGGTGCCCGCCGACGCCCGGCTGCTGTGGCAGGAGGGCCTGGAGGTGGACGAGTCCGCGCTGACCGGCGAGTCGCTGCCGGTGGAGAAGCAGACCGCCCCCACCCCGCACGCCGCCGTCGCCGACCGGCGCTGCATGGTCTTCGAGGGGACGACGGTGGTGGCGGGGGAGGCCCGGGCCGTCGTGGTCGACATCGGCGATCGCACCGAGGCCGCCCGCGCCGTCCACCTCGCCGCGCGTACGCCCGCGGCCGGCGGAGTGCAGGCCAGGCTTCAGGAACTCAGCCGCAAGGCGCTGCCGCTGACCCTCGGGGGCGGCGCCGCGGTGACGGGACTGGCACTGCTGCGCGGCACCCCGATCCGCGAGGCGGTCAGCGGCGGTGTGGCGGTGGCCGTGGCCGCCGTGCCGGAGGGACTGCCGCTGGTGGCCACGGTCGCCCAGCTGGCGGCCGCCCGGCGGCTGAGCCGGGGCGGCGTCCTGGTCCGCACGCCGCGTTCGCTGGAGGCGCTGGGCCGGATGGACACCGTCTGCTTCGACAAGACCGGCACGCTCACCGAGAACCGGCTGCGCCTGGTGCGTACCGCCGACACCGGGGGCGCGGTCCACACCGTGGACGACGCCGGCGCCGAGGACACCGTACGGGCCGCCGCGCGGGCCTGTCCGCAGCTGGACGACGGCTCCGACCGGCCGGTGCACGCCACCGACGAGGCCGTGCTCGCCGCCGCGCCGCCCGACGCGGACTGGACCCGGCTCGCCGACCTGCCATTCGAGGCCGCGCGCGGATACGCCGCCGCCGTCGGCCGCGCCGGGGACGGCCCGTCCGTGCTGGTGGTCAAGGGCGCCCCGGAGACCGTGCTGCCCGCCTGCCCCGGGTTGCCGGAGCACGCCTTCGACACCGCCCACGCGCTGGCCGGGGACGGACTGCGGGTGCTCGCGGTGGCCGAGCGGCGGCTCGACGAGGGCGAGAAGGAGGACGCGGCCCTGGAACGGCCGCTGGAGAACCTGGAGTTCATCGGGCTGCTGGCACTGTCCGACGTACCTCGCGACACCTCCACGGCCCTCGTGAACGCGCTCAACGGGGCGGGCGTACGACCGGTGATGCTCACCGGCGACCATCCGCAGACCGCGCGGGCCATCGCCGCCGACCTGGGCTGGCCGGCGGACACCGTGGTGGTCACCGGCGACGAACTGGCCGCCGCCGACCGCGCGGCCCGGGCCCGGATGCTGCGCGACGCGGGCGTGGTGGCCCGGGTGGCGCCCGAGCAGAAGCTCCAGGTCGTGGAGGCGCTGCGGGACGCGGGGCGGGTGGTCGGCATGGTCGGCGACGGCGCCAACGACGCCGCCGCCATCCGTGCCGCCGACATCGGCGTCGGCATCAGCGCCCGGGGTTCGGCCGCCGCCCGCAACGCGGCGGACATCGTGCTGACCGACGACGATCTGACGGTGCTGGTCGACGCGGTCGGCGAGGGCCGCGCCCTGTGGCACAGCGTCGCCGACGCCATCGCCATCCTGATCGGCGGCAACGCGGGCGAGGTCGGCTTCGGCATCATCGGCACCCTGCTGTCCGGGCGGGCGCCGCTGTCCACCCGGCAGATGCTGATGGTGAACCTGTTCACCGACCTGTTCCCGTCGATGGCCGTGGCGGTGACGGAGAAGGAGGACGGGCAGGGCACCGTCCGGGCGCGCAGCGGATCGCCGGAGGACGCCGCCGTGGTGCTGGGCGCCCCGCTGCTGCGGCAGATCCGGCACCGGGCGCTGACCACCTGCCTCGGCGCGGTCACGGCCTGGCTGATCGGCCGCTTCACCCCGGGCACCGCCCGCCGCTCCAGCACCATGGCCCTGTGCGGGGTGGTCGGCACCCAGCTGGTGCAGACCCTGCTCGACCGGCGGGACAGCCGGCTGGTGCAGGTGACCTCGCTGGGCTCCGCGCTGGCGCTCGTCGCCGTGGTCCAGACGCCGGTCCTCAGCCGTGCGTTCGGCTGCACCCCGCTCGGCCCGGTGGCGTGGGCGGGCGTCGTCGCCGCGATCGCCCTGGCCCTGGCGGGCCAGCGGTCCCTGCCCCGCCTGGAGGAAACCGTGGCACGACTGCTGCCGGGCAGGTGACGGCCGGCGCGCCGCAACGAACGTGACCGGCAGGCCGACACGGCCGGGGCTCCGAGCGGTACTCACGGCGCCCCTGTTCGGCGCCTTCGGGTCGGTCGGACCGTGCCGCATACCCAGCCGGCACCGCGGGACCGCCGTAGTGCCCCGGCTCCGGGCGCGGCCCCGCCGGTGTGACGGCGGGGTCAGACGGAGCGGTGGTACTGGTCCGGTACCCGGATCTCCGCGCCCAGTTCGCGGGCGGCCTGCCGGGCCCAGGACGGGTTGCGCAGCAGTTCCCGGCCGAGCAGGACCACGTCGGCCTCGCCGTTCGCCAGGATCTTCTCCGCCTGCCCGGCCTCGGTGATCAGCCCGACGGCGCCGACCGGCAGCGGGGTCTCGGCCTTCACCCGGGCGGCGAACGGCACCTGGTAGCCCGGTCCGGTCGGGATGCTGACGCTGCTCGCGTTGCCGCCGGTGGAGACGTCGAGCAGGTCCACCCCGTGGGCGTGCAGATCGCGGGCGAAGCGGACCGTGTCGTCGGGGGTCCAGCCGGCCTCGTCCAGCCAGTCGGTGGCGGAGATGCGGAAGAACACCGGCTTCTGGTCGGGCCACACCTCGCGTACGGCGGCCACGACCTCCAGGGCGAACCGGACACGGTTGTCGTACGAGCCGCCGTAGGCGTCCGTGCGGTGGTTGGAGTGGGGGGAGAGGAACTCGTTGATCAGGTAGCCGTGGGCGCCGTGGATCTCGACGGCCTCGAAGCCCGCGGCCAGCGCCCGGCGCGCGGCGGCGGCGAACTGCCCGACGATCTCCTTGATCTCGTCGGCGGTCAGCTCGGTCGGCACCGGGTGGCGTTCGTCGAACGGGACGGCGCTGGGGGCGAGCGGCTGCCAGCCGTGCGCGTCCGGTCCGACGGGCGCGCCGCCCTTCCACGGCCGCTCGGTGGACGCCTTGCGTCCTCCGTGTCCGAGCTGGACGGCCGGCACGGTGCCCTGCGCGGTGAGGAACCGGGTGATCCGCCGGAAGGCCTCCACCTGGGTGTCGTTCCACAGTCCGAGGTCGTACGGGGAGATCCGGCCCTCGGGCGCGACCGCGGTGGCCTCCACCACGATCAGACCGGTGCCGCCGGCGGCCCGCGCCGCGTAGTGCGCGAAGTGCCAGTCGTGCGGGGCTCCGGCGAGCGGGCCCTCCGGCTCGGCGGAGTACTGGCACATCGGGGCCATCCATACCCGGTTCGGGATGGTCACTTCGCGCAGGGTGAGGGGCTCGAAGAGCGCGGACATGACGGACTCCATTTCGTCACGGGTGGCCTGATAGCTTCGTACGGCGTTCACCGTACTACGAGGAACGTGAAAGTACGAGACGTGTCAAACTACGAGACATCTCGTACGATGGTCGTCGTCGAAGAAGTCCCGCGACGAAGGGCGGTCGCCGTGACCGAGACAGCCACCACCGGACGCGCGCTGCCGCACCCGGACCGCGAGCACATCCGGCTGGAGTCCGTGCTGCACGCGCTCTCCGACCCGATGCGGTTGCAGATCGTGCGCGAACTGTCCGCCCGCGAAGAAGAGTTGACCTGCTCGCAGTTCGAGCTGCCGGTGACCAAGTCCACCACCACGCACCACTTCCGGGTGCTGCGGGAGGCCGGGGTCGTCCGGCAGGTCTACCGAGGGACGGCCAAGATGAACGGCCTGCGCCGGGACGATCTAGAGAGCCTCTTCCCTGGGCTGCTCGACAGCCTCCTCGCCGCGGCCGACCGGCAGGCCGGCCGGCTCGGTGACATCGGCCGAATTCCGGCCGCCGGCTGAACCACCCCGCACCGGAAGGTGGTTGAAGAGCAGGTTCAGCGCGATCGCGGACAGGCAGCCCGAGCTGATCCCGCTGTCCATCACGGTCTGGAACCAGTCCGGGAACCTGGCGTAGACCGCGGGCACGCCCACCGGGAGCATGCCGATCGCCACCGAGACGGCCACCACGGTCAGATTGCCGTTGTCCCGGAAGTCGACCCGGGCCAGCGTCCGCAGCCCGCTCGCCGCGACCGTCCCGAACATCACCAGCCCGGCCCCGCCGAGCACCGGCGCCGGGATCGCCGCGACCACCGCACCCAGCTTGGGCAGCAGGCCGAGCAGCACCAGGATGCCGCCGGCCGCGGCGACCACCCAGCGGCTGCGCACCCGGGTCATGCCCACCAGGCCCACGTTCTGCGCGAACGCCGTGTACGGGAAGGTGTTGAACACCCCGCCCAGCACGGTCGACAGACCGTCCGCGCGCAGCCCGTCGGCCAGCGTGCGCGGCTCGACCTTCCGCCCGGTCAGCTCGCCGACGGCGATCAGGTCACCGGCGGTCTCGGTCATCGTCACCAGGGCCACCACGAGCATGGACGCGATCGCGGACACCCGGAACTCGGGCGCCCCGAAGTGGAACGGCGTGCTGATGCCCACCCAGCCGGCGTCGGCGACCCCGCCGAAGTCGGCGACGCCGAGCGGCACCGCGACCGCCAGACCGGCGGCGATGCCGACGAGCACGGCGATCCGGGAGAGGAAGGCGGGCGCGAACCGCTGCACACCGAGCACCACGGCCAGCACGAAGCCCGCCAGCGCCAGGTTCCGCGGCGCCCCGAAGTCCTTCGCACCGGCACCGCCCGCCGCCCAGTTGCCCGCGACCGGCAGCAGCGAGACGCCGATGATCAGGATCACCGTGCCGGTCACCAGCGGCGGGAAGAAGCGCAGCAGCCTGCCGAAGACCGGTGCGAGCAGCGTGATCGCGAGGCCAGCGACGATCACGGAGCCGTAGATCGCGGGCAGTCCGCCGCCCGTCGTCCCGATGAGCACCATCGGCGACACGGCCGCGAACGTGCACCCCTGCATGACCGGCAGCCGCACCCCGAACCGCCGGAACCCGACGCACTGGATCAGCGTGGCGATCCCGCACACCAGCAGGTCGGCCGTGATCAGGTACGCCAGGTCGGCCGGCGGCAGTCTCATCGCGCCGCCCACGATCAGCGGCACGGCGACGGCGCCCGCGTACATCGCGAGCACGTGCTGGAGCCCGAAGGCGGCCAGTTGCCGGAACGGGGGTATCTCGTCGACGGGGTGCGCGGCTGCGGGCGTGGCCATGAGGTCTCCATCTGCGGCGGACGGGGAGCGGGATCCGGACATCGCGACATCCGGACAGGACGAGACCGTAAGGGCCTTGAACAGTTTGTTGATTTCAGGCCTGTTGCCGCTGTGTGTCCCGCCCGCCGGGAACGCCGGCCCCGGCCCGCCGCCCTCGGCCCGCCCCTCTCGCTACGGCACCCGTGCCGCCGCGAGCAGCGTGTCCCAGTCGGCCAGCTTGACCACGCCGCGCCCCAGCCGTGACCCCAGCTCGGCCTCGGCCCGCTCGATCGCCAGCCAGCCGCCCCAGGGCACGGGATCGGCGCCGGCCGCCCGCAGCGCGGCCACCGGATCGGCCGGCACGTCCGCGCGGGCCAAGGCGGGCGCGTCCGCGAGCAGCGAGGTCGCCGTCTCCTTGGCGCAGGGCCGGTTGGTGCCGATGACCCCGGTCGGCCCGCGCTTGATCCACCCGGCGACGTACTCGCCGGGAGAGGGCGCGCCGTCCCGCAGGACGCGGCCCTCCCGGTGCGGGACCGTGCCGCGCGCGGTGTCGAACGGCAGGCCCTCCAGGGCCACTCCGCGATAGCCCACCGAGCGCAGCACCAACTGCGCGGGCACGTCCTCGTACCGGCCCGTCCCCGCCACGCCGCCCAGGCCGTCCGGTGCCGTGCGCTCGAAGCGGACGGCACCCACCCGGCCGCCGGCTTCCAGCAGTTCCACCGGGCGCAGGAAGAACCGCAGCCGGATCCGCCGGGCGGCCGCCGCCACGGGCCGCGCCGCCCAGCCGCGCAGCACCTCCACATTGCGGCGCTGTCCGGCCGGCAGCGCGCCGGGGTCGGCCGGGTCGAGCGCCAGGTCGGCCTTGTCCACGGTCACCCCGGTGCCGGGAAGGCCGTCCAGCTCCCGCAGCTCCTTGGTGGTGAAGCGGGCCTGGGCGGGGCCGCGCCGGCCCACCATGTGCACCTCGGTGAGCCCGCTCGCCGCCAGCGTGTCCAGCGCGGCCTGCGGGATGTCCGTACCGCGCAGCTCCGCCGCGCCCCGGACCAGGATCCGGGCGACGTCCACCGCGACATTGCCGACGCCGACGACCACCGCCGACCGGACCCCACGCAGATAGCCCGCGTCCGCCGCGTCCGGGTGCGCGCTGTACCAGGAGACGAACCCGGTCGCCGGGAAGCTGCCCGGCAGGTCCTCGCCGGGGATCCCGAGCCGCCGGTCGGCGGCGGCGCCCACGCAGTACACCACCGCGTGGTACAGCCTCCTCAGCCGCTCCACCGGCAGGCCGCCGGGGCCGCCCACCCGGACCCCGCCGAGGAACCGCACCCGCTCGTGCTCCAGCACCGTCCGCAGGCTGCCCTGGAGGGACTTGATCTTCTCGTGGTCGGGTGCGACGCCGTAGCGGACCAGGCCGTAGGGACACGGCAGCCGGTCCAGGACGTCCACCAGGACCTCCGGATCACGCTGCACCAGGCTCTGGGCGGTGTAACACCCGCTCGGCCCGGATCCGACGACGGCGACACGCAGCACAGCGGTACTCCTTGCCCGAAGGAGGGGCGTGCGGACGGTTCCAGCATGGCACCGCGGAGGCCCGGCGGGCAGGGCCGGAGGAGTGATCCGGACCCGTCGCCGCTCGTCGGGACGCGCGAGCGTACGGCCGCGGAAGGCGCCGGAGGCGGCCTCTTCAGGACCGCTCCCGCCGCTCTCCCGTGGCGAAGAACCGGGACAGGTCCCCGTCCTCCGCCCCCGCGCCCGGCTCGTTCTCCGGCGGCACGCCCATCTCCCAGTCCAGCCCGTACCGCTGGAACAGCTCGGCCCGCAGCACCGGTACGGGCATCGGCACGCCCGGCACCAGTGTCGAGTACACCGCGCCCATCAACAGGGCCCGCAGCATCGGGTAGTCGGCCGAGACCGCCTGCGAGCCGTAGCGGGCGACGGTCTCGCCGAGCAGCTCCGCCAGCCGGCGCTGCTCCGGGCACTGCACGAAGCCCTCGGCGTGGAGCAGGCCCGCCATGTGCTGGCGCATCAACACCGGCCGGGCCCGGGCCAGGCCCAGGATCGCGTCGATGGCCCGGGCCAGCCGCTCCCGGCCGTCCTCGGTGTGCGGCTCCCGCTCCAGCGCCTCCTCCAGCGTGCGGTGCATCAGCCGGTGGACGGCGGACTGCACCAACTGGCGCTTGCCGGGGAAGTAGTACGACACCAGTCCACGTGCCGAACCGGCCCGGTCGGCGATGTCGCCCAGCGTCGTGGCCTCGAAGCCCCGCTCGCCTACCAGTTCGACGGCGGCCTGCAGCAGCCGTTCCCTGGAACGCCGCCGCAATTCTTCATTGACCGAAGCGCTGCGCGGGGACATCCTGTAACTCCTGCGTTGACTGGCTGCCAGCCAACTATACTCAACGCATCGGGGCACCCGTGTGCTTGCGGTCGCCCGGAGCAGCCGTCCGTCTGGGGCGACGCGGGGGATCGTCTCAGACGGACGGCATGGGGCGCCGCACGTTTCAAGCCCATCAGCACCGGCACCGGCAGCAGCCCGTCCGGACGTCGGCACACGGGCAGGTGGTCCACGAAGTACACCCGGCAGCCGAACGCGGCGCCGCCGTCCGCCGTCCTGCTGCCACCGGCGCCAATCCCGGCCGATGCCACTGGCCACCCCGACACCGCTCCCGCGCGGGTGCAAGGTACGCAGCACCTCGGGCGCGCCGGGGTACGGGTCCAGGCGGCCGGTGTCATGTGCCGTTCGTCCAAGGCGCCGTGGGGCACGGGGTCCGCGCCGCCCGGCAGCGCGCAGGCATCCTCCAACGCCTCGGTGCCGCACGTGAGTTCACCTTCGGGCGGGGTGAATCCGGTCTCGTCCGGGCGACTTCACCCGCGTCGGCGCGCCGGAGGCTCCGGCCGGTCCCGTGGCCACTCGTACACCAGCACGGCCAGCACCACCAGCAGCGCGCCGAACAGCCAGCCGCCGAGCACGTCCGAGGCCCAGTGGACGCCCAGCCAGACCCGGGTGATGCCCACGCCGGCCACCGAGACGACGGCCACCGCCGTCGCCGTACGCCTGAGGGCGCGGCCCGCGCCGCCGCGGCGCAGCAGCCACAGCAGCAGGCCGCAGACCACGGTCGCGGTCAGCGCGTGACCGGACGGGAAGGCCGCGTAGTGGGCGGAGTCGACGGGGTCCGGCCAGACCGGGCGGGGGCGGCCGACGGCGGCCTTCACCGACTGCTGCACGAGCGCGGCCAGCGCGACGGTGGCCGCCAGCCACCACACCGTCCACCAGGCGGCGCGGCGCCACACCAGCCACACGGCCGCCGCCGCGCACACCAGGCGCATGGTCAGCGGGTCCCACACCCAGTCCGTCAGCACCCGGAACACCCGGGTCACCGCGTGCTCGCGGACGGCCCAGCGGTGCGTGGCGCGGGCGATGTCGCCGTCCAGCGCGAGCAGAGGGTGCCAGCGCACCGCGACGAGGACGAGCAGCAGCACCGAGCAGACCCCGAGCACGAGGGCGGCCCGGGCGGCCGTGCGGTGCGGCGGCGCGGGGCCGGGGGAGGGCGGTGGCGGCGGAGAGGGGGCGGTGGGACGATCGCGCATGCCGCGATCTTTGTGGATACGGACGCCGCCGCCAAGCCCGGCAGGGCCGTCAGCGGAGCGGAGGCTTCCGAACCGGGGGCGGTACGAGCCTCAGCCCAGCGCCCGCAGTCCCGGGACCAGGGCCACCAGGACCGGGAGCACCGGTACCAGCGCGGCCGTCGCCGTCAGACGCAGGCGGTGCCGGGCGGGAAGGCGGCCTGGCGCGGTCAGGAGGCGGTCCACGCGGCGCGGCACGTGCGCCTGCGGGGCCGGCCCCGGGCCGAACACGCCCCGCTCCTCGTTGAGTTCGACCAGGGCCAGCGCGGTCGTCAGCCGGCCGAAGCGCCGGGAGGCGGTGTCGTCGGCGGCCAGTTCCACCAGCCGGTGCATCTCGTCGCGGAACGCGGTGAACACCGGCACCTGCGGGAACCCGCCCGCCAGCGCGGCCGAGCAGTGCAGCAGCCAGTCGTGCCGGGCCTGCGCGTGCCCCTGCTCGTGCGCGAGCAGCGCGTCCAGCCGGCGCCCCCTCAGCCGGCGCAGCGCGGCCGTGGTGACGACCAGCCGGGGCGCCGGGCCGGTCAGCCACCAGGCGTCGGGGCGGTCGTCCTCCAGCACCACCAGCCGCCCGCCCGTCGGCTCCTCGCCCGGCAGCAGCGGTGCCCGCACCAGCAGTCCGGCCCGCCGTCCGCGCCGCCGCGCCCGGGCCCGGCGGACCTCGCGGACCAGCATCGCCAGGCTCCACAGGCCTCCGCAGGCGAGCAGCACGGCGGTGGGCGCCGCCCAGGGTCCCGCGGTACCGAGGGCGTACGCGTCCACGACGCCGCGCGGCGCGGTGGCGAACACCTGCCCGCGCACCGCCTGCCAGGCCGCCGCCGCGCTGAGCGTCATCGACAGCGCGCAGCACAGCAGGACGGCCGCCACGACGCACTGCCAGACCCAGAGGGCGACGACCGGCTCGCGGTCCGGCCAGTCGGCCCGGGCCAGCAGCCTCGGGCCGACGACGGCGGTCAGGGCGCCGAGCAGCAGCAGGAGGAAGGGGACCATCATGGGCGGCACCCTATGAGCGGCAGGCCGTCCGGCGTACGGTCCCCGGGGCCGAAGTGACGTACACAACGCGCTTGTTGGGCAGTTCGTCGCCCGTCGCGCCGTCCTCACATCGCCAGCAGCATCGCCACCATGCCGATCCCCATCGACAGCCGGCACGCCCGGGCCAGTTCCGGGCGGTCGCCCCAGCCGTCCGGCCCCCTCGGGCCCACGGGGACGGCGGCGGGCACCAGCCGTGCGCCGGAGAGCAGCACATAGCCGGTGAAGTACAGCAGCAGGGCGCCGGTCAGCAGCGGGATGCCCGTGCCGCCGTGCCCGTGGTGGGCGGCGGGCGGAGCGCCGGACATCGCCACCGCCATGTAGACCATCGCCGCGCTGCCCACCAGGTGGTGCAGATGGCACAGGCCGCCGCGCACCGCCCACAGCGCGCGCAGCGTCGCCGCGCCGAACACGGCCGCGTACACCGGCCACGCCCAGCCCGGCGGCGTGAACACCGCCGCGGGCACGGCCATCGCGGCCATCCCGAAGCCCATCAGCGCGTCGCCGCCCGCGGCCCGGCGCTGCTCCGCCACACCGCTGCGCATCCGCAGCAGGCAGTAGGCCCCGGTCGCCGCGCACAGCGCCACCAGCAGCCAGGCTGTCGACACCGGTCCGTGCACGCGCACCTCCCGCTCGACGCTCGGTCCAAGGCGGCGCCCGACCCGCCCGCCCCAGGGACGCCATGCCCCGGCCCGGCGGAGCGCACGCGAGCGCAAGGGGGTACACGGGGAGCACTCGAAGGAGCACGGGCCGTTGTCCTGGGAGGTCTCATTATTTTACGAGTAAAACACATGCTAAATTAGTGGTATGAGCAGTGCCGCCCCCCACCGACTTCCGCTAGCCGGAGTGCTCCGCCTCGGCCGCCCCTCCGACATCTGGTTCAAGCCCGCGCTCAGCGTGATCGCCGCGGTCGCCCCGCCCAACCTCCTGCTGCTGGCCCTCGGCCGGCTCGATCTCGCCATGTACACCATGGCCGGATCGCTGTGCGCGCTCTACGGCCACAACCGGCCCTACGCCGCCCGCGCCCGCACCCTCGCCTGGGTGGTGCTCGGCATGGTCGGCGGTCTCGCCGTGGCCCTGCTCGCCTCGGCGCTGACCACGAACGCCGTCGTCCTCGTCACTGTCGGCGCCGTCCTCGCGGCGGCCCAGAAGACGGTGTGCGACGCCACCCGCGTCGGACCGCCCGGCAACGTGGTCCTCACCTTCATCAGCTCCGCCTCCCTCTTCGCCCCGCAGACCCCCGGCCAGCTGCCGGGACACCTCGGGCTGGCCCTGGCCGCCGGCGCCTGGGCCTGGCTGATCGGCATGGCACCCGGGCTGCTGCGCCCGCACGGCCCCGAGCGCCGCGCCACCGCCCAGGCCCTGAACGCCGCCGCCGCGTACGCCGCCACCCGCGGCACCGCCGACGGCCACGCCCGGGCCCGCGCCGCCTGCGCCGCCGCGATCCACGCCGCCTGGCAGTCGCTGCTCGCCGCCGGCGCCCGGCCCGACAGCACCCGGCGCGCCCTCGAACAACTCCTGGTCCGCGCCGAGGTCGCCCTCGCCGCGCCCGCCGACGCCGACCCCGCACGGCTGCGCGCCTGGTCCCACGCCCTGCGCGGCACCGGCCGGGTCCCGCGCGTGGAGCCGACGGGCGCGCTCGCCGACGAACTCCTCGGCGTCGCCGCCGAACAGGCCGCGCCGCCCCGCTCCCTCCGGCACCGCCTCGCCCCCCTCGCCCCGCTCGCCGTACGCACCGCGCTCGGCTGCGCCCTCGCCGGATACGCCGCCCTCGCCCTCGGCGTCGGCCGCCCCTACTGGGCGCTGGTCACCGCGGCCTCCCTCTACCAGGCCAACGTCACCCTCACCTGGAGCCGGGGCGTCCAGCGGGTCGTCGGCAACCTCGTCGGCGTCCTCGTCTTCGCCGCGCTCGCCCCGCTCACCCATCTGCACCCCGCCGCCCTGGTGCTGGTCTCGCTCGCCCTCAACTTCGGTGCCGAGGCGCTGATCGGCCGCAACTACTGGCTGGGCAGCGTCTGCGTCACCCCGATGGCCCTGCTGATCACCGAGTTCGCGCGCAGCCAGGACCCGGCCGAGCTGATCACCGACCGGATCGTGGACACCCTGATCGGCGCGCTGGTCGGCTTCGCCGCCGCCGTCGCCGTCACCAACCGGCGCGCCGGCGCCCGCCTGGACCACGCGCTGACCGCAGCCGAGCGCGCCCGCGAGCACGCCGCCCGCCTGCTGGCCGACCCGCACCCGCGGCCCCGCGCCCTGGAAGCCGCCCGCCGCACCCTGGCCGCCGCCCTGGTCGACCTGCGCGCCACGGCCGACGCCGCCGCCGGGGAGTGGTGGCAGCGCGCGCTGCCCGAGGAGCGGGTCGTGCTCACCGAGCAGGCCGGACACCGTACGCTCGCGGCGACGGTACGGCGCCAGGGGCTCCTGCCGGCGGACCGAGACGAGGACCCGGGCCGGGCGCCGGGCGGCGACCGGGACCCGGACGAGGCGACGGAGGACATACGGCCATGACGGCGACGAACGGCCAGGCGACGCCCGGAAGCGAAGCGACCGGTGCCCGGACCGGGACCGGCCCCGATCCCGCGCGCGGCGACACCGTCTCCGCCGTCGTCCGCCAGTGGCAGTCCGTCCACCCCCGGCTGGACACCGGGCCGATGGAGATCATCGGCCGGATCAACCGCTGCGCCGCGCTGCTCCAGCAGGCCGAGGACGCCCCGCTGCGCCGGGCCGGACTGAGCCGTGCGGAGTTCGACCTGCTCGGCGCGCTGCGCCGCACCGGCCACGAGCTGACCCCGGGGGAGCTGGCCCGGGAGACCTTCTCCTCCGGGGCCGCCGTCACCAAGCGGCTCAAGCAGCTGACCGAGCGCGGCCTGGTCGAACGGCGCGGCGACACCCGCGACCGGCGCGTGGCCCACGTCCGGCTCACCGACGCCGGCCGCGGCCTCGTCGACGGCATCCTTCCCGAGCAGCTCGCCTACGAGACGGCCGTCCTGTCCGTCCTGCCTCCCGGCGACCAAGGCGAACTGGCCGGGCTCCTCGCCGAGTTGCTGGGCCGCCTGGAGGGCCGGATGGGCGCGTTGCGGGCCTAGGGTCCACCGTCCGGATCGCGCCGGACACGCACCGGGCCCTGGCCGGCGGGCGTCACAGGACGTCGTGCGCGGTACGGCGGTACGTGGAGCGGCGGTCGGCGATGTCCGGCCAGCGGTCGCCGTACACATTGCGGGTGACGGCGGCCTCCCGCAGGAAGTCGTGCGGGAAACCCAGCGGCACCGCGCTCACCTCGTCCAGACGGGCCCGCGCGTCCGCGTCGAGCCGCACCCCGGTGCACCCCAGGTTGTCCGCGAGCTGCTCCGGCCGGGTGGCCGACACGATCGGCACGACGTTCCCGGGCCGGCCCAGCAGCCAGGCCAGGGCCACCTGCGCCGGGCTCCAGCCGCCCGCCTCGGCGACCTCCAGCACCGCGCCGACGACCTCCTCCTCCCGGGCCCCGGGCGGCTCGTCCCGCGTGTCCAGCCGCCCGGACTCCCCGCGCCGGTACTTCCCCGTGAGCCGGCCCTCCGCCAGCGGCGCCCAGGCGAACACGGCGAGGTCGAACGCCCGGGCCTGCGGCAGCAGTTCGCGTTCCGGAGTGCGTTCCAGCAGGCTGTAGCGCAGCTGCGAACCGGCGAAGCAGGTCCAGCCGCGCAGCTCGGCCAGGGTGTTGGCCTGCGCGATCTCCCAGGCCGGCCAGTCCGACACGCCCACGTAGAGCACCTTGCCGGCGCGGACGACGTCGTCCAGGGCGCGCATCACCTCCTCCACCGGGGTGAAGTTGTCCCGGGCGTGCACCCACAGCACGTCCAGCCGGTCGGTGCGCAGCCGGCGCAGGCTGTCCTCCACCGACCGCACGAGGTTCCCGCGGTGGTTGCCCGCCGCGTTGGGGTCGCCGTCACGGGTGCCGCAGGTGTACTTGCTCGCCAGCACGAACCGGTCGCGGCGTCCGGCGAGCAGCTCGCCGAGGATCCGCTCGGCGCTGCCCGCGGTGTAGTTGTTCGCGGTGTCGACGAAGTTGCCGCCCGCCTCGGCGTAGACGTCCAGGATCCGGGCGCTGGTGTCCTTGTCGGCGCCCCACCCCCAGTCCTCCCCGAAGGTCATGGTGCCCAGCGCCAGCTCGCTGACGCGCAACCCGGTCCGTCCGAACAGCGTGTACCGCACGTGTGCCTCCCTTGTCGCAGGTGGTGCGGTGCGACGCTAGGAGCTGGAGCGCCCTCGAAGGCAAACCCGCACGGCCCCGCGTGTCCCGGTCCCCTGGCCGGCCTTCCGGCCAACGCCCACGGGACGGCGGCGGCGTCCGGCGTCTCCGTCTCCGCGCTCCGACCGCCGTCGCCGTCCGCCGAGTCCGGCGGCTTCGCCGGGCCGACCGGCACCGGCACCGGCCGCCGAGCGCGGTGTTCTGGCCGGGCTTGGTCCGGCTGTCGTGGCCGTCGGCTGAGCACGGCGGCCTCGCCGGGCCGGCCGAGGCGGGGCCCGGCGGTCGCCGCGCGGCGACCGCCGGGACGCACCTGGGCGGGGCACCGGCCGCCGAGCGCGGTGTTCCGGTCGGGTCCTGGTCCGACCGTCGTCGCCGTCCGCTGAATACGGCGGTCTCGCCGGGCCGGCCGGGACGGGGCGGTGGCTGCGGAGCGCGGTGTTCTGGCCGGGGCTTGGCCCGACCGCCGTAGCCGACCTGCTGAGTACGGCGGGCCGGCCGGGGCGGCGGGCCCACCCAGGCCGGCGGTCCGGCCCGGCCGGGGCGGGGCCGTCGGCCCGGTGCGTTCCGCCGGGCCGGTCCTAGATTCCGGGCCGGTAGCGCAGGGGATGGTCCGCCGGGATCTCCACCAGGACGATCTGCGTGCCGTCGGGGTCGGCGATCCACATCTCGACCAGACCCCACGGCTCCTTCACCGGCGGCCGCACGATGTCCACGCCCCGCGCCCGCAGCTCCTCGTACGCCGCCGACGCGTCCTCGACCTGGAGCCACAGCCGTACCGCGGGGGAGGGCGGGTCGTCGGAGCGGCCGGACAGCTCCAGGAAACCGCCGCCCAGGAAGTACACCGTGCCGCGTTCGGGGCCGGTACCGAACTCGCGGTAGACGGACAGCCCCAGCTGTTCGCCGTAGAAGGTCCGGGAGCGTTCGGGGTCGGAGGGCCGGAGCAGGGTCCGGCCGCTGAGTACATGCACCATGCAGCAGGGTTACCCTCTTCCGTGCCCCGGCCACGCCCGAGATCGGAGACCACCGCCATGGACACCCCCGCCACCGGACTCACCTTCCGTGACGCCACCGACGCCGACGTGGACGCCCTCGTCGCGCTGGTCGAGTCGGCGTACCGGGGGGACGGCAGCCGGGCGGGCTGGACCACCGAGGCGGACATCCTCCAGGGGCAGCGCACCGATCCCGAGGGTGTGCTGGAGGTGATCAAGTCGCCGGACAGCCGGCTGCTCACCGTGGAGCGGGACGGCCGGATCGTCGCCTGCTGCCAGCTGGAACACCGCGGTGATCACGCCTACTTCGGCATGTTCGCGGTGAGCCCCGGCCTCCAGGGCGCGGGCCTCGGCAAGGTGGTCATGGCGGAGGCGGAGCGCCGGTGCCGTGAGACCTGGGGCGTCGGCGAGATGCGCATGACGGTGATCTCCGTACGCGACGAGCTGATCGCCTGGTACGAACGCCGCGGCTACCGCCGTACGGGCCGGATGTCCCCTTTCCCGTACGGCGACGAACGCTTCGGCATCCCGCAGCGCGACGACCTGGAGTTCGAGCTGCTGGTCAAGAAGCTCACGTGATCTCCCCGCCGACGTCTACGCCGTGAACCGGCCCGTGCGCTTGATCTCCGGGTAGTCGGTCGTCGCCCCGTCCAGCTCCAGGGCGCGGACCAGCCGCAGGTGGTCCTGGGTGTTGACCACCCAGCCGATGATCCGCAGCCCGGACGCGCGCGCGTGCTCGACGATCTCCAGGGTCAGCCGGCGGATGTTCAGGCACACGGTCGCCGCGCCCGCCGCGACCGCGCGGTCCACCACCTCGGTGCCGTACCGGCCGGCGATCAGCGCGGTGCGCACTCCCGGCACCAGCCGGGCGATCTCGGTGATCGCCTCGTCGTGGAACGAGGACACCTCCACCCGCGCGGTCAGGTCCCGCGCGCGCATCACCTCGGCGAGCGCCCGGGCCGCCGCCACGTCCTTGATCTCGGCCTGCAACGGCGTGCGCACCGCCTCCAGCACCTCTTCGAACACCGGCACCCGCTCTCCGCGGCCCGCGTCCAGGGCGCGCAGCTCCGCGAGGGTCTTCTCGGCGATGGGCCCGGAGCCGTCGGTGGTCCGGTCCACCTCCGCGTCGTGCATGACGACCAGGGCGCCGTCCTTGCTGAGGTGCAGATCGAGTTCGATCAGGTCGAGGCCGGCCCGCTGCGCGGCGGCGAAGGAACGGAGGGTGTTCTCGGGCTCGACGCCCATGACCCCGCGATGACCGATGGTAAGGAAGTTCAAGGTTCAACTCGCTTCCGTCGACGGCGGCTCGGCGACGCGCGGACCGACGGACCCGTGCCGGACGTCGTCGTCCACGCGGCAAGGCCGCAGCCTAGTGGCCGGGCCGTGCGATGGACCCGTGGCTGCGCCGGGCATTCGGGAGCCGGGGCAGACGCCCGTTGGCCGGTATCCGCCCCGGCCGTCACCCGCCCGTGGGCGCGTCCTCCACCCCCTTGACCGACCGGTGCGCCGTCGCGCCGGGGAGCGCGCGCCGTCGGCGAAAGTGAGCGCGGTCACGGTTTACGACAGGAAAAACATCGGTGACCAAGGAGGTGGGCAGAAGAATTTCCGGCACCCACTCTTGCTGAGAGAAACAGGGTGGGCTTACGGTGACCACACGCGAGGTTCTCCCGTGGAGGATGGGACATGACGGAAATTCTTGTGCAGGCAGGCGCGGAGGAGCGGGCTCCTTCGCTGACCAGGGTGGTTGAGCACCCGGCCTGGACCGTGCTCAAGGATGCCGTGGAGCAGATCCGGCCATGGCAGTCGAAGGACGGCTCGATCGACTTCGACGCCGAGGGCGCCCCGCGGCGGGCCGAGGCCGTGGCGGCCGTCGAGCGCGTCGCCGAAGCGGTCGAGCGCCTCTCCCCGCTGGTTCCGCACGACGCCGCCTACCACCAGGCCCTCGTGAAGGACCTGCGCCGCTGGGCCGAGGGCGGCTTCGAGGTCCCGGACTTCCTGGACTCGCTGCTGGCCTTCCAGCCCGCCGCGCACCGCGTGGACGGCCTCCAGCACCTGGTCGTCTTCCCCATGTACACGCAGAACGGCAACCCGGACCGCAACCTCGAGGCGGTCGTGCTGCGCATGGTCTGGCCGGACTGGCTGGCCGAGCTGGAGCGCACCCGGTACGACAACCCGCTCTTCTGCGGCATCACCTTCGAGGACTTCACCTCGGGCTACGACACCAACTCGGCCGTCCTCTTCCCGGAGACCATCGCCGTCCGCGAAGCGCCGGAACGTTTCTCCTGGGGTGGCATCTTCTGCGACCGCGAGGCCGCCCGGTTCCGCCGTGTCACCGACGCCGCCGTGGACATCCTGGGCCTGGAGCTGCCCGAGGACATCGCCGCGATGGTGCACGACCAGAGGCGCTGCGAAGAGGCCTTCGTCCTGTGGGACATGGTCCACGACCGCACCCACAGCCACGGCGACCTGCCGTTCGACCCGTTCATGATCAAGCAGCGCCAGCCGTTCTGGATGTACGGCCTGGAGGAGCTGCGCTGTGACCTCACCGCCTTCAAGGAGGCCGTGAAGCTCCAGGCGGACGGCGTCCCGCAGGCCCGTGACGTGCAGTACGCGGTGCTCTTCGACCGCATGTTCCGCTTCCCCGTCACCGGCGACCGCAACCGCAACTACGACGGCCTCGGCGGCCAGCTGCTCTTCGCCTACCTGCACAAGCACGACGTCATCCGCTGGACCGACAACAAGCTCTCCATCGACTGGGAGCGCGCCCCGCAGGTCACCAACCAGCTGTGCGCCGAGATCGAGAAGCTCTACCGGGACGGCATCGACCGCCCGAAGCTCGTGCACTGGTTCGCCGGCTACGAACTGGTCCGCACCTACCTCGCCCCGCACCCCGGCTCCAAGTGGGCCAAGGGCCCCGACGCCCTGGACCTGACCCAGCCGCCGCGCAAACTGGTGGACGACGTGCTTCCGGACGAGTTTCCGCTGAGCATGTTCTATGAGGCGCTGTCCAAGAAGCTGAAGAATGTGATCGCCTCCACCAAGGGCATCACGGCGGACGGCACCGAGCGGATCGCCGCGTGAGCGACCGCGGCCGGCACACTGTTCAAGAGGGGAAGAACGTGGGGTACGTGGGGAACAACGGGTCTCTCAGCGGTGCGGTGATCGCGGTGGCCGGCGCGGGCGGCCCCGCCGGGCACGCGACGCTGGTCCGGCTCGCCGAGGCGGGCGCGGTCGTCGTCGGCGCCGACAACAATCCCGAGCGCCTCGCGGAGGCCGTGGACGCGGCGCGCTACGCCCGCGGCGGTGCCACGGTCACCGGCGAGACCGTCGACCTGCTCGACCCGGCGGACACCCGGGCCTGGGCCGCGCGCATCGAGAAGGACCACGGCCGCGTCGACGGCCTGGTCCACCTGGTGGGCGGCTGGCGCGGCAGCGCCACCTTCGCCGAGACCGACCTCGCCGACTGGGACCTGCTGGAGAAGCTGCTGGTCCGCACGGTCCAGCACACCTCCCTCGCCTTCTTCGAGCCCCTCCAGCGCGGCGACCGCGGCCGGTACCTGCTCATCAGCGCCGCCGGCGCGTCCAAGCCGACGGCCGGCAACGCGGCGTACTCCGCCGCCAAGGCCGCCGCCGAGGCGTGGACGCTCGCCATGGCCGACGGCTTCCGCAAGGCCGGGGGCGAGGAGGGCCCGCGTGCGGCGGCTGCCATCCTGGTGGTGAAGGCGCTGGTGCACGACGCGATGCGCGCCGAACGCCCCAACGCGAAGTTCGCGGGCTTCACGGACGTCAAGGACCTGGCCGAGGCCGTCGAGGGCGTCTGGAGCAAGCCCGCCGCAGAAGTGAACGGAAACCGTCTGTGGCTGACCGAGAAGCCGTGAACCCTCCCAAGACCGACGCGCGTCGCCATCACGACCCGCAGGTCCGCGGTTTCGCCAGTGACAACTACGCCGGAGTCCATCCCGAGATACTGGCCGCCCTGGCCCTGGCCAACGGCGGCCACCAGGTGGCGTACGGCGAGGACGACTACACCGAGCACCTCCAGCGGATCGTCCGCAGCCATTTCGGGGCCACCGCCGAGGCCTTCCCGGTCTTCAACGGCACCGGCGCCAACGTGGTCGCGCTCCAGGCGGTCACCGACCGCTGGGGCGCGGTGATCTGCGCCGAGAGCGCGCACATCAACGTCGACGAGGGCGGTGCTCCCGAGCGCATGGGCGGGCTGAAGCTGCTCACCGTGCCCACGCCCGACGGCAAGCTCACCCCGGAGCTGATCGACCGGCAGGCCTGGGGCTGGGAGGACGAGCACCGCGCGATGCCGCAGGTCGTGTCGATCACCCAGTCCACCGAGCTGGGCACCCTCTACACGCCCGGGGAGATCCGCGCGATCTGCGAACACGCCCACGCGCGCGGCATGAAGGTGCACCTGGACGGCTCCCGGATCGCCAACGCCGCCGCCTCCCTGGACGTGCCCATGCGGACGTTCACCAACGCGGTGGGCGTGGACATCCTCTCGCTGGGCGGGACGAAGAACGGCGCGCTGTTCGGCGAGGCCGTCGTCGTCATCAACCAGGACGCGGTGCGGCAGATGAAGCACCTGCGGAAGATGTCGATGCAACTGGCCTCCAAGATGCGCTTCGTCTCGGTGCAGTTGGAGGCGCTGCTCGCCAAGGACCTGTGGCTGCGCAACGCCCGGCACGCCAACGAGATGGCCCAGCGGCTCGCCGAGGGCGTCCGCGCGGTGCACGGCGTGGAGATTCTCTACCCGGTCCAGTCCAACGGCGTCTTCGCCCGGCTCCCGCACGACGTGAGCGAGCGGCTGCAGAAGCGGTTCCGGTTCTACTTCTGGGACGAGGCCGCCGGAGTGGTGCGCTGGATGTGCTCGTTCGACACCACGGAGGACGACGTGGACGCGTTCCTGGCGGCCCTGAAGGAGGAGATGGCCCGCTGACTCCGTAGCACTGCATAGGTATGCGATCACCTGGAAAGTCATTGACGTCGGGTGATCGCGTTCCTATGCTCTGCGGACATGGAGCTGATCCAGAACACCGCCGACCTGTCCGCCTACCTGGCCGCCGACGAGGCCATCGACCACCACCACCCGGTGGTCCGGGAGACCGCCGCCCGCCTCGCCGCCGAGGCCGCCGACTCGTATGAATATGCGCGGGCCGCCTATGAGTTCGTGCGGGACGCCATTGCGCACTCACAGGACTCCGGCGACCTCCGCGTCACCTGGCGCGCCTCCGACGTACTGGCCCTGGGCACCGGCATCTGCCACGCCAAGTCCCATGCCCTCGCCGCGCTGCTGCGGGCCGAGGACATCCCGGCGGCCCTGTGCTACCAGCGGCTGACCGACGACGCGGACGGACACCTGCTCCACGGCCTGGTCGCCGTGCGCTTCCACGGCGCCTGGCACCGGCAGGACCCCCGCGGCAACAAGCCGGGCGTGGACGCGCGCTTCTCCCTGGCCGGCGAACGGCTGGCCTGGACCCCGGACCCCGCGGCCGGCGAGACGGACTACCCGGGCCTCTACGCCGCTCCGCATCCCGCGGTCCTCACCGCCCTGCGCACGGCCCCGGACCGCCCGCACCTGTGGAAGACGCTCCCGGCGAGCCTGTGAGACCCGGTGTACGACCGGCCGCGCACCGCATCCGGCGCACGGCCGCACCTCGACGGCGGACGGACCACGGGAAGCGGCCCGCCGGAAAACGCGCCCGGGCCAAGGCGAACCGGCCGGGCGCCGCGGGCCTCAGGCCTGGACCGCCCGCAGTTCCTCCGTCGTGGGCGCCGTACCGCCCAGGTGCGCGGGCAGCCACCAGGCGTCCTCCGGGCCCTTGGGCCGGCCCGGGTAGGCACGCTGCGCGGCCTCCAGCAGTTCCTGGACGCGCTCGCGCAGCCGGCGGGTGATGGCACCGGCGTACTGGTCGCGAGGGGCCTCCACCGCCTCGCCGACCCGGACGGTGACGGGCAGATGGCTGCGCCGGAAGTTGCGCGGCTGCCCCTTCGTCCACAGCCGCTGCGTGCCCCACAGCGCCATCGGGATCAGCGGGACGCCCGCCTCCTGGGCCAGCCGGGCCGCGCCCGACTTGAAGCTCTTCAGCGTGAAGGACTGCGAGATCGTCGCCTCCGGGAACACCCCGATGACCTCGCCGGAGCGCAGCGCGTCCAGCGCGTGCGAGTACGCCGCCTCGCCCTGCCCGCGGTCCACCGGGATGTGCTTCATGCTGCGCATGAGCGGACCGGAGATCCGGTGCCGGAAGACGGACTCCTTCGCCATGAAGCGCACCAGCCGCTTCTGCGGCAGGGCCGCCAGGCCGTTGAAGACGAAGTCCAGATAGCTGATGTGATTGCTCACCAGCACGGCGCCGCCCGAGCGTGGGATGTTCTCCGACCCCCGGCAGTCGATCTTCAGATCCCAGGCCTTGAACGCCGTCTTGGCGATACCGATGACGGGACGGTAGACCAGCTCTGCCATGGGCGGGGTGGGCCCTTTCTGCTCTGCTCGGGAAAGGGGGCTCCCGGCGGGAAGGTTACGCAGCCGTAGGTTTACGGCGTCTCGCAGATCGTGCCCGAAGAACGAACGGGTGGCCAGTTCTGGTGCCGCACGGCGGCGAGATCCTCGTCACGTCGGCCTACATCCCACCTCGGATCTTTAAATCCCCTTTACTCGGCGCGGGGGTGCGGGCGGGAATCTCCGGGGTGCCGCGACCGGTTGTGCTGATGACGACCGGACCGGCGGCGCGCCCCTCACGCGTGCCCGCCGCGACGAGCCGCGCCGGCGGCGGAACGGGAGAGCTGGGTGGGCGGGCGCGACGACGGCAGGCGGATCGAGGCGGCGGAACTCGGCACCGCGCTGGGCGAACGCGCCACACTGGTGCAGTTCTCCAGCGCCTTCTGCGCGCCCTGCCGGGCCACCCGCCGGGTCCTCGGCGAGGTCGCCGCAATGGTCCCGGGCGTGACCCACGTCGAGATCGACGCGGAGGCCCACCTGGGCCTCGTACGCGCCCTGGAGGTCCGCAAGACGCCCACCGTCCTGGTGCTGGACGCCGGCGGCCGGGTGGTGCGGCGCGCCACCGGACAGCCCCGCCGGGCCGACGTCATCGCGGCTCTGGGGGAGGCGGTATGAGCGGGGTGCGGCGCGCGGCGCGCCGTCTTCCGGAGGGCGGAAGCGGCTTGACGGTACGCCTTGCCTGTCGCCAACCTGACCGCATGCCGACAGAACTCCTTCTCCACGGACGGGCCCACATCGACCTGGCCCGTACCGCGAGCGCGTGGTGTCCGGCCCGTTGAGCACCCGCGGACCCGCTCGTGACCCCCGGCAGAAGGACGACTCCATGACGGCCACGCCCGAACTCGGCTCCCCCCGGCTCGCCTCCCCGGAACTGCTGCGCTCCACCTTCCGCCGGCACGCCGCCGGTGTGGCGGTGATCACCGCCCGCGGCGCCGGCGGCCCGGTCGGCTTCACCGCCACCTCCCTCACCTCCGTCTCCGCCGAACCCCCGCTCGTCTCCTTCGGCATCGGCACGAACGCCTCCAGCTGGCCGGCGATCGCCGGGGCGGACCACGTCGGCGTGCACATACTCGGCGAGCACCAGAGCGAGCTGGCCGCCACCTTCGCGCGCAGCGGCGCCGACCGCTTCGGCGAGCCCACCGCCTGGCGGGACGGCCCGCACGGGGTTCCGGTGCTGGAGGACGTGCTGGCGTGGCTGGTGTGCCGGATCGTCGGGCGGGTCCCGGCCGGCGACCACCGGATCGTGCTGGCCGAGGTCGTTCTCGGCGATCCCTCGGGCTCCGGCCGCCCGCTCCTCTATCACCAGGGCCGCTTCAGCGGTCTGCGGGATTGATCACCTCCGGCGCCCCCGCGCACCCGTCGGGTTCCGGTTACGCTGCGTTGCGAAGGTCACAGTTCAAAGCGCTTGCTTAGCGGGCAGGATCTAGATGTACTGACGAGTAATATCTCGTTCGGAGCGCGCGGACGCCCCGACCGGGATCGGCCGCTTGAGGCGCCTATGCTGCCTGCAAGAGGCAGCCCGAAATGACGATGCAGTAGGAGAGCCGGCGTGAGCTTGAGGATCGTTGTCACTGTGAAGTACGTGCCCGACGCCACTGGCGACCGGCACTTCGCCGATGACCTGACCGTCGACCGCGACGACGTGGACGGTCTGCTCTCCGAGCTGGACGAGTACGCGGTCGAGCAGGCTCTCCAGATCGCGGAGAACGCGGACGACGCCGAGGTCACCGTGCTGACGGTCGGCCCCGAGGACGCCAAGGACGCGCTCCGCAAGGCCCTTTCCATGGGTGCGGACAAGGCCATCCACGTCGAGGACGACGACCTGCACGGCACCGACGCCATCGGCACCTCCCTGGTGCTGGCCAAGGCCATCGAGAAGGCCGGCTTCGACCTGGTCGTCTCCGGCATGGCCTCCACCGACGGCACCATGGGCGTCGTCCCGGCGCTGGTCGCCGAGCGCCTGGGCGTCCCGCAGGTCACCCTGCTCTCCGAGGTCTCCGTCGAGGACGGCGTGGTCACGGGCCGCCGCGACGGCGACGCCGCCTCCGAGCAGCTTCAGGCGCAGCTCCCCGCGGTCGTCTCCGTGACCGACCAGTCCGGCGAGGCCCGCTACCCCTCCTTCAAGGGCATCATGGCGGCCAAGAAGAAGCCGGTGGAGTCCTGGGACCTGTCCGACCTCGACATCGAGGCGGAGGAGGTCGGCCTGGACGGTGCCTTCACCAAGGTCGAGTCCGTGACCGAGCGTCCGGCGCGCACGGCCGGCACCATCGTCAAGGACGAGGGCGAGGGCGGCAAGCAGCTCGCCGAGTTCCTCGCGGCCCAGAAGTTCATCTGAGGCCCGCCCCCGCCGACCGCCCCTCAACTTCGTTTCGCAGGAGAGCAATCCCATGGCTGAAGTCCTCGTCTACGTCGACCACGTGGACGGCGCCGTCCGCAAGCCCACCCTGGAGCTGCTGACCCTGGCCCGCCGTCTGGGCGAGCCCGTCGCCGTCGCGCTGGGCAACGGCGCCGCCGACACCGCCGCCACGCTCGCCGAGCACGGCGCGGTCAAGGTGCTCACCCACGACGCCTCCGAGTACGCCGAGTACCTGGTCGTGCCGAAGGTGGACGCGCTGCAGGCCGCCTACGAGCAGGTGTCCCCGGCCGCCGTGCTGGTCCCGTCCTCCGCCGAGGGCAAGGAGATCGCCGCCCGCCTGGCGCTGCGCATCGGCTCGGGCATCATCACCGACGCCGTCGACCTGGAGGCCGGCGAGGAGGGCCCGGTGGCCACCCAGTCGGTGTTCGCCGCGTCCTTCACCACCAAGTCCCGTGCCGTCAAGGGCACTCCGGTCATCACGGTCAAGCCGAACTCGGCCGCCGTCGAGGCCGCCCCGGCCGCGGGAGACGTCGAGGCCCTGTCGGTGACCTTCTCCGACAAGGCGACCGGCACGAAGATCACCGGCCGCACGCCGCGTGAGTCGACGGGCCGTCCGGAGCTGACCGAGGCCGCGATCGTGGTCTCCGGCGGCCGGGGTGTCAACGGCGCGGAGAACTTCGGGATCATCGAGGCGCTGGCCGACGAGCTGGGCGCGGCCGTGGGTGCCTCGCGTGCCGCCGTCGACGCCGGCTGGTACCCGCACACCAACCAGGTCGGCCAGACCGGCAAGTCGGTCTCGCCGCAGCTGTACATCGCCAACGGCATCTCCGGCGCCATCCAGCACCGCGCCGGTATGCAGACCTCCAAGACGATCGTGGCCGTCAACAAGGACGCGGAGGCCCCGATCTTCGAGCTGGTCGACTACGGCGTGGTCGGCGACCTGTTCGACGTGGTGCCGCAGCTGACCGAGGAGATCAAGACCCGCAAGGGCTGATCCCCGCGCCCGCGCCGTACGAGGCCCCCGTGACCGCTCAGACGGTCACGGGGGCCTCGCCGTGTCCGGCGGCCGGTGACGCGGGTGCTGTACTGGGCAAGGCGGCCGGCGCCCGCGGCAACCGTGGAGCCGCGGGCGCGCGGTGCGGTGTTGACCAGCGGGAAGGTTGCCGGATAGCTTCACTATACGGATTGTTGATTCCATGAAGCGGAAAGTTGGAGGGTGTGGGATGGGTCAGCAGGAGAAGGTGGCGACCAGCCTCGCGGGTGCCGTCAGCGAGGAGATCAGCGCCTCCCTCGCATCGGTCGACGCGCGGCTGGAGCGCTACTACCCCGGGGACCCGGGCACCCGGCAGCCCGTCCACACCGTCTACGTGCCCGGCGACGCCTTCGCCGCGGACACCATCCGCTCCTGGGGCGAGCGGGCCCTCGCGGCGCTCGACGAACACGCTCCGGACGCCGCCTCCTTCGCGGCCGTCCTCGGCCTGTCGGACGAGCTGGCCGAGCCGGTCTACTCCCGGGTCCGGGCCAAGCTGGAGCGCGAGCCGGTCGAGGACCTCCGCGTCGACTTCGAGGACGGCTACGGCCCCCGTCCCGACGCGGAGGAGGACGCGACGGCCGCCCGTGCCGCCCGGCTGATCGCCGAGGCGTACCGGGACGGCACGGCCGCGCCGTACATGGGCATCCGCATGAAGTGCATGGAGGCCGCCGTACGGGATCGCGGCATCCGCACCCTCGACGTCTTCCTCACCGCTCTGATGGAGGCCGGCGGGCTGCCCGGTGGCCTGGTCCTGACCCTGCCCAAGGTGACCTACCCCGAGCAGGTCGGCGCCTTCGCGCGGCTGCTGGAGGCCTTCGAGAAGGCGCACGGGCTGGACGCCGGCCGGCTGGGCTTCGAGATCCAGATCGAGACCAGCCAGTCCATCCTGGCCACCGACGGCACCGCCACGGTCGCCCGCATGATCCAGGCCGCCGGGGGCCGCGCCACCGGGCTGCACTACGGCACCTTCGACTACAGCGCCTGCCTCGGTGTCTCCGCCGCCTACCAGGCCAGCGACCACCCCGCCGCCGACCACGCCAAGGCGGTCATGCAGGTCGCGGCGGCCGGCACCGGCGTCCGCGTCTCGGACGGCTCCACGAACGTCCTGCCGGTCGGCCCGACGGCGAAGGTCCACGACGCCTGGCGCCTCCACTACGGCCTGACCCGGCGGGCGCTGGCCCGCGCCTACTACCAGGGCTGGGACATGCACCCCGGCCACATCCCCACCCGCTACGCCGCCGTCTTCGCGTTCTACCGCGAGGGCTTCGAGCAGGCCGCGGCCCGCCTCACCCGGTACGCCAACCGCGCCGGCGGCGACGTCATGGACGAGCCCGCCACCGCCAAGGCCCTCAGCGGCTACCTGCTGCGCGGCCTGGACTGCGGCGCCCTGGACATCGCCGAGGTGGCCCGCCTCACCGGCCTGACCCGGGCCGACCTGGAATCCTTCGCGTCCCCTCGCCGCGGCGACCTGACGGCGTCCGCGCAGTAGCCATCGATCCGTCGGCCCCCGGTGTCTCCGGGCGCGGGGGGCCGAGGGCCGAGGGCCGGGAGCGAGAGGGCGAGCGTCCGTACGCCCCCGCGTTCAGTCCGTCGGCGGCAGTTCGCCCGAGCCGCGGGTGATCAGGCGGGTCGGGAGTTCCATGCGCTCCGGGGCGACGGGGGTGCCGTCCAGCCGGCGGAAGAGGCGTTCGGCGGCCGTGCGGCCGAGGGCCGCCGCATCCTGGGCGACGACCGTGACGCCGGGCCGGAGCAGATCGGCCAGCTCGAAGTCGTCGAAGCCGACCAGCGCGACCCGGCGGGAGAGCTCGGCCAGCACCCGGACCACGGTGACCGTCACCCGGTTGTTGCCGGCGAAGACCGCGGTCACCGGATCGGGACCGGCCAGCATCTCCTCCGCCGCCCGGCGCACCCGCTCCGGGTCGGTCGCGCCGAGGGACATCCAGCGCTCCTCGACGGGTATCCCGGCGTCCTCCATGGCCGCCCGGTAACCGCGCAGCCGCTCACCGGCCGTGTGGATCCGCGGCATGTCGCCGATGAACCCGATCCGCCGGTGGCCGTGTGCGACGAGGTGGGCGACGCCGTCGCGGGCACCGCCGTAGTTGTCGGACAGGACCACGTCGGCGTCGATCCGGCCGGCCGGGCGGTCCACGAACACGGTCGCCACGCCCGCCCTGATCTCCGGCTCCAGATACCGGTGGTCGTCCCCGGCCGGGATCACCACCAGCCCGTCCACCCGGCGCGCGCACAGCGCGAGCGCCAGCTCCTGCTCCCGCTCGGGATCCTCCGCGCTGGAGCCGTTGATCAGCAGCGCGCCGTGGGCGCGGGCCACCTCCTCGACCGCGCGGCTGAGCGGTCCGTAGAACGGGTCCGCGAGGTCCTCCAGCACCAGCCCGATGCTCGCGGTCCGGCCCTTGCGCAGCACCCGCGCGCTGTCGTTGCGGCGGAAGCCGAGCGCGTCGATCGCCTCCTGCACCCGGCGCTCGGTGTCCGGGGTGACCCCGGGCTCGCCGTTGACCACGCGGGAGACCGTCTTCAGGCCGACCCCGGCGCGGGCCGCCACGTCCTTCATCGTCGGGCGGTTGCCGTACCGGCTCCCGGGAAGGCGGTCCGCGCTGCGGGTGGTCTCGGGCACGTGCGCTGTCCTGTCTGTCGTCCGGCTGTCGTCACCCTGCTCCACGGTGGTGCCGCATCCGTGGGCTTGTATGAGGATGTGGCGTCGAGCATAGAGCCTGGACAACGTTGTCAGGTGCGAGAGAGACTGTCCACCGCTGTCTCCGGCCTGCGCCCCCACCGCTTGACCGGCCTGCTCTCTTTGGTTCTCAAGCTTTCAACGGGGAGATCTGACTCTCATGCACACCGACCTCGTGGCGGCCCTGGACATCGGCGGCACCAAGATCGCCGGCGCGCTGGTGGACGGCGCCGGACGGCTCCTGGTCCGCGCCCAGCGCCCCACGCCCGCCCGGCAGGACGGCGAAACGGTCATGCGCGCCGTCGAGGAGGTCCTCGGCGAGCTGACCGGATCGCCGCTGTGGGAGCGCGCCGGTGCGGTCGGCATCGGCAGCGCCGGCCCGGTGGACGCCTCGGCGGGCACCGTGAGCCCGGTGAACGTGCCCGGCTGGCGGGAGTACCCGCTGGTCGACCGGGTGCGGGCGGCCACCGGGGGCCTGCCGGTGGAGCTGATCGGCGACGGCGTCGCGATCACGGCGGCCGAGCACTGGCAGGGCGCCGCGCGGGGCCACGACAACGCGCTGTGCATGGTGGTGTCCACCGGCGTCGGCGGCGGCCTGGTGCTCGGCGGACGGCTCCACCCGGGCCCCACGGGCAACGCCGGCCACATCGGCCACATCAGCGTCGACCTCGACGGCGACCCCTGCCCGTGCGGCGCGCGCGGCTGTGTGGAGCGCATCGCCAGCGGGCCCAACATCGCCCGCCGGGCCGTGGAGCAGGGCTGGCGCCCGGGCCCCGACGGCGACACCTCGGCCGCCGCGGTGGCCGCCGCCGCCCGCGCGGGCGACCCGGTCGCCGTCGCCTCCTTCGAGCGCGCGGCGCAGGCGCTGGCCGCCGGGATCGCGGCCACCGCGACCCTGGTCGAGATCGACATCGCGGTGATCGGCGGCGGGGTCGGCAAGGCGGGCGAGATCCTGTTCACCCCGCTGCGCAAGGCCCTCACCGACTACGCGACCCTCTCCTTCGTGCGGCGGCTGACCGTCGTACCGGCCCGGATGGGCACCGACGCCGGCCTGGTCGGCGCCGCCGCGGCGGCCCTGGCCCGCACCCCGGACGCGACCGCGGCGAGCCGCTAGCCACCGCGGTGACCGCGTGATCCGGCCGGCCGGCGGCCGGAACGGAGCGGCGCCTGGCGCTCAGCAGTTCAGGCGCGCGTTCGCCCAGTCCGCGTGGTCGGAGTCGACGCCGTCGCCGCCGTCGGTGACGACGAGCCGGATCACCTGGGCGCCGCTGATGTCGGCGGTGAGCTGCTGGGCGGGCATGGCGTTGGTGAGGACGCCGGTGCCCGCCGCCTTCGTGTCGTCCGCCAGGATCTCGAAGGCGACGGTGCCCTTGGCGTCCTTCTCGTCGTCCACGCCGACGGACGCGGTGACCTGCTCGCAGGCCCCGCCGGTGTAGAAGGCGATGTCGCCGAGCGCGTGGACGCCGAGCCCCTTGGCATAGACCGTGCCACCGATGGTGAGCGGCCGGCCGTCGCCCGCGGCGCTCTCGCCGTTGCTGGTGTCGCGCTCCACCGGCCCCCAGCCGTTGACGGCCGACAGCCACGGCAGATCGCCGAGGTACGACGTCCCGGACGGCGGCGGTACGACCACGGACGCGGTCAGCGGCACCTGAACGGTCTCCGCCGTGCCGGACGGCGAGCGGTAACCCGCCCGCAGCGTCAGGCCGTAGGAGCCCGGCGGGGTGCCGGCCGGGGCGGTCACCCGCCAGCCGGTGCGCAGCGTCCCGCCGGTGGTGAGGACGGCGGCCGAGGCCGGTGAGGTGGCCCGTACGCGCCAGCCGGCCGGGCCGGTCAGCGCGACGGACACCTGGCGTGCGGGCGTGCCTCCGAGGTCGGTGACGGTGCTGGTCAGAGTGGCGGGGGTGGCCGCCGTGAGCAGCAGGCCGCCGTCCAGGCCGAGTTCGACGGCGGGCGGGTGCGCGGCCCAGCGCGGGTCGGCCGCGACGCGGAGCAGGACCGTGCCGTGGGCCGGGACGGTGGCGGCGAGGGTGCCGGCGGTGTTGTACGTGCGGTGCTGCCAGAGGTCGCGCACCGAGTAACCGCGGGCGCCGGGCAGGCCGGCCGCGCGCGCGTCGGTGGCGATCCGCTGGGCGGTGCCCGACTCGTTGAAGAGGGCCACCGCGCGGCTGCCGTCCGCCATCTCCTTGGCGATCACCCAGCGGCCGCCCGCGGAGGAGACCACCGAGCCCTGCCGGCCGAGCGGGTCCTGGTCGACGGCGACGACCTCCTTGTTGCCCAGGATGTCGTAGGTCGACCGGGAGGCCTTGCGCAGGTCGGTGCCGATGAGCAGCGGCGCGGCCATGACCGACCAGAGCGAGAAGTGCGAGCGGTACTCGGTGTCCGTCATGCCGCCGTTGCCGACCTCCAGCATGTCGGGGTCGTTCCAGTGGCCCGGGCCGGCGTACGGGGCGAGGGGGAGGTTCTGCTTCAGGATCGACAGCATCGAGGACCAGTTGTCGCTGATGTCCCCGGTGGTCCGCCACAGGTGCCCGACGTCCGCGGCCCACTCCCAGGGCTTGTTCTCGCCCCATTCGCAGATGCTGTAGACGATCGGCCGGCCGGTCGCCCTGAGCGCGTCCCGCATGGTCCGGTAGCGCTGCCTGGCGTCCACTCCCTGGTTGTTGCAGTTGTCGTACTTCAGGTAGTCCACGCCCCAGTCGGCGAACTGCCGGGCGTCGTCGTACTCGTGGCCGAGAGCGCCCGGAAAGCCGGTGTTGCTGCAGGTCTTGGTGCCGGCGCTGGTGTAGATGCCGAGTTTGAGCCCTTTGGCGTGGACATAGTCCGCGACCGCCTTGATGCCGTCCGGAAAGCGCACGGGGTCGGGTACCAGCCGGCCGTTGGCGTCGCGCTCCGGCAGGGCCCAGCAGTCGTCCAGGTTGACGTACCGGTAGCCGGCGTCCTTCAGGCCCTTCTCCACGAAGAGGTCCGCGATGCCCTGGACCATGGTCGCGTCGAAGTCCGCGCCGCACTGCGTGGAGTTCCAGTTGTTGAAGCCCATCGGCGGCGTGAGGGCGAGGCCGTCGGCCGGGGCGGGCGGATCGGCCGGCGGGGCGGCCGCGGCCGGCGCGGCGAAGCCCGCCGCGCACAGCAGTCCGGCGGCGAGTGCTCCGGCGACTCTGCGGTGGATGGTGCGGGTGTGCGGGTGACGCATCCTGGATGCTCCTCCGACTCGCGAACGCGGATGACGGCATGTACGCGTCATCAATGTGCGCTTACGGTAGGACGTGTCTGAGTCTGTTGGAAAGACGGCGTTCAAGCCGGTCCGCTCGTTCGGATCTGTTCGCTCGGAGGCGGCGGTCCGGCGGGAAATGGCGCTCCGGTCCGCGTGACCTCCGGCCCGCCCGCGCAGTTGATCAGCGCATGAAGAAGCGCAGCATGCTCGCCATCGCCACCCTCGCCGCCGGATTCGTCGTGGCCGCCGTCACTCCGTCCCACGCGGCGCCCGACCGGCCGCTCGACGTCTCGGACACGGTGGACGAGGTCGGTGACCTCATCGCCCAGAACAGCCTGGAGACCGACAACGTCCTCGACCGCGACTGACCCGCGGCGAAGGGCTGTGTGCCGGTGTCCCCGCCACGGGGGACACCGGCACTTGCGTGTGCGCGCGGACAGGCGCCCTCAACGGCGGCGGGTTTCCATGGCAGGGTGGAGCGGGCAGTCCTCAGGGGGCCAACAGAAGAGGGGGAGTCCGTGACCGTCGTCTGGATCAACGGCGCGTTCGGTGCGGGGAAGACCACGACCGCACGTGAACTGATCGAACTGATCCCGAACAGCGCGCTCTTCGACCCCGAGATCATCGGCGGGGCACTCACGCACCTGCTGCCACCCAAGCGCCTCGCCGAGGCCGGCGACTTCCAGGACCTGCCGATCTGGCGCCGGCTCGTGGTCGACACGGCCGCCGCGATGCTCGCCGAGCTGGGCGGCACCCTCGTGGTACCGATGACCCTGCTCCGCCAGGAGTACCGCGACGAGATCTTCGGCGGCCTCGCCGCTCGCCGCATCCGGGTGCACCATCTGCTCCTCGCTCCCACCGAAACGATCCTGCGGGAGCGGATAGCCGGCCGGGAGACGCCGCCCGAGGCGGCACCCGACGGCGAGATACGCGTACGGCAGTGGTCCTACGACCACATCGAGCCCTACCGCGCCGCCCTCGCCGCCTGGCTCACCGCCGACGCCCACCCGCTGGACACCAGCGCCCTCACCCCGTACGAGACCGCCGTCCGCATCGCCGAGGCCGTCGGCAACGGCGCCGTACCCGCCTGTGACATCGTGCAGACGCCCGAGCCGACCGCCGAGACGCTCGCCGCCGGGGTGCTGCTCTTCGACGAGCACGACCGGGTGCTGCTCGTCGACCCCACCTACAAGCCCGGCTGGGAGTTCCCGGGCGGTGTGGTGGAACGGGGCGAGGCACCGGCCCGCGCCGGGATGCGCGAGGTCGCCGAGGAGACCGGGATACAGCTGCGGGAGGTTCCCCGGCTGCTGGTCGTGGACTGGGAACGGCCCACTCCGCCCGGCTACGGCGGGCTGCGGCTGCTCTTCGACGGCGGCCGGCTGGCACCCGGCGAGGCGTCCCGGGTGCTGCTGCCCGGACCGGAGCTGCGCGCCTGGCGGTTCGCCACCGAGCAGGAGGCCGCCGGGATGCTGCCGCCGGTCCGCTACGAGCGGCTGCGCTGGGCGCTGCGCGCCCGGGAGCGGGGCAGCGCGCTCTATCTGGAGGCGGGGGTGCCGGTCGGCTGACCCCGCCACGGCGCTACCCGAGCGAGCGGAGCACGGCACCGGCGCCGGACAGCACCGGATCGCCGTGCCCGAAGCACGCGACCTCCGCGCCGAGATCCGCCAACCGGCCGATGGAGGCGAGAAGTTGCTCCCGGTCCAGGTTCAGCACGCCGGGGATCGGCGTGCCGTCCGGTGCCGCCGCCACCGTGTCCCCGGTGAACAGCACCCCGTGCGCGGGCAGGAACACCGCGATGCTGCCGTCGGTGTGCCCCGGGATGTGCACCACCCGGGCGCCGCCGCCGAAGCCGAGCACGTCCCCGTCGGACAGTTCGGTGAGCGAGGCGGGCGGCCGCGGGGGACCCGGGGGCAACTGCGCGAGGGCCGCCGCGTGCAGTGGCCGCTCCCACTCCTCGGTCCGCGGCGGCGGGCCCGGCCGCTCTCCGCGGACGAACGGGGCGTCCAGGCGGTGCGCCAGCACCTCGGCCCCGCTCAGCGCGGCGAACTCGGCCGCCCCGCCGACGTGGTCCTCGTGGAAGTGGGTGAGTACGACGCGCCGTACGTCCCGGGGCGTGTGCCCGAGCGCGGTGACCGCGTCGGCGATCGGCCGGCCGGCGCCGATCGGGCCCGCGTCGATGAGGGTCAACTCCTCGTCGTCACGCCAGAGATAGGCCTGGCCGACGGGGAAGCGGAGCAGGTGCAGCCGGGGCAGCAGTTCGATGACGTCCATGCGCCGACCGTAGAGAGGGCCCCCGCCCGTGGGCGAGGGCCCTCTGCCGTGGGCAGAAAGGGTCAGCCAGCCGCGTAATTGCGCAGGAACAGCGCCTCGGCGACGGACAGCCGCTCCAACTCCTCGGGCGACACGCTCTCGTTGACCGCGTGGATCTGCGCCTCCGGCTCGCTCAGCCCGATGAGCAGGATCTCCGCCTGCGGGTACAGCCCGGCGAGGGTGTTGCACAGCGGGATGGAGCCGCCCTGACCGGCGTAACTCATGGTCTCGCCCGGGTAGGCCACCGCCATCGCCTCGGCCATCGCCTGGTAGGCGGGGCTGGAGGTGTCGGCGCGGAACGGCTGGCCCTGGCCGATCTGCTCGGTGGTGACCCGGGCACCCCACGGCGTGTGCGCCTCTATGTGCGCCTGGAGCAGCTTGGCGGCCTCCGCCGCGTCCGTGCCCGGCGGCACCCGAAGGCTCACCAGGGCACCGGCACTGGACTGCACCGACGGGGTGGCGCCGACGACCGGCGGGCAGTCGATGCCGAGCACGGTGACCGCCGGACGGGCCCAGATGCGGTCGGCGACCGAGCCGTCGCCGATCAGCCCGACGCCGTCCAGCACCTTGGCGTCCGCGCGGAACTGCTCCTCGGTGTACTCCAGGCCGTCCCAGGCCGCCGTGGCGTCCAGGCCGTCGACGGCGGTGGAGCCGTCCTCGGCGCGCAGCGAGTCCAGCACCCGGATCAGCGCGGCCAGCGCGTCCGGGGCGGCGCCGCCGAACTGGCCCGAGTGCAGATTGCCGGCCAGGGTGTCGATCCGCACCCTCACCAGGGTCATACCGCGCAATGTGGTGGTCACCGTCGGCAGGCCGACCCGAAAGTTGCCCGCGTCGCCGATGACGATCGCGTCCGCCGCCAGCAGCTCGGGGTGCTGCTCGGCGTACCGCTCCAGGCCGCCCGTGCCCTGCTCCTCCGAGCCCTCCACGATCACCTTCACGTGCACCGGCACCCCGCCGTTCGCCTTCAGGGCGCGCAGGGCGAGCAGGTGCAGGACGAAGCCGCCCTTGCAGTCGGCGGTCCCGCGGCCGTACCAGCGGCCGTCGCGCTCGGTCAGCTCGAACGGAGGGGTCGTCCAGCCGGCCTCGTCCAGCGGGGGCTGGACGTCGTAGTGCGCGTAGAGCAGGACCGTCTTGGCGCCCTCCGGGCCCGGCAGGTAGCCGTACACCGACTGCGTGCCGTCCGGGGTGTCCAGCAGCGCCACATCCGTGAATCCCTCGCCCCGCAGCGCGTCGGCGACCCAGCCCGCGGCGGCCTCGCTCTCGCTCTTCGGGAACTGCGAGAAGTCCGCCACCGACCTGAAGGCGACCAGTTCGGCCAGCTCCGCCTTCGCCCGGGGCAGCAGCGAGGCGACGGTCTCGGCGACCGGATTCGACGGCATGGGCACGCTCCTCGTGGGTGCGACGTTGTACGGGGTGAGTACACCGATCCTCCCACAGCGGATCGCGCGGACGGCCGCCGTAGGATGCGACAGGACACTTGGCAGCGGCTTGAGCGGAGCGGTAGACCATCGTGAGCGGCGAGAACTCTTCAGCGGACGACGTGCGACGGGTGTGGGACGTCGTCGTGGTGGGCGCGGGCCCGGCGGGCGCCTCGGCGGCCTACGCGGCGGCGGTCACGGGACGGCGCGTGCTGTTGCTGGAGAAGGCCGAGCTGCCGCGGTACAAAACGTGCGGCGGCGGCATCATCGGCCCCTCGCGCGACGCCCTGCCGCCCGGCTTCGACCTGCCCTTCAGGGACCGGGTGCACGCCGTCACGTTCTCCCACAACGGCCGCTTCACCCGCACCCGCCGCTCCAAGCAGATGCTGTTCGGCCTGATCAACCGTCCCGAGTTCGACCGGCAACTGGTCGAGCACGCGCTGAAGGCGGGCGCCGAACTGCGGACGGGCGTCACCGTCCAACGGGTCGAGCAGCACGGCTCGGCGGTGCCGGACCGGCGCACGGTCGCCGTCGTCCTCCAGGGCGGGGAGACGGTGCTGGCCCGCGCGGTCGTCGGCGCCGACGGCAGCGCCAGCCGGATAGGAGCCCACGTCGGAGTGAAGCTCGACCAGGTCGACCTCGGCCTGGAGGCGGAGATCCCGGTGCCGGAGACCGTCGCCGAGGACTGGAAGGGACGGGTCCTCATCGACTGGGGGCCGCTGCCGGGCAGTTACGGCTGGGTGTTCCCGAAGGGGGACACGCTGACCGTCGGCGTGATCTCCGCGCGCGGTGAAGGCGCCGCCACCAAGCGGTACTTGGAGGACTTCATCGCCCGGCTGGGCCTCGCCGGGTTCGAGCCGTCCCTCTCCTCCGGCCACCTGACCCGCTGCCGCGCCGAGGACTCGCCGCTGTCCCGGGGCCGGGTGCTGGTCTGCGGGGACGCGGCCGGACTGCTGGAGCCCTGGACCCGTGAGGGCATCTCCTTCGCGCTGCGCTCGGGCCGGCTGGCGGGGGAGTGGGCGGTGCGCATCGCCGAGGCGCACGATGCGGTGGACACCCGCCGCCAGGCCCTGAACTACGCGTTCGCGATCAAGGCGGGGCTCGGCGTCGAGATGAGCGTCGGCAAGCGGCTGCTGACCGTGTTCGAGCGGCGCCCGGGCCTGTTCCACGCGGCGCTCACCGGGTTCCGCCCGGCCTGGCGGGCGTTCCGGGACATCACCCAGGGCGCGACCACCTTGGCCGAGATCGTCCGCTCCCGCCCGATCGCCCAGCGCGCCCTGACGGCCCTCGACCGCCGGGCGGCGGTCTCGGCGGAGGCTCCCGCTCAGGAGCCTGCCGCTGCCGACGGGGAGCCGGTCGGTTCCTGACGGGGCGGGCGGAGGGCCGGACGGGAGCGCCTTGGCCGTGGAGGACTCCGGTCCGGTCCGTACCCCCCTGGATGTACGGCGGACCACTCCGCTCGGCTGACGTGGCCGGTCCCGCGCGTACATCGCCCGCCAGCGGGTGGCCGGCCCGCTCGCCGCCACGACCCGTGGGAGCCGGACGGCGGCGCGGCTCGGCGCGCGCGGCCGGGCCCGACCGGTCGTGCCGGCCTACGCATCAGGGCTGGGACGGGGCGGCCACCGGAAGCGCAGCAGCACGCTCACCACCCGGGCCAGGAACACGACCGGCGCGACCACCGCGCCCAGCCGCAGCAGCACCTTCGACAGCGGACCGGGCAGATCGAAGAGCAGCGCCGGCCCGGCCACGGCCCCGAACAGCACCGCCGCCGCGAACAGGGCGCTGACCAGCGCGTAACCGATCTCGACCGTCATCGCGTCCCGTTCCGCCTGGCTGCGGCGGCCCCCCTGTGCCTCCATCCCGTCAGCTTCGCAGAGGTGCGCCCGGCGGGGCAACGACCCCCGCCGGGCGCACCTGTGGAGGCGGTCCCCCTAGTCGCGGACCGGGACCCGGTCCGCGTCCGCCTCCGTCACGGTGGACCTGGCGACCACGACGGAGTGGGCCGGCCGGGGCCGGCGCAGTCCGCTGAGCGAGAGCAGCAGCCCCACGACGGCGACGATCGTGACCACGACCAGTCCGGGCCGGTAGCTGTCCAGGACGGCCTGCGGAGTGGCCTTCTCGGGGGCGTGCGCGGTCACCACCGCCGTCACCACGGCCAGGAAGAGCGCGCCGCCCACCTGCACCGAGGTGTTCAGCAGACCCGAGACCATGCCCTGCTCGTGCTCGTCCACGCCGTTGGTGGCCTGGACGTTGAGGGACGGGTAGGACAGGGCGAAGCCCGCGCCGACCAGCAGCATGGTCGGCAGGATCACGGACGCGTAGACCGGGTTCAGGTCGATGCGCAGGAACAGCGCGTAGCCGGCCGTCATCATGACGAAGCCCAGCACGATCAGCCGTCCCGTGCCGAACCGGTCGATGACGGTGCCGACCTTGGTCGCGGAGAGCGCCACCAGCGCGCCCGCCGGGAGGAACGCCAGCGCCGTGTGCATGGCGGACCAGCCCAGCACCTGCTGCATATAGAGGGTGACCAGGAACTGGAAGCCCGTGTAGCTGCCGACGAAGGTCAGCGCGCCGAGCTGGGCCCGCACCTGCGGGCCCGAGCGCAGCACTCCGAGCCGGATCAGCGGGCTGGGGCTGCGCCGCTCGACGAGGACGAACACCACCAGCATGACGGCCACGGCGGCGAAGGACAGGATCGTGCGGGCCGAGGTCCATCCGGCCTCGGGTGCCTGGACGACGGTGAAGACGAGCAGCAGCATCGAGGCGGTGCCGAGGACGGCGCCCGGGACGTCGTAGCCGCCGTGGCCGCGCTCGCGCTCGCTGCGCGGCAGCAGCTTCATGCCCACGAACAGGGCGACCAGCGCGACCGGCGCCGGCAGCAGCATCGTGAACCGCCAGCTGGCCTCGGTGAGCAGGCCGGAGAAGACCAGGCCCAGGGAGTAGCCGGTGGCGGCGCAGGTGGTGTAGATCGACAGGGCCCGGTTGCGCAGCGGGCCCTCCGGGAACGTGGTGGTGATGATCGACAGGCCGGCCGGTGCCGTGAAGGCCGCGCTGAGGCCCTTGACGAAGCGGCTCGCGATCAGCAGCGGGCCCGAGTCCACGAGACCGCCGAGCAGCGAGGCGAGCGCGAAGACGGCGAGCGCCACCAGGAACACCTGGCGCCGGCCGAGCAGGTCGGCGGTCCGGCCGCCGAGGAGGAGCAGGCCGCCGTAGCCCAGGATGTAGCCGCTGACGATCCACTGAAGGGTCGACGTGGACAGATGGAGATCCGAGCCTATGGACGGGAGGGCGACGCCGACCATCGACACGTCGAGCGCGTCCAGGAACATCGCGGCGCACAGCACCAGAAGGGTGCCCCACAGCCGGGGAGTCCAGCGCACGGCCGGGGACGGGGCCGCGAAGGTGGTGAGCGGAGAGGTCATGGCGACGAGATTACATGCACGCGCATCAGATGCAAGCTCATTTAATTACAGTGCAACGAACATGGATTTCTGCTACCGTGCGGGCATGGCGGCGAAGAATGCCGAGCAGGGGCTCGTGGAGCAGTGGCGGGAGATTCTGACGCTGCACGCCCGCACCCAGTGCGAACTGGACCGGGTGCTGCACGGGCACGGGCTGTGCGCCAGCGACTTCGAGGTCCTCGACCTGCTGGCCGAGGGCATGGCCCCGGACGGCGGCTGTGCCTACCGGGTGCAGGAGATCTCCGACCGGGTCCATCTCAGTCAGAGCGCGCTGTCCCGGCTCATCGCCCGGCTGGAGAAGGACGGCCTCGTGGCGCGCGGCATGTGCGCGGAGGACCGGCGCGCGGTGCGGGTCTCCCTCACGGCGAAGGGGCGCGCGCTGCACGGTGAGGTACGGCCCGTGCAGCGCCAGGTGCTGGCCCGGATGCTGGCCGGCACGGGCTGACCGGACCTCAGACCCCGGACCGCTCCCGCCACAGGGCCGCGAGCGCCGGGTCACCGGTCACCCTCGGGACGTCCGTCCGGTTCCACAGCGCCAGGTACAACCGGTCGGCCGGGCCCGACAGTTCGGCTTCCACCTCACCTTCCGCCGCGCGCACCGTCACCGGCGGCGCCGCCGTGAGCCGTACGGTCCACACGGCGTCCGCACCCGCGTCCACCGCACGCACCCGCAGCACGCGCGGCTCCTCGCTGCGCAGGCGGCTGCGGTCGCGGGCGTGGAAGCCGCGCAGCAGTTCGTCGATGCCGTCCGCCGCGAAGTCCGTGGCGATCGGGGACGGCTCACCGCCGCGCGCTCGTTCGGCGTCGTAGCGGTGCACGGTCGTCTCGTGCGCCTGCCGACGGGTCCAGAACGCGAGCGGCGACGAGACGGGCGCCGGGTGGAAGGTCCAGCACTCCAGCTCGGCGGGCGCGGCGGCCAGCGTGTCCACCAGCAGGCGGTGACCGTCCCGGTACCAGGTCAGCAGCTCGTCGTCGGCCGCCTCCGGCGGATCGGCCAGCGGCCGGGGCGCGGTGGCCCGGTCGGCGACCATGGCGGCGGCCCAGCGGTGTACCGCTCCGGTGTGCCGCAGCAGGTCGCGCACCTGCCACTCGGGGCACGTCGGCACCTTGGCGTCGGGACCCGCGGCAGCGGCGGCCGCGGCCAGCAACCGGCCCTCGCGGTCCAGGGTTTCGAGAAAGTCGGTGATCTTCATGGGGCCAGTCTGCCGGATGTCAGAAGGCGCGGGCCGAGACATGGGCGACCACCCCCGTGCGCTTGTTCTGTGCGAGATGCCGGGCGAGCGTGCCGGTGCCGCCGGGGCACTGGGCGCGCGGGCCGGATGTCTTTCGTAAGGTCATGAGGCGACGATGCTCATGGCGGCACCCGCTCATCCGGGCGGCGGTCCTCTTGCACTCGAACGTGTGACGGGGCGAACGGTGCCGTGCCGGCCGGCGCCAACACCGACGGACGGGCAACCACGGGAGGGCGCTCGTACGATCCCACCGCCGCACGCTCGTTGATCCCGGCCCGGCCGTGCGGCGTGTGTGATCGGCTTGCGGTGTGGAGTCCATCATCGCCAGTGCCATAGCCGTCCTCGGCACGCTGCTCGGGTCGGCGCTGACTCTCGCGTTCCAGCGGCGCACCACCGACCGGAACCATGAGTTCACCCGGCGCGAGAAGCTCCGGCAGGAGCGGCTCGACGCCTACGCGGCCTACGCCGGCGCGTTGATCAACTACCGCCGCTGCCTGATCCATTTGTGGTTCTGCACCTACGAGCAGCCGCCTCCCGAGGACCCCGGCGCGGTGCGCCTGCGCGCCCACGACCTGCGCTCCCAGGCCCAGGAAGCCCTGTTCCGCGCGCAGATGCTCTCGGACGACGACGGCCTCGCCCAGGCCGCGGAAGACGTGCTGGAGGAGCTGGTGAAGCTGCCCAGGGCGGGCAGCAGGACCGAACTGGACGAGCTGAGAGTGCGGACCCGCGACCTCGTCAGCGCGCTGGTCCGGATGGCGAAGCGGGGTCTGTGAAGGAGCGGCGCGTCGCCACGCCGAGGACGGTGGCGACCGCGGCCAGCGCGGCCACGCTGGTGAGCGCGGTGGACAGGGAGAACCAGTCGGCCATGAAGCCGATCGCGGGCGGTCCGAGGAGCATGCCGCCGTAGCCGAGGGTGGAGGCGAGGGCGACACCGGACGGGCCGGCCAGCGCGCCCGCCTGGTCCAGTGCGACGGGGAAGAGGTTGGCGAGGCCGAGACCGGTGACCGCGAAACCCGCCAGCGCCGCCCACACCGAGGGCGCGAGCGCACCGAGCAGCATGCCGGCCGCCGCGACGCTGCCGCCGGCGATCACGGTCCGGGCCCGGCCGAGCCGGGCCAGCAGCGCCGTCCCGGACAGCCGGCCGATGGTCATGGCGAGCGCGAAGCACGCATAGCCCGTGGCCGCGGTGCCGGCGGAGGCCGCGAGGTCCTGCTGGAGGTGGAGCGCCCCCCAGTCGGCCATCGCGCCCTCCCCGTACGCCGTGCACATCGCGACGAGCCCGAAGACGACGACGAGACCGCGCCGGGACTTCCCGCCCGGCTGCGCCGCCGGCGTCCCTGAGTGCTCCGGCGGCGCCGGCGGCTCGCACCGCAGCAGGGTGCGCCCGGCGACGGCCGTCACGAGCAGCCCGACCACGGTGAGGCCCAGCAGGTGGCGAGTGGGGGAGAAGTGCTCGGCCACCAGTCCGCCGAGACCCGCGCCGACCATTCCGCCCAGGCTGAAGGCCGCGTGGAAACTCGGCATGATCGGCCTGCGCAGCGCGGCGACCAGATCGACGGCGGCGCTGTTGAACGCCACGTTCACGCCGCCGTAGCCCGCGCCGAACAGCAGCAGCACGGCCCCCAGCGCGGGCGCCGAATGGGTGAGCGGGGGCAGCGCCACGCTGAGCGCGAGCACCACCATGCAGACCACGGTCACCGGATGGCTGCCGTAGCGACGGCACAGCCGGCCGGTCAGCGTCATGGTGAGCACGGCACCGGCGGACACCCCGAGCAGAGCGAGCCCGAGGGCGCCGGCGGAGGCGTGCGTCTGGTGCTTGATGTCGGGGATGCGGACGACCCAGCCCGCGAAGATGAAACCGTCCAGTGCGAAGAATGCGGTGATCGCCGCGCGCAGTGCCGTGAGGCTGCGGCCCGGCACGACGCTGTGCACTCGGGTTTTGTTTACTATCGGCACAAACTCCAGCGTACGGGTGGCGACGGGGTCGGGCAAGGGAGACTCCGGTGGCGGTGCCCGGACGGCCGGCCGTCGGCCGCGGCCCTCAGGCGGCCGTGATGACGAACCGGCGTCCGGGGCTTCGCCCTTTCGAGGCGCCCCGTGCCGGCCGGTTCCGCCGCGTCGGCCGGCTCCCTTTCCCGTGTGCCCCCTGCCACGGGACCGGACCGGCTCCCTCACCGCGCGCGCCCACCTGCGCTTTCACCGCCCCGCGCGGCGCCGGAACGGGCAACTCGCGGTAGGCGCGAGTCTGTTCGACGGCAGAGCGGACGTGCGCATTCCCGAACGCGCGGGGGATACGGGTCGGTTAATGCTCGCTCACCAACTGGTTGCGGAGGGGTGAGCGCGCCATGATGGGCCCATGACGTTGGCCTCGCGCGCGCTCGCGCAACTGGCGACCTGGCCGGATCTGAGACAGACCGTCCCCAGCTGTGGCCTGGGTCAGGCGGTGAGTTCCGCCCACGGCGAGATCGTCCACTTCCACTCCGAGCGTGATGTCGATCTGCTGCTCACCGACCGGGCCGTCAGGCGCTTCACCAAGGACCTCAAGAACTCGGGCGCGATCAGGATCGTGCGCGGCTCGCCGTGGGTGACGCTGCGCCTGGACGCCGCGAGCGACGTCGACCTGCTGCTGACGCTGGTGAGCGTGGCGCTCCAGGCCCCGCAGACGTGGCCGGACCCGGCCGGCCGGCCGGCGGCGGGCTGCAACGACCAGCGGGGCGCGGGATTCGTGAAGGCCGACCTCGGCCGCATCTGAGGCGGCCGGTCCGGCGGGCCGGCGCCCGGTGGGCGCCGACGCGGCTCGTCAGCGGTGCGGCTGGTGGTGCTCGCCTGCGCGCCTCACACCGCCAGCACCCGCACGCCCGCCTCCTCCAGCCGCCGTACCGTCTCCCGCTCCACCGCCGTGTCCGTCACCAGCGTGTCCACCAGCTCGGCCCCGCAGATCCGGGCGAACGCGCGGCGGCCCAGCTTGCTGGAGTCGGCGGCGACCACCACCCGCTCGGCGCGCTCGCACAGCAGGCGGTTGATGGCGGCCTCCGCCTCGTCGTGCGCCGACGCCCCGTGCGTGACGTCGAAGCCCACGACTCCGAGCACGGCCACGTCCAGCGTGATCTGGCCCAGCACCCCGTCCGCGAGCGGACCGATGAGTTCGTACGACTGCGCGCGCGCCACCCCGCCCGTCACCACGATCTTGAACTGGGGCCGCACGGCAAGCTCGTTGGCGATGTTGAGGGCGTTGGTGACGACGGTCAGCGCCGGCGAGCCGGTGGCCAGATCGCCGCGCACGGCCAGCGCGCGGGCCACCTCCGTGGTGGTCGTACCGCCGGTCAGCCCCACCGCCTCGCCCGGCGCCAGGAGTTCGGCCACCGCCTTGGCGATGCGCTGCTTCTCCGAGGCGCGCCGGGCCGTCTTGTAGCGCAACGGGAGTTCGTACGACACCCCGTGCACCACCGCTCCGCCCCGGGTGCGGACCAGCATCTGCTGCTCGGCGAGCTGGTCGAAGTCCCGGCGGATCGTCGCCGCCGACACCGCCAGCTCGGCCGCCGCCTCCTCGACCTCCAGCCGGCCGCGCTCCACGAGCAGTTCCAGCAGCGCCTTCCAGCGGGCGTCCCGGGACATCCGCGGCCTCCCATCCCATCCTCCGGACGATCTCCCGGCGACCCTAGCGCACCCGACTTCCCACCCGAATGCTTGATTGTGATCGAAATCTCGCTATACCTTGCAAGAACAATCAGCAAGGGGAGGGTGTGGGCCATGACCCATGTCGAGAACGAGCTGAACAGCCAGCCGGAGTGCTGGATACGGGCGGCCGAGCAGGCCGAGCGGCACCGGGACGCGCTGCCGCGGACGGGGGAGCGGGTCGCCGTCGTCGGGTGCGGGACCTCGTACTTCATGGCCCAGGCGGTGGCCGCGCTGCGCGAGGGCGCGGGACAGGGCGAGACCGACGCGTTCGCCGCCTCCGAGTTCCCGCACGGGCGGTCCTACGACCGGGTTCTCGCCCTCACCCGGTCCGGCACCACCACCGAGGTACTGGATCTGCTGCGCGAGGCGGCGGGGCGGACCCGCACCACCGCCGTCACCGCCGACCCGGACACCCCGGTCGGAACGGCCGCGGACGACCTCGTCGTGCTGGACTTCGCCGACGAACGCTCCGTCGTCCAGACCCGGTTCGCCACCACCGCGCTCACCCTGCTGCGCGCCCACCTCGGCCTGCACACCGACGCCGTCGTGGCCGACGCCCGCACCGCCCTCGCCGCTCCGCTGCCCGAAGGCCTCGCAGAGTGCGCGCAGTTCACCTTCCTGGGGCGCGGCTGGACCGTCGGACTCGCCAACGAGGCCGGGCTGAAGATGCGCGAGGCCTCCTTGTCCTGGACCGAGTCCTACCCGGCGATGGAGTACCGGCACGGCCCGATCAGCGTGACCACCGAGGGCACCGCCACCTGGATGCTCGGCACGGCACCCGAGGGCCTCGCCGCACAGGTGCGCGCCACCGGCGGGACGTGGATCGAGAGCGGACTGGACCCGCTCGCCGAACTCGTCCGCGTCCAGCGGCTCGCGGTCGCGGTCGCCGCCGCCCGCGAACTCGACCCCGACCGGCCGCGCCATCTCACCCGCTCGGTGATCCTCGCCCCCTGAACACCGGCCCCGCCCAGGAAGGACACCCCGTGCCCCTCGTGCCCACCGGCGAGCTGGTCACCCGGGCCGCCGCCGCCCGCCGCGCCGTCGCCGCGTTCAACGTCATCACCCTGGAACACATCGAGGCCGTCATCGCCGGCGCCGAGTCGGCCGGTTCACCCGTGGTGCTCCAAGTCAGCGAGAACGCCGTCAAGTTCCGCTACGGACGGCTCCTGCCACTGGCCCGCGCCGCCGTCACCGCCGCCGAACGGGCGGCCGTCCCCGTCGGACTGCACCTGGACCACGTGCAGAGCGACGACCTGCTGCGCCAGGCGCCCGACGCCGGATTCGGCTCGGTCATGTACGACGCGGCCCGCCTGCCGTACGCCGACAACCTCGCCGCGACCCGCGCCGCCGCCGACTGGGCGCACGCCCAAGGGCTGTGGATCGAGGCCGAGTTGGGACAGATCGGAGGCAAGGACGGCCTGCCCCCGCTGGACGCGCACGCGCCCGGCGCGCGCACCGAACCGGGCCGGGCGCGGGACTTCGTCGCCTCCACCGGCGTCGACGCCCTGGCCGTCGCCATCGGCAGCGCGCACGCCATGACCCGCCGCACCGCCGTACTCGACCACGCCCTGCTGGAACGGCTGTCCGCCGCGCTGAGCGTGCCGCTCGTCCTGCACGGCTCCTCCGGCGTGCCGGACGGCGCACTGGTCGCGGCGGTCGGCGGCGGCATCGCCAAGGTCAACGTCGGCACGGCGCTCAACGCGGCCATGACCGGCGCCATCCGGGACTTCCTCGCCGCCCGGCCCGAGGCCGTCGACTCGCGCGCGTACCTCGGCGTGGGGCGGGAGGCGATGGCCCGCGAGGTACGGCGGATCATCGGGGTGCTGCCCACGGCCGGCGGCTGACCGGCACCGGGAGCGGGATGCGCCAGCCGCGCGGCCGGTCCGGCTCCGCGGCTCCCGGCGGACCGGCTAGTCCTTCCTGACCGCCCGCAGCACCACGAACTTCGGGTCCGACGCCACCGTTTCGCTGTTCCCGAACAACCGCTTCAGCTTCACGTGATAGCCGAGGTGCCGGTTGCCGATCACCCACAGCTCGCCGCCCGGCCGCAGCGCGCGCTTCGCCCCGGTGAACATCCGCCAGGCCGTCGCGTCCGTGGTCGCCTGGTGGGAGTGGAAGGGCGGGTTGTTCAGCACCAGGTCCACACTGCCGGAGGCGACCCCGGCCAGCCCGTCCCCGACCCGGAACTCGGCGTGCCCCGGCACCCCGTTCGCCTTGTACGTCGCCTCCGCCGAGGCCACCGCCTGGAAGGACTCGTCCACGAACAGGACCTCGGCCGTCGGATCGGCCAGCGCCACCGCCGTCCCCACCACGCCGTTGCCGCAGCCGAGGTCCACCACGCGCCGCGCGCCCGGGTCCGGCAGGTGCCGCAGCAGGAAACGGGTGCCGACGTCCAGCCGGTCGGCGCAGAAGACGCCCGCGTGGTTGACCACCGGCCGCCCCGACACCGCGCCGACGCCGTCCGGCAGGGCGTAGCCGTACGGCCACGGGTTCGCGGGCCGCTCCAGGGCCGGGTCGGGGGTGCAGAAGATCAGCCGGGCCTTCTGCCGGGCCAGTGAGGTCCGGGTCGGCCCGAGGATCCGCTCGAACAGCCGCAGCGTCGAGGTGTGGATCTCCTTCACCATGCCGGTGCCGACCACGACCGTGCCCGCGTGCACGGCGGGCGCCAGCCGCAGCAACTGGTCCTCCAGCAGCGCCAGGCTCTTGGGCACCCGCACCAGCAGCACGTCCACCCGCTCCGGAGGCGGGTCCTGGGTGGTGAGCAGCCCCACGCCGCCCGGCTCCACACCGGCCCGCGCCAGGTTCGCCCGGGTCGCCTCCTGGCCGAGGAAGGAGTCGGTGATCTGCGTCGGCCGGTGCCGGGCCAGCGCGGTGACCAGCGCGCCCCAGCGGTCCCCGACCACCACGACCGTGCCGGTGAGCGGCACCTCCTCCTCGGCGAGATGGCGCAGCAGGTACGCGTCGGAGGCGTCCCAGGCACGCAGCCGGTCGCGAGGGTCCTCGGGGAAGCGGGTCAGCTCGACCTCGCCCCACGGTGTCGTCATACGGTCGCTCATCGTGCGTCCAGGCTAGCCGAGCCGCAGCTCAGGGCCCGTGGGGCAGGATGGGGGCATGGAGGACGAGCTCTTCCCCAGGGAGCGCGCGCGGGTCGCGCCGGGCGCCGTGCACGTCCCGGACTGGCTGGACCCCGCGCGGCAGCGCGCCCTGCTCGCCGCCTGCCGGGAGTGGGCCCGGCCTCCCGCCGGCCTGCGCACGGTCCGCACGCCCGGCGGCGGCACGATGACCGCGCGCCAGGTCTGCCTGGGCTGGCACTGGTACCCGTACGCCTACACCCGCTACACCCGCACCGCCGTGGACGGCGACGGCGCCCCCGTCAAACCGTTCCCGGACTGGCTCGGCGAACTGGGCCGGCGCGCGGTGACCGACGCCCTCGGCCCGGACGCCGTACCGGCCGCGCCGTACGACATCGCGCTGATCAACTTCTACGACGCCGACGCCCGCATGGGCATGCACCGCGACGCCGACGAGGAGGCCGACGCGCCGGTGGTCTCCCTCAGCCTCGGCGACACCTGCGTGTTCCGCTTCGGCAACACCGCCACGCGCGGCAAGCCGTACACCGACGTCGAGCTGCGCGGCGGCGACCTGTTCGTCTTCGGCGGCCCCTCCCGGCTCGCCTACCACGGCGTGCCGCGCGTCCGCCCGGGCACCGCACCGGACTGGCTGGGCCTGGCCGGGCGGCTGAACATCACCCTGCGGGTGAGCGGCCGGTAGCCGACGCGACCGGTCACCCCGGGCGCCGGCCATGGGAGACTCGCCCTCATGAACGGCAAGGCGGATCCCCGGACAACGGGGGAGAGGACCACCTCGAGGGCGCGGCTGGACCGGGGGCGCGGTGCCCTCGGACCCGCGCTGGAGCTGGTGCACACCGGACGGGCGCCGACCCGGGCCGTGCTCACCGCCGAACTCGGCGTCACCCGGGCGACGGCGGGCGCGGTGGCCGCCGAACTGGAGGCACTGGGCCTGATCCGCGTGGACGCCCGGCCCGGCTCCGCGGCCGGCTCCCAGGGCCGCCCCTCGCACCGGCTGGAGGTCGCCGAGGACGGGCCGGTGGTCCTCGCGGCGCAGATCCACGCCGACGGCTTCCGGGCCGCGCTGGTCGGGCTCGGCGGCCGGATCGTGGCGACCGCGCCCGGCTGCGAGACCGTCGAGGCCGACCCCGCCAAGGTGCTCGGCAGCGTCGTGGAGGCGGGCGCCGAGCTGCTGCGCGCGACCGGCCGACGCTGTGTCGGCGCCGGGCTCGCCGTGCCGTCCGCCGTCGCCGAACCCGACGGCCTGGCCCTCAATCCGCTGCACGTGGCCTGGCCCGTCGGCGCGCCCGTCCGGCGGACCTTCGCGGAGTGCGTGCGCGCCGCCGGCATCACCGGGCCCGCGTTCACGGGCAACGACGTCAACCTCGTCGCGCTCGCCGAGCACCGGCACGGCGCCGGCCGGGGCGCGCGGGACCTGCTGTGCGTGGCCACCGGCCACCGCGGGGTCGGCGGCGCGCTCGTCCTGGACGGCCGGCTGCACACCGGCAGTTCGGGGCTCGCGCTGGAGGTCGGCCATCTCACGGTCAACCCCGAGGGCCGCCCCTGCCACTGCGGCAGCCGCGGCTGCCTGGACGTGGAGGCGGACCCGCTGGCCCTGCTGGTGGAGGCCGGCCGCGAGCCCGGACCCGAGGTGTCGCTGCTGCGGCAGGCCGACGACCTGCTGCGCACCCAGTACGACGATCCGGCCGTCCGCAGGGCGGCCGAAGCCCTCGTCGACCGCCTCGGCCTCGGACTGGCCGGCCTGGTCAACATCCTGAACCCGGACCGCATCATCCTCGGCGGTCTGCACCGCACCCTGCTGGCGGCCGACCCGGGCCGGCTGCGCGCGGTGGTCGCGGACCGCAGCCTGTGGGGTCAGAGCGGCGGCGTCCCCATCCTGCCGTGCACCCTGGACCACAGCAGCCTGGTCGGCGCCGGGGAACTGGCCTGGCAGCCGGTCCTGGACGACCCGCTGACGGCACTGGCCGCGGGCACGGAGTGACCCGGAGAGCGCCGGGCCGTCAGTACGTCACCGTGATCCGGCGCGCCGGGCCGTCCACACGGACCTGCCCGCCGCAGGGGATCACCAGCTGCGGATCGGTGTGTCCGAGATCCACGTCGAAGACGGCCATGGTGTGCGGGGCATACACCTCCAGCGCGCGGAGCACCGCCTCACGCTGCTCGGTGACATAGCGCCGCTTGGCGTCCGCGTCGTTGGGCTGCTCGAAGGTCCAGGCCTTGGCGCGGGCCATCAGCAGCGCGGGGAAGCGCTCCAGCAGGCCGCGCTCCCCCATGTTGCGCAGGATCCGGAAGACCTCGGTGGCACTCGGCAGCTCCTCCGAGGTCTCCAGGAACAGCACGTCGCCGTCGTAGGCCGCCGGATCGCGTGCGATCTCGCGGTCGGCCATCAGCAGCCAGGACAGGATCTCCAGGTTGCCGCCCCAGGCGCGCCCTTCCACGACCCGGTCGGGCCGGTGCCAGATCCAGCCGCCGGCCGGCTCCGAGTCGGGTTCGGCGTCGAAGGTGGCGGGGTCGGCCCAGTCGCGGTCGGTGTCGCGGTAGCGCTCGGCCGGGCGCAGTTCGTACGGGCCCGAGGTGAACAGGGCCGCGCGCAGCGAGTCGGCGGTCATCGGGTGCAGCGCGTACGGGCGGCCCAGCTCGGTCATCACGGCGGCGCCGTGATAGCCGACGATGCCCAGATTGCGCAGGAACAGCAGCAGATTGGTGTTGTCGCTGAAGCCGAAGAACGGCTTGGGGTGGGCGCGGATCAGCTCGCGGTCCAGGTGGGACAGCACGGTGATCTGGTCGTCGCCGCCGATGCTGGCCATCACCGCCTTGACCGTCGGATCGGCGAAGGCGGCGTGGATGTCGGCGGCGCGGTCCCGCGGACTGGCGCCCATGGTGCGGGTGGTGGGATATTCCACCGGTTCCAGGCCGAAGTCCTCCCGCAGCCGCTTGAGCCCCAGCTCGAACGGAAGCGGCAGGATGCCCGCCAGACCGGAACCGGGCGAGAGGACCGCGATACGGTCGCCGGGCACGGGCTTGGGCGGATACACAGGTGTGATCATGCCGGTCAGGCTAGAGGCCCGCTCCCGGCCGATCATCCGTATTTCCCGCCCGGCCCGCTCACTTCCAGTCGGCGCCGAACGCCCGCCCGGGGTGCTCCCCGAGCATCCGCTCCACCAGCTCCGCGCCCACCGCCGCCGCCAGCCGCCGCCGCACCCGGCGCAGCAGATACGGCATCCCGGGCCCGCCGTCGACCGAACGCGCCCCGGCGGTCACCGTGTCCCCGCCGAGCAGCAGCCGGTCCCCGAACCCCGCCTCGGCCAGGGCCCGGACCGCCTCCGGCATCCGCCAGTCGGTGGCGTGGTGGGCGCGGGACGGACCGTCGAAGGCCAGCCAGCAGCCCGCCGCCGCGGCCTCCCGGTGCACCGCCCAATCGGGAAAGCGGTTCAGATGCCCGAGGATCACCCGCTCGCCCGGCACCTCCAGCGCACCGCACAGCAGGTCGAGCACGTCCAGCGCGCCGGTGCCCAGCTCCAGGTGCACGGCGATGGGCGCACCGGTGACGTGGTGTGCCTCGGCCGCCGCCGTCATGGTCCGGCGGGCGTGCGCGTCGAGCCCGTGGAACCCGCCCGCCACCTTGATCAGTCCCGCACGCACCCCGGTCGTCCCGATGCCCTCGGTCAGCTCCGACACGAACAGCCCGGCCAGCCGGCCGCCGCTCAGCCCGTCGAGCGCCTCGGGAGCGTAGTGCGCCGCCTGGTGCAGTCCGGTGGCGCAGACGATCCGCACCCCGGTCGCCCGGGACAGCGCCGGCAGGTCCGCCGCCCGCCGTCCCATGCCGTACGGCGTCCACTGCGCCACGGCCGCTCCGCCCGCCGCCCGGAACGCCGCCAGCTCGGCCCGCGCGGCGGACACGTCGTCCAGCTCCTGTCCCGGCAACCGCGGGCTGCGCAGGAAGAGATGGTCGTGCGCGTCACACACGCCCAGCTCGCCGGGCGGGATGTCACCGAGGACCGTACGGACGCGCCTCACCACTGCCGGCCACGCGGAAGCCGGTCGCGGCCGGGCGCGGACAGGTGCAGCACCTCGAAGAGATCCCCGTCGGCCTCGGGGGCGTCGTGCCGCCAGAGGGAGAAGTGCACGACCTCCCAGGCGCGCGTGTCCACGGCCGCCGCCGCGAGCACCGCGCCGTCCGCCGCCGCCAGCCTCCCGGTCTCGGCCACCGCGTCCGCCATGAAGGACGCCAGCTCCACGCCCTCCGGCACCGGCCGGCGCCGCCGGACGGCGTACGCCGGCACGGACGCGGTCGCCGTGCCCTCCTCGAAGGCCAGACCGGTCCACTGCCGTACCTCCGGCCGCCCGAAGTCGTCGACGGGCCCCTGGAAGGCCCCGTCCCACAGGAACCTGTTCATGCCCTCCAAGGTGTTCCACAGGTAGAACGGCCCGTACTGGTTCACCGGCGAGCCGTTCACTCCGCGCTCGCGCATCACATACGTCTTGATGCCCAGGCCGTCCCAGTCGTCCAGCACATGCCCGACACGGGCGACCCGGGACCGGACGATCCCCATGTCGTAGCCGGCGGGCAGGGTGAACTCGTACTGCATCGCGTGCATGCCGTGCTCTTTCTCAGGCGGGGTAGTCGGACACGTGCGCGTGCCACTCGGTGGTCGTGCCGTCCTCGGCGGCCTCCACGACCGCGAGGTGGGTCATGAAGGTGTGCGGCCCGGCACCGTGCCAGTGCCACTCGCCCGGCTCGATCCACACCGTGTCGCCCGCGCGGATCTCCTCGACCTCGCCGCCCTCGCGCCGCACCAGCCCCTCGCCCTCCAGGACGTGCAGCACCTGCCCGTGCGGATGTGTGTGCCAGGCCGTGTGCGCACCGGGCGCGAAGTGCACGCTGTAGATGCGAAGCCGGGAGGCGGCGGGGGCGGCTGTCTCGTCCAGCCAGACGGTGCCGGTGAAGTTCTCCGCCGGGCCCTGCCGCGTGCCGGGCCGCCGTCGGGTGATGTGCACGTGACTCAGTTCTCCTGTCCGGGAGTCGGGGAGGTTCCGGGAGTTCCGGGGTGCCGCGGGGCGAGCAGCGCGAGCAGACCTCGGACACCGGCGTCGAAGGCGGCGGGGGAGCCGGAGGCGCGGGCGAGCACATAGCCGCCCTGCACGGTCGCGAGGACGGCCGCGCCGACCTCCGCGCCGTCCAGCTCCGGCGCGAACTGGCCCTGCCGCTTGCCCTCTTCGACGATCTCCGCGATCCGCTCCCGGATCGCGGAGATCGTCTCGTCGACCGGCGCGCGCAGCTCGTCGTTCGCGATCACGTCCGGGTCCATGGTCAGCCGGCCGACCGGGCAGCCGCGCAGCACATCACGCTCGCGCAGCAGATACGCCTCGATCCGCTCGTACGGTGTGCCCGGACCGCCGAGCACGGCCTCGGCGGTCGCCCGCAACTCCGCGGCGGTGCGCCGGATCGCGGCGAGGGCCAGGTCCGGCTTGCCCTTGAAGTGGTGGTACATGCTGCCCTGGCCGGCGCTCGCGCGCTCCAGGATCGCCTTGGGGCTGGTGCCCACGTAGCCGCGCTCCCACAGCAGCTCGCGGGTGGACTCGATCAGTCGTTCCGAGGTGCTCATGCGAGCACTTTACATACTAGTAGTTACAGAGCGCCAGTCCGTTCCCGGAGGAAGACGGCCCGACGTGCGCACCTTGGCGCACCGGGACGGCGGACCCGGCCCGTCGGACCTGTTCCTCCGGTCGGTCCCGGCGACGACCGCGGCCGGCCGGGTCACGTTGCGACCGTCCGTCCTTCAGGAGCGGTCCGGCCGCATCGGCCCGGCGGGAGGGGCCTGACCGCGGCTGGGCACGGTGGGGCCCCGGGTGCCTTTGGCGGCGGGGTACTTCCGCTCACGGGGGAGGTCTGGGTGTCTCGGCTTCGGGGAGCTTCGGGGTGTTTCGGTACGCGGGGGCGGTCGGGTGGCGGGGGAGGCTCTGGGCGCCTTGGGCCCGGGTTGTTTTCGTTCGGGAGGGCCGTCGGGTGGCGAGGGAGGCCTGGGCGCCGTGGTCCTGGGGCACTCGCACTCGCACTGCACTCGCGGGAGCGGTCGGGTGGCGGCGGAGTTCCAGGCGTCTGGAGCCCGGGGCACTCTCACTAGCGGGGTCGGCCGGGTGGCGGCGGCAATTCCGGGCGTCTTGGGCGTGGGGCATGGCCGCGGGGGACGGCCGGGTGGCGGCAGGGGAGGGCTCTGGGCGTCTTGACCCCCGGGGGATCGCCACGTAGTCCCACGCGCGGGCCGGCCCGGGGCGCGGCGGGGGCCCGGGGGTTGTTGGGCCCCGAGGTGCCGCCGGGTCATCGTCCGCCGTAGTCCGCCGCCCCGGCCGGGGCCGCGCTGCCGACGGCCACCGCGCTTCCCGCCGCCGTACCCGCGGTCACGGGCGCGCCGGCCGCGGCCACCGTCTCCATCGGGACGGAGGAGCCGCTTCCCACCGCCACCCCGGCCGCCGCCGGCGCCGAGACCGTCGCCGGGCACGGCGTCGGGGCGGGCCGGGACGTGCTCCGTGGCGACCCTGCCGGATGGCCGCGCACCGCCGCCGGGGCCGGCAGCGTGAACCACACGACCTTGCCGTTCTCGCCGTCCGGCCGCGCCCCCCAGCTCTCGCTCACCGCGGCCACCATCGCCAGCCCCCGACCGCAGGTGGCCAGCAACGGGGTGGTGTCCGCCGGGTCCGTGGCGTCGGCCGGTACCGGAAGGCGCGGATCATGGTCGCGCACCGAGACCGTGAGCCGGTCCGGCAGCAACTCCAGTTCCACGGTGCACGACTTGTCGGGCCTGGCATGCCGGTGGACGTTGCTCAGCAGCTCCGTCACACCGAGCGCGGCTCGGTCGATCAACGGGTCGAGATGCCAGTAACGCAACTGCGCAGATACGATTCTGCGGACCTGGCCGATCCGCGACGGCAGGGCTTGGAGCTCCACCGTGCAGTGCCTGCTTGGGTGACTGATCACGGCTGCGACTCCCCGATGTGAGGTCCGGAGGAACCGGAGGAACACGGAGAACAACGGATCCAGCAGGGAGCTTGCGTCCAAACGTCCGCCTGCTGTCGTGGCCGGCGGGCTGGTTCGCAGCGTTATCGCCGGTAAACCCAGAGTGACGTGAGACCAGCGTGACGCAGCGCATGCGCTCCCGCAACTCGCCGCGACCACGCGTCGTATCCGGCGCGCGGCCGCGTTCACTCGTGCGGCCGGGCGTGCTCAGCCGCCGCGTCCCGCCGCCCGGCGGACCGCTTCGACGAACCGCCGGGCCGCGGGCGGACCGGGCCGGCCCGGCGCGGGGTCGTGCTCGCCCAGCGTCAGCAGATACCGCGTGCCGTTCAGGTCGGCCAGCGCCCGGTCGTCCGGGACGAACCACGGCTTGGAGGCGCGCACCGTCTGCACCGGCGCGCTGTCTATCTCGCTGCCGTAGCTGGTGAGCAACTGGAGCCTGCCGTCGCTGATCCGGACCTGTCCGGCCCGGGTGAGCGAACGCAGCCCCTTGCCGATCCGCACGCCTGTGGCCCTGAACTCCGGCTCGGCCATGTCGGCCCCCCTCGCGCTCTTTTTCGTGGTCGCCTGGTTCCCTGATGCGTCGGTTCCTCGTGCGCCCCCGTCCGGGACGAGCCGTCCCGTCGCGTGCAGTCTGCCTCGGCGTGGCCTGGAGCACCAGCCCGCGCGGGGCGCGTACGGGAGCCACCCGGAGCACTGCGCCTCTTGCGCCCCGACCGGCTCGCACGCCTGTGCCCCAGCCTGTCTTTGGGTGGCCCAAAGATGCGTTTATCCAGATGGGAAGGCCTGTGAAAGGTGCCTATGCTCGATCTGCCGGCCCGCGCGAGGCGCCGTCGGCGACGAGTGTGAGGAGCCCCGCCGTGAGCATCCCGTCCCGGACCAGAACCGGCGCGACCCTTGACGTCGACCGCAGCGACCCCGCCTACCGCCACTGGCTCAAGGAGGCCGTTCGCAAGGTCCAGGCCGACGCCAACCGCTCTGCCGACACGCACCTGCTGCGCTTCCCGCTGCCCGAGAGGTGGGGCATCGACCTCTATCTCAAGGACGAGTCCACCCATCCCACCGGCAGCCTCAAGCACCGGCTGGCCCGTTCGCTGTTCCTCTACGGCCTGTGCAACGGCTGGATCCGCCCGGGCCGTCCGGTGATCGAGGCGTCCAGCGGCTCCACGGCGGTGTCGGAGGCCTACTTCGCGAAGCTGATCGGCGTGCCCTTCATCGCCGTCATGCCGCATACGACCAGTGCCGAGAAGTGCCGGCTCATCGAGTTCCACGGCGGGCGGTGCCACTTCGTGGACGACTCCCGGAAGATGTACGAGGAGTCGGCCCGTCTGGCGGCGGAGACCGGCGGCCACTACATGGACCAGTTCACCTACGCCGAGCGGGCCACGGACTGGCGCGGCAACAACAACATCGCCGAATCCATCTTCCGCCAGCTGCGGTTGGAGCGGTTCCCGGAGCCGGCCTGGATCGTGGCCACGGCGGGCACCGGCGGCACCTCCGCGACGCTCGCCCGCTACGTCCACTACATGCAGTACGACACCCGGATCTGTGTCGCCGACCCGGACAACTCCTGTTTCTTCGAGGGCTGGACCACCGGCGACCCGGACGTCACCTGTGACTGCGGCTCCCGGATCGAGGGCATCGGCCGGCCGCGCGTGGAGCCCAGCTTCGTGCCCGGCGCGATCGACCGGATGATGAAGGTGCCGGACGCGGCGAGCGTCGCCGCCGTCCGCGCGCTGGAGGGCGCCATCGGCCGCAAGGCGGGCGGCTCCACGGGCACCGGGCTGTGGAGCGCGCTGAAGATCGTCGCCGAGATGGTGGCCGAGGGCCGTACCGGCAGTGTCGTCACCCTGCTGTGCGACCCGGGGGACCGGTACCTCGACAAGTACTACTCGGACGCGTGGCTCGCGGCGCAGGGGCTGGACATCGCGCCGTACACGGCGGCGATCGACGCGTTCCTGACCACCGGGGCGTGGCCGGCCTGACGGCGGGTGCGCCGCCCGGCGGGCCGGCGGCGCGTCGACAGCCGCCGGTCCAGGGCGAGGAGGAAGCGGAACGGCGCGGTCCCGTCGGCGGCGAAGGTCCACCGGACGCGGGTGCCGGTGCACCGGGGGAGCCGGCCGCCACTCCTCGACCAGGGTCCGGGCGCCCGGCGCGCCGGTGACCTCGACGCGGTAGGCGTACACCTCGGGCTCCTAGGCCACGAGCACCGCCTCCTCGAACCGTCCCGCTCCTGAGCCGCATCCCCCGGCCGGCGCCGCCGCCGGTGACCCGGGCGAGCGTCACCGCGGAGAACCACCGCGGCCAGCCGGGCACGTCCCGGCGAGCGCGTGGAAGACCCGCTCCACAGAGACGCGGACGTCCCGCTCGAACACCAGCCGTACCGGCGCGGTTCCCGGCGAAGACGTCACCCGCCGGGCGCGGACGACGAGCCATGGGCGCGACCCCTCTCGTGCCGCCCCGTGGAGCGCTCGGCCGTGCGGGGTCTCCGGTGCGCGGGTCTCAGGCCTGTGCGGTCTCGTCCTCCGGCTCGCCCGCCACGACCACCCGCAGATGCTCGGAGATCTCCGCGCGTGCCTCGGCGGGCAGGCCCGCGTCCGTGACCAGCGTGTCCACCTGGTCCAGCGCGGCGAAGGAACTCAGGCCCACCGTGCCCCACTTGGTGTGGTCGGCGACCACCACGACCCGGCGCGCGGAGTGCACCAGGCGCCGGTTGGTCTCGGCCTCCGCGAGGTTCGGCGTGGACAGGCCGGCTTCCACCGATATGCCGTGCACCCCGAGGAAGAGCAGATCGAAGTGGAGCGCGGCGATCGCCTGGTCGGCCACCGGACCCACCAGCGAGTCCGACGGCGTGCGCACCCCGCCGGTCAGCACCACCGTGGCCGCCCCCTGGCGCTGCCCCGAGGTGCGCTGCGCCGCGTGGAAGACATCCGCGACCCGCACCGAGTTCGTCACCACGGTCAGGTCGGGCACCTCCAGCAGATGCCGGGCGAGCGCGTACGTCGTCGTACCGCCGGACAGGGCGATCGCCGCCCCCGGGCCGACCAGCCGGGCCGCGGCGCGCGCGATGTCCTCCTTGGCGGTCGGTTCCAGCCCCGACTTCGCCTCGAACCCCGGTTCGTGCGTACTCGCCTCGACCACCGGCACCGCGCCGCCGTGCACCTTCTCCAGCACGCCCTGACGGGCGAGCGCGTCGAGGTCGCGGCGCACGGTCATGTCCGAGACGCCGAGCTTGCGGGTCAGCTCGTTGACCCGCACTCCGCCCCGGCGCCGGACCTCGTCCAGGATCAGGGCGCGGCGCTGCTCCGCGAGGAGGTTCTGATTCTCGCTCACGTACGCTCCGGTCCTTTCTCCGCCAACCGTCCGACCCGTCCGGCACACCGGCTGCGACCTGGACTTCCGTCCGTCCGGGCCGCGCGCGGGCGTTCCATCCTTTCACGGGGCGCCTCCGCTCGCGCCACCACCTCCGGGGCGTCCGTCGTGACCCGGTTCGGGGAGATTCCGTGACGAGAGGTGTACACGGCGGCCGGACCGGCCATCCTGGAGCCCGCACGACACAGACGTCAGGGCGTCACGGGGGATGTGCGAGATGACGGAAAGCGCGCAGGAGCGGGTCGCGAAGCGGTACGACGGCCCGTCGCCGGACCGGTACGACGACCGGGCCCCGGGTGATCCCCTTTTAGGGGACCGCGGGAGCGATCAGGCGGGCGGCGCGGCCGGGCGGGCCGCGCCGCCGGAGACCGATCTGGAACTGCTGGTGCACGGTGTCGGCGGCACCACACCGGAGAAGATGCTCGGCGATCCGCGCACGGTCCGGGTCTCGGGCGACGACACGGCCGCCGTCTTCCGGCGCACCGAGGACGCCTGGACCGAACCGGCCGACGGGACCGCGCCGGCCGGGCGGGAACCGGGCGGCGGGCCGGTGCGGGAGGCGTACGTCTGGTGCAACCTCACCTCCGGCGACGGCAGCCGCGCCCTGTGGCTGTTGCTGCTGCCGTTCATGGTCGTCAACCTCGCCCACTGGATGCGCCCCGCCGCACCCGGCCGGCCGCGCACCGTCCGGCTCTACGGCCTGCTGGTACGGCTGGCCGCGCTCACCCTGACCGTGCTGCTGGTCGCCGCCGTCTGCGAGGTCGCGCTGGACCTGGTGGCCTGGCAGTGCGCGAACGCCCCCGCGTGCGTACGCCGCCACTCCTGGCTGGGCTTCCTGGCCCCGGCGGCCCCCGGCGCGCCCGCCGGGGCCGGCGGCTGGTGGAGCGCGCCGGGCCGCCGACTGGCCGTCGCCGCCCTGCTGCCGACCGCGCTGACCGGCCTGCTCTGGTACCTCTCGCACCGCACCTGGAGCGCCTACGAGTCCCAGCGGCCGCTGACCCCGGACGCCGCCGCGCAGACCACCGGCGCCACCGGAGCGGGCACCCGCGCCGCCGGACCCGGCGCCGGCACCCAGGAGCCGGATCCCGACGACAGCGCGCTGGCCCGGCCCGGTTTCTGGTACGGGCGCCGTCTGGTCGCGCGGCTGCGTGCGGCGCACACCGCGGCCGGGCTGCTCACCGTGGCCGCCGCCGTCACCGTCCCGGCCGCCCGCTTCGACCACCGGCCCGGCGGCCCCGCCGTCCTGGACTTCCTCGGCTGGGCCGTGCCCGCGGCCCTGCTCGCCGCGGCGGTCGCGGTGGCCTGGGTGGTCTGCCGCCGGGGCCGCAGCGAGCGCCGCCTCGACCGGCGTCTGGACCGGCACCTGGTCCGCGGCCTGCCGCTCGGCGCGCTCACCCTGCTCCTGCTCGCCCTGCTGTACACCGGCTGGTCCCGGCCCGGCTGGCAGTCCACCGGGCGGCTGCCCGGCGCCTGGGCCTTCGGCGGCCTGATGCTGGCCCAGGGCCTGTTCGTCGTCGCCCTCGCGGTCGTGGCCCGGGACCTGTACCGGCGCCGTCCCGACCCGCGCACCGGGATGCGGGGCCTCGGCGGGCCCGCCGTCGCGCTGCTCGCCTGCGCCCTGGCCGGAGTGATCTCCGGCGGGGTCGCCCAGCGCGTCGCCGACTGGCTGGACGGCACCCGGTCCCTGCTCGCCGGCCCGCCCGCCCTGCTGACCTGGCAGGCGTCCGTCATCCCGCCGCTCATCGCGGTGCTGCTGCTCCTGGCCGCCGCCCTCGCGGTGCGCACCGCCCGGCTCGCCCGCGCCGAACGCGCCCGGGTGCGCCGCGAGTACGCCGGGGAACCCGAGGACCCGTCCCGCACCCGCGCCATCGCGCACGCCCGCGCCATGGCCACCCTCACCGACCGCGTCCCGCTCGTCGTCGCCGTCCTCACCGCCACCACCCTGCTGCTGGGCACGGTCGCGCTGGCCGGGGCCGCGGCCACCGGCAAGACGCCCGACGGCGCGGCCCGTCACACGCCCCACCTCCTCCAGGCCGTGGCCGAGACCTCCCAGGCGCTCGGCTCCTGGCTGGTCGGACTCGGCTTCGTGCTCTTCGTGACCTGGGGCAGGCGCGCCTACAAGGACGCCTCGGCCCGGCGGACCATCGGCATCCTCTGGGACGTCGGCACCTTCTGGCCGCGCGCCGCCCACCCCTTCGCCCCGCCCTGCTACGCCGAGCGCGCGGTACCGGACCTCACCTGGCGCATGGTCACCTGGACCCGCCGCACCGGGGGCCGGCTGGTGCTGTCCGGCCACTCCCAGGGCAGCGTCCTCGCCGCCGCGGCGGCCTGGCAACTCCCGCCCTCCGTGCGCACCCGGGTCGCGCTGCTCACCTACGGCTCCCCGCTGGAGCGCCTGTACGGCCGCTGGTTCCCGGCCCACTTCGGCCCGCCGGCGCTCGCCGCCCTGCACCGCGACATCGCCTGCTGGCGCAACCTCTACCGCCGCACCGATCCCATCGGCGGCCCGGTCCGGATCCCCGGCGACACGGTCCCGGAAGTCGACCACGAGCCCCTCCCGGACCCCCGCGTCTACGGCCGCACCCCCGACGACCCGCTCCCGGCCCCGATCCTCGGCCACTCCGACTACCCGTCGGACCCCGTCTTCGCCCGCGAACGCGCCACCCTCCTCACCCGCCTCCTCCCCGGCCTCCCGGCCCAGCGCTAATCAAGTTTGATCAGTGACGGAAGGACGTGTACGCTCCCGGCGGTGTAGCTAGTCAAAGTTGATTAGTCGAGTGTTCCGCCACCGCCGAAGGAGCCCGCATGACCTTCCTGCCCGACACCGGATACACCCCGACCGCCGAGGACCGCGCGAGCCTGGACGCCTGGTTCGCGGAGTACGACGCGGCGAGCGGCCGGCGCGACGTGCCGCGCATGGCGGACATGGCGGTGTTCCCGCTCAACCTGGTCAGCGACGACGCCGCGGGCGACGGCCGGTCGGCGCAGTGGGACCGGGACCGCTTCCTCGCCACCATGACCCACGTGATGGGCGAAGGCGACCAGGACATCACCTTCGAGTCCACCCGGACCCCGGTGTTCCTGTCTGCCTCGATGGCCGTCGTCTTCACCGACTCGACCATGACCGCCGACGGCCACTCCCAGCGCCTGAGGTACGCCGACATCCTGCTCAGGCGGGACGGCAGGTGGGCCTTCCAGACCATGATCCAGCCCGGCTGGGGAGACAACCTGTAACCCGGCGGTCCACGACCGGCCGGAAGCCCGTACGCGGCTCAGGGCAGCTCGGGCAGGTCCTCCGCGTACAGCAGGGTCAGGTCGTCGGTGGTCGGGTCGGGGAACTGGGCGACGCGGCTCGCGTGCCGCTCCACCATCGCCTCGAACGTCTGCCGGGCGGTACGGCCGTTGCCGAACGCCGGTCCCTTCGGAAGCGCCGCGAAGTACGTCAGCAGCGCCTCCGAAGCGCCCGGCGCCAGCCGGTACTCGTGCTCGTCCGCCTGCTGCCGCACGATCCGCAGCAGTTCCTCGGGGCCGTAGTCGCCGAAGGTGATGGTGCGGGAGAAGCGGGAGGCCACACCCGGGTTGACGGAGAGGAAGCGCTCCATCTCCGCGGTGTACCCGGCGACGATCACCACCACCTCGTCCCGGTGGTCCTCCATCAGCTTCACCAGCGTGTCGATGGCCTCCTTGCCGAAGTCCCGTCCGGCGTCCTGCGGGGACAGCGCGTACGCCTCGTCGATGAACAGCACGCCGCCGCGCGCCCGTTCGAAGGCCTCCTGGGTGCGCAGCGCCGTGGAGCCGATGTGCTCGCCGACCAGGTCGACCCGGGACACCTCCACCAGGTGGCCCTTCTCCAGCACGTCCAGCGCGGCGAGGATCCCGCCGTACAGCCGGGCGACCGTCGTCTTGCCGGTGCCGGGGGAGCCGGTGAAGACCAGATGCCGCTTGACCGAGGCCGCCTTCAGGCCCGCCCGCTGCCGGCGCTGGCCCACCTCGATCATGTCGGTCAGCGCCCGCACCTCCCGCTTGACGCTCTCCAGCCCCACCAGCGCGTCGAGTTCCCCGAGCACGTCCTTCGGCGTCCGCCGCGATCCGTCCGCCTCCCCGGCGGGGCCGGACGGTGCCGGCTCCGCCGCGCCCTGCCCGGGCAGGGCGCCGAGCAGGCCGGGGGACTGCGGCACCGTCCGTACGGCCGGCTCCGGGGCGGGCGCCCGGGAGGCGGCACTCTCGTCGCTGGTGCAGTCCTCCACGACCGGCCCCGTCCCGGCGCCCGCGTCCGGGCCGGCGTCGGCGAACTCGTACCCGCCGCGCGCGCACCGTTCCGTACGGCACTTGCGCAGCGTCGTGCGGCTGCCGTCGATCACATGGAAGCCGTAGCCCCCGCTGCCGGTGACCCGGCAGTTCAGGAAGCTGCCCCGGCCGCCCGCGGAGACGTAGAAACCGGCCTCGGCGGCCGAGGCGACCGTGCAGCGCTCGACGACCGGGTCGGCGCCCTTGGTGACGATCACTCCCGTCTGGGTGTCCTCCAGGGTGCAGTTGTTCAGCGTGCCGCCGCTGCCGTGGTCGCGGAACCAGGCGCCGGTCGCCGCCTGCCGGACCCGGCAGTCGTCCAGCTGCGCGATCGCCCCGTCGCTCACCGACACGGCCGTGTTGCGCACCTGGGTCAGATCGCTGTCGACGACGTCCGCGCGGGAGCCGCGGTCCAGGACGAACAGCGCGTCCGGCACGTCGTGCACCCGGCAGGAGTCGAGCACCGCGGTGGCCCCGTCGCTCACCCACACCGCCGGATAGTCGCCGGTGCTGTCGGAGATCTCGCACTGGTTGGCGTCCACCCGGGTCCCGGGGTCCCACACCGACAGGCCGTTGCGCCCGAACCGGCGCACCGTCGTGCGGGTCAGCGTGAGCACCGAGCGGGAGCGCAGGTCGACCGCGTTCTCCGGGATGTCGTGCAGCCGGCAGTCGGCGAGCGTGAGCACCGCGTCGGTGTCCAGGGTGATGCCGTCCGCGGTGGTGCGGTGCACCTCGCAGTCGGTCAGCTGCGCGGTGGCCCGCCCGGTGATCTGCACCCCGGCGCCGCGCACCTCGTAGATCTCGCAGCCCACCGCCTCCAGCGCGGTGTTCTCCCCGGTCACGGTGAGCCCGGTGCCCGAGGCGTGGTGCACCCGGCAGCGCTCCAGCCGCGGCCGGGCCCCGCCGCGGACCGCCACGCCCGCCTGTCCGGCCGCGACGACCTCGCAGTCCTCGAACACCCCGCCGCCGTCGTCGAGTACGGCGATGCCGACGCCGGCCGGATTGTCCACCGTGCACCGGCGCACGGTCGGACGGGCGCCGCCGCGCACCTCGATGCCGACGGCGGACCGGGTGACGATCCGCACGTCCGTCAGCTCGGGCGTGCCCTCCTCGACCAGCAGCGCGGGCGCCGCCGCGTCCTGGCCCTCCACGTGCACGTCCCGCACCACCGCCGAGGCCCGCACGGTGAGCGGCACCCCGTCCGCGGGCGCGATCCGCACCGGACCGGCCGAGCCCTCGGACCCGCGCAGCGTCACCGCCCGGTGCACGACGAGGTTCTCCCGGTAGGTGCCGGGGGCGATGGTGAGGACGTCGCCGTCGGCGGCGGCCTCCAGGGCGGCGGCGAGCGACGCGTACTCACCCGTGCGGCGCCGCCACCGCGATGTACCGGTGTGCGTCACCTGGACCGTGCCCTGTGCCATGGCGTTGCTGTGTCCCCACCTCGTCGTCCTGATGGCTCGCTGCCCGTCGGGGCGCTGCCGCCGGTGCCGGGCCGCGACCGGGCCCGCCCGCCCGCGTGAGCGCGCTCCCCGGCCCCCGCCCGCCCCGGAGGTCACGCACCCACGGGGTGTCGCCGACAGCGCTTCGGCCGGTCCACCGTAGCGCGTGCGTGCGCGGCCGGTTGACCAGAGCCGTGGGGCCGTCAGCTGCCGGTGCCCGCCTTGCCCCAGTCCGGGCCGGCCCGGTCCCACGCCTGGTCCCAGCGCGCGTACCGGCGGCGGACCAGGCGCCATACGGTCACGCGCCGGGCGGTCTCGGCCAGGGCCGCGGTCAGCAGGGCCGCGCCGAGCCCCGCGAGCGCGGCGTGCGTCGTCGCCGTGGCGGAGTCCAGCGGGCGGCCCGTCGCCCGGCCGTGCGGATCGGTCCAGAGCCCGAAGCGGTCGCCGCGGTGCGGGGACTTCAGGTCCGCGAGGACCGGACCGTGCCGCCGGCTGCCGTCCGGACCGGTCCAGTACGCCAGGACCCGGCTGCGGCTCTGCCGCGCGGAGGCCGGCTCGGGGTCGGCCTCCGGCAGGGCGCCGCCCAGTTCGCGCACCACGGTGGCCGTGACGAGATGGCGCGCGTGCTGCTGCTGCCTCGCGGAGCGCTGGAGCGCGTCCTCGGCGGCGGTCCCGACCAGCCACCCCGTCACGGGCGCGGCCACGGCCATCAGCAGCAGCGCGACGAGCGCCGCCCACGCCTCGGCCAGATCGGTCGCCCGGCGCAGCGGATTGCGCCGCCAGCGCCACAGTCCGGTGAGTGCCCGCATGTCCCCCCTTCCGGTCCGTCACCACTCCCGGCGCCGGTGCCCGCCCCGGTCCCGACCGGGAGGGAGCGGCATCATCCGTGCCGGGACATCCGACGTACGCGGTCTCTCACGAATTCCCCACGCTCCCTCAACGACCGGCACACGGCCCCCGGTTCCCGGTCCGCGCCGATCACCGCCGGTCGAGCACGCGCACCGGGTCGCCCACGCCGACCGTGCCGGGGCCGAGGGGCACGAGGTTCAGCCCGAACAGCACCTTCCCGCCCGTCCTGCGGTGGCGTGCCAGGGTGTGCAGGGGCTCCCGGCCGCGTGCGGCGGTGTCCTGGTCGGTGGTGGTCACCACGCACCGCGCGCTCGGCTTGGCGACCCGGAAGACCACATCGCCGACGGAGATCCGGCGCCAGCCGTCCTCGGCCCAGGGCTCGGTGCCGGCGACGACGAGATTGGGCCGGAACCGGTCCATGGGCAGCGGGCCCTCGTGGGCGTGCGGCCCCTCGGCTATCAGGGAGTTCAGCGCGTCGAGCGAGGCCGACGTGGTGACCAGCAGGGGGAAGCCGTCGGCGAAGCTCACCGTCTCGCCGGGCAGGGCGTGGTCCGGGGCGACCGCGCGGCGCACGGCCGGGTCGTCCATGTGGACCAGGCGCACGTCGGTCCCCAGATAGGCGCTGCACCAGGCGTGCGCGGCGGCGGCGGCCGGGACCGCCTCCACCTTCGTGCGGAACACGTCCACCGGAATGGTCCCGGCCGGCTTGGGCACCTCGACCGTCAGCGGCGCCCGGCCGGGCGCGGACAGACGAACGCCGCCGCCGGCCAGAGGCTCGGCGGCGGCCAGCGCCAGGCGCGGCGACTCGCGCTGTGTGACGACCTTTCCCCCGTCGTCGATCAACGTCCAGCGCCGGTCACCGGCCAGGCCCCAGGGCTCCACCACGGCCGACCGGGGCGCGACGCCCCGGAACGCCTTGACCGGATGGACGTGGATCGACTGCACTACGGCGTTTCCCATGCCGTCCATCGTGCCAGGCGGCACCGACAGCCGGGTGTGCCGTCAGTAGCCGCGGTACTGCTGGTTGTTGTACGGATCCTGGTAGGGCGCCTGCGCGGGGCGCGGCGCGGCCGGGCG